>JAHENF010000090.1 GCA_024643255.1 Ilumatobacteraceae bacterium
ACAACATCGCGGTGGGCGACCGGATGTTCGCGAGCATCGGCTTCGGAGGATTCGCGAGCGAGGTCGTCGTGTCACCCCGGCAGCTCGTCGCGATCCCCGAGTCGCTGACCGACGGCCAGGCAGCGACGTTCATGCAGAGCTACATGACCGGCTGGTACGCGCTGCGGGTCCGTGCCCGCGCGTCGGCCGGTGACACAATGCTCGTGCTCGGTGCCGGCAGCGGTGTGGGGCTGGCGGCGGTCGACATCGGAGCGGCGCTCGGACTCCGGGTGATCGCCGCGGCCTCGACTCCCGAGAAGCGGGCGCTCGCCGAGTCGCGCGGTGCGCTGGCGACCATCGACAACTCGACGCTGGATGCGGCGGGGATCAAGGACGCCGCGAAGGCGTTCGCGGCCACCTTCGACGACCGTGCCGACCGTGGCGGTGTCGATCTGATCTACGACCCGGTGGGTGGCGAGGTCGGCGAGGTCGCGCTGCGGGCGCTCGGCGAGGACGGTCAGTACATCGTGATCGGCTTTGTCGCCGGGATTCCCAAGCTCGCCGCCAACCAGGTGTTGCTGCGCAACCGGCGCGTGACCGGCGTCGACTGGGGTGCCTGGGTGGGACGTCACCAGGAGGAGAACCGGGCCCTGCTCGCCGAGGTCGTCGAGCGGATCGCGGCCGGTGATCTCGCCCCGGTCGAGCCCGTGTCGTACCCGCTGCACGACGCGGCACGGGCACTGCGTGACCTGGCCGAGCGCAAGGTGGCAGGCAAGGTCGCGCTCGTTCCGGGCACCTGAACGTCGCCGCCGAACCGTTGGTGGCGATCGCGGTCCGACCTGGCAGACTGTTCGCCCACATGGTGGTCATAGCTCAACAGGTAGAGCACCAGGTTGTGATCCTGGCGGTTGGGGGTTCAAGTCCCCTTGGCCACCCCATACGCAGGCGCTGAGAGGGTGTCGGGCGGGCAATCGCTCGGTACCCTCTCTCGCCGCAAGCTTCTCTAGCTCAATGGCAGAGCAGTGGACTCTTAATCCATTGGTTCTGGGTTCGAATCCCAGGGGAAGCACCACGGTGACCAGGGGGCCAGCCGGGACATCTGGGGTCAGACCCGCGATGTCCTGCTGGGGTCGTCACGGTGCCGGGAAGACCTGATTGATCCCCGTGAGCAACTTCACGAGTGGCACCAGGTGCGGTCCGAGGACCGGCTTGCCCGTCGTGAGGAGGGCGACGACGAGATCTCGCTCCCGGTCGGCCCACGTGAACAGATTCGACATGCCGACGTGACCGAACGCCTGCGGTCGGTTCCAGCCGTACGGGCTGAACGATCCGGAGCCCAGCATGAATCCGCTCCCGTATCGAAGCGGCAGCCCGAGCATCCGGTCGATGACGAGTTCGTCGTGCGGTGCCTCGAGTGACCGTCTGATGGTCTCCTCGTCGAAAACCTTGACCCCCTCGAACGATCCGCCGTCCATGATGCACTGGTAGAAGACAGCGATGTCGCGGGCGGTGACGATGACGTTCGCCGAAGGAACAACCGCACCGAGGAAGCGTGGGTCATTCGACATGCGCAGCACCTCGCTCCACGGCTTGCCGAGCACTCGCTTCATGAACAGGTTCGTCACGGGTCCGATCGGTGCGCCGGTCTCGACGTTGTGTGCCACGCGGTCGACATCCTCGGGTGCCACGCCGTAGTCCATCCAGCCGAGCCCGAGCGGTGCCTTGACCTCGGTGGCGAGCACATCACGCAGACTCCGGCCCGCCGCGCGCCTGGTGACGGCTTCCATGATGAGCCCACCGGTCACCGCGTGGTACTCCGGGGTGGAGCCGGCCTGCGCGCCCGGTCGCAACCCGCACACGATTCGTTCGACCTCGTCCGGGTCGCTCAGCACGTCGAGATCGAACGCTTCGGTCGGCATCGTGGCGATCCCGGAGCGGTGGGTCAGGACGTGTCGGATCGTGATGCGTTCCTTGCCATGCCGTTCGAAGCCGGGGAGATGAGCCGCGACTTCGTCGTCGAGCCGGAGCGAGCCGATCTCCTCCAGCTTGTGCATCACCATCCCGGTGACCGCCTTGGCGGCGGAGAAGAGATTGATCGGCGTGTCCAGTGCGAGCGGGACCGCTCGACTGCGATCGAACCGATGCCCCGGCACGACGCCGCGGGCATTGCCGATCGCTCGATCGAGCACGACCTCGCCGCCCTGACGGATGCAGATCTGGATTCCCGGATGCATCCCGGTGCGGTAGACGTCCTGGACGAGCGCCCAGATGGCCTCCGACCTGTCGCTCGCACCGGACTCTGCGCCGTACTGGGTGACGACCTCGAGATCGGTGGGCGTCGGACAGCGTCGGGTGACGAGGCCGACGGCCGTGTCGATTCCGGGCAGTGCCATCTGCATCACCTGCGAAGCAGGTCCTTGGCGATGGCGGTGATCTGGATCTCGTCGGTGCCGGCGTAGATCTGCAGCACCTTGGCGTCGCGGGCGAGCTGTTCCACCCGGAACTCACTCATGTAGCCGTTGCCGCCGAAGAGCTGCACCGCTTCGAGCGCGACCTCGGTTGCTGCTCGGGCCGAGTACAACTTCATCGCGGAGGCTTCGGCCAGGGTCATCGTCTCGCCGACCGCGCCCATCTCCATCGTCCGGAACACCAGGTTCTGCACGTTGAGCCGGGCGACCTCCATGCGGGCGAGCTTGTCCTGGATCAGCTGGAACTCGCCGATCGGCTTGCCGAACTGCACACGGTCCTTTGCGTACTGCACGCTCAGCTGGAGGCACTCTTCGATGATCCCGAGCGCCATCGCTGCCACACCCGAACGCTCCTGCTGGAAGGTCGCCTTGGCGCCGTCACGTCCGCCGGCGGGCAGGTCTTCG
>JAHENF010000091.1 GCA_024643255.1 Ilumatobacteraceae bacterium
CAAGCCCGCCCAGCAGCCCGCCCCGCCACTCCACGTTGGGGCACGCGCCACCAGCGAGGTGTTCGATGACATCGCCACCTGGGCCGACGGGTGGCTCCCGATCGAAGGCTACGGCGACGTCGTCGACCACCTGCCCCGACTCCGCAACGCCTTCGAACAACACGACCGAGACCCCGAGACCGCGGTCGTGACCGTGTACTCATCTCAGGGCGACCCGGCACTCCTGGCCGGATACCACGAGGCTGGCATCGATCGAGCCGTCATCTGGCTCCCACCCGCCGACGAGGCAACCGTGCTCGCCGCGCTCGACACCCACGCTCACCAACTCTCGGAGCACCTCGCATGAGCACCTTCACCGAACGAACCACGATCGACGCCCCACGCCACACCGTGTGGGCAGCCCTCGCCGACATCGGCGCTATTGCCACCTGGAACCCAGGCCTCATCGGATCGCACCGAACCAACGACATCGAGGGCATCGGAGGTGCTCGTCACTGCGACATCTCCGCCAAGCACTCGCTCACCGAGCATGTCGTCGAGTTCGAGCCAAGGAGGGCGATCACCTTCCGAATCACCGACTCGACCCTTCCGTTCAAGACCGCTGACATCGCGTTCACCCTCACCGACATCGCACAGCAGGCCCGCACCGAGCTGACCGTCAGCCCTACCTACACTCTCAAGTACGGCCCGCTCGGACGGATCCTCAACACCGTCGCCGTCCAACGCAACTACCGAGCCGGAATGCGCGAACTCCTCGAGGGACTCAAGCGCCATCTCGAACAACACTGCTGAACCGTCGAGCCGCGCCTCGCTTCGAGCCGGCCCGCTACACGTGGGTAGTCCGAGACACCGATGTTGAAGACCCAACTGGAATCAGGGCCGGATGATCAACCGAGAACGATTGGAGATGACGACGTTCGATGGCCGAACGCTCTGCTGGGCAGAATTCGGCCTCGAAGCAGGACGGCCCGTCATGTTCTTCCACGGCGGCAACGACTCCCGACTCGCCGGCGGCCTTCTGGAAGCCGCCGCAATTGCGACGGGTGTTCGGCTCATCTGCCCGGAGCGGCCGGGGTTCGGCCGTTCGACCTACCAGCCGGGTCGGGATCTCCTCGACTGGCCGAGCGATGTCGAGCAACTGGCCAATCGACTCGATCTCGGACGGTTCGGGCTCGTCGGCCACTCCGGCGGCGGACCCCATGCGCTCGCCTGTGCAGCAGCCCTACCCCACCGGATCACGGGAGTCGCGACCGTGTCCTCGGTCGCCCCTCCACCAGCGACGAACCGGGGGCTGCATCCCATGTTCCGCGTCGTCAACGCGTTGATGAATCACCCAAACCTCTACCGAACAGTCGCCCGCAGCCAACTCCGCCAGATGTCCAAGCACCCGGACCGGTGGTTGGGGGCATGGGCCAAGATGCAGCCGGCCGACGGCGCCATGTTCCGCGAGCAGCCGCACATCGCGAGCATGGTCCTCGCAGAAATGACCGAGGCCGTACGAGCCGGCGCCGCTGGCCTCGTTCACGAGGCGTCGCTCTACCACCGCGACTGGGGCTTCGAACTGGCGGCGATCCAGACCACGACGGCGGTATGGCACGGAGCCAGCGACCGTCAGGCGACCCCAGCGTGGGGTGTCTTCCTGGCCGACAAGATCCCGTCTGCCTCGTTGACGCTGGTCGAGGGGGCGGGCCACTTCTCGACACTCGTCGACAATGCCGCGACGATCCTCACCGAGATCGACTGGGCTCCAAGCCGCTGATCGAGGCCGCCCGCACACTTCACGCACACAGAATCACTGCTCGCCAGCGGTGAGCGACACTCGGCTTCGGCTCGAGCGTGACGCGAGATAATGCCGGCTCGCGACGCGACGGTGAACTCGACTACCGAATTGCGTCGGCAAAGTCTTGGTAGTTGTCCGACCACCATTGACGTCGGCGGTCGAAGCGCTCTTGGCCGCCCATGTTGTTCCACATCTCGATGAAGGCGACCTCGCCGGCCTCCACCCGCCGCCGGACGAATTCGCCACCGCGGGCGATCGAATCGGACAGACACGAAAGCACGGCGGCTCGTCCCGACTCGTCGCAGCCGTATGCGTCGCACACGACGCGGAGACGCATGGGCTTGTCGATCGACGCCCAACCCAGGCGTGACGCATTGAAGTCGTCATCGATCGGCACGCACATCCGTACGAACGCGGCGAGATCGAACGCTCTGCGTCCGGGGGCGGCAAAGTCGAAGTCGAGGAGCGCAACGGCGCGCCCGTCTCGGAACACGACGTTCTCCAAACAGACGTCGTTGTGACACATGACGGGACCGCCGGCCGGGTCGGCCATTTCGCTGTTCCACGACTCACCGTCGAGCGAGACGCCGATCGATGCGTCGTGGAGCCCTCGGATCAGCACCGCGACCGATGCCAACGCCTCGTCGGTCTGGGCCCACGACGGGTACGGCGGAAGCGGAACATCACCCGGCACGAAACGCAGACGTTCGCGACCGTCGGGATCAATGGACACCGGCTCCGAAGCGCCGTGGAATCCGCGTGCCCGGACCTGCCTCAGGAACCGGTGGATCGAGGCGGAGTGTTGATTCGAGGGACGCAAGACGTGGTCACCCGATCGGACCACAGCGCCGGCATTCGCGACACCGCCCTGAAGGATCTCCTCGCCGTCCACGTCAACGATCCTCTCATTGCAGCGCCGGCGACTGATAACGCTCTCGACAATCACCGCCGCGACGCCGATCAACGCGCGCGAGTTCGGCCCTCACCGAGCGTCCCTGTATCCCGTGCCACAAGCTCCCCGAGGAGCGTCCCCGATCGCCGGGTCGGGGTGTCACTGATCGGCAC
>JAHENF010000070.1 GCA_024643255.1 Ilumatobacteraceae bacterium
CCGAAGGCGAGGTCGGCAAGGTCGGCGTCGCGATCGACTCGATGGAGGACATGCGGCTGCTGCTCGCCGATCTCCCGCTCGACAAGGTCTCGACGTCGATGACGATCAACTCGACGGCCGCGATCCTGCTCTTGATGTACGAACTCGTCGCCGAGGAGAACGGGGTGTCGAGCGACCAGATCGGCGGCACGATCCAGAACGACCTGCTCAAGGAGTACATCGCCCGCGGCACCTACGTGTATCCGCCCCGGCCGTCGATGCGGATCATCACCGACATCTTCGAGTACTGCAGCAAGCACGTCCCGAACTGGAACACGATCTCGATCTCCGGCTACCACATCCGCGAGGCCGGCTCGACGGCCGTCCAGGAGATCGCGTTCACGCTCGCCAACGCGATTGCCTACGTGCAGGCAGCGATCGATGCCGGCCTCGATGTCGACGACTTCGCGCCGCGCCTCAGCTTCTTCTGGAACGGCCACAACAACTTCTTCGAAGAGGTCGCCAAGTTCCGCGCCAGCCGCCGCATGTGGCACACGATCATGACCGGGCGCTTCGGTGCGAAGGACCCGAAGTCGGCGATGCTGCGCTTCCACACCCAGACCGGTGGATCGACGCTCACCGCCCAGCAGCCGATGAACAACGTCATGCGTGTGACGTTGCAGGCGCTCGCCGCCGTGATGGGTGGGACGCAGAGCCTGCACACCAACGGCTTCGACGAGGCGCTGAGCCTGCCCACCGAGGAGGCGGCTCGGATGGCGCTGCGCACGCAGCAGGTGATCGGTTACGAGTCGGGCGTCGCCGATACGCCGGACCCGCTGGCGGGCTCGTACTTCGTCGAGTCGATGACCGACGAGGTCGAACGGTTGGCATGGGAGTACATCGAGCGCATCGACGAGATGGGTGGTGCGGTCACGGCGATCGAGTCCGGCTTCCAGATGGACGAGATCGAGCAGGCCGCCTACGAGTACACGAAGTCGATCGACGACGACGAACGGGTGATCGTCGGGGTCAACAAGTTCACGATGGACGACGAGCCCGAGCCGAAGGTGTTCCCGATCGACCCCGAACTCGAAGGGAACCAGATCGCCCGATTGAAGGCGTACAAGGCGAACCGCGACACCGCCGCGGTCGAGTCGACCCTTTCGGCCGTCAAGGCGACCGCCCAGGGTGGCGACAACCTGCTCTACAGCATGAAGGACGCGCTGCGCGCCGACGCCACCCTCGGCGAGATCAGCGACGCACTGCGCGAGGTGTTCGGCGTCTACACGCCGTGAGTGACCCGAGTTCCGCCAGGGGCGACGATCCGTCCGCCTCGCTGACGCCGCTCGACGAGCTCGACTCTGCACTCGAGGCGCTCGGCGTCGACACGGGTGAGTTCGAGAGACCGTCCGCGGCCGCCGTTCGCGCGGCCGAACGGGCAGCAAGCCGCGCCGACGAGCGCAAACGATTCGGGCCCGCTCTGCCGCGCAACTTCCGGTTGTTGTGGGGGGCGACCGCGTTGTCGAATCTCGGCGACGGTCTGCGCCTCGTGGCGCTCCCGTTGCTGGCCCTTTCCGTCACCGGCGATCCGCGCTTGATCGCCGGTGTGACGGTGGCCGAACGTCTGCCCTGGTTGTTCTTCATCCTGCCGGGTGGTGCCTGGGCCGACCGGTACGACCGACGCGTGTTGCGGATGCGCCTCGACATGGCCCGGGCGGTGGTGATGGCCGGACTCGTCGCCGTCATCCTGCTCGATCAGGTGTCGATCGTCGCGATCTTCGTCGTGGCCGCGTTGCTCGCATCGGCTGAAGCCGTCGTCGACTCGTCGAGCATGGCGATGGTCCCGGCGACGGTCGACCATCGAGATCTCGAACGCGCTGCGGGTCGCCTCGGGTCGACCGAACTGGCGGCAAACGACCTCATCGGTCCACCGGTCGGTGGGCTCCTGTTCGGGTTGGCGATCGCCATTCCGTTCGGACTCGACGCGCTGAGTTTCGCAGGGGCGGCGCTCGTGATGGCCTTCATGTCGGGGAGCTATGCGTCGGGGGCGGCGCCCGAACCCGGCGTTCGGATGCGGTCCCGGGTTTCGGGGGGCTTTCGGTGGCTCTGGAAGCATCGGCTCCTTCGAATGCTGGCGGTCATCTCGACGGCGCTCGGCACCGCGTCGTTCATCGGCAATGCCGTGTTCGTGATCTACGCGCGCGACGTCCTCGACCTCTCGGACTTCGGATACGGACTGCTGCTGGTGCCCGGCGCTGTCGGTGGGATCGTCGGATCGCTGATCGCCCCCCGGTTCCGGCGGTTCCCGTTGCGTGTGACGCTGGCGTGCGCCGTGCTGGGTTCGGGGATCGCCACGTGGCTGGTGGCGGCAACGTCGTCGCCGATCGCCGCGGGTGTCCTGTGGGCGGTGTCGCTCGGATCGATCATGGTCTGGAACGTCTTGACAGTGGCGCTTCGCCAGCGGTTGATCCCGAACGAGATGCTCGGTCGGGTCGGAGCGAGCTACCGGTTCCTCGTCTACCTGGGCATGCCGGTCGGCGCGGTCCTCGGTGGTCTGATCGCCAACCACTACGGCGTGCGCTCGGCGCTCTTCGTCAGCGGCAGCGTGTTGATCGGGCTCGGCCTGATCGTGCCTGTGCTGCTTCGAGGTGTCGAAGACGTCGAGCGTGGGGCCAGGTGACTCGCTGACAGAGGTTCACCTACGGACCCGCTTCCATGCCCAATCGACGAGCACGACAGCCGGTGCCGACGCGAGGATGACGATCCAGGCGGCCGCCGGCGGCCACTGCTGGTCGAGGAGGTCCGCCGCGGCGGGGAGCACGAGCACGGCGAGAGCGAACGCGAGCTCGACGAGGACCGAAACCACCAAGAACCTGTTGGAGAACCAGCCGAGCGACCATGCCGGGCGTCGACTGCTCCGGCACGCGAAGGCATTGGCCGTCTGGGCGATCACCACCGTCAAGAAGGCCGCGCCTGATGCGGCGTACAACGCCGGGCCGGTCGGGAACGCGTCGCCGATCGCCCAGCCGGCGATCATCAGCGCGGCCACGAAGGCCGTCATCTCGAACAATGCTTCGGTCGGTCCGAGCACGCCGAAGGCGCGCGTCGCGACCGTCCGATTCAGGAGCCGGCCCGAGCTCGGCGGCTGCGACATCACGTTGGGGCCTGCTGGTTCACTCCCGAGTGCCGCCGCCGACAGCGTGTCGGTGCCGATGTCGAGCGCGAGGATCTGCATCACACCGAGCGCCAGTGGGAACCGCCCGCCCGACATCGCCCAGATGACGAAGGGCGTCAGTTCCGCGACGTTGTCGGTCAGGTGATATGTCAGGAAGCGCCGTGCGTTCGCGAATGTTGCTCGGCCCTGTTCGACCGCGGCCACGATCGTGGCGAAGTTGTCGTCGAGCAGCACGAGGTCGGCGGCTTCGCGAGCGACGTCGCTGCCACTGGCACCCATGGCGATGCCGATGTCGGCCTCCCGGAGCGCTGGTCCGTCGTTGACGCCGTCACCGGTCATGGCGATGACATGGCCACGCGCCCGCAACGCTCGGGCGATGCGCAGCTTGTCCTGCGGGGTGACTCTGGCGATCACCACGCCGTCGCGGTCCACGAGTGCCCCGAGCAGCTGGATGTCGTCGGGCAGGTCGCTGCCGTTCAGCACGAGCCCGTCCGGGGGTCGCAGCCCCGTCTCGTCGGCGATGGCCTGGGCGGTGAGCGCGGAGTCGCCGGTGATCATCGCGACACTGATCCCCGCTCGGCGGCAGGCAGCGAGCGCATCACGGGCCTCGAGCCGAGGAGGGTCTTCGAAGCCGATCAGGCCGAGCAGTTCGAGGTCGGTTTCGGCATCGTCGGCGGTGGTCGGCGTGTCGCCCGCCGCCGTGCGGGTGGCGACGGCCAGCACCCGGAGCCCGCGATCGGAGAGTTCCTTCATCGCCGCGCGAGTCGTGGCTTGGTCGTCGTCGGCGATCCGGCAGCGCTCGATCACTGCGTCGGGCGCACCCTTCACGAGGACTCGACCGTCCTGCACGACCGACGACCGTCGTCGTCGGGGATCGAACGCGAACCGAGCGGTCGCCGGCACCATGTCGAATGCGACACCGGTGAGCTGGATCGCGAGTGAGTCGATCGCCGCTTCCATCGGGTCGCCGGCCGACGTCCAGCCACCGTCCTCGGTGCGCACGGCGCGCCCCCGTGAGCAACCTCGCGCCGTCGTCGCCAGAAGGGTGAGCGGTGCGCGCAGATCGTCGGTCAGGTCCGCGATCTCGCCCTCGGGCGCATATCCGGTCCCCGCTCGTCGAACGCGACCATCGGGCATCCAGATCTCCACGACGCGCATGCGGTTCTGGGTGAGGGTGCCGGTCTTGTCGGTGCAGATGAAGGTCGTCGATCCGAGCGTCTCGACCGACTCGAGACGTCGCACGAGGGCGTGCTGATCGGCCATGCGCTGCGCGCCGATCGCGAGCGACAGCGTGACGGTGGGGAGCAGCCCCTCCGGGACGAGGGCCACGGTGATGCCGATGGCGAACACGAATCCGTCGGATGGGGGCGTGTCGAGGAACAACGTGAGCAGGAAGAAGCCACCGCCCGCCGCCACGGCGATCAAGGCGATCGTGCGAACGAGGCGATGGAGTTCCCGGGTCAGCGGTGTGTCGGGGCGCTCGGTGCCCTGGGTGAGCACAGCGATGCGGGCGAAGTCGGTCGAGGCACCGGTTGCCGTCACGACGGCGCGCCCGTCGCCCTCGACGACGAACGTCCCCGCGCGCAGATCGTCATCGACGCCGATCGAGTCCGGGACGCTCTCACCGGTCAGTGTCGAGGTGTCGACCAGCAGTCCGTGGCTCTCGACGCAGACCATGTCGGCCGCCACTCGGTCACCATCGGTGAGCACGACGAGATCGTCGGGCACCACCCCCTCGACGTCGATCAGGAGCGGGGATCCGTCGCGCACGACCATCACCTGGAGGGGCAGCAGGCTCTTGAGCCTGGCTGCCGCCTGTTCGGCGCGGTACTCCTGGGCGAACGCGAACAGGGCGTTGACGACGATCACGATGAAGATCGCGATCCCCAGTTCGGGGAGCCCGCCGATGATCGCGAGGCAGCCGGCGACCCAGAGCATGGCGGCGAAGAAGTGCGTGAGCTGGGCGAACAGCTGCCGCCACACCGGTGTTCGGGGCGGTTCGGGGAGCGCGTTCGGCCCGGATGACCGCAGCCGTGCGGCGGCCTCGGCCGAGGTCAGTCCGCTCGGTCGCACATTGTCGGCCACGCTTCCAACATCGGCCCTCTGGCCTGCTTCGGCAAGGGCATTCGTCCCCTGGCCGCGATGGGGTCAGAGGTGCGAGCGGATCGCTGCGAGCAGATCGTCGTAGGTGTCGAGCGCCCGATGTTGAGGGAATTCGGCGATCACGTTGGCGGGTGCATGGAAGAGATAGCCGTGATCGGCGGCACCGAGCATCGTGGTGTCGTTGTAGCTGTCGCCGGCGGCGATCACGCAGTAGTTCAGGCTCTGGAGGGCCTCGACCGAGTGCTGTTTCTGGTTGGGCTGGCGCAGCTGGTAGTCGATGATCCGGTCGTTCTCCACGACGAGTCGATGGCAGAACACCGTCGGTTGACCGAGCTGTCGCATCAGCGGGCGGGCGAACTGTTCGAACGTGTCCGACAGCAGGATCACCTGTGTCTCGTCGCGAAGTTCGTCGAGGAATTGTCGGGCGCCCTCCAACGGCTGCAGCTGGGAGATCACGTCGGAGATCAACGACATCGTCAAGCCGTGCTCGTCGAGCAGGTCGAGTCGATATCGCATGAGGACGTCGTAATCGGGCTCATCGCGGGTCGTGCGGCGCAGTCCGTCGATTCCGGTCCGGTCGGCGACGGCGATCCAGATCTCGGGCACGAGCACACCTTCGACGTCCAGCGTCACGATGGTCTGGCGTTGGTCGTCGCTCACCCGGTCAGTCTCGCCGCTCGATCCCCACCCGACGAAAACGTCACACGGTGCCGGGTCAAACGTGACGTTTCCGGCGGTCGTGTTCAGCTGGCGACGTGGATGACTCGCAGCTGGGGCCGTTCAGGAGCGGCACACTCCTGCGTGGCCCAGCCGAGGTAGATGATGCCGACGATGCGGTCATCGGCACCGAACTCGCAGAGGTCGAGCACGGCGCGCGGTTGCGTGAGTGCGGGCGTCGACCAGAAGCTGGCGAGGCCCAGTGCGGTCGCGCCGAGCAGGATGTTCTGGATTCCTGCGGCCACGGCGTCGCGATTCTCGATGTGGAGCATCTCGTTGTCGTCGGGTCCGCAACCGACCACCAGCGTCGCCGGCGTGCGGAGGTACTTCGTGCGGGTCTTGGTGCGCTTGCTCTCGTCACCGAACCCGGTGCGTTCCATCTCGTCGGCCATCGTGTCGCCCAACGTCGCTCGGCCATCACCGCTGAAGACGGCGAAGCGCCACGGCCATGTCTTCTTGTGGTTCGGTGCCCACGTGGCGAGACCGCACAGATCCGCGATCAGGTCGAGCGGCACGGGGCGTGTCTGGTCGACGATCATCGAGGTCCGGCGCGACCTCACCAGATTCGAGAACTCGTCGAAGTCGGCACGTCCTGAATCCATCGGGTCAGGATGTCACGTCGTTGCCCAGATCAGCACCTCGGCGCCGCCGGGTCCCGCCGACAACGATGGTGATCCGGCGCCGGTGAGTCGGGCCGCATCGCCCTCCGACAGTGTCCACGCGCCATCGAGAACGGCGCTGCCCCGTGGGACGAACACATGGACGTTGCGGTCGTCGGGAACGCTGACCGTCTCGCCCGGACCGAGCCGTCCGCCCCACAGCACAGCACCGCGTTGGCGGATCGAGATCGCTGCATCGTGTCCCTTGCCGGAGGCGATCGGTACGAGGCCGCCCTTGTCGAGTTCGGCGTTGATGTCGAGTTGTTCGTACCCGGGGTCGACCGACTCGGTGTCGGGCGGGACCCACATCTGCACGAAGTGGACGTCGTCGCTGCCCGAGTTGTTCATCTCCGAGTGCCAGATGCCGGTGCCGGCAGACATCCGCTGGGCGAGGCCGGGGTAGAGGACGCCGCGGTTGCGTTCGGAGTCCTTGTGTTCGAGTTCGCCGGACACGACCCACGTGACGATCTCCATGTCGCGGTGGGGGTGTGTGTCGAATCCCGATCCGCCGCGGACGATGTCGTCGTTGTTCACGATGAGCAGGCCGTGGCCCGTGTTGGTCGGGTCGTAGTGGCGACCGAAGCTGAACGAGTGCTTGGAGTCGAGCCAGCCGATCTTGGTGGCGGCACGATCCGACGCTCGACGCAGGTCGATCACCGGAGAGCTGGAGTTCGTGGTCATGTGCATCAGAACAGTTGCGAACGCAAGGATATTCCCCTCCGATCGGGGGCCGATCGTCCTGCGGGAGCGACTAGACATCGAGCGATGTCAGCGACCGCCCGGCCGATCGGCTCCGTGTTGGCGGCCGCGGTGCTGTTCGGCACGGCGGGCACCGCGCAGGCGCTCGGACCCGATGCCGCGACCCCGCTCGGCGTCGGCGCCACGCGCATCGTCGTGGGCACGTCGGTGCTCTGGCTGGCCATCGCCGTCTCCGGGCCCTCGCTCGCCGATGTCCGGGCCAACCTGCGTCGGCACTGGCGCCTGATGACGATCGGCGGTGTGGGTGTTGCCGTCTACACGCCGTTCTTCCTCGTCGCCGTCGATCGCACCGGTGTGGCGGTCGGAACCGTCGTTGCCGTCGGCGCGGGGCCCTTCTTCGCCGGGGCGATGGAGTGGCGTTGGCGTGGCGTAGGTCCGGGTCGAGCCTGGTTCGTCGGGACGCTCGTGACGGTCGCCGGTGGTGCAGTGCTCGTCGCCAGCAAGTCGTCCGACGCGTCCAATGCTGTCGACGGAGTCGGACTGCTGCTCGCGCTGGCGGCGGGAGCCGGATACGCGCTCTACTCGGTGACGGCGAAGTCGACGATGAGCTCGGGGGTGACACCGACTCTCGCGCTCGCGGCACCGTTCACCGTGGGCGCGCTCCTGGTCGCGATCCTCGCCGTTCGCGAGCCCTTCCGGTGGATCACCACCGGTGACGGCGTGCTGATGGCGCTCCACCTGGGCATCGCGGCAACTGGGTTGGCGTATCTGCTGTTCGGCTACGGGCTGCATCGCTTGACGTCGGCGACCACGGTGACCTTGGTGCTCGCCGAGCCGCTCACGGCGACGTTGCTGGCCACGTTGGTGCTCGACGAGACGATCTCGCCGCTCGGATGGCTCGGCGTGGTCGCGGTGCTCCTCGGACTCCTCGTGGTCGGGCGCTCCGCTGAGGTGTCGATCGAACCGGTGCCCGCCGTCTGACACGATCACGATCGTCGGTGTGGCGAACCATCGGGGATGTGGATTCGACCGGAGGTCCGTCACGCTCGATCTGTCGACCGGGAAGATCCTCGACGTCTCCTCGCTCCCGACCTTCTACGCCGACGCGTCGCAGGTTCCTCCCGCGCCCGCCGATCTTCCGGTCGACCTCGAAGTGTTCCAGGGCTCGGTGCCGTTCATCTGCCGCAGCTGAGCGAGCGGACGTCGCCCGACCTGCCCGTCCAAGCTTGTTCATCGGATGTGTCAGAATCTCGCGGCGACACGACGTCACATCGTCGACCGGGGGCACGATGACCACGATTCCGATCACCAGCGCAGAGATCTGCACCGACTGGCTGAATGCCGTACTCGACGACGACGTGCGCGGCGGGGCCCGCGTCACGGCGGTCGATGTGACGGTCATCGGCGAGGGGGTGGGGTTCGTCGGTGAGGTTGCTCGTTTGACGTTGACGTACGACGTTCCGACCGCAACGTCGACGACCACGATGATCTCGAAGATGCCGACCGCCAACGAGGGGTTCAAGCACGTCGGGCTGCTGCTCGGCTTGTACGAGAAGGAGGCCGGCTTCTACCGCGACGTGGCGCCGGAGATGGAGCTGCGAGTCCCGCGCTGCTACTACAACCATGTCGAGGATGGGGTCCACTTCATCTTGCTGCTCGAGGATCTGGCGCCGATGCGTCCCGGGGATCAACTCGCATCGTGCACGTTCGAGGAAGCCGAACTCGCGTTGTCCGCAGTGGCGCAACTGCACGCCCACTGGTGGGGCAGCGACGACCTCGATCGGTTCGGGTCGTGGCTTCCGCAGCCGGACAGTCCGTACTTCGACATCCTCGAGAACGCATTCCTCGGCGCAGTGGATGCATTCCACGAGCACTGGAGCCACCTCGTCTCGCCCGAGATCCATGCCCTGGTCGATCGCACCGCCGCCGACTACCAGGGAATGGTCGATGCGGGTATCGGCCGTGAGCCGCACACGTTCATCCACGGCGACTTCCGGCTCGACAACATGATGTTCGGCGATGGTCGCGGCTCCGACGCGTTCGCCCTCGTCGACTTCCAGTTGCCGTTCCTCGCGAACCCCTTGTGGGATGTCGTCTACTTCCTCGGCGGCAACTTCGACCCCGAATGGCGTCGCGAACACCAGGATCGGCTCGTCGAGGGCTACCACACCGCATTGGTGGACAACGGGGTGACCGGGTACTCACTCGACCACTGCCGGGAGGACTACCGAGCAGCCGGCCTCGTGCTCCTCGGCTACATGGTGACCAGTGCCGGCGACGTCGACATCGAGACGTTGAACGATCGCGGCCGGGAGTTGATCGAGAAGATGTTCCGTCGATACGGCACGGCCATCGAGGACCTCCGGTCCGCCGAGTTCCTGCCCTGATCTCGGATCGTCAGTCGCCGCTCGGCTGACGGGCCCGGCTCGGCTGCACCCGCGGTGCTTCGTTCGGCATCTTCGGGTACACCGGCGGCCACGGGGCGTCCGGGACGCCGTCGGCGAGGTCGGCCGCGAACCGTTCGACGAGCGGAACGATCGAGCACGGAGCATCGTCCATCAGCTCCCACGGGTCGCCCCGTAGAGCGAGTCGCGGCGGCACGGTGTCGATCGTCATCGCTTCGGGGTCGATCGAGTCGAGTTCGTCCCAACCGAAGGGTGTGGACACTTGCGCCCCGACACGCGGTCGCGCACCCCAGGCGCCGAACATGTTCTTGTGCGGAGCGTTCTGGTTGAAGTCGACGAACACCCGCGTGCCGCGCTCCTCCTTCCACCACTTGTCGGTGATCAGGTCCGAATGTCGTCGTGCCAGCTCGCGGCCCAGCGCAACGACGGCGCCGCGGACGGCGAAGGAGTCCCAACCCGGCTCGACGCGCACGTACACGTGGATGCCCTTGCTGCCGGTCGTCTTCGGGAAGCCGACCATGCCGAGTTCGGCGAGCAGGTCGCGGACGTGGCCGGCCGATTCGCGGACCATGTCGAACGTCACGCCGGGGGAGGGGTCGAGATCGATGCGCATCTCGTCGGCATCGTCGGGGTTCGATGCCCGGAACGGCCAGACGTGCAGGCCGAGCACACCCATGTTGACCGCCCAGAGCACGTGGGCGAGGTCGGCGATGACGAGTGCCCGCGACGGCGTGCCGTTGATCGTCTCG
>JAHENF010000092.1 GCA_024643255.1 Ilumatobacteraceae bacterium
GGTGATCGGGACTCGCTCAGGAGCCTTCCTTGCGGGCTCGCAGCACGAGCGCAGTGGGCGCGGGGTGGTGTGCGGTGGCGCCGAGCTCGTGGAGTTGATCGGTCCGGAAATTCGCGCGGGTCAGCGCCGTGAACCACTCGCCGATCGTGCGCGCTCCGGTGCCGTAGGGATGCTCCGGCGAGATGTCGGCGTACGGATGCGACATCGACAACACCAGCGGCATTCCCGGCTTGAGGATTCGGTGGACTTGACGCAGAAGTCGCCCGAGGTCGTCGACCCGATCGATCGTGTGGGCCGCCAATACGACCTCGCACGACGCCGAGGCCACGTCGCCGAGGTCGGCGAGTTCGGTTTCGAGGCATTGGACCTGGACCTCGGCAGCGGTTGCTCGACGGCGGGTTTCGGCGATTCGCTCGGCATCGGTGTCGACGGCGATCGACTTCGCTCCGGCTCGGGCGAACGCGACCGACGGCCATCGTCCACCTCCCCGCAGAGTCGGAGTTCGTCGTCACCCGGCGTGCCGGGCCCATAGTTGATGTCGGCGACCACGACCCAAGTGTGCCCGCTCGGCATCCTGTCGGCGGGGATCGGTTGCGGATCACCGCGCCACGGCACGAGCCGGTAGTGTCGGCGGCCATGGCGTTCACGGTCGGCGCACTTCGCGGCTCGGATGGATCGCGCGGTTTGGTCGACCACCGGCTGGCACGTCGGATGCTGATCAGCCAGGTGAAGAAGGGCCGGGTTCCACTGGATCAGGTGTGTGACGCCCACCCCGAGTTGATCCGCGCCGCGCGCAACGTCGGCACGCAGACCTCGACGCGCTGCCCGATCTGCGAGGAGTCCGACCTCAAGCTGGTCACCTACGTGTTCGGGCCCGGCCTGTCGGCGCAGGGCCGTTGCGTGTCGACGGCCAAGGAGATGCGCCAGCTCAACGACCGGGCGGAGGAACTGAGCGCCTACGTGGTCGAGGCGTGCGTCGAGTGTCGCTGGAACCATCTGCTCCGCGTGATCCCGGTCGGCGGGCGGCGCTCCACCGCCCGCGCCACTCGATGACCCGACGGTCGCTGCGGCGACGTGCCGGGGTGGTGCTGGCCGCCGCTGCGCTGGCTGCATGTTCGAGCGATCCCGACCCGGGCACCGCCCGACCCGCGGGGCCTGATCCGTCGGCCTCGGTACCGGCGTCTGCCGACGCTGCGACGACCGACCCGGCCGACGGCCGGGCGAGCGATGAGGCCGGGCAACCCGCGGGGTTCACGACGATTCAGGCGCTGATCACCGAGCCCGACGGCGAGGTGTGTGAGGTGTGCTTGTGGTTGGCCGACGACCCGACCGAACGGGGCCGGGGGCTGATGGGCGTCACCGACCTCGGCGATGCGGCGGGGATGGCGTTCCGATTCGACGAAGCCACCTCGGGCTCCTTCTACATGTTCCAGACGCCGAGCCCGCTGTCGATCGCGTGGTTCGCTCCCGACGGTACCCACGTCGGATCGGCCGACATGGAACCGTGCCTCGACACGCCGGCCGGCGACTGCCCGCTGTATTCACCGGGAGCGGAGTACATCCTCGCGATCGAAGTCTTCGACGGCGGCCTCGAGCCACTGGGACTCGTGGCAGGATCGCGCGTCGAACTGATCGTCGGCTCAGAGGCCGAGCGCTGTCCGCTCGCCTCGTAGCCGGTGGTGCACGTGCAACTCTGTGACACCCCCTCTCTACGGTGTCGACATGTCACCGAACGCGACACCAGTCGCCGCCGATAAGGTAGGCGGGTCCATATTGGCCCTGCCCCACACCGGGGCTCCCGCTGCGAGGCTGTCATCAGGCACTCGTGGGGGATCCGAAGGGAGGAAACACGCATGATGCGTGCATACGAAATGATGATCATCATCGACGGTGACGTCGATGACCCCAAGGCGCAGGCCTGGATGAAGACGGTGGCCGACGGTGTTACCACCGTCGGCGGCGAGCTCCACGGCAAGATCGATTGGTGGGGCAAGCGCCAGTTCGCCTACCCGATCAACAAGAAGCCGTCGGGCTACTACATGGTCGCCGAGATCGTTGCCCCCGCCGGCTCGCTCGACGAACTCGAGCGCACGCTCCGTCTCGCGGACGACGTCGTCCGTCACAAGCTCATCCGTCTGCCCGAAGCCGAGGCCGAGCGCCGCGGTATGGCAGTCAGCGCTGCCTGATCGCAGCGGCCAAGCAAAGGGGAACAACATGGCATCTGAGAACAGCGTCACGCTGGTCGGCAACCTCACCAAGGATCCCGAGCTGCGCTACACGACCGGTGGTCGTGGCGTCGCGAGTTTCGGTCTGGCAGTGAATCGCCGCTACCAGGTCAACGGTGAATGGCAGGAGCAGGTCTCCTTCTTCAACATCGTCGCCTGGGGCGACCTCGGGGAGAACGCCGCCGCAAGCCTCAACAAGGGCAACCGCGTCATCGTCACCGGTCGGTTGGAGCAGCGCTCCTACGAGACCAAAGAGGGCGAGAAGCGCAACGTCACCGAAGTGATCGCCGACGAACTCGGCCCGAGCTTGCGCTGGGCGCAGGCACAGGTCGAGCGCATCAGCCGCGACGACGCCACCAGTGGCGGTGGCGGTGGCGGTGGCGGACGCAGCGCACCCGATCCCGTGTACGGCGACGAAGAGCCGTTCTGAGTCCCGTCCCGCTCCGTCGAGTACCAGCATCGAAGATCTGATTTTCCAGTCGTAAGGAACCACCAATGGCAAGCAAGAAGAACAAGGCGCGCAGCGCCCGTGACCTGAACCCACGCAAGTTCAAGAAGAAGACCAGCGTCCTCGTC
>JAHENF010000093.1 GCA_024643255.1 Ilumatobacteraceae bacterium
GCATGTGGACCGACTGCACCAGCCCGAACAGGGCGAAGTACACGATCAGGCCCGACCCGCCGTAGGAGATGAACGGCAACGGCAAGCCGGTCACCGGCATGATCTGCACGGTCATCGCCACATTCTGGAACGTCTGCCACAACAGCATCGTGAACACCCCGGCGCAGAAGTAGGTGCCCAGCAGGTCGCGCGAGAGGTGAGCGATCCGCCAGATGCGCACGAGAGCGATCACGACCAGCCCGAGGACCACCGACGATCCGACCAGGCCGAACTGTTCCCCGATCGCCGCGAAGGGGAAATCGGCCCACATCACGGGGATGTCGCGGCCGTTGGTGAGTGGCCCCTGCAGCCAGCCCTTGCCCCACACGCCGCCCGTGCCGATGGCGCGCATGGCGTTCTCGGCCTGGTACAGATCGTCGGCGTCGGCTGCTGTGGGATTGACCAGCGCTCGGATTCGGGCCGCTTGGTAGCTGTTGACGAGGCGACCGACGAACGCGGCGAGCACGGTGGCAACCGACAGCACGGTGATCAGGGCGATGTAGCGCGCCTTCGCACCTGCGACGAGCAGGACCCCCATCGCCATCGACACCAACACCGATGCCGAACCGAGGTCCGGTTGGATGATGACCAGCACCGCGGGCGCGCCGACGATCATCAGGCCCCCGAGGAAGCGCGCATAGGAGACCTCGTCGCTACGTTCCTGGGCGAGGTAGGCAGCCAGCATCAACAGCGTGGTGAACTTGGCCATCTCGGCCGGCTGGAAGTTGAACGGCCCGAGGTCGAACGAAATGCGATCCTCGCCCGAGGCGACGCCGAGCAGGAACAGCAGCGTGAGCATCACGAGCGTGAGGCCGTAGAGGAAGCGGGCTCGATCCTTCCACCACTCGTAGTCGACCGACATCACCACGACCATGACGACGATGGCGATGATCGCGAACACGACCTGGCGGGTGGCGAACGCGTACGGATCGGCCGAGATCCGCGTCCTCGACGCGGAGAACACGACGAAGAACCCGATGATCGTCAGCGCGAACTGGACCGTCATCAACACCCAGTCGACGTTGCGGCTCGGATCGGCGGGGCTGGCGCCGATGTTGCCGAGGCCCGAGTCGGGCTTGCGGGAGAGGAACGAGGTTGCCACGAACGGCTACTCGATCGTGCGGATGTTCGAGAAGCGGCCGTCGTAGCAGCGGGTGTCGGCGAGTTGGCGCTGCGGCGCAGCCACCGTCGAGTTCGTGTCGAGCGCGTCGGAGAGCTGTACCGGGTCGGCCCGGGTGAGTCCGGACATCTGGAGGAACATGCACTTGACGACCGGAGCCGCCGCTTGGGAGCCGTAGCCCGCCTTTTCCAGATACGCGCTCACGGTGTAGGGCCGCGACGGGTCCCGGCTGTACGCGGCGAATGCGGACGAGTCGTTCCACGGGTAGTTGCCGGCGCCCTGGGCGGTGCCGGTCTTTCCGGCGAGCGGGATGGCTCCCCCCGTGGAGCGGTAGTAGTAGAAGAGGTTTTCGCCCGTGGTCGAGTGGTAGTAGTCGCTCGTGGTGCCCGGCCCCGTGATCACCCGCGACAACCCGCGGTCGATCTCGTCCCACGACTCCGGCGCGAGGGGGAGCTGGCGCACGACCTGGCCGGCCACGTTGGGTTCCTGCGCGAGCTTCGCCTGCGCGATGTCGGCGTAGCCCTGCACGGCAGAATCGGGGACGCCCGGCTCGTACACGGCCTTGATGATCTCGGGCTTCATCAGGTAGCCCTTGTTGGCGATGGTCGAATACCCCATCGCGAGCTGCAGCGGCGACGCCGACAGCAGCCCCTGGCCGATCGCGAGCTGCACGTTGTCGCCGGTGAAGTAGCCCGACGCCTCGGACTCACTGATCACACCGCGCTCGCCGTACTCGGCTTTGAGCTCGGCGTCGGGAACGGTGCCGTCGAAGGCATAGGGCAGGTCGATGCCGGGGTCGGAACCGAAGCCGAACTTGCGGACCTCCTCCTGGAGGATCGGCTGGTAGTCGTTCTCGGTCATGATCGTCTCGCCGATGCGGTAGAAGAACGCGTCGGACGAGACCGCGAGCGCTGTCTCGACGTCGACGGAGCCGTACACGCACGGACGCCCGGTGCCGCTACACGTGGCGTTGCGGTACACGCACCGCACCAGCCCGTCGTTGCACTTGTCGTCCTCGACTGACGCCATCCGGTACGAACCCTCGTCGCGGTAATAGTCGTTGATTCCCATCAAGCCCGTGTCGAGCGCGGCGAACGCAACGAACGGCTTGAAGGTCGAGCCGAGGTTGTAGCGGCCCTGGATCGCACGGTTGACGAGGATGGATTCGTCGGGGTCGATCGGCTCACCGTTGGCGTCGACCGACGGGAAGAGTTCATCGAACTTGCCGCCGCCCAGATCGGCTTCGAACCACCGGTTGTCGAACGTCGGATAACTCGCCAGCGCGATGATCTGACCGTTCTGGTAGTTCTGGACGACGACCGAGCCTGCCGGCGCCTTGTAGGGCACCTGGCGTGGGTACTCGGGGAACACGAGCTGCTCGAAGTTCGTCTCGGGGTCGAGCGGATTGATGGCCACCTGTTGCTGACGTTCGCGCAGCTTGGTCTCGAGGGCCTGCTCGGCGAACTGTTGCTGGTCGAGGTCGATCGTCAACTGGACGTCGTTGCCGTTGATCGGTGGAACACGGCGGACTTCTCGCACGATCCGGCTGGCATTGTCGACCTCGTAGGTGACGTAGCCCCACTTGCCGTGCAGCTCGTCTTCCATGCTCAGCTCGACCCCGAACTGC
>JAHENF010000071.1:0-3177 GCA_024643255.1 Ilumatobacteraceae bacterium
ACGGCATGGACATGCCTGCACACCTGACCAAGATGGTCGCGCGCCGGACCGACAAGTCGCTCGCCCAAGTCCTGTCCGACATCAAGGGTCACGACGCCTGACGAATGCGAACGTCGCGTACACGCGGAACGCGTCGTACCGCAGATGAATGCCGACATCGGCGAAACAGATGGATTCCGCTCGGTTGGCAAGGCCTCGAGGCCACGATCCAGGCGACGAGGCCGAAGAGCGCTGCGCTGACCACGATCGCAGCGATGGTCAACCAACGGGCGATCATCGCCGGAGGCCAACCAGCTCCGGCCTGCAACCTCGGCGCACTCGAGGATCGACCCACGAGAATCCAGCCGCGCTCGTCGGGATCGGCCGACATGCGTCTCGAGATACGTGCGTCGTCGAAGGATCCGCGGGTCGTCAGGGCGACCACGTCGAAGCGACCGGCGGCCTCCTCCATCGCTGCGCCTGTGAGAGAGTCTCTCGCATGACGCCGTCACCAAGAACGTCCCGTTCAGCGCTGAGACGAGCTGCGATTTCGGTACTGACGGCAGCATCGGTCGGCCCGTTTGCTTCGTGCGGAAGCGGCGATTCGTCGAGCGAGCCCACCGACCGCGAGCCGGTCACCACCACGCCGGTCACCACCGAGTCGGCGCCCGAGGTCAACGACTACGGGCTCCCGACCATCCGACTGGAGTTCGACGACCGGACGCTGCCCGTCGCCGAGCCGCTCGCGGATGGGATCTACTACTCACAGGACGCTCTTTCCGACGGCACCATGACCCGGTTCGTCCTGGGTCAGTGGTTCAAGTGCGACACGGGCGTCCCAGATCAACCGGACGTCCTGTGCGCATCCGGTTTCGGGACCCTCGACGAGCCATCCGCCGAAGTCCCGCTCGCACCCGACGCCACCGTCACGATCAATACCGGTGACTTGAGCGACCTCACGCAAGCCGACGTCTCGGCCGAGGAGTTCGCCCGTCTCGCCGCCGGCGATCCACCGTCGGCCGGTGCACCCGACTTCACGTTCTACGACTTCCCGACGTTCGTGCGGGTCGAGGACGGAGTGGTCGTCGAGGCGAACCAGATCTACACGTCCTGAAACCGGTACACCCCCGCTCGTCACCGGCGTGATCGATGAGATCACGCCCAGCAACTCACAGACTCAGCCCGGGCCTGACGCTGCTACCCGGCGAGGAGAGCGTCGGAATCCAGGCCGCGCGAGTCGTACCCGGCCGCCAGAGCACCACTGCGACCTCGCTCTCCATGTCGCATTCGATGTCCTTGTCGACACCGGTGACGACGTCGCTCAGCTTGTCGATCGCCTGGTTCGTCTCGCCGGCCGCCGCAGCGGCGATTGCTTCGTCGAGCTCGACCGACAGGTGGCGAACCTCCTTGTTCTCGATCTCGCTGGAAGGCAGCCCCTCCACGAAGTCGACGAACTCACCGCGCCGGCGGCAGTCGGCGACGACTCCTCGGCAAGCGTTGGCGGAGGGACGCTGTCCGGCGGAACGATCTGAACCGCGCTCCGGACTGCGGTGGGTCTTCGAGTACCTCAGCCACATCATCCACCGACTGAGCCCGCTCGGATCGTCCGAGGTCCAAGACTTGTGATCTACTCGCCACCGAGGTCGCACTCATGTCGTACCCGAAGCACGTCAACCACGAACTCAGCCCGATGGCATGTCCCGTCGGCCTCGACGACGTCGACCTCTTCGGCGACGGGGCCCAAGAGCACTGGTACGAGGCCTACGAGATCCTCCATCGCGACGCGCCCGTCCTGCGGATCGACGGCGGTGGCCTCACGCCGGGATCCGACGCGTTCGTCCTCACCAAGCACGCCGACGTGTCGCGCGTGGTGCGCGACCCAGAACGGTTCCTCAGCCTCACGACGAAACGGCTCGGTCAACTTGCCGACCAACACCAGTCACCGGAGGAGGCCTATGCCACCCATCACAACTTGATGCAGGCATCGATGCTGTCGCTGCGCCCCACCCAGCAGCTCTACAACCGCCACCGCAAGGAGCTGACCGATCCCTGGGTCGGCCCGGGCGCGCTCCGGCACCGCGACATGATCACCGGGCACGCGAACGACCTGTTGGACCAGTGGATCGACGACCCGAAGGTCGAGTTCATCAGCCGGTTCGCTCGCCCGCTGCCGCAGCGCGTGATGGCGAGCATCCTCGGCTTCCCGCTCGCCGACATTCCACGACTCGCGGAGTGGGGCGACGCCGTCGTCACGCCGTTCGTCCACGGCACGGGCCTCAAGCACGAGCTGACCGCAGAGCAGACCGCGGAGATGATCGCCCGCCTCGACGGCTTTCAGGACTACATCTACGAACACGTCACCGCGAAGCGTCGCGACCCCCAGGACGACATGGTCAGCTTCCTCTGCGACGTCCGCTACGAAGCCCTCGACCGGAAGCTGACCGATCTCGAGATCGCCGGGATCGTTCATGCCATGATCATCGGCGGCCTCGAGACGACGCAATATGCACTCGAGGAGCAGGCCCAGCTGCTGTGCGAACACCCGGGCACGTTCGAAGGGCTCCGCGCCGATCGGACCAAGCTGCGGGCGTTCGTCGAGGAGTCGATGCGGATGCGCTCACCCACCCACGGGCTGTCGACACGGATCACCGCCCACGACGAGGTCTTCCACGGCGTCGAGGTGCCGGCGGGCTCACTCCTGCATCTCCGCTTCGGCGCGGCCAACGTCGACGCCGAGGAGTTCGCCTGTCCGTTCGACCTCGACCTCGACCGCGACGGAGTCAGCCGCCACGTCACGTTCTCCGCCGGGCCGCGCGTGTGCCCGGGCGCCACGCTGTCACGCCTCGAACAACAGATCGCCTGGGGCGTCCTCCTCGACCGGATCGACTCGATCGAGTACGGCGATGGAAACAACTGGCTGCACCAACCCGGGATCATGCTCGGCACGCTCGAACTGCACCTCCGATTCGACAAAGCCGACGAGCCGCTCGCGCTCGGAACGGGCCGCAACGGCTGAGCGCTCCGATGAGTCTCGGCGCGACCTGTCCGCGCTGAAACTCATCGCTGGAGGATGTGTCGGTGCTGCGATGAGTCTCGGCGCGACCTGTCCGCGCTGAAACTCATCGCTGGCGGAAGGGGGCGCTGGTGTCAGAGGTTGGTCATGCCGCCGTCGACGCGAATGATCTGGCCGGTGACGTA
>JAHENF010000071.1:3277-10294 GCA_024643255.1 Ilumatobacteraceae bacterium
GGTGCTGCGATGAGTCTCGGCGCGACCTGTCCGCGCTGAAACTCATCGCTGGCGGAAGGGGGCGCTGGTGTCAGAGGTTGGTCATGCCGCCGTCGACGCGAATGATCTGGCCGGTGACGTAGGAGGCTTGGCCGGATGCGAGGAAGCACGCAACATCGGCGATCTCGTCGGCGGTGCCCCATCGCCCGAGCGGCACGCTCTTGACGAAGCCCTTCCGGACCGCGTCCTCGCCGAGCCGCTCGAACGTCGGCCCCCACATCTCGGTGTCGACCAACCCGGGCGCGACTGCGTTGACCCGCACGCCCTTCGACGCCCACTCGTTCGCCAGGTTCTTCGTCAGCGTGTTCAGCCCGCCCTTGGACGCGGCGTACGCGCCCTGGGTGCCACCCGCACCGGTCGCGGCCGTCGACGTGATGTTGACGATGGCTCCCTGCGAGGCGAACAGCGGCTTGGCGAACGCCGAGCAGAGCATGAACGCCTGGCGCAGGTTGACGAACAGCGTCTCGTCGATCGCCTCGCCGGTCACCTTCGATGCCGGCTGATTGCGTTCGACGGCGGCGTTGTTGATCAGCACGTCGAGTCCCCCGAAGGCCTCGAGGACCGCGGTCGAGATCTGCTCGATCGACGCGGGGTCGGAGAGGTCGACGGGAATCACCAGCGGGTCGTTCGCGAGTTCAGCCGCGATCGCCTCGAGCCGATCGGCGCTGCGAGCGACCAGGGCGACGCGCGCACCCGACGCATCCAACTGACGCACGATCGCTTCGCCGATTCCCCGACTTGCGCCGGTCACCACTGCCCGCTTGCCACTGAAGTCGAACGACATGCCAGCACCGTAGTGAGCCGACTCGGTGAGCGACACTGCCGAAACGTACGGTGAACGGTCGATGAGCGACCAGCACGACAGCTACGAAGACCTGACCGAATGCGGACTGAACGAGGAACTCGAGCAGCAGCTCGTCGAGACCCAGCGCGAGTGCACCTTCATGTGGACGAACAAGGCCGGCGAGGCCTTCGGCGTGATCATGTCGTACCTCCCCGACGAGGGAGTCTTCTGGCTGACCGCCGCCGAGCGACGTGCCCGGATCGCGGCGATTCGCCGCTACCCGCGGGCCTCGATGTGCATCACGAGCACCGGCACCGACATGGGCGGCGGCAAGACCATCACCTACAAGGGTGACTGCACCGTCCACACGTCACGCGACGTCAAGGACTGGTTCTACCCCCGCTTCGCGCGGTGGATCCGCCCGAACGACGAGGTCGCCGCGACCACGTTCCAGACGTTCCTCGACTCGCCGGACCGCGTGATCATCGAATTCCGCCCGGACTACAAGCTCGGATTCGACAGCGCCCTCATGTGGGCACGTTCGCCCGAGGCGGCGACCCCCAAGCCTCAGACCTGAACGAGGTCGGGGCCGGCCGGGACACCCGACTCAGGTACCGGCGAGCGCGGCCACGACCGGCGCAAACGTCTCGATCGCATCGGCCTGCACCGTCACGTACGACCCCTGCCACCGCTCGCGCTGCTCGATGAGTTCGTCGGCGATCTGTTCGACCGAGCCGACCATCATGTGCGGGCTGGCGAGCAGCGCGGCCGCGTCCATCCCCATCGCACCACCGACCTTGCCGGCGACCGAGTCGCGATCGTCGGTGACCACGGTGGCGAACTTCAAGATGCTGATCTCGATGTCATCGAATCGATCGCCAGCGGCTTCACGCACCCAGCTCAGCTTCTGCTCAGTGGCGTCAGCCGACATCGAAGCGGCCGCCTCCGGACCGAACTTGCCCTCCCCGACGTTCGGGTTGACACCGACGATGTTCGCGAGCCGCGCCGCGGTCGACAGCACCCGCTTGCCGCCGCCACCGACCACGATCGGCGGCCCACCCACCTGCACCGGCTTCGGGCGCCCATTCATCTCGGAGATCGTGTAGTGATCGCCGTCGAAGGAGAACGCCTCGTCGCCCCACAATCCGCGCAGCACGGCGATCGCCTCGATCATGCGGTCGATGCGCACGCCGGGGCGGTCGTGCACGATGCCGGTCCACGAGTAGTCCTCGGTCATCCAGCCGGCGCCGACGCCGACCTCGAGGCGCCCGTCGCTCAGCAGGTCGAGGGTCGCAGTCTCCTTCGCCAGGACGGCAGGGTGGCGGAAGTCGTTGGCGAAGACGAGCGTGCCGACGCGCAGCGTCTCGGTCACCGCGGCCGCGGTCGACAGGGCGGCAATCGGCGCGAGCTGGTCACCGAAATGGTCCGGCATGACGAGCGTGGAATATCCGAGAGATTCGGCCTTCTTGGCCATCTCGGTCCATGCGGTCGACGAGCGCGCCTTCGCAGCCATGACACCGAATCGAAAGGGGCGTGAATGCGTCATGGAGCGAGCGTGCCATATTCACCGCAACGAAGTTCGGGTCGGGCCGGCTCCGGCCCGACCCGAACGCGCACGACCGACGACACTGGCGAGGTGACCGATGCAACGCAGCGAATGGTGGCCGGCAAGACCGCGATCGTGACCGGAGGGGCGAGTGGCCTCGGCGAGGCGACGTGCCGACTCATGGTTCGCGAGGGAGCGCGTGTCGTCGTCGCCGACATCCAGGACGCCAAGGGTGAAGCCGTGGCCTCCGACCTCGGCGACGCGGCGATCTACCGCCACGTCGACGTGACATCGGAGGAGGCGATCCGCTCGGTGGTCGACGAGACCGTCGAGCGGTGGGGCCGGCTCGACTGCATGTTCAACAACGCCGGCATCGTCGGATCGGTGGGCCCCATCGACGAGATGCCGCTCGACGAATGGCAGTTCTCGATCGACGTGCTCCTGAAGTCGGTGTTCCTCGGCTCGAAGCACGCCGCGCGGGTGATGAAACCGCAGGGGTTCGGCGTGATCCTGTCGACCAGCTCGGTGGCCGGGATCCAGGGCGGGTTGGGGCCCCATGCCTACAACATGGCCAAGACCGCGATCGTCGGGTTCACGAAGAACCTCGCGGCCGAACTCGGCCCGTTCGGCGTGCGGGCGAACGCGATCGCTCCCGGCAAGCACAACACGCCGATGAATGCCGACGTGCTGTTCGGTGATCCCGACGCCCTCGAGCGTTCCTTGGAGTACTTCACCACGAAGGCGACACCGTTGAAGGGGCGCGCCGGCCTCGCCGAGGACATCGCCGAGGCCGCCACGTGGCTGATGTCGGACCGGGCGGGTTTCGTCAGCGGGCACACGCTCGTCGTCGACGGGGGCCTGACCACCGGATCGGTCGAAGGCGCCGCCCCCGGACGAGGACGATTCGCGAGCCACGAGCCGATGCTGCGTGAGGGCGGCCGTCGAGGGATCTGAACGTCAGCGCCGCGGATCGTTCACCGCAGCAGATCGGTGAAGAATCGACCGGCCTTCATCACGCCGACGATCCGCTCTGCGTCCTGGAGGACCTTCACGTCACGCGACGGGTCGCCGTCGACGATGACGAGATCGGCAAGGGTTCCGGCCTCCAGCGTGCCCAGCATCCCGGTCGGATCGACCGCCAGTCCCCCGTCGCGGGTCGCGCACAGCAGCGCCTCTTCCGGCGACATGGCGAACAGGTCGACGAAGTACTCGAGGTCCTTCGCGTTGGTCCCGTGGGGTGTGATCGACAATCCGTAGTCGCCACCGATCAGCAGACGGACGCCGACCTCCCTGAGACGCTTCACCGCGCCGATCGTCTCGTCGAGCTCACGCTGGTACCCGCGGGCTTCCATCATCGTGCGGCTCAGTCCGATCTCGTGACCGCGTTCGAGCAGCTGGATCTCCCAGGCGATGCCCGGTCCGACGAACAGCCGTTCCCGCGCATCGGCGAGCATCTCCACCGCCTCGTCGTCGAGGAAGTTCGCATGGCCGACGAAGTCGACGCCATGACGCACGGCCTGCTTGACCGCCCCAGCCGACCTCGCGTGGCATGCGACACGCATGTTGCGAACGTGCGCTTCGTCGCAGGCCGCCGCCACCTCCTCGTCGGTGTAGCTCAAGACGCCGGGCGCGGCGTGCGCTGACAGCTCCTCGCCGTCGAGGAAGATCTTGACGACGTCGGCGCCGGCCTTGGCCACCTCACGCACCGCGGCGCGAACCGCCCATGGACCGTCGGCGATCCGCTTGTGCCCCTCGCTGCCCGGTGCCTTCGAGTCGGCATTGCTCCCGGTCGAGCCGATGTCGCGCTCGGAAGCCAGCAACCGCGGCCCGGGCACCCGACCGGAGTTGATCGCGTCGCGCAGTGGAATGTCGATCCCCTGCGCGGAGCCGAAACTGATCGCCGAGGTGAAGCCGTACCGCAGGAGCGTGCGCGCGTTGTCGACCGCATCGAGCATCGCGATCGGAACCGGCTGACGGTCGAGCTGGCTCGGGTGCGCGTTCGAATACGAGAGGTGCACGTGCGACTCGGTCATCCCCGGCATGACGAACCGGCCCCCGACGCTGAGCTGTTCGGTGTGATCGCGATCGACGGGCGGTGCGTCGCTCATCGGGCCGGACCACACGATGCGATCACCCTCGAGCAGCACCCCGGCATCGTCGAGCACGGTGTCGTCGACGGCGGCGAACAGGCGGGCATCGGTGATCAGGAGCTGGTTCATGCGGTGTCCTCCAGGCGCAGCAGGCGATGGGCGTTGGGCGTCAGCGACGCGTCGAAGTCGTCGGTCGTCGTCGGCGTGTCCCACCCCCCGAAATTCGTGCCGTAGACCATCCGGTCCACCCCGACCGTATCGACGACGAGGTGGCGCGCTGGTCCGGGCTCGAGATGCGAGTCGAACCACAGCCGACGCAGCGACGCGGCGAAGTCGGACTCGACACCGCGGAACGCGGCCATCGAGTCGAAGCGCTGGGCGAGGAACGCGATCGCGCCACCGCCATGGGAGAGACACACGTCGAGCCCCGGATGCCGGTCGAGGACGCCGCCGAGGACGAGCGATGCAGCGGCCAGGGTCTCCTCGTACGTGTAGCCGACGATGAGGTCGAGGCCGAACCGGCGCAGCCGCTCGTCCGGCGCCGGTCCTCGCCCGTCGTTGGTGACGCCGTGGACGAACAGTGGGATGTCGAGTTCGACGACGCGATCGTAGAAGTCGTCGAGTCGGGGATCGTCGAACGCGATGCCGTAGTCGGTTCCGACGTATCCGGCGACGAGGCCGAGCTCGCCGATCGCCCGATCGAGTTCGGCGATCGCCGCGTCGGGCTCCTGCAACGGGAGTTGCGCCGATCCGAGCAGCCGGTCAGGGTGCTCGGTGACGAGCGCCGCCATCGCATCGTTGGTCGCGCGGGCGAAGTCGATCGCCGGCCCCGCCTCGACCCCGCCGAAGAACGTCAGCGGGTTGGGCGACAGCATCTGGAGGTCGATGCCGATCCGGTCCATCGCGTCGAGGCGGCGTTCGACGTCCATGAACACGCTGGAGCGATAGGGGATCGGCTTCATCGTGTAGCCGCCCACACGGAAGAACTCGGCACCGTCGGCATCATCGCCGTGGAACGGGCCGTACGGCCCCGCCGCCTCGAACGCATCGGCGAGCACGACGTGGGCGTGCAGGTCGACGACGCTCGACATCGTCACTGTCCGGCGTCGGCAACGGCGTCGAAGCGGAACCTGCCGTCGTCGTACACCGGTCCGCGATCCTCGGCGGCGTACAGCCGATTCTCGGACTTCAGGAAGCCACCGCAGTGGTGCAGGGCCTCGACCATCTTGGCGTAGTTCGGGTGATCGAAGTGTTTGGCCAGGTTCTCCGGGTCGGTCCACAGCTCGTACACCTGCACGTGGGTGGGCTCGACCGGGTCGGCTCCGAAGCAGTACGCCAGGCAACCTGCCTCGTCGTCGCGGGTCGCCTGCTGGACGGGCGTGGTCAGCGCGACGGCGCGGTCACGGTCGGCTTCGGTCTCGAACGACAGTGTCGCGGTGATGATGATCATGGAGCCCCCTCGGTCCGCCCGCGACGGTACCCGTCGACGTGATCGGGGATCGGCTCGGAGACCGTGGCGCGTCCCGCCGGTTGGTCAACCGACGGGGGGCAGGATGGGGGCGGCGTCGGGCGCCGGGTGCAGCGTCGTCAGCAGATGTGTGGTGCCGGAGTTCGACTCGAACGTCAGCGTGTCGGCGGTCGGCACGATCTGGACGGCGATGTTCTCGGTGCCACCGAGCCCCAGGGGTGTGGGCGCGTAGGTCGCGTTCAACCTCGTCGGATCGTCGTTGTCCCAGCTCAAGGACAGCGGCGCGGCGAGCGGCTGCAGCGGATCTGCTGTCGGTGCGTCGACCGACGGCAGCCACTCGTCCGAGCCGTCCTGGCGGATCCACACGGCGCCGGCAACGACCACCACGTCGATCGTCGCTCCGCCCGCCTCGATGCTGAACATCGACGAATCATCGACTCGGGTGCCGACGACCACGACCTGGTCGCCGGCCTCCGTCGTGATGTCCGAGCGGAACGAGTACCGCGTCCCCAGCGAGGCCACCGCCGCTGCCAGCGCATCGGCCGCCTCGGGTCTGGGTGCCCCCGTCTGCGCTGAACTCGCCGGCGCCGACTCGGTCGTGACCGCCGCTGTCCCGGGCACCGTGAGGATCGGACTCGACGCTGTCGAGTCCGATCCGCCGCCTGAACACGCCGTGGCGAGCAGGGCGAGCGTCACGATGCCCGAGCCGAGCAGGACCCGGGACCGACGGTGCTCAGTCGTCATGTGAGTCGTGCGAGTCGCCGCCCTTGCTCTTCTGCCCCTTGCTGTCCTGGTGCTGGCCGTCGTGATCCGAGTCGTCATGATCGGAATCATCGTCGTGATCGGAGTCGTCCGCGTGATCGTCGTGGTCCGAGTCGTGGTCTTCGTGGTCGGCGTCGTCGTCCTTGGACGGCTCGGCAATCGGCACGTTCACGGTCGGGTCGGCGACGGGGCCGACCGCTTCGACCATGGCGAAGAGATCGCTGCGAGCGCTGATCTTGAGTTCCGCCTCGACCTGGCCGTCGTGGTCCTCGACCTCGACCTTGATCGTGATTCGAGCCTCGTGACCCTCGGCATCGGTGAGTTCGAT
>JAHENF010000072.1 GCA_024643255.1 Ilumatobacteraceae bacterium
CGGCCTGGCGCCGACAGCGGACCCCTCGACCAGCGCGGTGAATGCTCGTGCGGTGAGGAACTTCTGTTTCTCGATCGGATCGTCGGGGCATCCGTCGGGAACCGACTCGGAGAACATCGCCTCGAGCGCACCGCGTAGGCGGGCGTCGAGACGTACACCGGTGACCGGATCGAACCGACCGCGCACGTTCCACATCCCCTCGGGATCGACCCAGGTCGACATCCTGGTGCTGCGTCGGAGACGTTCGAGGCGGTCGAGGCCGTCATCGGCCTGGATGTTCTTCACTTCGATGGCGACGCGTCGGGCGAACTGTTCGACGGTGCTCACTGCGGCCACGTCGGTCAGGGTGTCGACGCGGTCGAACAGTTCGCTGCGTTGGTCGACTGGCAACTGCGCTGCTGCACGGGTGACCACATCGACATGGGCTGCGGTGGTTGCGCCGTCGTCCAACATCTCCGCCAACTGAGGCGTCGCCTCCAGTGTCTTGGCGCGTTGCGTGGTCTTGGTCGCCGCGCCGATCGAGGTCCGTGCGGCGCGAGCAATGGTTGCTTCGGCGAACCCTGTCGGCGACAGCTTGGCCACCAACGCGGCGTGTTGGGCGGCGGCCCAAGCCTGAATTTCCTGCACTGCGACCAGACCTGACTCGACCAGATCGTCGCTGGCGCAGGCATCGTCGCGGACCGCAACGATGCGCTCTACGCGTTCGGCAACGGCGACGGAATCCATACATCGAACAGTACGCAGGGGGTGTCACAGGGTTGCGGGGGCCGGACCGTGTCGGGTCGGCAACGATCCTGCACGACGGCGGCTTCCGGCGCGCGATGCTCTTGTCGTGTCGTGTCTGCCGGCGAGGGTGGGTTTCAGGCTGTTGTTCGAACTGGTCTGGCTCTCGATCGAACCGTGTCGACCGTGAACGTCGACCTCACACCACCCGACGCTCGCTCCGCGTTGTGTCGGATCGACGTTCTCGGCCCGATGATCGTGGCGGGTGACGACGGGCTGCAGCTTCGTGACCGGACAGTGCTCGGCGTGCTGGTGGTCTGGCGCGGACGCGTGGTCACGGTGGACAGGATCGCGTTTGCGTTGTGGGGTGACGAGCGGCCGGCGTCCTACCGAAAGGTCATCCAGGGCAGCATCGTGCGACTCCGTCGGCTCCTCGGCCCCGACGGGATCCGAACCGTCGCCGACGGATATCAACTCGGGGCCGACGCGCTGATGATCGACAGCGACGAGTTCGAGCAGCAGGTCACGGCGGCCCGAGCCGATCTGGACGAAGGTCGCGCCCAACGCGCCGCCCGCACGGCGCGATCGGCGCTTGCCATGTGGCACGGGCCACCGCTGGCAGAGCTCGACGACTGGCCGCCTGCCGAGGCTGAGCGATCGCGCCTCCAGGCCGTACGCGACAGCACGGTCGACCTGCTGCTCGAAGCGAGGCTCCAGGCCGGGCATCATCGCGAAGTCGCGGACGACGTCGGGCGCTGGGTGGAGGAGAGCCCGTATCGGGAGGAGCGGTGGCTGATCTGGGCGCGGGCGCTGTACGCGACTGAGCGCCAGGCGGAGGCCCTCGAGGTGCTGCACAGGCTTCGTGTGACGCTGCGTGACGATCTCGGCGTCGACCCCAGCTCGTCAGCGGGCGAGCTCGAACTCGCGATCCTTCGTCACGACGCGGCGCTCGACATCACTCCTGCGGTGTCGGTGGCCGATGCGTGCCCGTGGCCCGGCCTCTTGCCGTACGACTCTGCCGACGCCGGGTTCTTCGCCGGGCGCGAGCGCGACGTCGAGATCTGCCTGGAACGCCTGAGCATCGGCGGTCGTCTGGTGATTGTCGCGGCGTCCGGTGCCGGGAAGTCCTCGCTGCTTCGAGCCGGCCTGGTCCCCAGACTGTCCGCTGACGGCGCCGATGTCGTGGTCCTCACGCCGGGGCCGTATCCGCTCTCGGCACTCGACGACGTTCCCGAGGATGCCGTGGTCGTCGTCGATCAGGCCGAGGAAGCGATCACACAATCCTGCGACCCCGCCGAACGTGACGCATTCTTCTCGGCGCTCGTTCGACGGCGAGGTGCGGTGATCGTTGCTGCACGGGCGGACCTGCTCGACGAACTGGCCGCGTCCGTCGGGTTCGCGACGTTGATGGAGTCTGGCTTGTTCGTGCTGCGTCCGCTCGACGAGGGTGGCCTGCGTACGGCGATCGAGGTCCCCGCCGATCGAGCACTGCTCCGGCTCGAACCAGGTCTTACGGAGTTGCTCCTCGAGGAATGCCGCAACGAGGCTGGTGCGCTGCCGATGCTGTCGCACGTGCTCGCGGAGACATGGAGGCGCGCCGACGGAAACATGCTGACCGTCGACGGGTACCGGGAGTCCGGGGGCATCCGGACGGCCATCGCCGAGTCGGCCGAATCCGTCTTCCAATCGCTGGATGTCGGCGAGCAACTCCAGATGCGTGGACTGTTCCGACGGCTCGTCCGGTTGGAGGGAGACCAGCCGGTGCGGACGCGATTGCCGCGGGAGGGGGTCGCCCATGTCTTGGTCGAACGGCTCGTCGGCGCACGGCTCCTGATGGTGTCCGATGACGGGCAGTTGCAGGTCGTCCACGAGCAGCTCGTCCGTCATTGGCCGCGCCTGATGACCTGGGTGGTGGAGGACCGCGACGGGGCCCGCCTGCTGCAACACCTCGCCGAGGAATCCCAGGCGTGGTCGCGGAGCGGTGAGATGCCGGACCTGCTGTATCGAGGAGTCCGACTCCAGGCGGCGACGACATGGGCAGATGCCCATCCCGATGACCTTCACGATGACGAACTCCGGTTCCTCCGTGCGTCCCAGGGGGCCGCTGACGCCGAGGTCGACCGCTCCCGGCGATCGAACCGGCGACTTCGTGTCGCCCTTGTGTCGAGCGCGGTCCTGCTCGTCCTCTCCGCGGCGGGGACTGTGTTTGCGTTGCACCAGCGCGGCACCGCGCAGCGTGCCCGCGACGTGGCCCAGGAGGCTCGCGCCTACAGCGAAGCGTTGAGGATCGGGTCGGCCGCCGAGGCGGCGCACAACCCGGCGGTGGCGTTCGCGTTGGTCGCCGAAGCGCTCAACGTGGACGATTCTGCTGAAAGCCGAGTGCAGGCGTTGGAGGTGTTCGGACGCTTTCGGGCGCTCGTGTCGACCGGCGTTCCGCCGTCGGAGACCGACTGGCCGTCGAACATCCCGCATGAGCCAGTGGGTACGACCACGGTGTCTGCCGACGGTTCGCTGTCGGCCACCGCCGACGGCCGCCGGGTCCTGCTCGCCGACACGTCGACCGGTGACCTCGTCGCTGCGATCGAGGACGTCCCGACCGCGCCGAACGCGCTGCAATTCGATCCTGCGGTCCGTCTGTTGGCGGGCGGCCTGAGCGAGGAGGGCTTCGCAGACATCGGGACGACGATCGTCTGGAACGTCGATCAACTGCTCGAGGTCGCCCGGTTCGACTCTGGCGACGGACAGGTCTGGGCCCACCGTTTCGGCGCCGACGGAACCTCCGTCTACTCGTTCGGCGCCGACGGACTCCACCGGTGGGACCTGACCGGGTCGCACGCCCTCGTGCGCACCGGCCTCGGTGCCCCTACAACGTTCCGCTCCGGAGACCTCGTGTTGTCCATCGCCGATGATGACGTCGGGCCGTGGGTCACCGACGCCTGCCGGCTCGCCGGGCGTGGCCTGGCGGTCGACGAGTGGCGGACCTACTTCGGCGACGCCCCATATCACCCGGTCTGCTAGCTAGCCGCCGATCGCCGACAGGTCGACCTCGGCGAGGAGTTGGGCGATGCGGTCGTGTCCCTCCTGCGAGGGATGGGCCCCGTCGACCGAGAGTGGACCCGACGGTTGATCGCCCGCCGGACCGTTGAACGCGTGATACAGATCGACGACCGTGAAGCCAGCAGCCTCGGCCCGCTGGCCGACCATCTCGTTCCATCGGTCGTAGGCGCTGACGGTCCACGCCTTCACCTCGTCGGCCTGATCACTGGCGGCGATCGCCAGCAGCCCGTCGGTCGTCGGGTCGATGTTGCCGTCGATCGTGTTCGTCACGATCAAGACCGTGGGCTGACCTCCGCGCAATTCGCTGATGCTGGCGAAGATCTGGTCGTAGAGCTGACCGTATGTGTCCACCCCCTGGGCCAGGCACTCCGGTGTCGTCGTGAACAGCCACGTGACGTAGCCACTTGCCATCGACCCTGAGCAGCCAATGCCGGTCTCGGGGTCGGGCAGCGCATTGTTGAAGCCGACCTCGATGACGACGACTTCGGCGTCGGCGACCAGTGACCGTGCGCCATCGTCGCTCGCGAGCGTGGCTTCGAGGTCGGGAACGCCTCCGGCCGGGATGGTGTAGGCCGTCGCCGGAACAGCGAGCGCCTCGCCAACGTGGTCGGCATACTGCCGAACGAACCCGGCACAACCCGGACAGACGTCTCGCGGATTGATCAGCGAGTCGCCCATGACCACGACGTCGACTCCAACTCCCGTCGTTGCGGTCTGCGCGGAGTCGGGAACCTCGGCGGTCGACCCAGCGACCGCATTGCCATCATCCTTGTTGTCGGTCGGCGTGGCTGCATTCGGGTCGCTGCCGCAGCCGGCGACCAGCAACATCCCGCCAACCAGGGCAAGGACTGTGCGCTTCATCATCTCGGGAATCCTTTCATCGGTGAACACGATGAAGTGATCCCACCGTCGAGCGGTATCGCAATGGTAAGTCCGGCGCTGATCGGCGCCGATCAAACCAGCGCTGCGCACAGCGGCGCCAATGCGTTGGCGTCGCCGCGTGCGAAGTAGTCGTCGAAGCGGTGCTTGCCGGCCGAGAAGACGATCTCGTCGGTGGATGCGTCGATGACCGCTCGGCCGGAGTCGACGAGCACCGTGCGTCCGGTGGTGTGGACACTCTCATCGCAACGCCGGTGATCTGGATCACACCCGACGTGCGGTCGCCCGGCACCGGAGTAGGTCCGCTTGCCGACGACGAAGCGTTCTTGCGAGTACAGGAGCTCGGTGCCGTCACACACGATTTCGCTCGGCTCCTCGATGATCGACGGGTCGCTGAAGCCGAGGGTGCAGGAAATGGTCTTGCCGGCCTGATTGCAGATTGCGTCGAAGAAGTCAGGCGGTGGCGGATTGAGCGTGCTCATGTCATCCGCGCTGGCACGTACGTACTCGTGCCCCGCTCGGATTCGGTAGCGGACGAACTCGCCATCCGTTCGACGGCGGGCTCGGCCTCAGTGGTACTTGGCGACGACCAAGGTCTCGTCGTCGACCCAATCCAGCACGTCTCCGCGACCGACGATCGAATGTTTCCCACTCGCGACGTCGACCACGCGTATCCGGCCGCCTTCTCGCTCCGGATCGCCTTCTGCGAAGGCGAGCCGGGATCCGTCCGGTGAACGCCGAGGCTGCCACACCCAGCTCTCCGCCGTCATCAGCTCGCGGACCTTCGTGCCGCGGTCGACGATCGAGATGGTCGGCGTCTGTTGGGTGAACAGTCCCCGCAGCCCCGAGACCACGGCGAGGGTGCCGTCGTCGAGCGGCACCGGGAACGCGGCGTCGCGCACGACCAGCTCCGGCTCTCCGCCCGTCACCGGCACCGACCAGACGTCGAACGCGCTGGTTTCGGTATCGTCGCGAGCGACGCTGAACAGGACATGCGCACCATCGTTGCTGAACGTCGGCGCCAACCACCACCAGGCCTTGTCGACGCCGTCGTAGTCGGTGATTGTCGTGGTCGCCCCGGTGGCGAGGTCGATCACGACGAGTCGTCCCGTGTCGACAGCGATCGAGAGTCGTTCCTGGACGACGACTTTGGTGCCGTCAGGTGACCAAGCTGCGCCGTATTGGCTCCGGCCCGGCGACGGCGTGATCGTCGTCGCGTTGCGACCGTCGACGTCACTGATCACGATGCGGTCATCGATCGAGCAGCAGGGACCGCCGGCCAACTTCGTGCCGTCGGGCGAGACCGCGAAGTCGTCGATTCGATCAGTGCGTGCAGGGAGCGGGGTCGCGGACCCGGTGCCGACGTCGAGGAGGGCGAGGCCCGCCGTGGAGTCGAGTTCCGTCGGATGAGCCGGCACGGAATCCACGACGATGCTGCCGTCGACGATGCCTGCCCGCAGCTCCTCGAGCCGGGCGACCGTCGCGTCGGCGAGGTGCCCCCCGGTGTCGGTGTAGCCGACGGCCCCCTCCGCAGCGCCGACCACGAACGTGCCCTGCGGGGTCAGCGTCCCGGACTCGTGGGCATCGACCACCGCCCGGATCCCAGCCTCCATCCGCTTGTACATCGAGGTCAACAGGTGCTGCTGCTCGTCTGCGGAGACGTCATAGTACTGGTCGCTGTCGACGCCGATGGCCCAGAGCGGGCGACCGTACGTGCTCCGCTCCGTCGCCGCCTCGATCACACCGGTGCCCGACTGGCCCGCCGCCACATAGATGATGTCGACGCCGTGATCGAACATGTCGACCGCCAGATCGTGAGCGACAGGTGCGTCCACGTAGCCGACCGGATCGGTGGTGCGGTACAACGGCTGCGAAACGACCTCCACGCCGGGATCCACGGCCCCAACGCCCTGCTCGAAGCCGGCCCGGAACGCCTCGATCAACGGCGACGCGTTCGCTCCGATGAAGCCGACCTTGCCCGTTGCCGACTCGAGCGCCGCGGCCGCGCCGACGAGGAACGAACCCTGCTCGGAGGCGAAGCTGACCGCGACCGTGTTGGGCAACGGTGCGTCGCTTGCATCGAGCAGGGCGAACGTGGTGTCGGGGAACTCGTCGGCCATGTCGAGCAATAGGGAGTTCATCCGGAAGGTCCCGAACACGAGGTCCGCTCCGTCCACCGCCGCCCGCACGTCGGAACCGATGTCCGTGTATGGCGGCTGGATCACGTCCGCCGAGAGTCCGAAGCCGTCCGCCGCCTGCTCGACGCCACGGGCGACCAGCTCGTCGAATCCGCTCTCGTCACGGCGACCGTCGAGCGCGGCGACGATCCTCCCCGGTTCACCGGGACGCGTGAGGATCGGGTACGCAATCACCCCGGCCAGCAGTGCCGCCGCGGCGAACAGCACGACGAGCTGCCGACGCGACCGCCGCTGCAACCGCAACCGGTGCCGCTCACGTTGTGCTTCATCGGCGGCGTCGGCCTCGCGCTCAGCGACGGCGGCAGTGAGGAAGTCCTGCTCGGTCGACGTCAGGCGGAGCTGGGTGTTCGCTGCCCAGCTCCGGTAGTCGTCGAGCCGCGAGCCGTGCAGCAGGTATCCGGCGTCCCGACCGGAGGACTCCCACTCGTTGACGGCTGCCAGGAACGACGCCTGCTTCGACAGGTCGTCGCGGTGCTGGTCGATCCAGTCACGAAGACGGTGCCACTCGGCGAGCAGTGCCTCATGGGCGACCTCGATCGTCGGGCTGCCCGTGCCCGGGTCGCGATCGAGCGCGAGGAGCCGATAGCGCGAGAACGCATCGATGACGTTGCGCAGGGCGATCAGATCGAGGTCGAGCGACACCAGCTCCGACGCGGGCACACGTCGGCGACCGACGATGTCGCCCGACACCGTCGCGATGCGCAGGAACAGTTGTCGCGCGGCCTCCTGCTCGACGGCATCGAGTTGCCCATAGAGCGACTCCGCCCGCCGGGCCACCGCCTTGCGCACGCCACCGATGCGTTCGTAGGTGGCGAGGTCGAGCACCGACCCGCTCCGGGCGTCGAACAGCTCAGTCAGCGCGTACTGGAACAGCGGGAGGGCGTTCGGCTGCCCGGCAACGTCGGCGACCAACCGGCCGACCAGCCGCGGTTCGACCTGGATGTCGAGCTGACGGGCAGGGAGCGTCGCGGCGGATTCGAGCTGGTCGGGGCCGAGCGCCACCACGTTGACCACGTTGTCGGCGAACAGCTGACCGAAGTTCGGCTCCGCCAGCGGTCGGTCGTAGAAGTCCGCTCGGAGGGTCACGACGACATGGACGGCATGTGCCTCGCCGCGAACACCCTGCGCCAACAGATCGAGGAAGCCACGCGCCTCGACATCGTCCACCATCGTGAACAACTCCTCGAACTGGTCGACCACGACCACGAGCCGTCGGCGATCGCCGTGCAGTAGCTCGCGGGCGCACGCGGCCAACCCGTCGGGACGTCGCAGGGTCGACAGCCATCCCTGCCGTGCGGTCCCATCGATCTCGGCAAGCGACGCGCCGAGCGCGTCGACCGGTTGCGCACCGGGCTGCATCAATGCGATCACCACGTCGGGGTGGTCGCGCCGCAGCCGTGGGATCAGGCCCGCCTGCACCGCGCTGGATTTACCCGACCCGCTCGGGCCGACAACGGCGGTGAAGGTCGCGTCGCCGACCACGCGGGCGACGAGTCGATCGACGAGCTGGTCCTGCCCGAAGAACCGGCCGTGATCCGCCTCTCGGAAGGCTCGCAGGCCGAGATACGGGTTCTCGACCCATCGGTCGGATCCGCTCGGTGACGACGTGCCGGACGGTGCGTCGAGGTCGGGATCCTGCAGGAGGATCTGCTCCTCCAACCGTCGCAGCCTCGGCGATGGCACGATGCCGAGGTCCTCACCGAGCACGTCGCGGGTCGTCCGGTAGGCGCGGAGCGCGTCTGCCTGCCGTCCCGAGCGGTAGAGCGCCACCATGTGCAGCGCTCGCAGTTCCTCACGATAAGGATGAGTACGGCTCAACCGGTCGAGCTCGGCCACCACTTCGGCGTGGCGACCGGCATCCAATCGGGCCTGCATCAACGCCTCGATCGCGACGAGGCGGAGCTCCTCGAGGCGGGCCGACTCCCCTTGGAGCACCGGCTGCGCGCCGAGGTCGTCGAACGGGACGCCACGCCAGAGCCCGAGCGCCTCCTCGAGAACCTCCGCCGCACCGACCGGATCGTCGTCCGCCCGCACACGGCCTTCGGCGATCAGCGCTTCGAAGTCGAGCGTGTCGAGCGTGCTCCGATCGACCTGGACGCGGTACCCGGCGCCGGAACGCTCGATGACGGGTCCGAGCACCTTGCGCAGCTCCGACACGTACGACTGGACCGTGTGCCGCGCGCTCTCGGGCGGATCGTCGCCCCACAATCCGTCGACCAGACGATCGACGGACAGCACCCGATTCGGCTCTGCGAGCAGCAACGCAAGGACGAGGCGCTGCTTCGGGCCGCCGAGCGCCCGTGACGCGTCGCCGTCGACAGCAGCCCCAGTTCGAACCGTGGTCACCACTTGCGTGGGACCGAGCACCTCGAATCGCACCGACGAATGATAGGCGCGCGTCCCACGTGCCCGTTCCGGGACGGGTGGTTCGAGGTGCGGACGTTCCGTCATCGGCGCATCGTCTCGGAGTGCGGTCGGAAAATGATCGGAAGGATCGCGTCGGCCCTGCTCAACGCCCTGATTTCGATTCCGATCGAGATCGTGACGATCTCCGACCAGGCGCACGCATTGTCGTCGACACCCGGTCGAGTACCGGCCATCACAGGAGAAGATGACATGAAGAACACGACCAACCGAATCACTCGCATCGTCGCCGTCGCCGTGGCCGGCGTGGCGGTCGGGCTCGCGACCACCTTCGCCGTCGCCAACGGCGGTGGCTCGGACCACAACCCGGCCACCTACCACCCGGCCGAGCGGGCCGCGATCGCCGAGTGGGCGACCGAGCACCACCTGTCGGGCCTCTCACCGGAGTCGCTCACCGCGAGTGACACAGCCGCAGACCCTGGGATGCAACGGATCGCCGCCGAGATGGCGGCGATCGCCGACTACGCCCGTGCCCACCATCTCAGCGGGCTCTCGCCTGCATCTCTCCATCCGATCGGTGACTGATCGTCGCGCGGTCTGATCGGACGGCGTCGCGTCCGGACGCAGGGGCATGGTCGACGGCACCTCGACTACGTGGCAGCGCGGTTCCACCCAGCTTCGAATCGGCGAACCATCGAACACCAGAGCATCCACCGAACCCGATCGGGTTCACCAACCCAAAGGAGAATCACATGAAGAACCAAACCAGGGACACGGCGAACGGGACCACGAACGCACATCGACGTCGTGTTTTCACGGCGATCGCCGCAACGGCGACGATCGCCGCGACTGCGGTCTTCGCCGGCGCGGCACCGGCGGCCGCCGCCGTCCTCGAGCGGGACTCCTTCCACGACGTCGGCAGCGAACCAGTCGACTGGTGCGACGGGATCGACGCGACGCACAGCTGGGACGTGACCGGCAAATGGCTCGGCGTTGCCCGAGGCAAGGACGGTGCCATCCGCTACCAGGACAG
>JAHENF010000004.1:0-49127 GCA_024643255.1 Ilumatobacteraceae bacterium
CGTCGAGGTCGATCGGCGTGCCGTGGACATCGGCTTCGTTGATCAGCGTCTGACGGAACGTCGCGTCGCGCACCATCTGGAGTTTGCGACCATTCACGGCCGCGCGCAGTTCCTTCCACGATGGTGCCCGATCGAAGGGCGTCCTCGTCTCGAGACCGAACAGGATGCCGACCCCCCGGGCCGTGGTCTGCGGACGCACGTTGGCGCCGGCCGCGTTCTCGTCTTTCACGAAGTCGATGACACGTTCGTACAGGTCCGGCCGACGGTTGCTCTGGGTGAGTCCGAAGCTGACCGGTCGACCACTGCGTCGACTGATCTCGCCCATCAGCGCGACCTCGGCGCGAGTGTTGTCGAGAGCATCGTTGTCGCGCTCGCCGAGGCGCATCGCCCCTTCGAACACGCCGGCTCGGTGTTCGTGGAGCACCTCGGCGAGTGCGAGGAGTTCGTCGGCGGCCGCGAACGTGCCCGGGATCGGGCGGCCGTCGGGGACTTTGTGCATGAGGGTCCGGCTGGTCGACACGCCGAGCGCGCCTGCACTCATCGCTTCGTCGACGAGGCGCACCATCGCCGAGATGTCGTCACCGGTGGCCGGGCCCTCGTCGAGCCCGCGCTCGCCCATCACGTAGGTGCGCAACGCGCTGTGGCCGACGAGCCCTCCGGTGTTGGGGCCCTTCGGGAGACGGTCGATCGAGTCGTAGTACTCCCCGTACGTCTCCCAGTCCCAGGCCAATCCGTCGAGGATCGCGTCACGAGGGATGTCCTCGACGCTCTCCATCATCTCGGCGAGCGTCGCTCGGTCCTCGGGACGGCACGGAGCGAACGTGACGCCGCAGTTGCCCATCACGACACTGGTGACACCGTGCCAGCAGCTCGACGTCCCGATCGGATCCCAGGCCAGCTGCGCATCGAGATGCGTGTGGATGTCGACGAAGCCGGGTGTGACGAGGCGGCCCTCGGCATCGATCTCGCGAGCACCCTTGGCATCCAGCCCGCCGTCATCGAGTTCGACGATCGCGGAGATCCGATCGCCCTTGATGCCGACGTCGGCGCGGACGCCGGGCGCCCCGGTTCCGTCGACGACGGTGCCGTTGCGGATGATGATGTCGTGGTTCATGCCGCCTCGTACGAGTTCGCAGCGACCCGGCCCAACTGCTCGGATCGGAAGACCGTCAAGGGTCTAGCGCGACCAGATGACGTTGATCCCTTCAGACATGTTCCAATTGTGTGTCACGAGACAGCAGTCGAGATGCCAATTGATGACGGTCTGAGCAGTCTTTCTGCCCCGATCGGGACGAACCCACAGCTCAGGAACGCTCGCAGCGACGCCGCGTTACCCGGTGCCACCTGGGCGAACACGAAAGAACCCGGCTCGACGAGCGCGAGGCCCTCGGCGATCAGCCGACGGCCCCGTCCGGGCTCGGGGTGAGTCTGATCGAGCACTTCGACGGACATCTCGAGTCGACCGACGAGGCCACGACCGAGTGTCACCACTCCGATGTCGTCGGCGTGCACCCTGACATCGCGCCGATGTGCTCGTGAACGCGCGACCCGAGGATGGGCCCCGTGGGCAGTCGATTCGGGCAGCCGACCGCCCCCGGTGCCACGGCCCACCAGCACCACATCGTGCGAGCCGATCCAGCCGTCCGGACCGGCCAGCGCGCGCAGGATGTCGGGTTGGGATGCACCGCCGAATCCGTCCGCACCCATCGCGTGCAGCTCATCTGCGTCGTGGTCGGTGAGCACGACGGCGTGTCCCGTGAACTCGACGACCGCGTGATGGTCGCCGTCCATCGGAGCAAACACCTCGACGCGGCCATCGACCGGTGGGAAGGTTCCTCCGGCGGCATCGAGCAGTGTCTCGAGCAAAGGATGCACCAACGACGAGATTACGGTCGAAGCATGCGTGTCGACGTGATGACCCTGCCGGGACCGCTGCGCGAGATGGGCCCGACAGCGACGCGCACCCAGGCCGTCGGCTTCGACGGCATGCTCTTCACCGAGGGCGGGCGCACGGCCTATCCCGCGGTGACCGCCGCGGCCCTGGCGGCCCCCGGCCTCGAGATGTCGACCGGCGTCGCTGTCGCGTTTCCGCGCAGCCCGATGATCACCGCCCAGGTGGCGTGGGAACTCCAGGAACTCACGGGCGGCCGGTTCCGGCTCGGGCTCGGCACACAGGTGCGAACCCACGTCGTGCGGCGCTATGGCGCCCACTTCGAGCACCCGGGCCCTCGCCTGCGCGACTACGTGCGCGCGGTGAAGGCATGCTTCGCCGGCTTTCGCGGCGAGCCGCTCGACCACCATGGCGACTTCTACGATCTCGACTTCCTGAACCGCCAGTGGAGCCCCGGCCCGATCGAGGTGGCCGATCCGGCGGTCGACATCGCGGCGGTCAACCCGTGGATGCTCGCAATGGCCGGTGAGGTCGCCGACGGAATCCACGTCCATCCGATCGGCGAGCCCGGCTACCTTGCCCGCCACGTCCTGCCCAACGTCGCCGATGGTGCCGCCCGCAGCGGGCGAGCGAGCGACGATGTCGACATCATCGTGCCCGTCACCATGATCGTGGGTGACGACGACGCCGAGATCGCCGCGAGCCGAGACGCTGCTCGCTCGTCGTTGTCGTTCTACGGGTCGACACCGAACTACGCCTTCATCTGGGATGAGGCCGGCTTCGAGGGAACCACCGAGCGCATCCGGGCCAAGCAGAAGGCCGGCGATTTCGCCGCCATGGCCGCGGAGATCACCGATGAGCACCTCGCCGTGTTCTGCACGGAGGCGACGTGGGATCACCTCGCCGATGCCCTGATCGCGAAGTACGCCGACGTCGTCGATCGGCTGGTGTTCTACAATCCCGCATTCGACCGCCCGGACCGTTTCGAACGCTACGGCGCCGTCGCGCGACAGATCTCGGATCGAACCTCCGCCTGACATGCCGCCCGACGATCATGCGCGACGGGCCGATCCCGACGATCTCGACCGGCTCGTCGCTCTGCACCGCGCGTTCTGCGACATCGACCACCACCCGTTCGACGAGGCGCGCGCCCGCGCAGCATTCGCGCCGCTGCTCGCCGACGACACCCGTGGGGTCGTCTGGATCACCGACCGGCCAGAGGGCTACGCCGTGCTCACCTGGGGCTGGTCGATCGAGGCGGGAGGACCCGAAGCGGTGCTCGACGAGGTCTTCGTCAGCGAGCGCGGTCACGGACACGGATCGGTCCTCGTCGCGCGCGCCATCGCCGACGCCGAGGGCCACGGGATGGTACGCGTGTTCCTCGAAACCGAGTTGCACAACCAACGCGTCCGCAGCTTCTACGAACGCCATGGCTTCGTCGCGGACGACTCGATCTGGATGACCCGCGCGTTCGTCGACCTGTCGTGACCATCGTCCGCCGCGTCGGTGCGCTCATCGCGTTCGGCCTGCTCGCGGCCGGCCCGCTCGTGGCGTGTGGCGGATCGACGAATGACGGCATCGACCACGACACTGCCCTCGCGAGCGCGGTGCACGTCGAAGCGGAGGGCTGCGGCCCTCGCATCCGGCTCGGCATGGGCACGACGATCACCGACGGGCTCGTCGTCACGGCAGCCCACGTGGTGGGCGGCGCCGACCGGATCGAGGTCGTCGACGCCGACGGAAACCGGGTGCGCGCCGACGTCGTGATGTTCGACCCGGACCTCGACATCGCGGCGGTCCGCCCGAGACCTGCCACGGGTTCACCGGCCATCCTCCGCGCCGAACCCGTCCTCGCCGGGGATGCCGGTGTCGTGGTCGTCCCGGGAGCGGACGGCACCGACGAGTTGTTGCCGGTCACCGTGCTCCGGTCGGTCACGGTCCGTACGAGCGACATCTACCTCGACGCCGCCGTGGAACGCCCCGGCTTCGAGATCAATGCCCCGATCGAGCCCGGAGACTCCGGCGCGATGGTGCATTTCGCCGACGGGGCGGCCGGCGTGGTGTGGGCCCGCAGCACGACGCGAGCCGAGCGTGCCTGGGCGGTCACACTTCCCGAGGAACTGCTCGACGCGAGCCTGCGACGCTCACTCGTCGACGTGGTCGACACCGGCCCGTGCCCGTGACCCCGGTCGACACGCTCAGGGTTGACCGAGGACGCGATCGAGGTAGGCGTTGCGGAACGTGCCGGTGGGGTCGAGCTGGTTGCGCCAGTCGATGAACGTCTGCCATTCGGGATACCGATGGGCGAGCGTGTGCCGGCTCTGGAAATGAAGCTTGCCCCAGTGTGGGCGCCCGGCATAGTCGTTCATGATCTGCTCGACGCCCTGGAAGTACGCCTCGTACGGCGCCCCGATGTACTGGTGCACCGCGATCCATCCCGACTCGCGCCCGTTGGCGGTCGACAGCGGAATGTCGTCGGCCTGCGATGCCCGCACCTCGATCGGGAACATCGGCGGGAACGGCAGCCGTGAGGTGAGGTCGACGATGCGCCCGATCGCGTCCGGCACGGCATCGAACGGAATGCCGTACTCCATCTCGACGAAGTGCACGTGCCGCGGGCTGCAGAACACCTTGTCACTGCGATCGGTGACGTCGCGCTCCGATGCCGCCGACATGATCAGCTTCGCGACTTTCGGAGCCATCGCGGGAAACCGCCGACCAACACGACACACGGTGCCGAACGCGAGGTTCTCGCCGATCCACTTGTCGCGCACGTAGCCCATGGTCGACTGGGGTTGGGCCGGAGCATCGGTTCGAGTGTTCCGTTTGACCTGGCACCGACGCGCGCCGGGCATCATGTAGAACTCGACGTGATCGGTCGAACGCATCACGTTGCCGAAGTCGGCCAGCACGTCGGCGAGCGGCTCGATCGTCTCGACCGCCCGCAGGTTGAACGCCGGCACGCATCGCAGCGTCACTTCGGTGAGAATGCCGAGCGCACCGAGGCCGACGCGCGCGACGCGCAGCAGCTCGGGGTCGTGCTGTTCGTCCGCCCGACGGATCGTGCCGTCACCGGTGACGATCTCGAGCCCGACGATCCGTGTCGAGATGTTCCCGAAGTCGATGCCCGTGCCGTGCGTGGCCGTCGAGGTCGCCCCCGCGATCGATTGGACGTTGATGTCGCCGAGGTTCGGCAGCGCGAGGCCACGCTCGAACAGTTGGTCGTTGAGGTCGCGGAGACGGATGCCGGCCTGCACGGTCACGTCGTTGCCGTCGACCGAGAGGATCTGATTCATCGAATCGAGCGACAGGAGATGCCCGTCGGTCATCGCCGCATCGGTGAAGGAGTGCCCACCACCGATGACCTTCACCCGTTCGCCGGCCGCGGCGGCGGCGCGAACGATCGTGGCAACGTCGTCGGCGTAACGAGGCTGATGCACCTGAGCCGGGATGCATCGTTGATTGCCGGCCCAGTTCTTCGTCGGAACACCCATGCCGGCAGCGTAAACGCGCTGCCCGGACAACGCCTCAACGACCTCGCGTGAGCACCTCGAGCGTCGCGGAGAGTTCGTCGTCGGTCGTCGTCACGTGCACCGAGAGCCGCAGCAGCACGGGCAGGTTCCTGCGTTCGACGTCCCAGCGCGACGAGTCCGGCGCCGTCGTCGTCGCGTTGATGCGGTGCTCGGCGAGCCGGGCCTGCAGCCGAGCCGACGGTTCGGCAGCGGTCGCCGTGGTCACGATGCCGCAGCGCTCGAGGCCTTCGTCGTAGACGGTGAACCCTGCATCGACGAGCATCGAGCGGAGTTGCTCGGCGCGGGAGGTGACGGTCGCCTCGATGCGTTCGACGCCGCAGCTGAGCGCATGGTCGACCGCAGCACCGAGGCCCAACCAACTCGCCACGCTGTGCTCCCAGTACTCGAAGCGGCGCGCACCCGCGATCCACTCGAAGCGGTCGCCCGCGACGAGGTTGGCTCCGTGGTGGTCGGGCTGCGACGGGACGAGCCGGTCGAGCAGCGACGAACGGGCGTACAGGAAGCCGGTACCGCGAGGACCGCGGAGATACTTGCGCCCGGTGGCCGACAGCAGGTCGCATCCGATCTCGTCGACGTCGATGCGTCGCTGACCGACCGATTGACATGCGTCGAGCAGGAACGGCACCCCCGCCGCCCTCGTCAGCGCTCCGACCTCGGCAGCCGGATTGACGAGTCCACCGTTGGTGGGAACATGGGTGAGCGACACCAGCGCGACATCGTGACGGGCGAGTCGATCGGCGACCGCATCCACGTCGACCTGCCCGAACCGATCACACGGCACCCGGTCGATCAGGACACCGCGGCGCTCGGCCGCCGCGAGGAACGCGACGATGTTCGCTCCGTACTCGTGGTCGTGCACGACGATGCGTTGTCCCGGCGACATCGGCACCGACCAGAACGCGGTATTCCAGGCCGCCGTGGCGTGCTCGGTCCTCGCGATCTCGTTCGGTTCGGCCCCGATCATCCGGGCGATCGAGGCGTACACCGCGTGGCGGCGATCGAGGGCGAGGGCGGCTGCTTCGTAGCCGCCGAGCGTCGCTTCGGCCTCGAGGTGGCCGATCTGTGCGTCGAGCACCACCTGCGGCGGGAGCGACGACCCTGCGTGGTTCAAGTGGATCAGACCAGATGCGCAACCCGGGGTCACCGCACGCGCGGCGGCGACCTCCTCGGCGGTCAACACATCGGCGGTGAAGACGTCGCCCATCGCGTCGACCGTAGTGATCAGTCGAGCGCGTCGAGCAGCGCGTTCTCGACCACCTCGGTCAGCGCCGGGTGGATGTAGAAGACCTCGCGCGCGACGTCGTCGGCGCGCTGGTCGAACTGCATCGCCTGGACCAACGGCTGAATGATCGATGACGCCTGCGGCCCGATCACGTGCGCACCGATGATCAACCCGGTCTCGTCGTCGACGAGCACCTTGGCGAAGCCGGTCTCGTCGGCCATCGCCCAGCCATAGGCGGTCCCCGCGTAGTCGCGCCGTCCGATCCGGAACGATCGGCCCTCTTGCTCGGCCTCGTGCTCGGTCAGCCCGACCGTCGCCACCTGCGGATTGGAGAACACCGCACTCGGCACCGCCTTGTAGCTCTGGTGGCGAATGTCGTCGGGGTGGGCGATGTTCCAGAAGGCCACGGCGGCCTCAGCGTTCGCGAGATGCTTGAGCTGGTAGTTGTTGGCGAGATCACCGATCGCCCAGATGCCGGGCACGTTGGTGGCCATCGTGTCGTCGACCGCGACCGTGCCGTGGTGGTGACATGTGAGGCCGGCAGCGTCGACGTTGAGCAGGTCGCTGTTCGGTTCGCGACCGGTGGCCACCAGCAGTTCGTCGACGACGGTCTCGCCGACCGCGCAGGTGATCTTGATCCCGTCGGCGACACGTTCCACCTTGGTCGGCACATGGCCGAGCATCAGCTCGACCCGTTGCCCGAAGACCTCGGTGAAGCGCTCGGAGACCTCGTGGTCGAACCCGCGCAGCAAGGTGTTCGACCGGTTGAAGATCGTCACATGCGAACCGAGTCCGGAGAACACGTGACCCATCTCGACCGCGATGAATCCGCCACCGATGATCCCGAGCCGCTTCGGGAGCTCCGCCAGCCGCATGATCGAGTCGGAGGTGTGGAATCCCGTCTCCATCAGCCCGGCGATCGGAGGGACGACCGGGCGCGCCCCGGCCGCGAGCAGGATGTTCGGCGCGGTGATCAGACGGCCTTCGACGTCGAGCGTGCGCACGTCGACGAAGTCCGCTGTGCCCTCGATCAGCGTCACGTTCGGCGATCTGTTCGCCCGGTACTCGCGGCCGTCCGAGACGATCGGATCGATCAGCCCGAAGACCCGGTCGCGGATCGCCGACCAGTCCGCGCCGTTGAACTGCGTGTCGATGCCGAGCTTCGACGACGACCCCGATGCGACCGCCACGTCGGCGGGGTAGACGAACATCTTGGACGGGATGCACCCGCGATTGAGGCAGGTCCCTCCGAACACGTCACGTTCGACCAGCGCGATGTTCCAGTCGGCGAGGTACGACGGGATCGAATTGCCCGATCCGGTGCCGACGATGATCAAGTCGAACGCTTCGGTGGTCTGGTCGATGCTCACGAAGAAGAACCAACCAGCCGAACCCGCGAATCCTTCCCGTGATCCGGTGTCGGCACCATGGGCACGCTCCCGTTGGCGCAACGGCCGTCGATCGGGCAGGGTGGAGGGGTGCCGGAACGACCAACGGGTGACGGGTTCATGCGATGCAGCGACGGTCACGTCCGCTGGGGTGTCTACGGCGCCGCGGGCGTGGTGTTCGTCGTGCGCGACATGCACGGCTCACCACTGGTGATGCTCCAGAAGCGATCCGCGATGGCGCACGAAGGAGGCAACTGGTCGTGCGCCGGCGGCGCGCTCGACCTCGGCGAGACCGCGTTCGAAGGCGCTCTGCGCGAGGCACGTGAGGAAGTCGGGCCACCACCCGGCGTGCCGCGGCTGCTCGGTCAGTACGTGTTCGAACCGGCGACCGACTGGAAGTACACGACGATCGTCGTCGAGGTCGAAGCACTGTTCGGGTCGTCGATGAACTTCGAGACCGACGAGGTCGACTGGTTTCCCCCCGACCAGGTCGATCAGCTCCCGCTGCACTTCGGCTTCGCCGCCGCGTGGCCCCACCTGCGCGCCATCGTCGAATCCTCGTAACCTCTCGCGATGGCGACACGCACCGTCAACGGCACCTGCCACCACGACTGTCCGGACACCTGCGGTTGGACGGTGACCGTCGACGACGAGGTCGGTGCCGCGCCCGTCGCCGTCAAGTTGCGGGGCAATCCCGACCACCCGTACTCCGCCGGCGAGCTCTGCCCCAAGGTCAACCGGTTCATCGACCGGGTCTACGACCCCGACCGGGTCCTGCACCCCCTGCGACGTGTCGGCCCCAAGGGTTCGGGCGAGTTCGAACAGATCACATGGGACGAGGCCCTCAGCGACATCGCGGGCCGCCTCCACGCGGTGATCGCCGAACACGGTGCCGAAGCGGTGCTCCCGTACTCCGATGCCGGCAACCAGGGCCTGCTCGCGATGATGGGCGTCAACGCCCGCTTCTTCGCCCACATGGGAGCATCGAAGCTGCTGCGGGCAATCTGCGGACCCACCGTCGGCGCGGGGCTGCGGATGACGAACGGCACCGGACGCGGCATGGATGCCCTCGAGCTCGAGCACTCGAAGCTGATCCTGCTGTGGGGAACGAACACGAGGCTCACCAATCGCCACCTGTGGCCGACGATCGAACTCGCTCGCGAGCGCGGGGCCAAGTTGGTCGTCATCGACCCCATCCGCACGCTGACAGCCGAAGCGATCGACGAAGCCCGCGGCGACCGGTTCATCCAGCCCCTCCCCGGCACGGACATCGCCATGATGCTGGCGATGATGCACGTCATCATCCGCGACCGTCTGACCAACGACGCGTGGATCGCCGCCCACACCAGCGGCTACGACGAACTGCGCGAAGCCGTCGCCGACTGGACACCCGATCGTGCCGAGGCCGCCACCGGCGTGCCGGCGGCAACCATCGAACAGCTGGCGGTCGACTACGCCACCGTGCGACCGGCAGCGATTCGCACGTTGATCGGAGCCGAACACCACGAGAACGGCGCGATGTTCTTCCGCACACTCGGCTGCCTGCCGGCATTGACCGGCGCGTGGGCCGAACGCGGCGGCGGCATCGCCAAGAGCGTCGGCTCGTACGCCGACGCGCTCATCGACGTCCCCGCGCTGTTCCGACCCGATCTCGAGCGCGCCGGGGGCCGCGAAGAGCCCCGCGAACTCAACATGAGCCGCCTCGCGGACATCCTCACCGAACCCCACGCCGGCACGGCATCCGGCCCCAGCGTGCACGCGTTGATCGTGTGGAACTGCAACCCGGTCGCCACCGTGCCGCGCGCCGAACTCATCCGCTCGGGTATGGAGCGCGACGACCTGTTCACCGTGGTCCACGAACAGTTCCTCACCGACACCGCCCGCTACGCCGACATCGTGTTGCCCGCCACCACACAGATCGAGAGCGACGACGTCGTGCTCCCGTGGGGGCATCTCTGGGTCGGCTGGAACGGTGCTGCGATCGCACCCGCCGGCGAATCGTGCTCGAACACCGAGCTGTTCCGCCGGCTCTCGGCCGCCATGGGCTACACCGAGCCCTGTCTCTTCGACGACGACGAGACTCTGCTGCGCGACGCCCTGCCTTCGATCGATCTCGACGAGTTGCGCCGCGTCGGCTGGGTACGCGCGCCCTATCCCGACGACGGACGCCCATTCGGCGACGGCGACTTCGAGACCCCATCGGGACGCATCGAGTTCGCCTCCGATCAACTCCAACGGATGGGTCAGCCGCGACTGCCCGCGTTCGTTCCACCCAACGAGGGCCCCAACGGCGACGCCGAGTTGTTCGGACGCTTCCCGCTCCAGTTGCTCACCCCCAAACACCACAGCCGATTCCTCAACTCGGGCTATTCGCAGCTTCCGAAGCACGGCCCGGCAGAGGGCGGTCCGTTCGTCGAGCTCGACGCCACCGATGCCGCCATCCGCGGCCTCGTCGAGGGCGGGCTCGCGAGAGTCTGGAACGATCGGGCCTCGGTCGAGGTCCCGGTCAGGATCACGCAACGGCTGCGATCCGGCGTCGTCGCGATCCCCTTCGGCTGGTGGAGCCGCCACCATCCCGACGGCAAGGTCGCCAACAGCCTCACCAACGACACCCTGACCGAGTGGGGCGGCGGCGTTGCCTACAGCGACACCCTCGTCCAGGTCGAGCCCGTCATCGCGGGTTGACACATGGGTGCGCGAGTCGGTCGGTAACCTGCGGCCATGGCCGGTGACCTGATCTACGCGTTCAGGGTGATGCGCCTGCCATTGCTCGACGCGGGCGGCGCTCAGATCGGCCGTATCGAGGACATCGTGGCGATCCCCGGACGCGCCGGCAAGGGTCGCGAGCCGGCGATCCCACCACGCATCGTCGGCTTCGTCGCCAGCAGCCAGCGGCGACGCATCTTCGTCAACGCCAACCGTCTCGCCGACCTCGACAGCGACGGCGCACGTCTGCGCAGCTGGGACGTCGACCTCAATCCGTTCAAGCCGCGCGCCGGCGAGGTGCTCATCGGCGCGCAGCTCATCGACCGACGAATCGGCGACGAGACCGTCAGCGACATCGCCCTGCGCATCCAGGATGATGCCCGACTCCCCTACTGGGTGATCGACAAGGTGCGCCTCGCCCGCAAGAACTCGCTGCGGCGACGCCCGAGCTATCGACTCGTCGACTTCGACGAGGTGCCGGCACTGTTCGACACCCCCACCGAGATGCAGGCCGAGGCCGCTCGCCTGCGCGACTTCCACCCCGCCGAAGTTGCCGCCATCGTCCGCGCCCTGCCGATCGACCAGCGGCGCCTCCTCGCCGAGGCCATGGACGACGAACGCCTCGCCGACGTGCTCGAGGAACTCCCGGAGGAAGAGCAGGTCCGCATCGTCGAACAACTCGACCGCGACCGTCTGGTCGGCGTGTTCGACGAGATGGAGTACGACGACCTCGCCGACCTGCTCGGCGAGATGGCGCCCGATGTCCAAGAAGCGATGCTCGATGTGATGGACGTCGACGACGCCGACGTCGTCCGCCGTCTGCTCTCCTACGAGGAAGGCACCGCCGGTGGTCTGATGACGCCCGAGGTGATCATCCTCGGACCCGACGCGACCGTCGCCGAAGCCCTCGCCCAGATCCGCGATCCCGACTGGGTCGTCAGCATTGCCGCCCAGGTGTTCGTCACCCAGGCGCCGTACAGGGCGCCGACCGGCAAGTTGTTGGGCGTGGTCCACGTCCAACGACTGCTGCGCGAGCCGCCCCCGATGGAACTCGGACGCCTGGTCGCTGACGACCCCACCCTCGAGCCGGACAGCTCCGATCGTGAAGTGGCCGAGATGCTCGCCAGCTACGACCTGCTCGCGGTCGCCGTCACCGACGAAGCAGGCCGACTGCTCGGTGCCGTGACCGTCGACGACGTGATCGACCGCATGCTGGGCCATGGCTGGCGCGTCACGCAACGTCGCGATCGCGGGGCCGCCATTGCGAGTACCTCAGGGGCCGGCTCGTGAAGCGACGCGGAGACCTGACCACCCCACGCGCCGCAGGACGTGTCGGAGTCTCCTATGACCCCGATGCATTCGGAGCGTTCAGTGAATCGATCGCCAGGTTTCTCGGCACCGGCCGATACCTGGTGTGGCAGACCGTGATCGTCATCGTCTGGCTCCTGTTGAACACCGTCGCCAGCAAGAGTCTCCAATTCGACCCGTGGAGCCGCGGTCTCGTGCTGCTGACCCTCGTGCTGTCCCTCCAGGCCTCGTACGCCGCGCCCCTCATCCTGCTCGCTCAGAACCGGCAGGAACGTCGCGACCGAATCACCGGCGAGACCGACCGCGACGTCGCCGAACGCACCCAGAACGACACCGAATTCCTCGCCCGCGAGATCGCCAGCGTGCGACTCTCCCTGTCGGACATGGTCACCGGCGAAGCCTTGGACGACAAGCTCGAGCGCCTCGGTGCGATCGTCGAGCGGCTCGCCGATCAGGTCGCCCAGCTGACGGCCAGTCCGACCGGACAGCAGACCGAGGATCCGCCGGCAACGCTCACGGATTCGCGCTGATCCGACGTTCGGACGGCACCCCGGTGAACTCCTGCAGGCGGACGCCGACCGCGCTGACGGTTCGCAGCAGACCGACGGTGTCGAGCGAACGATCGCCGGCACGCACGACTCCGGCCTCCAACCGTCCCGAGGTCACCGCCACAGCGAAGGCGATCGCGGTTGCCGCCGTGGCGGTGCCCACGAGTTCGGCCGTGCCGGCGATCAGCGTGCGACGCCCTCCCGCGTCGTCGCTGCCGCGCACCTCGACACGCACGGCACCGATGCCACCCTCACGGTGAGGCGGGCTGAGCATGGGGAGCCACGCCGTGAACCGGTCACGCCGGTTGGCCGACACCCGAGCGCTCACCCGCTCGGCGTCGGGAAAGGCCTCGTGCAGGAGTAGGGGCGAGGCCAGCTCGGCGCGGTAGCAGTCGTACGCACCGACGGGCTCGGGGAAGTAACAGAGCTCTCGACCCGACCCGGCGGGTCGCTGGATCCAGCTGCCGTCGTGGAACCCGACACCGCGACCGCGCAATGCACCGTGCTGCTGACGGGCGCACGACGGCCCGGCCGTCCCGTGGAACGCGATGTGGATCTCGTCGCAGGCTGCCAACTGCGACACCAGCAGCCGGGCCAGCAGACCCGTCAGACCGGGGGACATTCCGGCGCCGACCACGAGCGGGACACCGCCGGCCAACGCCAATGCGTCGAGATCGCAAAGAGCGCGCACGTCATCGAGGTCGTCACTGATCGACACCACGGCGATGCCTGCCTCGAGCAACTCGGCCGCGATCGCTGCATGACCTCCACCCTGGGCCAGAATCGCGACGTCGACATTCGGGGGCGATGCCCACCGCCTGCGAGCATCGAACTCGATCATCTCGACGTCGCGCATCACCGTGGGAAGGCGCCGCATGATGCGGTCGCCGACGACGCCGCGTCCGACGAGGGCGACCCGAGCCATCAGTGCTCCGGAAGCTCGAGCGGACGCCAGCCACCGTGCTGCGGTGGTGTGCCACCGGTCCCGCGCACACGAAGCACGGTCGCGGCAAGACCCATCATGAAGATGGCAGAGAACGCTCGACGCAGGAACTTCATCGGAGAGTGCAGGGTAGCCCGCGCTGCGAGTCGCTCACTCCGCCCCATCGTCATCGCCGCTCGCGCACCGTTGTAGCGTCTCGTCACCCACCGCCTCAGAACGACACGGAACGAACCCGTGTCCCGAAGGAACCGTCGATGAACTCCAGTGGCACTGCGTCCGGATCGGTGAACACCCGACGCGGACTCGGCACCTTCGGAGGGGTCTTCACGCCGTCGATCCTCACGATCCTCGGCGTGATCATGTACCTGCGCTTCGGCTGGGTCGTCGGCAACGCCGGCCTGCGCAACGCGCTGATCATCGTCACCATCGCCACGACGATCACGCTGCTCACCGGTCTGTCGATCGCGCAGATCTCGACCGACCAGCCCGTGCGGGCAGGCGGGGCGTACTACATGGTGAGTCGCTCGCTCGGCATCGAGATCGGGGGCGCCATCGGCGTTCCGCTGTACCTCGCCCAGGCCTTCGCCGTCGCGCTGTACACACTCGGCTTCGCCGAGAGCGTGCACGCGGTCGCTCCCACGATCACGGTCAAACCACTCGCGATCGCGACGACGATCGTCGTGACCGCGCTCGCCCTGATCTCCGCACGAACGGCCATTCGAGCCCAGTACGTGATCATGGCGGGCATCGTGCTCTCGCTCGTGTCGTTCTTCCTCGGCAGGAACACGGTCGGGCCGGTACCCGCACCACCCGGAGGATTCGAGACCATCCCGTTCTGGCAGTTGTTCGCCGTCTTCTTCCCGGCGGTCACCGGGATCATGGCCGGGGTCAACATGAGCGGCGATCTCGCCGAGCCGCGCCGTTCGATCCCGAGAGGCACGATGGCCGCGATCGCGGTGAGTTACGTGATCTACATGACGATTCCCGTCGTGCTCGCCGATCGCGCCGATCCGTCGGCGCTGATCGAGGAGCCTCTGATCATGCAGAAGCTGGCGCTGTGGGGCCCGGCGATCCTGATCGGTGTGTGGGGGGCGACACTGTCGAGCGCGCTCGGGAGCATCCTCGGCGCGCCACGCATCCTGCAGGCGATGGCTCGCGACGACATCCTGCCGCGGCCGATGCGCATCCTCGGTCGCGGCGCCGGCCCGAACGACGAACCACGGTTCGGGACCTACTTCTCACTGGCGCTGATCCTGATCGTCGTCGCATTCGCCGATCTCAACGCCGTGGCGCCCGTGCTCACGATGTTCTTCCTCGTGTCGTATCTCGTCGTCAACTTCGTCTCCGCCGGCGAGCGGTTCCTGCAGACCCCCTCATTCCGCCCGACGTTCCGAGTGCACTGGACGGTGTCACTCGCCGGCGCGATCGGCTGCGCGGCCGTCATGGTGCTCATCAACCTGTTGGCCACGATCGTCGCGATGGTCGTCGTGGTGGTCATCTGGATCGTGCTCAGCCGCCGCCGGGGCCGAGCCCGCTGGGGAGACATGCGTCAGGGACTCTGGTTGGCGCTGATCAGGTGGGCCGCGGTGCACGTCCGGCCGGCGAGACACGCGAAAGGCTGGCGACCCAACATCCTCGTGCTGGCCGGGAGCCCGACCAAGCGCTGGTACCTCATCGACGTCGCCAACGCGTTGTCCCAGAACCGGGGCCTGCTGACGATCGCGACGATCCTGCCCGAGCCGGCGACGACCGAACGCAAACGCCAACTCGCCGAGACCGTCCGCGAACACCTCGCCGACCGTCAGGTCAACGCACTCGTGCGCGTCGTCTCGGCGCCGAGCCCCTACGCAGGCGCCTCCGTGTTGGTGGAGGCCTATGGTCTCGGCGGTCTGATGCCGAACACGGTGCTGCTCGGAGACGGCGAGACCACCTCTGATCCCGTCGAGTACGCCACCATGATCAAACGGCTCCACGACGCGGCGAGAAACGTCGTCGTCGTCAAGGCCGCCGACGACACCACGTTCGGTGAGCGTCGCCGCATCGACGTCTGGCTGAGTTCGATGCGCGACAACGGCACCCTGATGATCACGCTCGCCAACACCTTGCGTTCGTCCCGATCGTGGCGCAGGGCGACGCTGACCGTCCGGATGGTGGTGAAGACCGACGATGCGGCCCGCGAGGTCACCGCCAACCTGCAGTCGATCCTCGCCCAAGCTCGCCTGGGAGCCGAGGTCGACGTGATCGTCGACTCCCGTCCGATCACGACGATCATCGGGGAACGATCGGCCTCGACGGACTTGAGCCTCGTCGGTCTCCCCGATCCGTGCACCCACCCCGACGACTTCGCCGAGCGGCTCCACACGATGCTCACCATCGTCGACACCCCGACGCCGATCGCCTACGTCCTGGCATCGAACGAACTCGATCTCGAGGCCCTCCTCGACTGAGATCGGGCCGGGCGTTCGTGGTGGGGCTAACAAGAATCGAACTTGTGACCTCTGCCTTATCAGGGCAGCGCTCTAACCGACTGAGCTATAGCCCCGGCAAGTCCGAGAGGTTATCGGTCAGTATCGACCTTCACGCGGCGCGATCGCCGAGTTCGCACGGAAGTATCAGCGTGGCACGCTGCCGCTGTCGTCGACCACGGCATCACGGATGAACGAACCCGAGTCGTCGTACATCAACACCGGCACCTCCGGCTCGGCTCGACGGACCACGAACCGCCGCATCGGCGAGGTCCGAGCCTCGACGACCTCCTCCTCGAGCACCGTGAAGCGCATACCTCCGACGAGGTCGGTGATCAGGTTGAACAGCGTGGCGAACAGCACCGCCAGACCCGTCGCACCGATCACCAGGAACAAGCCGCCGATCCAGGCGCTGTGGTAGAGCTGGCCGCCGTTGAAGTCGAACGACGACCAGCCGAACGACTCGAAGAAGCGCTCGACGTTGTCGACGGTTCCGGTGGCATAGGCCACGTTCCACAGCAGGACCGCAGCGGTCAGCACGATGAGATACATGACCAGATTGGCGACGAGCGCAATCTTGAACACCGTCCAGGGGTCGACGTGCCGCACGACCCGGGTCACACGACGCACACGCGGCTTGCGCCCGAGGATGCGTGGGACCGTGACCGGAATCGGGAACGGAGCCGGGTCGTAGTCGGGCGCCCGCCGAGGTCGTCGGATGCCCGACGACGTGTCGTCCTGTGGTGCGAGATCGACGGTCGGGCCATCGATGTCGGCCCGGCGCAACTCCTCGAGCACGTCGTCGGACACATCCGGTTGGTCACCGGGATCGAGTGCCGTCGGGTCGGCGTCGGGCGTCCCGGCCGGACGACGCGACAGCAGCGGATCCCCACCCCGCTCGACGTCGTCGTCGTCCTCCTCCGTGGCCATCACGATCTCGGGAAGCTCGAACGGCTCGTCGTCGACATCGTCACCGTCGTCGAGGTCGTCGTGATCATCCAAGGCGTCGTCGACATCGTCACCGTCGAACGGCTCGTCGTAGTCGTCATCGAGCGCATCGTCGAGGGCGCGCTCGGTCTTGCTCATCTCGGCAAGTGTACGCACGACGTGCTTCAACGTCCTGTCAAGCCACCAGCCGGGCGCGGTCAGGGCGCATTCGACGCCCGGGCCGTCGCCGTGGCGGTCCCCAGGCGGACCGTCACCGTCACCTGGTCCGGTCCCGGCCCGCGCACCCAGGACACCAGGACCGCTCCGTGGCGGGCCGCGAGCACCTCGGCGCTGCCTCGACCCTGCTCGAGTGACCCCAGCGCCGCGGCGTCGGCCGCGGCCTGCGCGCGAGCGCGATCGACGACACGTCCACCGACCAGGCCCAGCGCCGTGATCGACACGACGAACAGCACGCTGACGACCACGACGAACAACACCGCGGCCTGACCACGATCAGTACGCACATGCATCATTCGGACGCTCCTCTCCACCGTGCTGTCGATGGCGATCGAACGATCGCGAGAAGGCGTGTCGACGAGAAGCGTCAGGTCTCGTCAGCGGCGAGGATCGGGGCAACCGATCCGAGAGTGTCACCGTCGTCGATGTTCATCACCTTGACACCGGTGGCGTCACGGCCCTGCGACGAGATCCCTCGCACTTCCATGCGAATGGTCACACCGTTGTTGGACACCGCGACGATCTCGTCGTCGAGTCCGACCATGAAGGCCGCCACGACAGCGCCCTTCTTGCCCGTGAGCTTGATGCCGCGAACGCCCTGGCCACCGCGGCCCTGACGGTTGAACTTGTCGAGCTGTGTCCGCTTGCCGTAGCCGGCCTCGGTCATGATCAAGATGGCGGTGTCGTCGCGAGCGACGTCGACCGACACGACGCGGTCGTCGGTGTTCTTGAGCTTCATACCCCTGACACCGCCGGCGGTGCGACCCATCGCCCGGACGTCGTTCTCGTCGAAACGAATCGTCATGCCGTTGCGACTCACCATGAAGATGTCGTCGCTGCCGCTCGTCTCGATCACACGCACCAGTTCGTCGGCGTCACGCAGATTGATGGCGATCAGGCCGTCGCGACGGCTCGAGTCGTACGCGTCGAACGCCGTCTTCTTGACCGTGCCGTTCTTGGTGGCGAAGAACAAGAAGCGCTCGCCCGCGAAGTCGCGGGTGTCGATGATCGCCTGGATCTGCTCGTCGGGCTGCAGCGGCAGGAGGTTGACGATCGGCATGCCCTTGGCGGTGCGCTCGCGTTCGGGGATCTCGAGCGCCCGCAGCCGGTAGACCTTGCCTCGGTTCGAGAAGAACAACAGGTGCGCGTGCGCAGTGGTGAAGATGACGTGACGCACGATGTCGTCGAGCTTCATCTTGCCGCCCGACACGCCACGGCCACCGCGACCCTGGGTCTTGAACGAGTCGGCCGACACGGCCTTCACGTACTGCGCCTGCGTCATCACGATGACGAGTTCCTTGTCGTCGACGAGATCCTCGATCGACATCTCGCCGTCGTCGTAGGTCAGCTCGCACACCCGGGGGGTGGCGAACTCGTCCTTGATCGCCGTGATCTCGTCACGAATGACGGTGTTGAGCCGCTCGGGGTTGTCGAGGATCTCCTGGAGGTCGATGATCTTGGCGCGGGTCTCGTCGAGTTCGCTCTGCAGATCGAGACGCGACAGTCGTGTCAGCTGACGCAATTGCATGTCGAGAATGTCGTTGGCCTGGATCTCGCTGAACTCGTAAGGCGCCGCCATCAGGCCGTCGCGCGCGGCGGCGACATCGTCGCTGGCGCGGATGAGGGCGATGATCGCATCGATGACGTCGAGGGCCTTGATGCGCCCTTCGAGGATGTGCTCACGCCGCTTGGCCTTGTCGAGGCGGAACTGCGAACGCCGCGTGATCACGTCACGCTGGTGCTTCACGTAGGCGACGAGCGCGTCACGCAGGTTGATCTGGCGAGGCACACCGTCGACGAGGGCGACCATGTTGATCGAGAACGTCGACTGCAGCTGCGTGAGCTTGAACAGGTTGTTCTTCACGACGAGGGCGTTCGCGTCGCGCTTGAGCGTGATGATCAGGTTCGTCTTGCCACCCGACGAGGCGTCGTTGACGTCGGCGATGCCGTCGAGGTCACCGCCGTCGACGAGGTCCTGGATACGCGACGCGATCGCCGAGCAGCTCGTCTGGTACGGCAGCTCGGTGACCACGATTTCCATCCGCCCGGTCTTCGACTCCTCCATCTCGACCGTCGCGCGCATCTTCACCGAGCCACGCCCCGTGCGATAGGCGTCGATGATGCCGGCCTTGCCGAGAATGCTCGCGCCCGTCGGGAAGTCGGGGCCCTTGACGAAGTCCATGAGATCGTCAGGGGTGGCATCGGGGTTGTCGAGCAGGTGCACGACCGCGTCGATGACCTCGCCGAGATTGTGCGGCGGAATGTTGGTGGCCATGCCGACGGCGATGCCCTGGCTGCCGTTGACCAGCAGGTTCGGAAAGCGCGCGGGCAGGACGACGGGCTGCTCGAACATCCCGTCGTAGTTCGGGATCATGTCGACGGTGTCTTCGTCGATGTCGGCGAGCAACTGCATCGCCAGCGGGTTCAACCGGCACTCGGTGTACCGCGCGGCAGCGGGACCGAAATCGGGGCTGCCGTAGTTCCCGTGGAAGTCGATGAGCGGATGGCGAAGTGAGAACGGCTGGGCCATGCGAACCAACGCGTCGTAGATCGCGCTGTCGCCGTGGGGGTGGAAGCGCGCCATCGTGTCGCCGGTGACGCGGGCGCACTTGACGTGGGCGCGGTCAGGGCGAAAACCCTGGTCCTCCATGTCCCAGATGATGCGGCGGTGGACCGGCTTCAGGCCGTCGCGCACGTCGGGGAGCGCGCGCGACATGATCACCGACATCGCGTAGTCGAGGAAGGAGTTCTCCATCTCGTCGCTCAACGAGATGGGCTGGATCGGATCGTGCGGAGGGGTGTCGTTGGTGTCAGTCATGTGGAGGAACTCGTCGTTTCAGGCAGATCGTGGACTGGTCAGAAGTCGAGGTTGCGGACGTCGCGGGCGTTGGTGGTGATGAACCCGCGTCGGGCGGGCACGTCGTCACCCATCAGGATCGAGGTGATCTCGTCGGCGAGGGCGGCCTCTTCGACGTTCACCTGCAGCAGGGTTCGGGTGCCGTCGAGCATCGTCGTGGTGCGCAACTCGTCCCAGTCCATCTCGCCGAGGCCCTTCAAGCGCTGGAACCCCTTCTTGTGGTTGGGGCGCTCCTCGAGGAAGGCAGCCTTGGCAGCGTCGTCTTTCAGGTAGACCTTCTCCTTGCCGATCTCGGTGGAGTACAGCGGTGGCTGGGCGATGTAGCAGTAGCCGGCCTCGACCATCTCGCGCATCTGGCGGAAGAAGAACGTGAGCAGCAGCGTGCGGATGTGGCTGCCGTCGACGTCGGCATCGGCGAGGCAGATCACCTTGTGGTAACGGGCCTTCGTGACGTCGAACTCGTCGCCGACGCCGGCGCCGATCGCGGTGATCAGCGCCTGGATCTCGTTGTTCTTGAGCATCTTGTCGATGCGGGCGCGCTCGACGTTGAGGATCTTGCCGCGGATGGGCAGGATCGCCTGCGTGCGCGGATCGCGGGCGTCGACGGCGGTGCCGCCGGCCGAGTCACCCTCGACGATGAAGAGTTCCGATTCCTCGGCGTTCTTCGACGAGCAGTCCTTCAGCTTGTCGGGCATGCCGGCGCCAGACAGCGCCGTCTTGCGGCGGATCGCGTTGCGGGCATTCTTCGCCGCGACGCGAGCCTGTGCAGCGGACAGGCCCTTCTTGACGACCTTGTTGGCTTCGGTCGGGTTCTCCTCGAGCCACTCGCCGAGACGCTCGTAGGTCGCCTTCTGGACGAACGACCGCATCGGCACGTTGCCCAGCTTGGCCTTGGTCTGGCCCTCGAACTGTGGCTCGCGCAGCTTCACCGAGACGATCGCGGTGATGCCCTCGCGGATGTCCTCACCGGTGAGGTTCGGATCCTTCTCCTTCAGGAGGTTCTTGGCACGCGCGTACTTGTTGAGCACCGATGTCAACGCGGTCTTGAAGCCCTCGACGTGCATTCCCCCCTCGGTGGTGGAGATGCCGTTGGCGTAGCCGTGGATGCCCTCGTAGTACCCGGTGTTCCACTGCATGGCGATGTCGAGCATCTGGCCGTCGTCGAGGTCTTCGTCCTCGAACTGGCACACCTTGGAGAACAGCGGCTCCTTCGTCGCGTTGAGGTGCTTGACGAAGTCGACGATGCCGCCCTTGTACTGATAGGCGATCTTCTGCTCGCGTCCCTCGCGTTGATCCTCGAACGCGATTTCGAGCCCGCGGTTGAGGAACGCCATCGTCTGCAGGCGCTCGAGTACCGTGCGCGCGACGAATTCGACGCCTTCGGCAGCGAACACGGTGGGATCCGGCCAGAACGTGATCGTCGTGCCCGTCGTGCGACCCCGCTTGGGGGTGTCGCCGACGATGATCATCTTGCCCTGCGGCTTGCCACCCTTCGCGTACTCCTGGCGGTGGTGCTTGCCGTCACGGTCGACCTCGATGACCAGCCGCTCGGACAGCGCGTTGACGACCGACACGCCGACGCCGTGCAGTCCGCCGGACACCTTGTAGCCGTCGCCGCCAAATTTACCGCCGGCATGCAGCACCGTCAGCACCACCTCGGCGGCGCTCTTGCCCTTGTGCTCACCCGAGGTGAACGGGTCGATCGGAATGCCGCGACCGTTGTCGTCGACCTGGCAGCCGCCATCGGCGAGCAGTGTGACGCCGATGCGTGTGCAGTGGCCCGCCATCGCCTCGTCGACCGAGTTGTCGACGACTTCCCAGATCAGGTGATGCAGACCCTGCAACCCGGTGGAGCCGATGTACATGCCGGGCCGTTTGCGCACCGGGTCCAGACCCTCGAGGACCTGGATCGCCTTCGCGTCGTAGGCCGCCGTGGTGGTGGCTGAATTGGTGGTCGACTTCTTCTTCGGCGTCGACGCCCCGTTGGCGTCGGGAAGGTCGGTCGCTGGTGCTTCGGTGTCGTTGGACACTCGTACCTCGATACTTCTGGCTGACTGGCGGAATGCCCTGTTTCGGGCACGTTTGGTGGGGCGAACAGCGAGGTCAGCCGGCCCCCGACCGTCAGGTCGGACCGGCGCCCACTGCAACTCGCGAGTGGCTTCCAGCCTACCAGCGAGGTGTCACGGAGTCGGGGAACTCGGTACTGCAGACGAGCCCCGCGACGGGTGGCCGACACGCACCTCGATGCGCTCGATGTGGACCCCCGCGACCTCGGCCAGGCGCGAGGTGATCGTGCCGCTGAGAAACTTCACCTGCGTCGCCCACGCGGGCTCGTCGGCCTCGACGGTCAACACGCCGTCATCGAGCCGGACCGGCCGCACGTGCGCCGCGACCGTCGTTCCGACGGCATCCTCCCAGCGACCGAACACGCCGCCGATCTGGATGCGGTCGGTGCCGCGCAACGACTTCATGATCGAGTCGAGCGATCGGGAGATCGGGACGGGATCGGCCACGACCCCAACGTACCGCGTCAGTCCTGTGAGACGTTCCCGGCGACCACGCGCAACACATGGTCGGCGTGCGCCGCCGGCGGCAGCTCACTCGCCGTGGTGATCACCACCTGACCCGCCGGGAGATGGTCGAGCAACGCCGTGGCACGGTGGTCGTCGAGTTCCGACAGCACGTCGTCGAGCACCAGCACCGGCGCGCCGCCGGTACGTTCGGTGACCAGCCGATGCCCGGCGAGACGCAACGCCAGCGCCAGCGTGCGCTGCTCGCCCTGAGACGCGTGCGTCCGGCTGGGCAACCCGTTGATCGTCATCGACAACTCGTCGCGATGCGGGCCCACCGTGCTCACGCCCCGGCGCACGTCGAGCTGTCGTGCCGCCGCCAGCGCCGCCACGAGACCACTCGAACGCCATGCGGGCTCGTACTGGAGTTCGAGCGGCGTCGGCACGCCGGCGAGCTGCTCGTAGGCCTCGTGGACCATCGGGTTCAGTCGAGCGACCAGCGTGGCCCGTGCGTAGCCGAACTGATCGGCGATCTCGGCGAATTTGGCATCCCAGACGTCGAGCGTCACCTCGATCTCGTCGGTGAGCCGGCCCCCGGCCTGTTTCAGCAGCGTGTTGCGTTGGCGGACGATGCGATCGATCTCGAGCCGCACGTTGTCGTACTTCGTGGCCAACGCGACCAGGGTGTCGTCCATGAACCGCCGGCGATCACCGGGGCCGCCCTTGACCAGGATCAGGTCGTCGGGCGAGAACACCGTGACCCGAACTGCACCGAGGAGATCTCGAACCCGCGCCAGCTTCTGGCGGTTCACCTGCACCCGGTTGCGGCCGGGGGTCGCGAGTTCGACTTCGATCAGCGTCTCACGGCCGTCGTCCTGGCGAACGGTCGCCCGGATGATCGCGGCCGCGCTGCCGGCACGGATCAGCGCCTCCGTCGGCGCTGATCGAAAGCTCGACAAGGTCGCGAGGAACGCGAGCGCCTCGGCGAGATTGGTCTTGCCCTGACCGTTGTCGCCGATCACCAACGTCGTACCGGAGTGGAGATCGAATGATCCGGTGACGTAGTTCCGGAAGTCGACCAACTCCAGATGTTCGACGATCACCGCATCACGGCACGCGCACCGGCATCAACAGGTACAGGTAGTCGTCGCGTCCCACACCTCGGAGTACTGCCGGCTTCATCGGATCCATCGTCGCCAACGTGACGTCGTCGCTGTCGATGGCATCGATGCCCGCGGCGAGATAGTCGGGGTTGAACGCCACGGTCATCTCGACGCCGTCGTAGCTTGCGTCGATCTCTTCCGCGGCGTTGCCGACGTCCTGGGTGATCGCGGTCAACTGCACCGTGTCGCCACCGAGGGTCAGACGCACCGGGGTCGAATCCTGCGCGAGGATCTTCACGCGACGGATCGCCTCGAGCATGGCCGCCTTGCCGACGGTCAACAGGTTCGGGTAACTCGACGGCAGCAGGTTGCGGTAGTTCGGGAACTCGCCCTCGATCAGCCGCGTGCTCAGCCGCGTGCCGCCGGCCTCGAACGTTGCTTCGCGGTCGCCGAGGCGAACACTGAGTTCCTCGACATCGCCCATCACACGCTGCAACTCGTTGAGCGCCCGTCCGGGGATCAGCACGCTCTGGCCAGATGCCATCACACTCGTGCCCGGCAGGTCACGGACTGCGAGTCGGTACGAGTCGGTTGCGACCATGCGCAGCCCATCGTCGTCGGCGGCCAACAGCACACCGGTCAGGACCGCCCGGGCATCATCGGTCGACGCGGCGCGAACGACCTGACGAAGGGCGTCGGCGACCATGGCGGCCGGCAACGTCACGGCGTCGGCCGCCGGCTCGCTCTGGGCCGGGTAGTCGTCGAGCGAGAGCGGACGCACCGAGAACTGGGACCGTCCGGCGCTGATCGACATCTCGTCGTCGTGGAGCTCGACCGAGACCGCACCCGCCGGCAGTGCCTTGACGATGTCGCCGACGAGTCGAGCGGGAACGACTGCCGCACCATCGCGTTCGCCGCCGACATCGACGGTGAGCCGGATTGTCAGTTCGAGGTCGGTACCGGTCACCGTCAGACGGTCACCTTCGACCTGCATCCGAACACCGGCGAGCACCGGCAGCGTGCCAGTGCGGTTCGTGGCCGCTCGCCCTGCAGAGCCGACGGCGTCGGCGAGAACATCACGTTCACAACGAAACTTCACAGTGGGCACTTCTCCTCATGCATGGATGTCTCAATGTTCAATGTCAGTAGTAGGTGCTGTGGATTGGGGACAAGCACGCGTCGTTGCAGCGTAGGGCGGTCGCGGCCGTCCACACGGGATGGGCGGGTGTTCCCCATGTCGCGAATTGCAGCGTTGTCGTCCCGTGGACAACGTGGCACTGTCCACCGGCGAACGCAGGGTTGTCCCATCCGCGTCCCCAATGTTGTTCGCGCACGTCATGCCTTGAGCTGTTGCAGCAGGTCGGTGACCTGGTCGTAGATCTGCTTGCGTTCGCTCATCAGCCGTTGAATCTTCTCGTTGGCATGGATGACGGTGGTGTGGTCGCGCCCGCCGAACAGCCGGGCAATGGCCGGATAGCTCAGGTCGGTGAGTTCGCGGAACACGTACATCGCAATCTGGCGCGCAGTGACGAGCGGACGTTGTCTGCTGCGTCCCTTGAGGTCCTCGACCGGGAACTTGAGGATCGCCGCGATGTCGGCGAGCAACTCCTCGTCGGTGCGGGCCTTCGGTTTGCTGTCGACCAGGAGGTCGGCGAGCTGCGTCTGGGCCAGATCGGTGGTGATCGGAACCTGATTCAGGCTGGCGTAGGCGGTGACCCTGATCAAGGCGCCTTCGAGCTCACGAATGTTGGTTGCGATGTTGGTTGCGATGAACTCCAACGTCTCGTCGGGGACCATCACCCGGTCGCGTTCCGACTTGTTGCGGAGAATGGCGAGCCTCGTCTCCAGGTCCGGCGGCTGGATGTCGGTGATCAGGCCCCACTTGAAGCGTCCGCGCAGACGCTCCTCGAGCGTCGGGATGGCATCGGGCATGCGATCGGAGGAGATCACCACCTGCTTGTTCGCGCCATGGAGCGAGTTGAACGTGTGGAAGAACTCCTCCTGGAGGCCTTCCTTGCCGCCGATGAACTGGATGTCGTCGATCAGGAGCACGTCGATGTCCCGGTATCGGCGCCGGAGCGAGTTCGTCGTGTTCTGGCGAATCGCGTCGACGTATTCGTTCATGAAGGTCTCGGTCGACACGTACCGGACTTCGTGGTGCTGGTAGTTCGAGTGGACGTAATGCCCGATCGCGTGCAACAGGTGGGTCTTGCCGAGTCCGGCCGAGCCGTAGATGAACAACGGGTTGTAGCTGCGCGCCGGGGTTTCGGCCACGCGGAGTGCGGCGGCGAGCGCGAATTGGTTCGAGGCTCCCTTGACGAAGGTCTCGAACGTGTACCGGGGGTTCAGGCCCGCTTCATCGAGCAGTAACGAGCGCTGCTCGGACTGGCGCATCGACGATGTCTCGGCGCCATGATCGCCGGAGTGGTCGACGTGCGTGGCCGGCTCGTTCTCGACGACGTCGACGGCGGCCTCGCCGGTCTCGACCTCGATCTCCACCCGGCGATGGCCCTCGTTGGCATCCTCCAACGCCGCGGTCACCAACGGCAGGTACCGGGTCATGATCCGATCACGCACGTACGCGCTCGGAGCGAGCAGGCGCAGCGTGTCCGAGTCGGATTCCAGCGTCGTGAGGTCCTGGAACGTCGAGAACCAGACGGACTCGGCGAGCTGCGAACGCAACGACAGCGTCACCTGGGTCCACACGTCTGTGCTCTCGCTCACCTGGGCATCTTCCGATCTCCGCCGACAACAGTCCACACGGTTGTCCACACGATGTGGACATGTCCGAGACGGCGGGCGGGCGGCCGAAGCTACCACGTTGCCCCGCAGAGGAAAACCTGACGGTCGATCACTGCATTTGCCCGTAAACACGGGATCTACGCAGGGATGATGCGGTCAACGACCACCTGTGGACAACTTACACCGATGTGGTTTGGTGTTCCTGGTTGGCGCGAGTGCACGCGCGGCCGTAGCCTTGGCAGGTCAGTCTGTGCAGGTGGACCGTGTTGTTCCCTGCACAGTTCGTGATTGCTGCATCGAAACTGTCCGGAGATCGCCGTGAAGCGTACTTATCAGCCCAACAATCGCCGCCGAGCCCGCAAGCACGGATTCCGTGCGCGCATGAGCACCCGCGCCGGGCGCGCCGTGCTGAAGTCCCGTCGCGCCAAGGGCCGCGCCCGTCTGTCGGCTTGATCGACCGGATCCGCCAACGCGACGCATTCATCCGCCTTCGGCGAGACGGCGTCCGCGTGCGGATCGATCCGCTGTGGTGCTCGTTCGTTCCCGATTCCGAGGTGGTTCCACCTCAAGTGGCCTTCGCCATCGGTCGCGCCACTGGGTCCGCCGTGCAGCGCAATCGACTTCGGCGTCGGCTGCGGGCGATTCTGCGCGATTCCGACGTCCCGGCCGGACTGCTGCTGATCGGCGCGAGTACTCGTGTGAACGAACATACATTCGCCGAGCTCGAACAGTGCGTTCGATCGCTGATCCCCAAGATGGTCGCCCGATCGACGACGACACTCGTACGATGACCGCGACGCAGCGAGGTGCCCTGCGGTGCATCGAGGCCTACCAGCGAGCGTTCGCCGGCCGGCCGTCGCCGTGTCGCTTCTTTCCGACCTGTTCTGTCTATGCCCACGAGGCCTACGAGGTGCACGGCACCGTCCGCGGCTCGTGGTTGACCCTGCGACGGCTGGTGCGCTGCCGACCGCTGGGACCATCGGGTTTCGACCCGGTGCCCGAGCCGCACCCGGCAGGTCATGCCGCCCATCCGATGCCCCACGTCCAGAAGGACTCCTGAGCGATGTTCGAAATCCCCGCCGCGCTGTTGTCGTGGTTCTACGGCTTCACCACCAGCTACATCCTCGCCATCGCCCTGATCGCCGTGGTCGTGATGGCGATCACCACGCCGTTGACGCTCAAGAGCACCAAGGGAATGCTCGAGATGCAGCGGTTGGCGCCCGAGATGCGCAAGTTGCAGAACGAGTATCGCAACGACCGCACGAAGCTCAACGAAGAGATGATGAAGCTCTACCAGGAGCACAAGGTCAATCCCATGGCCTCGTGTCTTCCGCTGGTGGCGCAGATGCCGGTGTTCATCATCATGTTCCGCGTCCTGCGCGGCCTGACGTATGCGCCGCGTGGCTCGGCTCGACCGGTGGCCGACGCGGTCTGGGCAGCGTTCCAGCGTCCTGAGGAGGTCGCCGATCCGGGATTCATCCCCCGCTATCTGTCGTTCGACTCTGCGCTGTACAAGTCGTTGTACGGCAAGCACGAGATGATGTCGTTGGGTCTCGATCTGTCGAAGTCCGCCGCGATCGAGATCACCAACGGCTTCGTCGCCGCACTCCCCTACGTGCTGCTCGTGGTCGTGCTCGGCGCCCTCTACTTCGTCCAGCAGCGCATGGTCGCTGCCCGGGCCTCGATCAGCCCGACGATGTCGGCCGGCCAGCAGAAGCTGATGCAGTACCTGCCGGTCTTCTTCGCGGTCTTCCAGATCTTCTTCCTGTCGGCCCTCGTCGTCTACTACATCTTCCAGACGTTGCTGCGCATCGCCCAGCAGGCCTACATCACCCGGGCGTTCTACGGCCATGACGAATCCCTCGGCCGCCAGGCGCAACGCGCCGGTGAGGCAGCGCGCGAAGAGGCGAAGAAGAACGGTGAGACCGGCGGGATGTTCTCGCAGGCCAAGCGCGACCTCGGGGCATCCTCCGGATCGACCTCGAAGAAGTCGTCGACGCCGTCCAAGCCGTCCAAGAAGGACGCGACCCCTGCGGTGAGCAAGGATGTCACGAGCAAGCGTGTCACCCCGCCGAAGAATCGTCCGACACCGTCGGCCAACGCGAAGGGGCGTCCGACACCGACGCGCCAGCAGGCTGAGGCCGACAAGGCCAAGGCGGCGAAGGCCGCGAAGTCCACGAAGCCGACGAAGAAGTCGAACTGATGTCCCCGGCAGCGGTGTCCGCTGCCCGAACCAGAAAGTGAACGATCCATGGAGTGGGTAGAAACCACCGCGAAGACCATCGATGCGGCCCGTGAGGCGGCCCTCGATCAACTGGGCGTCGCCGCCGATGAAGCCGAATTCGACGTGATCGAAGAACCACGACCGGGCTTGTTCGGGCGGGTTCGAGGCGAAGCACGCCTCCGCGCACGGGTTCGGCCCGCACAGGTGCGCCCGAAGCAGGAACGCCGTCGGCGGAGCAAGTCCGACAAGTCCGACAAGCCGGCCACGTCCGAAACGTCGGACAGCACCGAGGAGTCGTCGACACCGGCGACCTCGTCCACCCCGAAATCCGCGCCGCCACGGGCGCGCCGTCAGACCAGCAACAAGCGTAACGAGGAGCCGACCATGACCAACGACGATCGACCCGAGTCCACGGTGACCCCCGACGAGGTCGGCGCCGCTGCGGTGTCCTTCATGGAGGGGCTCACCTCGGCATTCGGTTCCCCGGCTGAGGTCGCGGTCACGGTCGATGGCATCGAGCTCGAGGTGACGGTCACCGGCACCGAGCTCGGCCTGCTCGTGGGCCCCGGCGGCAGGACGCTGAACGCGGTGCAGGATCTCGCACGGGTCGCGGCGCAGCGCCGTCTCGGCGATCACGAGACCCGGTTGCGTGTCGACGTCGCCGGATACCGCGAGCGTCGCGAAGCCGCATTGTCGGCCTTCGCCCGTGATGTCGCCGAGCAGGTGCGCACCTCCGGCACGGCTCGTTCGCTCGAGCCGATGACGTCGTCGGACCGCAAGGTGATCCACGATGTGTTGAACGAGATCGACGGTGTCAGCACCCGTTCGGTCGGCGAAGACCCGGACCGTCGCATCATCGTCGATCCGGCCTGACGTCCTCCTCTGTGATCGGGGTCAGTGACCGGGCGCCGAGTCATCGAGTGGCCCGGTGACTGACGAACTCGCCTTGACCGGGGCGCTGACCGAATCCCAGCGATTGGGGTTTCTCGGCAGCCGGCCGATCGAGGAGGTCATCGAGCACGCACGGGCCTTCGTCGCCGGCCTCGGGGCGGTCGAGCGTGGCGGTCGAGTGATCGATCTCGGGTCGGGTGGTGGCGTCCCCGGCCTGGTGATCGCCCATGATCGGCCGGATCTCCCAGTGACGCTGCTCGATCGGCGAACCAAGCGCACCGATTTCCTCGAGCGGATGGTACGGCGTCTCGGCTGGGACGAGCGGGTGTCGGTGATCGCTGGGGACGTCGCTGATTTCGATCCCCACCCGCGCTTCGATGCGGCGGTGGCCCGCGGGTTCGGCCCACCAGCTCAGACGCTGCGGGTCGCGGCGTCGATGGTGCGCCCTGGCGGCATCGTCGTGATCAGCGAACCACCGCACGGGGATCGGTGGGACCCTGATGTCGTCACCGCGTTGCACGTCGAACGCGTCGCCGCCCCCGATACCACGGGCCGTGTGGCGGTGTTCCTCCGTCTGGCCGACACGTGAACCGCGTGCATCGAGGGGACACCAACCCTCATGTACCGCGTGACGATGTTCCACGTGAAACATCCTCATCCGGTATCTGAGGGCCCGGACGAGGGGTGAGCGGCGAGCGCTTGTGGACATGTTTCACGTGAAACTTCGTCGCAAATGCTTGTTTCGACCCAGTGGGTGCGACAGAGTGGGAGCATCGCGACAGGAACTCCCATCCTGTTGCACGTTCGTACTGGAGTATTCGTGTCGGATCATGACGCCTCGGCGTCCGTTTCCCCGGAGTCACCCGTTGACCCGGACCCATCACCTCAGACGCCTCGCGATCGGCATCCCCTGCCGCGGATCATGGCGCTCGCCAACCAGAAGGGTGGCGTGGGCAAGACGACCACGACCGTGAATCTCGGTGCGGCGCTCGCCGACATGGGCCTTCGGACGTTGATCATCGACCTCGACCCGCAGGGAAACGCCTCGACGGGCTTGGGTATCGAGAATCGTGGACTCGAGCATTCGATGTATCACGTGCTGATGCACGAGGAGCCACTCGAGAACGTCGTCGAACCCACCGACGTCCGCAACCTGTTCGTGGCGCCGGCGTCACTCGATCTGGCGGGCGCGGAGATCGAGCTCGTGCCGGCGTTCAGCCGTGAACAGCGGCTGAAGCGGGCGATCGATGCGGTGCTCGACGACTACGACTACGTGTTGATCGACTGCCCGCCCTCGCTGGGACTGCTGACGGTGAACGGTCTGGCGGCGGCGAGTGAGGTCATGGTGCCGATCCAGTGCGAGTACTACGCACTCGAAGGGCTGGGACAGTTGTTGCGCAACGTCGATCTCGTCAAGCGCAACCTGAACCCGACACTCGACCTCAGTACCATCTTGTGTGTGATGTACGACGCCCGCACCAAGTTGTCGGGCCAAGTGGTCAGTGAGGTTCGCGAACACTTCGGCGACAAGGTGTTGAAGTCGGTGATCCCCCGTTCGGTGCGACTCTCCGAGGCACCATCGTTCGGACAGCCGATCACGACGTTCGACCCGACGTCACGAGGGGCGATCGCGTATCGGGATGCCGCACGGGAGGTGCACCATGGCTCGATCTAGTGGCCTCGGCAAAGGCCTGAGTTCCATCATTCCCACCGCGGAGCGCCCGGAGGGCGATGATCCGGCGTCGGCGGCGATCCTGGCGGACATCCCGATCAGCGCCATCACGCCGAATCCGAATCAACCGCGCGTGCACTTCGACGAAGAGAGCCTCAGTGAGCTGACGGCGTCGGTGGCGGAGATGGGCGTACTCCAGCCGGTCCTGATCCGGCCACTCGGTGAGCACACCTACGAGTTGATCGCCGGTGAACGCCGGTGGCGAGCGGCACAACGCGCAGGCCTCACGACGATTCCCGCGGTGATTCGCACCACCGACGACGCGAGTTCGGTCGAGCAGGCGCTCGTCGAGAACCTGCACCGTCAGGACCTCACCGCACTGGAGGAAGCTGCTGCCTATCAGCAGTTGATCGACGACTTCGGGCTGACCCACGATCAGGTGTCGTCACGGGTGGGCAAGAGTCGCTCGGCGATCACCAACAGTCTGCGCCTGCTCGGTCTGCCCCCTGCGGTGCAACGCCTGCTCGCCGATGGGCAGTTGTCGGCCGGGCATGCCCGGGCACTGCTCGGCACGCCGGACCGCTCACGACAGGAGTCACTCGCTCGCGAGGCGGTCGCCAACGGGTGGTCCGTGCGCATGGTCGAGGATGCTGTTCGGCGCGAGGTTGGTGAGCCCGCCCCGACGACGGGATCGATCGACGGCGCGGGATTGACCCCGGCGACCAAGCTCCGCCCGCCCGGCCTCCTCGAACTCGAGAACCTCCTGGCCGAACAACTCGACACGCGAGTGAGTGTGCAGATGTCCGCCAAGCGCGGTCGCGTCAGCATCGACTTCGCCGATCTCGAGGACCTCGAACGCATCTATCGCGTCATCGCCGGCGCGCCATGATGCTCCCCGTGATCCTCGCTGTGAGCTGACAACCCTCGACGTGCCTCGACACCGACCTCAGGGTGGTCATCCTCAGGTCGCGCGTGAGCGTGAGGTCGGGGTGGCAGATGAACGCGAAGCGTCATGATTGCCTGCGCGTTACCCTCCGTTTACCCACTATCAGTGAGCACGTGCTCAACGTGTGGTCGAGACAAACCCACAAGCTGTGCGCAAAGCTGTGGACAACACCCGTGTGCCGCAATATCGCCTGGATACTGCCGGTGTCGGGGTGTGCGCGGCGGTCAGTTGGTCGTCGAGTCGGGTGGCCGATCGGTCACCGGAGACGAGGCCCAGGCAGCGATCGCGGTGACGAGCGCACCGGTGATCGCATCGGTGGCGTCGACGACCTCCCGGACCGGCCCGAGCGAGCACAGGACCGCGGGCATGCGGGTCTCACGCAAGACCGCGAGACGCATGCCGCGCAGCTCGGGAGCGACCTCGAGGACGTGCTCGAGCTGGTCGACCGCCTGTGATGCGAGCGTCCGACCGCCCACCGACTCGAACGTGGGTACCGCAAAATACGAGACGATCGAACGATCGTCCGATCGGGCCTCGAAACCGATGTACACGGTGGCACCGAACCGGTTCGCCGCCGCCGCATGAGCGCCGGCTTCGTACTCGTCGGTCGACATGACCGTGGCGCCTGCATCGCGCAGTGCCTTGGAGAGTGATCGGCTGATCGAGCTGAGGCCCCCGAACTGTCCCACGACGATGCGCAGGGTGCGCAGCGACGTGTGCACGGTCATCGACTCGTTCTCGCGCACGACGGCGACGCCAGGGCCGGTACCGCTCTGCCTGCTCACGAGCTCGAGCATGCGCACGGTGTGCGCACCGCAGACACCGTCGGGCGTCAAGCCGGAATTCCGCTGGAAATCCTCGAGCGCTCGGGCCGTGGCCGGCCCCATGATCCCGTCGGGGCGACCACAGTCGAAGCCGAGGTGGTTGAGCGCCGACTGCAGCGCCACGACGTCGTCACCGCGCTGCTGAGGTGCATTGAGCTTCAGCAACCGGTCGCCGAGCGTCCAACCGGCCTCGACCAGTGTCAGCCAGGTCGGCTCGTCGCACGCCCCGCTGACGTGGAGACCGCGTTGTTGCTGGAACGTCGACATCGACCGTCTCGTCGACTCGCCGAACACGCCGGCCTCGTCGCCCGCGGAGGGAAAGCCGGCGGCCGCGAGGCGACGCTGGAGGTCGCGAACTGCTTCTCCACGCTCACCTTCGGTGAGCGGGAGGAGGTTCTTCAGGGTGTGGTCGTGAGGAATTCGTCGAGCTCCTGGAGCAGTGCGCCCTTGCTCTTCGCGCCGACGAGGCGCTTGGACACCTCACCACCGGAGAACACGAGCAGCGTCGGGATGCTCATCACGTTGTATCGCATCGCGAGGTCGGGATTGTCATCGACGTTGAGCTTGGCGACGGTGAGGTGCTCGGCCTGCTCGCCTGCGATCTCCTCGAGGATCGGTGCGATCTGCTTGCACGGGCCGCACCACTCGGCCCAGAAATCGACGATGACTGGCTTGTCGGAGCCGATGATCGTTTCGTCGAAGGTGTTGGTCGAGAGATTCACAATGCCGTTGGCCATGGGAGGTCCTTTCGCAGCCGTGCCGGGGGTGGCAAGAGTAGACGCAGCTGAACAACCCGCCGGTGACCCGAAACATTCCGGGTCTCTGTCGGCCTCGCGTCAGTGGACGTTGGCCTCGAGCCAACGCTCGGCATCGATGGCCGCCATGCACCCCGAACCGGCCGCGGTGATCGCCTGGCGGTACACGTCGTCCTGCACGTCGCCACAGGCGAACACGCCGTCGACGTCGGTGTACGACGAATCGGGTTTGGTCACGAGGTAGCCCGTCGTCGGGTCCAAGTCGAGTTGGTCGACGAAGAGGTCGGTGTTCGGACGGTGTCCGATGGCGACGAACAGTCCGGTGACCGGCAGCGTCGAGACCGAACCGTCGACGGTGCTCGTGAGCTCCACGCCGGTGACGCTCGTCTCGCCGAAGACCTCGGTGACCTGCGCATTCCACGCGAACTCGATCTTCGGGTTGGCGAAGGCCCGGTCCTGCATGATCTTGGAGGCGCGCAACTCGTCGCGCCGGTGCACGATGGTGACCTTGTCGGCGAACTTGGTGAGGAACGTCGCCTCCTCGATCGCGGAGTCACCGCCGCCGACGACTGCGATCTCGTGTCCCCGGAAGAAGAAGCCGTCGCAGGTGGCGCAGGTCGACAGGCCGTGGCCGATCAGTCGCTGCTCGGCCTCGAGTCCGAGCATCAACGACTGCGCGCCGGTGCTGACGATCACGGCATTCGCGCGGTACTCGTCATCGCGAATCCAGACCCCGAAGGGGCGCTGCGAGAAGTCGACCCGGGTGACCTTCTCCGTGATGATCTCGGTGCCGAAGCGTTGGGCCTGGGCGCGCATGTTCGCCATGAGATCGGGGCCCATGATCCCGTCGGGGAAGCCCGGGAAGTTCTCGACCTCGGTCGTCAGCATCAGCTGACCACCGGGTTGATCGCTGGAGCTCGATGGTTCGCCCTCGATCAAGAGCGGTGAGAGGTTGGCTCGCGCGGTGTAGATGGCGGCGGTCAGGCCCGCGGGGCCCGAGCCGATGATGATGACGTCACGAACGTCGGCCATGGAGGTCTCCTTGTGCGCGTGGTGGGGGTGTGGTCGACGAACCGGTCAACTGGCAGCAGCGGTGTTGCGCTTCTTGAAGAACACGATGCCGGCGATCGTGAACACGCCGCCCACGATGAAGTAACTGAGATAGACCGCTCGCTCCCACGTGGTGACGAGATCGAGCAACGTCTGCAGACCGCGCATGAGCATCACGAGCGCGACGACGAGCGCGAAGGTTCCCACGATGAGGGCGATCAGACCGAAGACGACGCCCCTGGCGGCATAGACGAGGTTCTGGGTCGTCTTCGACCGCACGGTGTCGATGAAGCTGACCACCATGTCGGTGGTCTCGGAGGCCCAGTTCGGATCGGTCAGCGGGTTTGCCGGCATGTCGGCGAGGTTAGCCGCAGCTCACGGAAGGCGCGCACGGGCGACTTCGAGGCAAGTGTCGGCGACATAGGCCAGCGCCAGCGTCCGACTCTCGTCGACGCCGACCACGACCTCGACGGTTCCGTACCGCGCCGGCCCGACGACGTAGTCCGCGCCGAGGCACAGTGGCCATTCGACGGCGAGGATCGCGGCCTGCGACTCGGACAGTTGGTCAGCGATCGTTCCACTCGTGGCGGCAGGCACGTCGGGTGCCTTCGGAGCGCCGACCGCGTCCGATGCGAAGATCCCCAGCTCCTCGGGTGTGTTCAACTGCTCGAGGTCGGTCTCCGTCGGCGGTGCGGGGGTGTTGATGCCGGTGTCGAGTCCACCGCTGTCGTTCGCGGCATCCGCAGGGGCGACCTCGCCACCGGCCGCGGTCGCGGCTCTGGCGTCCTGTGAGGACTCGGCGAGCGCCTCGGCGGACGTCGTTGCATCCGGCTCGGCCGAGAGTGATGCGGAACTGTCGTCGTTGCCCGAGAACGCGGACTGCAGGACGAGGCCACCGGCCAGAACGACCACGATCGCTGCGGCGGCCCCGAGGAGCCGGCGGTTCACCGTCGCGCGTCGGCGATCGGCGAGTGAGATCGGTGCGGTGATCGTGGCGGCTGCCGCGGCGGTGGCAGGATCGATGCCCCGCTTTGCGGGTGTCGCGTCACGCGCGGCGCCGGTTCGTTCGCCGATCGGGAGCCGATCCCAGGCATCGAGCGCGTTGGACAACAGCGATTCGCGCACGGCGATCGACGATGGTTCGACGTCGGCGAGCAGCACGCGAACGGATCGCAGGCGTTCGACCTCCGCGGCCAGCTCGGGGTCGGTCTCCACCCGGGCGCGCTCGTCGGCGGTCACGTCACCGTCGAGATACGCGCTCGCAAGCAGAGTCAGATCGTCGTTCATGTCAGGTCTGTTGGACGTTCGCCAGGGTCGGATTGGTTCCCGATCTCCGGTGAAATCGGGAGATCGAGGTCGAGTCGTAGTCGTGTGGCCAACGCGGCGCGCCCACGTGAGATGCGTGATTTGACGGTTCCGACGGGAACCTCGAGCACCTGGGCGATCTCGGAATAGTCGAGATTCGCCACATCGCGCAGGACGACGGCGGCGCGCAGGTCGTCGGGGAGCTCGGCGAGGGCGGCGTCGAGGACCAGCCGGTCACCGACGTGGTCGACGCGTTGTGCCGCCCGGTCGTCGGCTCGATCGATCGTGTTGTCGTCGCGGTCGAGTTTCGGGCGACGTTCCCGCTTGCGGAGCTCGTCGAGTGACGCGTTGGTTGCAATCCGGTACGCCCAGGTCCCGAATGACGACCGACCGTCGAAACGGGGGAGGTTCCTGACGATCTTGATCAGCGCTTCCTGGCACGCGTCGTCGGCGTCGCGACTGCCGCCTGCGATGCGTCGACAGACGGCATGGATCCGGTCGTAGTGACGTCGCAACAGCTGATCGAGCGCGTTGCGATCACCGCCTTGTGCGGCGGCGACCAGTGCAGCGTCGTCGAGGTGTGTGGAGATGCTCGGAGCGTAACGAACGGCTCAGTTGACGAGGGCGATCTCGCCGAGACGGCCCCGATACGGGTTCGCGTCGGTGCAGGTCGCGTCCTTGCCGAGTTCGTTGAGCATGATGAACATGTGGCGAACCGGCGTGGGCGGCACCGGCGACGTCACGGTGCCTGTCGTGTCCGAGAACGCGGTGGCGCCGAGTTCGGGGCCCCAGTCGCCGATGTTCGCCGGGATCGTCTCGGCGTCGGATGCGAAGAAAGTCACCTGGTACGGGGCGGTTTGGAGGTCGACCCGCAACGCCTGTTGCAGGGGACCGTCGAAGGTCACGACCAGCCCCACGCCACCCTTGCCTCCCAGATACTTCGAGGAGTAACAGACCGTTCCCCACGACGTCGCCGGGTTGCCGTCAGCGGTGGCCAGCACGGCGTCGCTGTCGTTCTCGCTGCCGTCACCGTCGGGGTCGTAGGCGGTGATCGTGGCGATCGCCGTTCCCAGGGTTGCTGTCGGGGAGCCGTCGACGGCGGCATCGGTGGCCCCATCGGCGGCGACCGGAGTGGTCGCGTCGGGTGTCACGGGGATCGAGGCGACCGATGCACCACCGCCGAACTCGAGGTTGATCCACAGCAGTGCGCCGACGCCGATGGCCGCGACCAGCAGCACGGCGACCACGGTGAAGGCCGGTTTCCACTCCTGGGTCAGACCTCGCGCCGGCTTGCCACGAAGGTCGGCTCCCGCCGGCGGCGTGAGCTCGTCATGCGCTGGAAGTGCACTGAACGCGGTCGAGCTCGTGGTCGCCGCCACGACCATCGGCGTCGTCCCGGTGTGCCCGACCTCGCCGGGAATGGCGCCGACGGCGGTCGACCAGCCGGTCGACGGCGTGGTGGCCTTCCCGGTCGGCGGCGGCGGCGGCGTGGTGGCCCGGGCCCGATCGGAGGCGCGACCGGCGACATCGGACGGCGCACGGCGCAGGCGACGGCTACCGAACGGCGCGACCGGCGACTGTTCGTACGGGGTCGGATCGATCGGTGGCGGCCCCTCTTTTGCGGCGTCGCGCAAGGTGACGACCAGGTCGGCGCCCGATGCGGGCCGTTGGGCCGGATTGCGCGAGAGCAACTGGTGGATCACCACGACGAGCTTGGTCGGCAGTGTCGCTCGGAGCCGGGTGAGGTCGGTGGGATCGCGTTGGAGGCGGGCCAGGGCGGTGTCCGCATCGGTCTCGCCCAGGAAGGGCACTCGGCCGGCGAGGCACTCGTACAGCACGAGGCCGAGCGAGTAGAGGTCGGCACGACCGTCGAGCTTCTTGCCGCGCACCTGCTCGGGCGAGAGGTACTTCGCGGTCCCCATCATGATGTTCTCGCTCGTGAGGTCGGTCTCCGCTGACTGCAGGCCCTTGGCGATGCCGAAGTCGGTCAGCAGCACCCGCCCGTCGGAGGTCATCATGATGTTGCCGGGCTTGACGTCGCGGTGCACGAACCCGGCGGCGTGCGCATGATCGAGCGCCGCGGCGACGCAGGTGCCGATGTGGCAGGTGAGCTCGGGACTCAGGCGTTTCTGGGTGTCGAGCACCTGGCGCAGACTCTTGCCCTCGACGAGTTGCATGACGACCGCTTGTCGGCCGTCCTGCTCGAACACGTCGTGGACGGCGACGATGTTGGGATGGTTGAGGCTCGCTGCTGCGATCGCCTCGCGACGGAACCGTTCGGCGACGACCTCGTCGGTCGCCAACGACGGCTTCAGCCACTTCACCGCGACCTTGCGGTCGAGGGTGAGGTCGCGCGCCAGCCACACCTCGGCCATCCCGCCCTGGGCGAGCATGCGTTGGAGTTCGTAGCGGTGCGCGATGACCGTCGATGTGGGTGGCGGAGCCGCAGCGGACATGACTGGGAGCGAACGCTAGCGGTGGTGGTCGCTGCGGTGAGGTCAATCCGTCAGGTTCGTCTGGGAATGGACGGTGATCTCGACGCGATCGACGCGTCTCAGTCGTTCGTGACCTGGAACGCCACGCCGATCGTGCCGCGCCCGCCGTGGGTGCCGATCACGGGACCGATTTCGCCGATCACGATCTCGCCGGGAGAGTGCGGGGCGAGCAGTTCGACGAAGAGATCGACGTCGCTGCAGTCGGCGTGCATCACGGCGAGGTTCTCGATCCTGCCGTCGTAGCTCTTGACCTTCTCGACGAGGTAGGACAGCGCCTTGGACCGGGTGCGCTGCTTGCCGCCCTGCTCGACGACTCCGCCGGTGACCTCGATGATCGGCTTGATCGAGAGCGCCGTGGCCAGCATTGCCTTCGCGTTGCCGATCCGGCCGCCCTTCTTCAGGTTCTCGAGGGTGTCGAGGGCACCGAATACGCGAGTGCGTTCCACGAGGTCGTGTGCCAGGGCCTCGACATCGTCGATGCTGGCACCGTCGCGGGCGGCACGTGCGCAGGCGATCGCGATGGTGCCGAGACCCATCGTGATCGTGCGGCTGTCGACCACTCGGACGTCGACGTCGACGGACGCGTCAGCGGTGACCGTCCGCGCGGCCAACTGGGCCGACTGCATGGTTGCCGACAGTGCCGACGACAGCGACACGACCAGCACGCTGGACGCCCCGCTCGCGGCCGCGTCACGGTATGCCCGTTCGAACAGGCCGGGAGCGGGCGCGGCCGTCTCCGGGAGGGTCGTCGAGTTGACGCAGCGCGTCCAGAACTCGGCGGTGGAGAGTTCGACGCGGTCGACGAACTCGTCGTCGCCGAAGCGAATCGTCAGGGGCACGATGACGATGCCGAGGTCCTCGGCGATCGCCGCCGGGAGATCACAGGAGCTGTCGGTGACGACGACAACGTCGGCGGAATGCTGGTTCGGGTGGCTCACAGGGCATCAGAGCCTACTTTGCGACCCGCCGGATGCCGGTCCTGGCCCTCATCGATGTCCTCCTCGCGGCGTTTCGCCCGCCAATGTGAGAACCACCACGTGAGCAGCACCAGGATGAGGCCGCCGGTCAGCAACTGGCCGAGGCCGGTGAAGCCGGTGACCCGTGACGTCAGGGTGACCGGCTCGGCGATGGTCTCGCCGGCCGGCGTGGTGACGGTCAGCGTGATCGCCGACGTGCCGTTCGAGCGAGCTTCGACGGGCACGACGACAGCGGTTTCGTCGTTGGGTCGCAACGTCACCTGCTGGTCGCCCTCGGGAAATTCGATCTTCGACGACTCGAGGCGCACCGTCACGGCGAGCGGCTCGTCGCTCGTGTTGCCGACACGGATCTCGATCGTGCCGCCGCGCCCGGCGAGCGTGAAGGTGAACGGGTCGGGCAGGTGGACGGCGTTCTTCAGGGCCTCGGCCTCGGCGGTGAGGGCGGTCGTGGTGGCCTCGACGTCGGCGTCTTCGTAGCCGGTCGAGATGAGGGAGTCGAGCGTGTTGGTCCAGGTGACGGGTCGGGGATCGTCGTCGGGCAGCATCGAGGCCGCGCTCGCCATCGTCAGCGCAGTGCGATCGATCAGCTCGACGCGTCCGGCGAGCGACGGCCCCGCCGTGTCGGGAAGCTGGACCGTGACCGGCTCCCCGGACGCGCGCTGCGTGTCGGTTCCGCCGATGAGTGACGATGCCGCGGTGAAGCGGAGCGACGGTGTGGTGGCGACGAGGTCCTCGAGCGCGCCGAGCAACGTTGCGTCGGGTGTCGAGAGATCCGGAGTCGTGAGCACGAGGCTGCGGTGCGCTGCAGGACCGGGATCGTCGATGTCGGCTCGATTCCTGTCGATGAGGATTTCGGCGGCGGTCTGCACTGACCACTCGGCTGGCGTCGAGGTGGCGAGGATGTCGGCGGCCGCGGTGGGGGTGAGCTCGCCGGCGCGAGGGTCGACGACGAGGATCGGCAGGGTGCCGCCGTCGGGGAGGGCCGCGTCGACGAACAGATCGGTCTCGGGCAGCACGGTGTCGACGGTGCTGCGGTAGAGCGCCGCGGGCATGATCACGAACCGCACGCCCAGGTCGCGCAATTGCTGCGCGCCGCCGGCGCTCAGCTCGTCGGTCGTCATCCACACGCTGCGCAGCGATGGCGTGGTCGGTACCGCCACGGTCAGCAGTTCCTCGCCGGCGTTGACGAGCCGGGTGAAGGTGTCGGCGCGATCGGCGGCGACCGCCGAGGAGACGTCGAGTGGCACGATCGGCAATGCGACGAGCTCGTCGCCGCTGAGCGATTGCGCAAGTTGTTCTGCGCCCTGCGGTGTCGATGCCAGTTCGGCGATCAACGTCGGTGGGACCTCGAGCGTGACCGGTGCGTCGAGCGCCGCGGCCAGGTCGACCGCGTCCATGAGCGCACGTCGTGCGGCAGTTGTCTCGGCAGCGGTCGCATCCAGAGGTGGCGACGGGGTGACCGTGACCACCGACAGGTCGATCGGGGGTGGACTGTTGTCGGCGGGGGCCGGCACGCGCTGCACGATCGTGCCGGCCGTCGCGACGACGTCGTCATCGCGCGGATCGCCCACCAGGAGCTGCACGCGCAACGGAAAGAAGCCCACGCGGTCGAACTTGAGCTGCTGTTCCACACTGTCGACCACGTCGGTACCGATCTTCAGTGTGAACTCGACCGTGCCGTCATCGGTCACCGTGACGAGGTCGCGGAGATCGGTGATCCTCACGCCGTCGATGGCCCCGTCGAACGCATCGGGGTCGACGTCGCTTCCCACAATGTCGGCGACGCCGTCGCTATCGGTCAGTGGTCGGTAGTTCGTGACGTCGAGGGTCAGCTGCAGCGGCGGTGGGAGCGGCGCGGGGGCCGGAACCGTGTCGCCTGGAATCGTGTCGCCTGGAATCGTGTCGACGGTGACCGGGGGAGTGGGCTCCGCCGGACGCGGGGTCAGTTCGAGCGCGTCGTCGACGACTCCGGTCAGGCGGTACCGGAGGCTGATCGTGCCATCGGGTTCGACGGCGAACGTCTGGCTGATCAGCTCCAGGCGTGGCGCAGCGACCACCGCCGGTGTGACCGTGCTGTCTTGCGCATCGACGGTCGTGTCGCCTCCGGGCGCGAGCAATGCAACCGAGACCCCGATGACGGCGACCATCGCCATCGCCCGCGCGACGCCGGCTCCAGGTGACGGTGCGACGGCCCGCTTCATCGATCGGAGAGCGTACGTTCGAGGATGGTCAGGTGTTCGGATCGCTCCTCGAATCCGAACGATCGGTAGAGATCGAGTGCGGCGACGTTGTCGGTCGCGGTGTTCACCAGCACCCGCTCGATGTTGCGGCGTTGCATCCAGTCGATGGCGTCACCGAGCAACCGCCGCGCCAGGCCGCGGCGGCGGACCGCGGGGTCCACGGCAAGTCGCTGCACGTATCCCGTCGTCGCGGCCTGCCCGCTGATCGAGAACGCGACCAGGCGTCCTTCGAGTTGCACGTAACGGGCACGCGATCGCGGTGTGGCCTGGATGATGTCGATCAGCGCGGCGCCATCGTTGGCCCACGGTGCCGGGAAGGCACGTCCGTCGACGGCGGCGGCCGCCTCGATCTGCGATGCACCCAGTCGGCGGACCCGAGTACCGCTGCGATCGTCGCGCCGCGCGTTTGCGACCGTGAGTTCGAGCAGGCTCAGCTCATCGATCGCGGTGAATCCATGAGCGACGAACGCAGGCGTCGACGGCGGGAACAGCGCTCCGGTGCGCAGCGCCCGAGCACCCTGTGTTCGCGCCTCGGCGATCCACGACTCGACGTCGTCCGCGCCGGGGACCATGTGGTGATCGAGCAGCACGAGATGGGCCACGTCGTCGTCGTACGGCCACCGACCGAGACGAGCCCGGACGCGATGCTCGGCCGCCGTCTTGTTCACGGCCACGAACGTACTCGTAGCAGCGATGCCGGCGACCTCACGACGTCTCGGTCGTCGTAGCCTTGCGGTGTGATCCCCGAACGACTGACCCCGGTACTGCGCGAGCTGGAACCGCTCGCGGAGCGATTCCGGGCGGCGGGGCATCGTCTCTACCTCGTCGGTGGCACGGTGCGCGACCTGTTCGTCGCGAACGATCGCGTCGACTTCGACCTCGACCTGACCACCGACGCCCGGCCGTCGGAGATCAAGCGCTGTCTCGATGGATGGGCGGATGCTGTCTGGACCCAAGGCGAGAAGTTCGGCACGATCGGGGCGCACAAGGTCGATCCGGCGACCGGCCGCGAGCGGATCTACGAGATCACCACGTTCCGCGCCGAGGCGTACACCGACGACTCGCGCAAGCCGCACGTCGTGTTCGCCGACGACATCGAGGCGGATCTGTCCCGCCGCGACTTCACCGTCAACGCGATGGCTCTCGAGTTGACCGCCGACGGCGACCTGCCGGCGCTGATCGATCCGTTCGGAGGTGTCGCCGATCTGGCGACGAGGACGCTGCGCACGCCGCTCGGTCCCGAGCTGAGCTTCAGCGACGATCCGCTGCGCATGCTCCGCGCCGCGCGGTTCATCGCCGGATACGAACTCGCGCCGACCGACGACCTGGTGCAGGCGGTGCGCGACATGGCACCGCGCCTCGAGATCGTCTCCGCCGAACGGATCCGTGACGAACTCGACAAGCTGATGGTGGTCGACCATCCGGCGGCAGGGCTGTGGTTCCTGGTGGACACCGGACTCGCCGACCAGTTCCTCCCCGAACTCCCTGCGATGCGCCTCGAGCACGATCCGCTGCATCGCCACAAGGACGTGCTCACCCACTCGATCGCCGTGGTCGAGAACGTGCGGCCACCGAAGGAGCACCCGGCGATCGAGGCAGGGGAGCAGCCGACGTTCGACTTCCGCACCACCCGGCTCGCCGCGTTGTTCCACGACGTCGGCAAACCTCGAACGCGCGGGTACCTCGAGGGCAAGGGGACCACGTTCCATCACCACGACGCCGTGGGCGCGCGGATGACGCGCAAGCGGATGAACGCGCTCCGGTACTCCAACGACGACGTCGCCGCAGTGACCGAACTCGTTGCACTGCACCTGCGGTTCCACACCTATTCGATGGGCTGGTCCGACTCGGCCGTGCGACGCTACGTCCGCGATGCCGGACCGCTGCTCCGTGAACTCAACGTGCTCACGCGCTGCGACTGCACCACCCGCAATGCCAAGAAGGCGGCGCGGTTGTCGAAGCGGATGGACGAGCTGGAAGAGCGCATCGACGAGCTGGAAGCGGCCGAGGAACTCGCGGCGCTGCGCCCGGAACTCGACGGCACGGCGGTGATGGAACAGCTGGGACTCGCGCCGGGGCGCGACGTCGGCGAGGCGATGCGCTTCCTGATGGAGGTGCGCCTCGACGAGGGCCTGCTCGGCGACGACGCGATCCGCGCCCGCCTCGACGAATGGTGGGCGGAACGCTCCACGTGAGCATCACCGGCTGAGCGCGGCCGTCGTCGTACCGTTGTGCGGTGGATTCCCCGACAGCGCAACCGTTTCGCGGCTGGTGGCTGATCATCCCGATCGTCGCCGTGTCGGTGACGCTGATGGTGTTGGCCGTGCTTCGTGCCGGCACCGATCCCGGTCCGGGCACGATCATTGCGGTGACGGGGATCGGCGTGCTCGCGATCGTCGCGATCGCGGCGACGGCCGCGGAGTCGCGGCGGATCGGTGCACGGTTCCGTCACACGATCGACGAGTTGGAGCGCACCCAGGGTGAGATCCGACGTCTGCTCGACGATCTCCCCGACGCGGTGATGGGGTTGAACGAACGAGGTGTCATCGAGTCGGCGAACCGACGCGCGGCGCTGCTCACCGGCCGTTCGATCGACGAGCTGGTCGGGCGGGCATTCCTGGAGATGATCCCCGACTCCGACCGCGACGTGGTCACGGAGCGCTGGCAGTTCGACCAGCAGCCCGATGCGGTCGAACCGGTCGACGGAACCGGGCCGATCGGCAACCACGTGCTGTTCGAACTGGTCGATGCCTACGGCGAGCCGCATCTCGTCGAGGCGTCGCTGCACCGTCCTACGGCGACCGACGGCAGTGGGTCCGGCGGGCTGGTCGTGCTCTTGCGCGACGTCACCGATCGCGCCCGCAGCACGGTGGCGCTCGAACAGGCTCGGCGCCGCTTCCAGCAGGCATTCCACTCCGCGCCGACCGGCATGGCGCTCGTGCGACTCGACGACAGCCGCATCGTCGATGCCAACCAGTCGCTCGCCGACATGCTCGACCGACCACTCGGCTCCCTGATCGGCATGGGGATTCGCGAGATCACCCACCCCGACGATCTGCGCGCGGCCGCGACGCAGCGCGCCCGGCTCGAGCTCGGCATCGCCGACACCTATCTCCTGGAGCAGCGCTACCTGCGCAGTGACGGCGAGTTCGTGTGGGCCCGTACGCGCGTGTCGGTCACCGAGGACGAGGGGGTGGCGCTCGCGATCACGCACATCGAGGACGTCACCGACCAGCGCGTCGCCGCCGAGCGGTTGACACACGCCGCGACCCACGACGATCTGACGGAACTCCCGAATCGGGCAGCCCTCGTCGAGCGCCTCGACTCGCTGCTGGCGGGCGCTCTCCCCGGCCAGATCTCGGTGTTGTTCATCGATCTCGACAACTTCAAGGTGGTCAACGACAGCCTGGGCCACGGCGTCGGCGACGAGCTGTTGCGCGAAATTGCCCGGCGCCTGCGTCACGTGATGCGCGACACCGATCGCCTCGCGCGCTTCGGCGGCGACGAGTTCGTGGTGTTCGTCGACGGTGGCGTCGATCCGGCGGTCGTCGCCGAGCGTCTCCGGCGTGAGGTGCAACGCCCGGTGTTCGTCGACAGCCACGAGTTGGTCACGACGGCCAGCATCGGCTTCGCCGTGAACAGCGCGGTCGGACTGACCGCCGACGAACTGCTTCGCGACGCCGACGCCGCGATGTACCGGGCCAAGGCGGGCGGGCGCGATCGCGTCGAGGCGTTCACCGAGGAGACGCGTCGCGCCTCGGTGGCCGCGTTGCAGACCTCGACCGAACTGCGCCGGGGGCTCGAGCGCGGCGAGGTCGTTCCGTACTTCCAGCCGATCGTCGATCTCGACGGCGGCCAGGTCGTGGGTTTCGAGGTGCTGGCGCGCTGGCTGCATCCCGATCGCGGGCTGCTCGTGCCGGCCCAGTTCCTCCCGATGGCCGAGGAGGCCGGCCTGATGGTCGAGCTCGGTGGTCGGATCCTGCGCGATTCCCTCGCGCAGCTGGCGCATTGGCGAGCGGTCGGGCTGCGTTTCGCCGATTGTTCGCTGTCGGTCAACGTCGACACCCAGCAGTTGATCGACGGGAGCTTCCTCGACCTCGTGCACGACGCGCTGGGCGAGACCGGCATCGACGCGGATTCGTTGTGGTTGGAGATCACCGAGACGGCGTTGATGGCAGACACGAAGGCGGCCGGAAACTCGCTGCGCGATCTCCGCGGCCTCGGGCTGCACCTCTCGGTCGACGACTTCGGCACCGGGTATTCGTCGCTCACGTATCTCAAGCGGTTCCCCGTCGAGGCGATCAAGGTCGACCGCTCGTTCGTCACCGGCCTCGGGCTCGAGGCCGACGACACCTCCATCGTCGAGGCCGTCGTCCGCCTGGGCCATTCGCTCGGGTTGACCGTGGTGGCAGAAGGCGTCGAGACGCCGCTGCAACTCAACCGTCTGCGCGAGTTGGGCTGTGACAAGGGCCAGGGCTACCTGTTCGGTCGACCCCGCCCCGCCGGTATCACGGCCACCGAACGCGCCGACGCCTGAGTTGGTTACGCCGGTGCCCGGCACCGGAGTGACCGGTTGTCAGGAGCCTTCTTTGCGGGCGCGCAGGATGAGGGTGACGGGGGCGGGGTGCGCTGCGGACGCACCGAGTTCGAGCAGTTGATCGACGCGGAAGTTCGACCGGTTGAGTGCGGTGAACCATGAGGCGATCGTGCGATCGGTGGCGCCGTAGGGGTGGGTGTCGTCGACGCCCGCGAACGGGTGCGGCAGCGACATCACGAGCGGCATGCTCGGCTTGAGAATGCGATGGACCTGCCGGAGCAGCCGGCCGAGGTCGTCGACCTGGCCCATCGTGTGTGCGGCGAGCACGACTTCGATCGATCCCGAGGCGATGTCGCCGAGGTCGGCGAGGTCCGTCTCGAGGCATTGGACGGGCACCTCGGCGGCAGCCGCGCGACGGCGGGTCTCGGCGATCCGTTCGACGTCGGTGTCGACGGCGATCGACTTGGCGCCGGCGCGGGCGAACCCGATCGAGTTGTACCAGGCAGAGATTCCGAGCTCGACGGCGCGCCTGCCATCGCTGACATCCCCACACAGACGCAACTCGTCGTCGTTTGGCGTCCCGGGTCCGAAGTCGATGTTGGCAACCACGCGACCAGTGTGCCCGAATCAGATTGCGACGGTGGGGATCGCGCCGTGCACGGCGATCGCGAACAGATAGTGTCCGGGGCCATGGCGTTCACCGTCGGGGCACTTCGTGGGTCCGATGGTTCGCGTGGCCTGATCGATCACCGGCTCGCCCGGCGCATGCTGATCTCGCAGGTGAAGAAGGGGCGCGTCCCGCTCGACCAGGTCTGCGACGCGCATCCCGAGTTGATTCGGGCGGCGCGCAACGTCGGGACCCAGACCACGATGCGCTGTCCGATCTGCGAGGAAGCCGACCTCAAGCTGGTGACCTACGTCTTCGGGCCGAGGCTCTCGGCCCAGGGTCGCTGCGTGTCGACGGCAAAGGAGATGCGCCAACTCAACGATCGGAGCGAGGAGTTGAGCGCCTACGTCGTCGAGGCGTGTGTGGAATGTCGCTGGAACCATCTGCTGCGGGTGATCCCCGTCGGCGGACGACGCTAGGTTCGAGCGCCCGCATGCCCAAGGTGTCGACGTGGCGCGCCGCGGTGTCCGTGCTCATGGTCGCGGGGGCGCTGGTCGGATGTTCGAACGGCTCGACGACGAACGTGTCGGTTGCCGAGCCCGATTCCGAGACCGCCTCGTCAGGATCCGACACCACCGCCGACACCATTGCTGTCACCGCTGACACTTCTTCCGACACCGGTGTCGACGACTCGGCGTCGACGGTCCCCGCCCGTGGGCAGTTGCCCGAGGGATTCACCACGGTGACGGCGCGGATCACCGAGGCCGACGGACAGGTCTGCGAGGTGTGCGTGTGGCTCGCCGACAACGCCGACGAGCGCGGTCGGGGTCTGATGGGTGTGACCGATCTCGGCGGCGCGGCGGGGATGGTGTTCCGATTCGACGAACCGTTCGTCGGTTCCTTCTACATGTTCCAGACACCGACGCCGTTGTCGATCGCCTGGTTCGCCCCCGACGGCAACCACGTCGGTTCGGCCGACATGACGCCGTGCCTCGACACGCCGGCAGGTCAGTGTCCGCTCTATTCGCCAGGCGTCGAGTACGACCTCGCGCTCGAGGTGTTCGAGGGTGGGCTCGACGGCCTCGCCGTCGGCCCCGGCTCGCGTCTGGAACTGATCGACGGCACCGAGGCCGAGGGCTGCCCACTGGCCGACACCACCGGCTGAGTTCACCGGGCGGTGAGCTCGGCGATCAGGCAGACGTCAGCTGGGACCGCGCCTGCTCGTAGCCGGGCCACCCGGCGCCGCGCTCGTGGCATTCGCACGGGCAGCACCATCCGACGACGTCGGGGTCCGATCTCGACGGCCACCACCCGGCGCACCCGCGATGGCGCGTTCGCGGGCGAGCGGGGAACGTCGCGACCAGCACCACGGTGGGGTCACATGCGAAGCCGTAACCCGGTCCCACACGGGATTGCTCCGGATGAGGCAGCTGATCTGTCGGATCGGTTTCTTCGCTCACGCTGATCAGATCGACACTGCGGGCGCAGGGCGTGAGGGTTCTTGACCGGAGCTTGCCGAGACGCTGCGTGACGCTCCTCAGCGCTGGGCTTCGAGACGGAGGAGGTCGCGCCTGGCGTAGCGGTTGTGCCAGAACTCCTCCTCGAACACGGCGTGCACGCATTCCCGAAAGGGGTGCGGACCGTTCTCGAGCACGTCGACGGTGCGCTCGAGGTCGGTGGTCGTCATCGACTCGAGCGCCTCGAGAAGGCGCGCCGAGCGCTCCGTCCGTGCCGCGAGGGCGTCCGAAACCGACGGGGACGCGTCGCGGTCGAGGTCCGGCCACGGGAAGTCGACGGAGCCACTGTTCGGCAGGCCGATCGGATGGAATCGCTCGCCGAGGATTGGCACCGTGAACCACTTGTCCATCGCGAAGACGAGGTGTCGCAACGTCTGGACGAAGGACCACTCGTCGTCGACCGACTCGTGCAGTTGGTTCTCGGAGCGTGCGTTTGCGATGGCGGTCGTCGTCGCCCACTCGTCGGTCAGTGCCGCCCATGCGGCGCGCATGCCTTCGGGATCCGGCGGTCGCAGCATCGCCCGGAGCGGGTACCAGGGGTCACGCTCGTTGACGTAGTCGGTGACGTCGACGCCGTTGATGACGACGTTGTCGACGAGTGCATCGATGTCGACGTCGACGAGCCAGGCGTGGCTGATCGTGACGTTGGTGAGATCGACGTCACGGAAGCGGGCGCCACGGAGATCAGCTCCCCAGAACACCGCTCC
>JAHENF010000004.1:49227-118773 GCA_024643255.1 Ilumatobacteraceae bacterium
CGTTGTCGACGAGTGCATCGATGTCGACGTCGACGAGCCAGGCGTGGCTGATCGTGACGTTGGTGAGATCGACGTCACGGAAGCGGGCGCCACGGAGATCAGCTCCCCAGAACACCGCTCCGGCAAGATCTCCTTCGAACTCCTCGGGCACACCCGCTCCCTTCATCTCGCGGCCGGTCGACTCGCTGATGTGGAGTCTGCCGGAACGGTGCGCGGCTGTCACCCCCGACCGGGGTGGAATCGCACCGCTCACTACGGTGGCGTTCGGAGGTACTCGCTGTGCGCAACACCGTCGGAATGCCGACATGACGGTTCAGCTCGTCGCGCTGTGTTTCGACGCGAACGATCCGCTCGGACTCGCGCGTTTCTGGGCCGAGGCACTGCGCTGGGACGTCGGTGACGAGACCGGCGACGTGGTCAGCCTCGTACCGACCGATGGCACGAGGTTCCAGATCGATTTCGGGCTCGTCGCGGAGCCGAAGGGCGCCTGGGCGAACCGACTCCACCTCGACCTGACGACCACATCACTCGGCGATCAGACGGACACCGTCGAGCGCTTGATCGAGTTGGGTGGCCGACACATCGACATCGGCCAGGGCGCCGACGAGAGGCACGTCGTGCTCGCGGACCCCGAGGGCAACGAGTTCTGCATCATCGAGCCCACCAACAACTTCCTGTCGAGTTGCGGGCGCCTCGGATCGATCACATGTGACGGGACCCGCGAGGTCGGGTACTTCTGGAGCGCGGCGCTCGGTTGGCCGTTGGTGTGGGATCGGGACGACGAGACCGCGATTCGCTCACCGGACCTGACGGGTCCGATGATCACGTGGGGAGGTGGCCCGTTGAACCCCAAGCCCGCGAAGAACCGGCTCCATCTCGACATCGCTCCGCCCGCCGAAGGCGATCAGCGCGCCGAAGTCGACCGACTCATCTCGCTCGGGGCGAGGCGCGTCGACGTCGGCCAGGGCGACGTCGATTGGGTCGTCATGGCCGACCCCGACGACAACGAGTTCTGCGTGCTGACCCCTCGCTGACGCTCGCCGTCGCGTCGGTGAGGAGTCGCGCGAACCCTGTGACACCCCCTGCGTACTGTGATCGGTACCGGCTCCCCCTTCCATTCCGATCGATTGATGGGAGGTTGACATGAACGATGCAGCGACAGCTCCTCCGAGCCCGCCGGGCTTCGGGGACGAGCGTCGGGTGGGCGTCGCCGACGACGACACGGTGGCCAGTGCAGTCACGACGTTGCTCGACCAGTTGGTCGCGAGCGAACCGGGCGTCGTCGAGCACGGCGAGTTGGCAGCGCTGGTCGAGTCCGCGGCACGGGTGCGCGGTTGGCTCGACGCGTTCGATCTGCAGTGCGCCCGCCGGTCGCGCGAGCTGCACGAGGCCGGCAGAGGCAACTCGCCGACCTCGCTGTTCACACAGCATGCGCGGCAGTCGAGCCGGGAGGCAGCGCAGGTCGAGCAACGCATGGCGGCGCTCGATGCGATGAACTCCACCGGCGACACGGCTGACGATGGTTCGAGTGTCGACGGCGCGGCCGGCGGCAACTCGCCGACCAAGCGGGACTCGTTCGCCCGGGCGCTTCGTGAGCATCGTGTGTCGAGAGCGCACGTCGATGCGCTGGCCGACGCGATGCGGCGCCTCGACGACGACGCAAGGGCCGAGTTCGTCACGCACGAACCCAGGCTGCTGGCTGCGGCCGTGGTCGAACCCGCCGACGCGTTCGCCCGGCGGTGCCGGGAGCTCGCCCGTCGAGTGACCGCCGCGCAGGCCACGACCGATGCTGAGGAACTCGACCGCCAACGGGCGAACTCCACCGTCAAGCGTTGGACCGACAAGATCACGGGAATGTGCGTCACGCACCTCGAGCTCGACCCGATCCGCGACGCCCAACTGCACAGCGCTGTCGACTCGGCCCTGGCGATGTTGCGACTGGACGACGCCAACGCGAAGACACCGTGGAGCCAGATGCAGGTCGATGCGTTCGTGGCGGCGGTCACCGCCGGCTTCGCGGGCGGCCGCACAGCAGACCTCACCGCTGCAACCGATGACGCCGTGCACATGCGGCGGGCGCCGGAGGTCACGCTCGTCGCCGACGTGCAGACACTGGTCGACGGCTTGCACGATCACGGCATCTGCGAAACCGACGACGGTACGCCGATCCCGGTCTCCACACTGCGACGGCTCTGCTGCGACGCCGAGATCATCCCGGTGCTGCTCGGTGCCGTCGGCGTGCCGCTCGACGTCGGCCGGTCGTCGCGCAGCGTCACCCCCCAACAACGCCGGGCGCTGCGCGCCATGTACCGGACCTGCGCCCACCCCGACTGCACCGTCGGGTTCTCCAACTGCAAGGCCCACCACGTCAGATGGTGGTGGCGAGACCTCGGCCCCACCGATCTCTCCAATCTGCTGCCGCTGTGCGACCGACACCATCATCAGGTGCACGAAGGCGGATGGGGACTCACGATGACCGCCGACCGAGTCACCACCTGGACACGGCCCGACGGCACCATCGCCCACCACGGCTCCACGATCGACCGGATCGCAGCGCCGACAGTCCGCGTCAGCTGACATCACGACCGGGCTTTCGGCGAGCTGTCGAAACTGACTGGGCCGGCGACGGCCGGGCGAAAGTCCTCGAGCGCACCGTGAAGCATGACCTCCACCACGCGCTTCGCACTCGCCGTTCTGATGAGCGTGCTGCTCGTGCCTGGCGCTGTGCGCACGAACCCGGCAACTGGCGTCGGATCGGGCGTCAGCCTCGAACCGACGATCACGATCGTCGGTGGATCGCCGACCACCCGCTCCGCCGTCCTCGAGACGACGGACCGTTTCGTGTCGAACGACCTCGGCCTGCCCGACCTCGTCATTCGGCTCCACGACGATCCAACGGGTTGCGAAGCTCACCGAGGCCTGTTCCGAGTGGTCGACGACATCGCGTTCATCGATCTGTGCTTCGAATGCGAGTTCCTCGCACTCCACGAACTCGGCCATGCCTGGGCGCATTTCAACCTCGACGACACCGCACGGCAGGAATTCCAGCAGGCGGTCGGCGCGTCGAGCTGGAACTCGCCCGATGTCCCACACAACTTCCGAGCGACCGAGATCGCGGCCGATGCGATCGCCTACGGCCTGCTGTCGACGCCCGCGACACCGGGCGTGGTCTGGGAACGGCAGTGCGATCGGTTCGAAGCGCTGACCGGTCGCCCTCCGCCACGGCCGACCGACCCCGTGGAGACGACCCGCTGATGCCGACCTAGGATCAGAAGTACAGGAGGTGACGCTGTGGAGTTCGCGATCCTGGGTCCGTTGGAAGTGCGCGACGAGGGACAACCCGTTGCCGTCGGTGGCCGAAAGCACCAGATGCTGTTGGCCATCCTGCTCCTGAACGCGAATCGCGTCGTGTCGACCGATCGGCTCCTCGAGGATCTCTGGGGGGATGACGCGGCGGACAAGGAGAACGCCCTCTGGGTCCACATCTCGCGTCTGCGAACTGCGCTCGGTGATCACGACCTGCTCGTGACCCATGATCACGGCTACTCGCTGGTCGTCGACGCGGACGACGTCGACGCCCATCGCTTCGAGTCCGAGGTGGCAGCAGCCCGAGCGCTGATGAGAGACGACCCCGCTGCGGCCGCCCGGCGGCTGGGCGACGCGCTCCAGATGTGGAGAGGGCCTCCGCTCGCGGACTTCACCTACGAGGACTTCGCCCAGATCGAGATCATCCGCTTGAACGAGCTGCGCTCACTCGCCCAGGAAGATCGCATCGAGGCCGACCTGCAACTCGGTCGGGCCGGGGAACTGATCAGCGAACTCGAGGCCATGCATGCCGCGCAGCCGACACGCGAGCGCGTCGTCGCCCTGCTCATGCTCGCCCTCTACCGGTCGGGGCGTCAGGCCGACGCACTCCAGGTGTCCAGAGAATTTCGCAGCGCGCTGGTCGACGAGGTCGGCCTCGAGCCCTCTGCAGATCTGCAACGACTCGAGGAGCAGATCCTCCTGCACGACACGCGCCTCGACCTGCATCGCCACCCGAGCGCGACAGCCGATGAGCGATCGGCGCCCGCCGTCAATCCGTTCAAGGGCCTCAGGGCATTCCGCGAGGAGGACAGCGGCGACTTCTTCGGACGCGACCGGATCGTCGCGGAGGTCATACGCCGCCTCGACGACGGTGCAGGTCTGATCGGAATCATCGGACCGAGCGGATCCGGCAAGTCCAGCATCGTCAGAGCCGGTTTGATCCCTGCACTGCGAGCCGGCGCGATCGAGGGTTCCGACCGCTGGTCGATCGCCCACATGGTGCCTGGGGCGAGGCCGTTCGCCGAACTCGAAGCGGCACTGCTGCGATCGTCGCTCGACGCACCCGACAGCCTGTCGGAACAACTCGCGGATCGCGAGACCGGCGTGCTCCGAGCGGCGTTGCGGATCCTGCCCGATGAGTCGGCCCGTCTGCTCCTCGTGATCGACCAGTTCGAGGAGTTGTTCACCCTCGTGTCGAACGAGGGCGACCGGTCACGGTTCCTCGACGGGCTGGTCAACGCGATCGACGACTCGTGCGGCCAGGTCAAGGTCGTCGTCACGCTGCGCGCCGACTTCTACGGACGTCCGTTGGCGTACCCGGAGTTCGGTTCCCGACTGGGCGACGGCATCGTCAACGTCGTCCCCCTGACCTCGAACGAGCTCGAGATGGCTGCCATGCAACCGGCTGCGGGAGTGGGCGTGACGCTCGAGCCGGCGCTCGTCGTGGCGCTGCTGACCGATGTGATCGGCCGCCCCGGCGCGCTCCCACTGTTCCAGTACGCGCTCACCGAGCTGTTCGATCGACGCGAGAACGACACGCTGAGCCTGGCCGAGTATCACGCGATGGGCGCGGTGAGCGGGGCGCTCACCCGCCGCGCCGAGGAGCTCTTCGCACGGTTGGACGACGGGCAGCGCAGCGCCGCCCGGCAGCTCTTCCTCCGGCTGGTCACCATCGCCGAGAACGACGAGTGGACTCGACGTCGCGTCCCGGCCTCCGAGATCCTGTCGCTCGACGTCGACGTGCTCGCCATCCAGACCGTGATCGACGCCTTCTCGACACACCGACTCCTCATCCTCGATCGTGATGCGGTCACCGGGTCGCCGACCGTCGAGGTCGCCCACGAGTTGTTGCTCACCAACTGGCCGCGTCTGCGAATCTGGATCGAAGACGCCCGCGACGACATCAGACGACACGTGCTGCTGTCGGTGGCGATCGACGAATGGCACGAGGCCGACGAGAACCCCGACTACCTGTTGAGTGGCGCCCGTCTCGAGGCCTACACGCACTGGGCCGCGACGACCACCATGCCGCTCATGTACGGAGCGCAGCAGTTCCTCGATGCATCGATCGAGCAGTGCGAGCGCGAACTCGCGGAGGAGCGCGAACGGTCGCTGATCGGCGCCCGGGCGCAGCGGTCGGCGAGACGCCGGCTCTGGGGGATCACCGCGGTGTTGATCGCCGTCGTGGTCGGCGCCGGCCTCGTGGCGGTCGGGGCATTCGACAGCTCGCCAGGCCCGACCGTTGCGTTCTTCGGGTATCGAGGCGATGGAGGATGGAACGACAACATCGCGGCGGGCCTCGACCGGGCCGCCCAGGATCACAACATGGTGTTGGTCGATGCCCCGGCGATCGTCGACCCCTCGACAGACTTCCGGGAACTCGCGGAGCAGGGTCCCGACATCATCATCAGCGATGCCGAGCCCATGGCGTCGGCACCCGACGTCTACACGGACTTCCCCGACATCGAGTTCGGCATCGTCGACGGGTTCATCGACGCACCCAACGTCGCTGGGGTGGTGTTCGACAACGAGCAGGGTGCATTCCTCGCCGGCGCGGCGGCAGCGATGACGACCGAGACCGGAATCGTGGGATTCGTCGGTGGCGACGCCTGGTCCGTTGCGGGCTTCCAGGCCGGCTTCGAGGCGGGCGCCCACTGGGTGAACCCCGACGTCGAGGTGTTGGCGACCTACATCGTGCAGGAGTTCGTTCGGCAGACCGGTGGCCTCCCGATCTTCGCGTGGGGTCGCCCCGACCTCGGCGCCGACCGGGCGTCGGCACTCTACGAACGTGGTGCCGATGTCGTCTTCCACGCCGCCGGTGCATCCGGCCTGGGGATATTTCCAGCGTCGGTCGAATCGTCGGCGACCCAGTTCCGCAAGCTGTGGGCGATCGGCGTCGACAACGACCAGTGGTTCCAGGTCGACGAGATCGAGCGCTCACACGTCCTCACCTCGCTGATCAAGCGCGGTGATGTCGCCGCCGAACGGCTGGTCGAGCTGCTGCTGCGCGACGAGCCCGTCTCCGGTGCCGTCGACGTCGGGCTCGCCGACGGCGTGTTCCGCCTGTCCACCCAGGGCGGTTGGTTGACCGACGACATGATCGCAACGCTCGAGCGTGCGGAGACGGCGATCGTCGACGGCCGACTCGTCGTGCCTGCATGGCCGACGGGTGAGGTGCTCGACCTCGATCCGATCCAGAACGCCTTCGAGGAGGCGCTCGCGGTGCTCACGCCACGTCAGACCGACGAGTATCTCCACACGTGGCTCGGGGACCATCACCCGGTGGATGTCGCGGTGTCGTGCTCGGCTTCGACCGCCTGGCCGGCTGACGAGGCCGCATGCCTCGACGTGATCACCAGCCACCTCCAGGAGTACATCGACCAGAACCGAACCCTGTGACACCCCCTCGCGATGATCGTCTCCATGAGACTCCATCACGCGACCGTGAATGGCCCCGATAGGGTTGGCACGTCCATATTGGCCCTGCCCCACACCGGGGCTCCCGCCACGGCGCTGTCATCAGGCAGTCGTGGGGGATCCGAAGGGAGGAAACACGCATGAAGCGTGCATACGAATTGATGATCATCATCGACGGCGACGTCGATGACCCCAAGGCCCAGGCCTGGATGAAGACCGTGACCGATGGCATCGTTGCCGTCGGCGGCGAGCTCCACGGCAAGATCGATTGGTGGGGCAAGCGCCAGTTCGCCTACCCGATCAACAAGAAGCCGTCCGGCTACTACATGGTCGTCGAGCTGGTGGCCCCCGCCGGCGCGCTCGACGAACTCGAGCGCACGCTCCGACTCGCGGACGACGTGGTCCGTCACAAGCTCATCCGTCTGCCCGAGGCCGAGGCCGAGCGCCGGGGCATGGCAGTCGCTGCCGCCTGAGCGGCACCAGCCACACAAAGGGGAATCACATGGCATCGGAAAACAGCGTCACGCTGGTCGGCAACGTCACCAAGGATCCTGAACTCCGCTACACGACCGGTGGTCGCGGCGTCGCCAGCTTCGGGCTGGCGGTCAACCGTCGCTACCAGGTCAACGGTGAGTGGCAGGAGCAGGTGTCGTTCTTCAACATCGTCGCCTGGGGCGACCTGGGCGAGAACGCCGCCGCCAGCATCAACAAGGGCAACCGCGTCATCGTCACCGGTCGACTCGAGCAACGCTCGTACGAGACCAAAGAGGGCGAGAAGCGCAACGTCACCGAAGTGATCGCCGACGAACTCGGCCCGAGCCTGCGCTGGGCGCAGGTGCAGATCGAGCGCATCAGCCGCGACGACGCCGCAACCCGCAGTGGTGGCGGCGGTGGCGGTGGCGGTGCCAGTCGAGCCCCCGACCCTGTCTACGGCGACGAAGAGCCGTTCTGACCCCCGTTGATCTGAATCACCAGTCGTAAGGAAGCACCATGGCAAGCAAGAAGAACAAGGCGCGCAGCGCCCGCGATCTCAATCCCCGAAAGTTCAAGAAGAAGACCAGCGTGCTGGTCATCGAGAAGGTCGAATACATCGACTACAAGGACGTCGATCTCCTCGGCCGCTTCATGAGCGACCGAGCCAAGATCAAGAATCGGCGCGTCGCCGGCAACACACTGCAGCAGCAGCGCGAAATCGCCAATGCCGTCAAGGTGGCCCGCGAGATGGCGCTGCTCCCGTACGCCAAGCGCGTTGCGTCGACCCGCACGGGTGGGCGCGGTCGTGACGGTGGCCGCGATGGCGGTCGCGACGGTGGCCGCGATCGCGACACGAGCTTGAGCGACTCCGTGAACGACACGGCGGTCGACGACGAGGTGATCGACGATGTCGAGACCTCGACCGACGTCGCTACCGAGACCGAGGAGGCCTGAGCAATGAAGGTCATTCTTCGTTCCGATCTCGATGGCCTGGGCAAGCGCGGCGACATCGTCGACGTCGCCGACGGCCATGCCCGCAACTTCCTGCTGCCGAAGGGTCACGCGATCGTGGCCTCCGACGGTGCGGTGGAACAGGCCGGTCAGATGCGCCAAGCGCGCGACCAGCGTGATTCCAGCGCACGCGAAGCTGCGACCACCATCGCCAGCACGCTCGTGCCGAAGGTCATCACGGTGGCCGCGAAGGCCGGCCCGGAGGGCAAGCTCTTCGGTTCGATCACCGCCGCCGACGTGGTCGCCGCGGTGCAGGAGCAGACCGACATCGAGCTCGATCGCCGTCAGATCGACGTCGATGTCATCAAGACCATCGGTCAGCACACGGTGACCGCGTCGCTGCACAACGACGTGTCGTTCCCGATCACCATCGACGTCGTCGCCGCCGACTGAGGTCGGTTGCGGGCGCCGCCCGTTCATCGACGGGCACGTACCGGGCAAGTGGGTCGACACCCCTTGTTCCGGCGCGTGTTCACACAGGTTGTCCACAGACCCTCCGTCCACAGGATCGGAGAGTTGTCCACAGGCGTTCAACAGGCAAGACCCAGGGTTGTTCCTCTTCCATCGCACAGGAAACACCTGGGAGAGTGGGGTCCCCATGTCGATCGATCGAGAAATCGGAACCGGCCACACAGACCGCGGCGGTCACGCCACGGGGCGCAGTGGGCGCGTTCCTCCCCACAACCTGCAGGCCGAGGAGTCCGTCCTCGGCGCGCTGCTGTTGTCGCGTGACGCGATCGGCGTCGTCGGCGAAGCCGGCCTCAACGTTCGCGACTTCTACAGCCCGGCGCACCAGCACATCTTCGACTCGGTCCGGTCGTTGTATTCGTCGTCAGGGCCTGTCGACGTCGTCACGGTTGCCGACGAATTGCGCCGCCACGGACTGCTCGACGAGATCGGTGGGATCGAGCGACTGAACGATCTGCAGAACGCCACCCCGTCGGTGTCGGGCGCCGAACACTATGCGCGCATCGTGATGGACACGGCGCTGCTGCGGCGCCTGATCCACACCGCCGGCGAGATCACCGATCTGGCGTTCAGTGAGCCCGACGACGTCACCAAGGCCGTCGATCTGGCCGAGTCGAAGATGTTCGAGGTCGCCGAGGACCGCGTCGTCGATTCGACGCGTCAGATCCAGGAACTGCTCAACGAGACGATGGACCAGTTGGAGGAGAACTACGAACGCGGCGACACCATCACCGGCGCAGCGACCGGGTACGACGACCTCGACGAACTCCTGTCCGGCCTCCAACCCAGCACGCTGAACATCGTCGGTGCACGCCCCGCCATGGGTAAGACCGCCTTCGGTCTGGGCATGGCGACACACATCGCGAAGCATTCGGGCCGACCGGTGCTCGTGTTCTCACTCGAAATGGGCCACTCGGAGCTGACGCAGCGCATCTTGGCGTCGGAGGCCAAGGTCGACTCCACCAAGCTGCGTACCGGAAAGCTGAGCGAGGCCGACTGGTCGAAGATCGGGCTCGCGGTCGGCCGTCTCGAAGTGCCGTTGTTCCTCGACGACAACCCGCAGGTGACCGTGATGGAGATCCGCGCGAAGGCCCGGCGCATCAAGGCGCAACACGGCGGGTTGGCGTTGATCATGATCGACTACCTGCAGCTGATGAGCGGTAGTGGCCGATCCGAGAACCGTCAGCTCGAGGTCAGCGAGATCAGCCGAAACCTCAAGGTGCTCGCGCGCGAACTCGAGGTGCCGATCGTGGCGCTCAGCCAGTTGAGCCGAAACCTGGAGGCCCGTTCCGACAAACGTCCGATGCTCGCCGACCTGCGTGAATCGGGCTCGCTCGAACAGGACGCCGACGTCGTGATGTTCCTGTATCGCGACGAGGTGTACAACCCCGAATCACCCGACAAGGGCTCGGCCGAGGTGATCGTGTCGAAGCACCGCTCGGGCCCGATCGGTACCAAGCGGCTCGTCTTCCTCGGCCAGTACACGAGATTCGACAACGCCGCCCGCTCGATGTGACTCGCGATTGGTGACTCGCGATTGGGGTCAGACCCCAATCGCGCAGACCGGGCTGCGAGGATTCACCGTCGGGCGCCAGCGGGTCAGAGCGCGTCGGGGTGGGTGCGGACGTATTCGGCGGCATCGACCGGCGTCGTCGAGGTGTAGCCGAAGGGCAGGTGCACGGTGCCGACGGTGCTGGCGACGTAGACCTCCCACGCGTGGTAGCCGCGGTAGGCGAGCGGATCGGCCATCAGGTTGGACGCATACGCAGTGACCGCACCGACGTAGCCCTCGTTGGGGTTGTAGCCGAACAGCGCAGCGTGCATGTCGCCTGGCGCGCCTTCGCTGACGAGGTACGTGGCCGCGCCCAGGATCGCGTCGTGCGGGTCCTCGATGTCGCCGACGCAGCAGGTGGCCCACGTGGCGGGCAGGAATTGCATCGGCCCGCGCGCTCCGGCCGACGACTCGCCGCCGATCCGTCCCATGCGCGTCTCGACGAAATTGATCGCCGCCAGGTACTCCCACGGCACACCTGTCGCCGCTTGCGCTTCGCGGTAGTCGGCGAGCAGTTCGTCGATCGGCCGCGGTTCGAGAATCGTCCAGGCCGGCAACGTCGACGATGGCTCGCTCGGCGGAGCACCGGCGGCGTGGTCGACCACGGCCTGGCGGGCAGCGACGTTGAACCCGAACGCGGTGGCGACGTCCGCCGGGATCGATGACGCGACGGCGTCCTGCAGGTCGCTGTGACGGGCGAGCAGTTGATATGCCCGTTGCTGGCGACGACCGAGTTCGGCGACGGATTCGACAGACCGTGAGGTGTCGCGGATCCCGCGCTCGGCCGCCGTGATCTCGGCAGCGATCGATGCGGCGGTCACCGGTGACGGCGCGGTCGTCGATGGCGCGGTGGTCGACAGTGCGGGACTCGTCGTCTCGACGGCGGACGTCGGTGACGCCGAGGTCGCGGTATCGGTGGTGGAGGTCGCAGTATCGGAGGTCGAGGGGAGACGTGCGGCGTCAGCAGGACCGGTGCCGCCGTCGGAGCAGCCAGCGATCAGCAGTGCCGCGCCGACGACACCCGAGAGCACAGCGCTGCGACCCACCCGCCGATGGTACGCAACCCGATTCCGCCATCACGCGCGGGCCGTTCGCGCGCTCGTTGCGGACGCTCACCAGTGGCGCAGGTCGATCGGCCAGCGATCGTGTACGCGGTCGCCGTCGACCATCCAGAATTGCTCGTGGCGGGCAACGGTGGGGTCGACGTGCGACGGCCAGATGCGCACGCGATCGCCGACCTTCCAGTCGCTGAGCTCACGGGGCAACAACGTGATGTGTTCGTCGGAACAGAAGAAGACGTCACCCTCGTCCCATGACGGGTTGCCATGATCCATGCCGAACGCCTTGAGGCCGGCATCGGCGATGATCCAACCCTTCGAGCTGATCGACACGACGGTGGCAAGCACCGACAGTGCCTTCTCGAACGGCGACTCGAGTTCGTCGTACTGGGTGTCCATCAGCATGTAGGAGCCGGCTTGGATCTCGGTGCACCACGTGTTGAGATCGAACGTGCCGGTCCCACCGCCCGACACGACGTCGCCGCCGACCATCTCGTGCGCCTGCAGGAGGACCGCCATCGCCGCCTCCACCTTCTCGCGCTTGGTGTCACGGTCGTGGATCATCATGAGGTGACCCTCGTACCCCATCACCCCGCGAACGTCGATCCCCGCAGCCCGAGCGCGCTCCGCGAGGCGCCCGGCATCGGTGACGTCGCACCCGCATCGCGGCAGGCCGACATCGACGTCGACGAGCACCGAACGGACGCCTCCACGAACGGCGGCGTCGAGTGTCTCGTCGGAGTCGATCGCCACGGTGATGTTCGCCCGATCGGCGAGCGCCCCGAGGCGCGCGGCGTCGAGTGTCTCGTTGGCGAGGAGGAGGTCGTCGGTGAGTCCAGCGGCGACGAGACCCTCGATCTCGCGCGGGGTCGCCGCACAGAAGCTGTGGTGTCCGTCGGCGGCGAGGCGCTTGGCCATCTCGGTCGACTTGAAGGCCTTGACGTGCGGTCGTAGCCGGGCACCTGGGAGCAGTGCGTCCATCGCGGCGAGGTTCCGGTCGAATGCCGCGACGTCGACGAGCAGCGCGGGCGTCGTCAGGTCGTGGGTCGTCGAGGGTGTCTGCGAGGTCACCGCCCCATCTTGGTCGATGCTCTCGGCACTACCGTGGCCTCGTGCTCGATCTCGACTTCGTTCGCTCCAACTTCCCCGCCTTCTCGCGTCCCATCAACGACGGGCAATCGTTCTTCGAGAACGCGGGCGGCTCGTTTGCATGCCGGCAGACGATCGACGCGATGACCGGCTACTACACCGATCTGAAGGTGCAGCCCTACAGCGAGTTCGAGTCGTCGGCGCGTGCCGGCGCCTCGATGGATCGGTCGCGGGTCCGTTGGGCCGAGGCGCTCGGGGTGGAGCCCCGCGAGGTCGTGTTCGGCCCGTCGACGTCGGCGAACACCTATGTACTCGCACATGCCTTCGCCGAGATCTTGGAGCCTGGCAACGACGTGATCGTCACCAACCAGGACCACGAGGCCAACACCGGCGCCATTCGGCGTGCGGCCGACCGGGTCGGATGCACGATCCGTGAGTGGCGGACCGATCCCGAGACCGGCCTGCTCGACATCTCGGTGTTCGAGTCGATGTTGAGCGAGCGAACCGGGCTCGTGACGGTTCCGCACGCCTCGAACATCGTCGGCAAGGAGAACGACGTGACGAGCATCACGGCGCTCGCTCACCGGGTCGGTGCGCGAGTGATCGTCGACGGGGTCTCGTTCGCGCCGCACACTCTGCCCGACGTCGCCGCGCTCGGCGCCGACGTCTACCTGTTCAGTCTCTACAAGACGTACTCGGTCCATCAGGGTCTGATGGTCGTGCGCGCCGGCCTGATGGCGGAACTGCCGAATCAGAGCCACTACTTCAACGACAGCGTGGCCGACAAGCGGTTGAACCCTGCTGGTCCCGATCACGCACAGGTCGCATCGGCAGGGGCCGTGCTCGACTACGTCGAGGCCCTGCACCGTCATCATGGTGGCGCGGAAGGCGACGGTCTGCGAGCGGCGACGAGTGCGGTGTCGGCCCTGTGGCGCGAACACGAGGACTCGTTGACACCGATGCTGCTCGAGGCGCTCGCCGGGCGTGACGACGTTCGTCTGATCGGGCCGCGGATGCTGGACGCGACGACAGGTCACCGGTGTCCGACGGTTGCGTTCAGCCCGCTCGCGAACGAGCCGGAGGACGTGGCGCACGGGCTCGTCGAGCGTGGCGTGCAGACCAGCTCGGGTCACTACTACGCGGCGCGGGTGCTCGACGGCGTCGGTATCGACCCCGATCGCGGGGTCGTGCGGCTCTCGTTCGTGCACTACACGTCGCGCGCCGATGTCGAACGGGCGGTCGCCGCCCTCGACGACGTCCTCGGCTGATCATCCGCTCTGGACGGGTGGCCGTCGGGGGCCAGTCGAACCAGGGTTTGGGACCAAAGACCCTGCTGCGTCGATCTGATCGCGCAGATATTGGAACAACGTTCCAATCAGAAAGCAGGTCCGAAGATGACGCAGTTCCTCGCGCAGTACTCGATCCAACGGTGGATGGAGATGTGTCCTCAGGGGTATCTCGAGGACACCGTGTACGGGCATGAGCCGAACGAGCACGAACCTGCGGTGATCCTCGACGACGACGACGAACGCGAAGCGGCGATTCGCACGACCGTCGGCCTCGTGGTGGGGGAGCGTTGTGCGCTCGCCGCGTCGTCGGGCCTGATCAACGCCGCTCCGGACTACCCGAGCAAGCGATTCCTGGCGACCCAGACGCTCGACGAGGCACGCCACGTCGAGGTCTTCACGCAACGGCTGTTCGACCTGGGCGTGACCGCCGACAACCTGGAGTCGACCATCGACCGCTATGCCAACCCGAATCTCGTGAAGTTCGCCGAGGTCCTCCTGGAGAAGGTGGCGGCCGGCGACTTCCTCGCCGGCGTGGTCGGACAGAACATCGTGCTGGAGGGTCTGGCGTTCAGCGTCTTCGAGATGCTCGAAGCGGGCAACCGCGAGTTCAACCCGAAGTTCGCCCACACGTTGTCGGGCACGATCGCCGACGAACGGCGCCACGTCGGTTTCGGCGAGAATCGCATCGGCTCGCTGATCGCCCAGCATCCGGAGAAGAAGGCCGAGATCGAGCGCATGCAACAGGAGATGACCTATTACATGCTCGCCGTGTTCGCCGATTCCTTCCGCGGCGACGACAACAAGCCGAAGTCGGCTCCGGAGCCGACCGCCAGCGCCGAGTGGCACGGCACCAACCTCTCGACGGCCAGTCCCGAGGAGATGGAGGCCGTCCTCGCGAACACGGTGCTCGGCGAGTTCAAGACACGTCTCGCCCGCGTCGGCATCGAGTACCAGACACCACGCGTCCCGGCGTGAGCGTCGTCGACGAGTTCGATCCCCACGCGCTCGCCGAGCAGGATTTCCTCGACGAAGTCCATTCGTTCCAATTCTGGTTCGACTCCGTCGAGGGGTATCTCTCCGATCGTCCGTACGGCCGACTGGAGACCACGGTCGACGAGCCGATCGACGATGCCCGGCGCGAACGGCTGATCACCACGCTGTGCAACTACTCCGTCGGCGAGACGGCGGCACTCGAAGGTGCCGCCGGCCTCGTGCAGTTGGCCCCTGACCGGAACTCGAAGATCTTCATGGCGACCCAGGTCGCCGACGAGGCGCGCCACCTCGAGGTCTTCCTGCACCGTCTGCGCGAACTCGGTGTCGCCGATCCGGAAGCGGAAATCGAGCGTCGGGCCCAACCGGCCCTCGTCGATTTCAAAGGCGCTCTGCTCGATCTCGTCGCCGAGGGCGATTGGCAGGCCGCGGTCTTCGCGCAGAACGTCGTGCTCGAGACGATGGAGTACACCGTGTTCCGTCTCCACGCCGCCAACGCCGATCCGGTGACGCGCGACGTGCTGGCAGGAGTGATCTCCGACGAGCGCCGCCACGCCGGCTTCGGCGAGAACGATCTGGGCCGCAGCCTCGCCGCCGATCCGTCGGGGCGGGCGCGACTCCGCGAGATCCGGACCGGTCTCGATGCGATGGTCGTCGGGGTGTTCGAGGCGGCCCTCGCCGACATCGGCGCGCCCGCCGGAGAGCGTTCGCAGCTCGCGCACGAGTATCTCGACACGATCGAGCGGTTGGGACTCACCTGATGACCGACATCGACGTCTCCGCCCCTGGCATCGGGGCGGATCCCTCGCGCCGGCGATACGAACTCGAGGAGACCGGATTCAAGGAGGTGCCGAAGAAGTGGCGGAAGTTCTACCGGCACTGGGGTGGTCCGCTGGACACCCTGGCACCGAACGAGGTGATCTGCCCGGTCTGCAAGGTGGTGATCCGCGCCACGAGGGAACTCCGGCCGGGCGACAAGGTGTACTGCATGCCGTGCATGTCGCGCATGGTGGTCGTCGTCGCCGAGAGTGGGCGCCTGGAGGCCGAGGTGATCTTCTGACCCGGCACTGAGTTGCATGGAGACGATCACGCCGGAGGGGAGCCGGTGGGGCATCATGTGGACGTGAGCACGACGGAGGCACCGAGCAGGGTGCTGCGCGAGAACGACCGCCGTGACTGGCAGCGTCATCCGGTCGACACCGCACGCCTCGTCGTCCGTCTCTGCCTGCTGGGGTTCGTGCTCCTCGTCACGGCGGTGTTCCCCGCGGCCTTGACGAACGCGTCGTCGGACGTCGTTCGCTTCTTCGCGAGGATGCCCGAGCCGCTCCGCTACGCCCTCGTCGGGTTGGCGCAGTTGTCGATTCTGGTCGTCCCCGTCGTCATCGTGGGGTGGTTGCTCGTCCGGCGCGCCCGCGTGGCGACGCTGCTGATCGTCGGCGCCGGTCTCGTCGGTGGGATCACGATGGTGCTGCTCACCGACTGGCTCGAGCGGGCCGCTCCACCGACCACGATCACCGATCTCGCCTCGGGTTCGTTCGTCAGGTCCGGCTTCCCGTCGGCGGCCTATCTCTGCGCGCTGGTCGCCGGAGCAACGACTGCGTCGCCGATGATGACAGCGCGCTGGCGGGCGATCGCCTGGTCGGCGGTCTGGGTGACCGTGCTCGTTCGTCTGATCACGGCGACGCAGGCCCCGGTGAATCTCTTCGTGACGATCGCACTCGGCAGCGCGATCGGATCAGCGGCACTCGTGATCTTCGGATCACCGCAGCGTCGCCCTGGTGCGAATTCGCTGCGGGCCGGGCTGGCCGAGGGTGGATTCGTCATCGACGAGTTGGGTGACGAGACGTTCGAACGGGGTGTGCGGAACTATCACGGACGCTCCGGGTCGGAGGCGGTCGAGGTGGTGTACCTCGACCGTGACGATCGAGACGTCGAGTTGTTCGCCCGCGTCGTTCGCTCGATCAGGGTGCGCGACGTCGATGAGCAGCGCATCTCGGTGCGGCCGCGGATCCGCGCGGCGCAGCTCACGCAGTCGACGATGATGGCCGAGCGAGCGGGGGCGAGGGTGCAGGACGTGTTGGCGGTCGCCCCGACCGGTTCCGACAGCGCGATCATCGTGTTGACCGCGGCGTCGAGTGCCGGGTGGACGCTGCGTGAGCGGACCGACGACGACGTGAGCGATGCCGCGCTCGACGACGCGTGGCGTCAGGTGGGTCTGCTGCACCATGCCTGTATGTCCCATCGCTCGCTGACGCGCGACAACGTGGTGCTCGACGGTGATCAGGCGACGCTGCTGGGAATGGATACCGCCCTGCTCGCTTCGAGTGCCGAGTCGCGTGCCGTCGACCGGGCGGAGCTGCTGGTCTCGACGGCGCTGACCGTCGGGGTCGACCGAGCCCTCGACGCGGCTGTGCGATCGGTGCCGGCGGACGATCTCGAATCCACGCTCCCGTTCGTGCAACTCCCCGCACTTCCGGCGCACACCCGCGAGGAGGCGAAGAAGCCCAAGCATCTGGTCGACGATCTCCGCAACGGGCTCGCAGGACGGCTCGGCGTGGAACAGGTGGAGCTCGCCGAGCTCGAACGCATCAGCTTCGGCAGGATCGTCACCTGGGTCGGCTTCGCCGTGCTCGCCTTCTTCCTGTTGACGCTGGTGACCAACTGGTCGGCGATCAGCGATGCGATGGCGGGAATCGACTGGGTCTGGGTCGTCCCCGCCGTGATCGCCACGCTCGTGGGAACCGTCGGTGGGGCGATGTCGTTGGCGGGCTCGGTCGTGCGACCGATTCCGCTCGGTGACGCGACCATCGTCATGTTCGGCCAGTCGTTCCTCAACCGGTTCACCCCGATGAACGCCGGGGGCATGGCGATGCGCATCCGGTACCTGCAGAAGGGCGGGACGGATGTCGCGGTGTCGACCGCCGCTGTGGGTTTGACGTCGCTGGCGAGCGGCGTCGTGCAGGTCGCGTTCATCGCCTTCTTCTTCCTGTGGAGCAGTACGGATCCGACCGGTGACGCGACCTCCGGAGGCGGTGGGGGTCCCGACCTGACCCTGGTGTTCGTGTTCGTCGGGGCCATCGTGGTGGCGGCGATCGTGCTGGCGCTGACGCCGAAGTTCCGCCGCTGGCTCGTCACGCTCGTGAAGTCGACGATCGAGAAGGTCAGGCACGACTTCGGCGAGCTGCTGCGGATGCCCACGAAACTGAGCCTGCTGTTCGGCGGTCAGGTCATCGCCAAGATGTCGACCATCCTCGCGTTCGTCTGGGCATGTCGCGCCTTCGGCATCGACTTGCCGTTTGCCGAACTCGGAGCGCTGTACCTCGCCGCCAACACGGTGGCATCGACGGTGCCGACCCCGGGTGGGGTCGGCGCGATCGAGGCGGCGCTCGTGTTCGTGCTGACGCGCGCCGGCGTACCCGACGCCGAAGCCTGGGCCGCGACGCTGTTGTTCCGGTTGATCAACTACTGGTTGCCGACGATTCCCGGCTACGTCGCGCTGCGCTACAGCGAGCGTCACGAACTCGTGTGAGTTCGGCACTCGGCCCGGGGGCATGGCCGCGGCCTACGCTGCGAACGTGAGCGAAGCAGTCGTCCCGATCGTCGGTGTGGTGATGGGTTCGTCGAGTGACTGGCCGACGATGTCGAAGGCGGCCGAGGTGCTCGAGTCGTTCGGGGTCGCATACGAGGCTCGGGTGCTCAGCGCCCACCGGATGCCCGACGAGATGTACACCTACGCGGAGCAGGCTCGCGAACGTGGGCTCCGTGCCATCGTCGCGGGAGCGGGCGGGGCGGCGCATCTACCGGGGATGATCGCCGCGAAGACCACTGTGCCGGTGCTCGGGGTTCCGGTGGCGTCGCGACATCTTGCCGGGCAGGACTCGCTCTACTCGATCGTCCAGATGCCCGCGGGTGTGCCGGTGGCGACATTCGCCATCGGTGAAGCGGGAGCGACGAACGCGGCGCTGTTCGCCGTCGCGCTGCTCGCGGCCGACCACGAGCGGCTGCGCCAGGCGCTCGACGCGTACCGTGCAGATCGTCGTGAGCAGGCCGCGGGATCGGTGCTCCCGCCCGTCGAGTCGCAATGACCCGTCGCGCGATCGTCCCGCCGGCGACCATCGGCATGTTGGGAGGCGGTCAACTCGGCCGGTACGCACTGATGGCTGCGGCCACGATGGGCTATCGCACCATCGTGCTCGACCCCGATCCCTCCGCCCCTGCCGGCGTGGTCGCCAACGAACACCTCGTTGCGCCCTTCGACGATCCAGCGGCGCTGCGACGGCTGTCGTTCGACTGCGATGTCGTGACGACCGAGTTCGAGAACCCGCCGGCGGCCGCTCTCGACGAGTTGGCCGCGACGGTGCTGGTCGCCCCCGCGCCGGCCGCGGTGAGGATCGCCCAGGACCGGATTGCCGAGAAGGCCTTCCTGGTCGACAACGGATTTCCCGTGGGGCGGTACTCGACGCTGTCCGATGCGGTGGAGCCCGAGATCGATCCGTCGCTCGTCGACGGTGGCGCCATCGTCAAGACGGCCCGGCTGGGCTACGACGGCAAGGGTCAGTGTTCGGCCACCGGCGTCGCCGGCACACTGGCCGCGTGGGCACAACTCGGCGGTGTCGCGTGTGTGGTGGAGGAGCGGCTGATCCTGCAGACCGAGTTGAGCGTGATCGTGGCGCGCACCTCCGATGGCCGGATCGAGGCGTGGCCGGTCGCCGAGAACCTTCACGTCGACGGGATCCTCGACCTGACGGTCGTCCCGGCGGCGGTGTCGCGCAAGCTGGCAGACCGCGCCGTGGGGCTGGCGATGGCGATCGCGGATGCGCTCGACTACGTCGGGGTGCTCGCCGTCGAGTTGTTCGTCGTCGATGATCAACTGCTCGTCAACGAGTTGGCGCCTCGACCGCACAACAGCGGTCACTGGACGCTCGATGCGTGCATGACGAGTCAGTTCGAGCAGCAGGTTCGGGCGGTGTGCGGTCTCGGACTCGGCAGCACGGCGATGACGGCTCCGTCGGTCGCGATGGTCAATCTGCTCGGCGACCTGTGGTCGGGTGGATCACCGGACTGGTCCGTCGTGCTCGCCGACCCGAACGCCAAGCTGCATCTCTACGGCAAGAGCGAAGCGCGACCCGGCCGCAAGATGGGGCACCTCACCGTGACGTCGGAAGTCGGTCCGGCCGCAGCGGCGCGCGCGCTCGAACTCAGGTCGGCCGTCGTGCGATGACGAGCGTGTCCAACGCGACGCGCACTCCATCGGGTGTGTCGACTCGACGTTCGGCGATCTCGGCGGTGGTGACGTCGAGCCCGGCGAGTGCGTCGACGGTGTCGCTCACCGTGTAGCAGACGTCGGCCGATGGTGGCCCGCCGTAGCCGTCGGTGACGTTCGACCGGTCATGGGCGATCACGAAAACGGTGCCGCCCGGCGCGAGCCACGAGGCGGCATGTTCGACGACGATGCGTTGCTGGGCTTGGGGGAGTTGGAGGTACGAGAGGACGACGAGGTCGACGGATCCGGGCGGGCTCCACGTCGTTGCATCTCCGCGCTCGACGGTGATCGTCACGTCGTGTTCTGCGGCGAGGCGCAGCGCCTTGTCGAGGCCGACCTGCGAGAAGTCGACTGCGGTCACCGACCAGCCTCGCTGTGCCAGCCACACCGCGTTGCGGCCTTCGCCGGCGCCGAGGTCGATCGCCGTACCCGGCGCGAGGTCGGCCAGGTGGCGCTCGACGAACTGGTTCGCCTGGCCGGTCCAGATCAATTCGCTGGTCGAATACCGCTCGTCCCACTGGGTGCTGTCCATCACCTCAGTCTCGCCCCCACATCAGACGTTTGCGGCGCGATTTGGTTGACCATCAGACGTTTGCGGCGCGATTTGGTTGACCCGTACCAATGTGATCGCGCCGCAAACGTGAAGGGGGGTCAGTCGGCGGGGACGGGTTCGACGTCGAATGCCTCGACGCGGCCGTCGGCGTGGCGGGCGAAGCGCCGCGGCGTGGCGCCGTGATTCGGGTCGTCGCTGCCCCACGGCCACCCGCCGAACTGGGTGCGGCGATAATCCTCGAAGGCCTGCTGGATCTCGGCCTGGGTGTTCATCACGAACGGGCCGTACTGCGCCACCGGTTCGCCGATCGGACGGCCCTGCAGCACCATGCATTCGACACCGTCGTCACCGGCGATCAGCTCCAGCGGACGTGACGAGTCGAGCACCGCGCCGTTGCCGGCGTCGAGGCGTTCACCCTCGACGGTGACCCACGAGCCCGAGAACGCATAGAGCAGGCGGTGCGTGTCGTCACCCTCGGTCGGCGGCATGGTCCAACGGGCGCCGGCATCGAAGCGCAGGTGCCAGACCGCCACGTCGGCTTCGGCCTTCGACGCCCATGAGTTCGGAGGGGGAGCCGGCGCGGTGGCGCTCGCCAATGATCCGGCGATCACGGTGATGTCGACCATGGCGCCGCCCTCGGATGGCTCGGCGATCACGGTCGGGGTCTCGTGGCTCCACAACATCGTGAAGTACGGCTCGACCATCTTGTCGGCAGCCGGAAGGTTCAACCAGATCTGGAACAACTCCAGCGGGTTGGGGCCATCGGGATCGAGCAGCGGGAACATCTCGCAGTGCACGATGCCCTTGCCGGCGGTCATCCATTGTGTGTCGCCACGACCGAACCGGGCGGTCGCTCCGAGCGAGTCGCTGTGATCGCAGAACCCGGTCCGCACGTAGGTGATCGTCTCGAAACCGCGATGCGGGTGCTGGGGGAATCCGGGCACGGTCGAGCCGTGGTACATGTTCCACCCGTCGACGCCGGCGAAGTCCATGCCGATGTCGCGCCCGACGAGCGGTGCGTCCGGACCGAGTCCGTCGGTTCCCTCGGGGTAGTCGTCGCGGTGGTGCGCACAGAACAGGAACGGGTCGATCGTCGGCCATTGGGTGCCGAGCGGAAAGGTCTGCAAGAGGGCATCAGCCATGGCGGAAGTCTACGACCCGACGCAGTTGATTGCGACCGCAATGAAGTCCATCTGATGATGGGGCCGGGTGGCCTGGGAGGGACAGCGTTAGCGTGCCGGGGTGTCCACGGCCCGTGACGTCCTGCGATATCCAGCCGTGCGTCGATATCTGCTGTCGACGGCGCTGGCCGCAATCGGCCTCAACATCCTGGTCACGGTGTTGTTCAAGCAGGCGTTCGACATCACCGGTGACACACTCGCGATCGGCTTCATCGGTCTCGCACAGTTCGTCCCCGCGGTGATGCTCGTGCTGGTCAGCGGCTGGGTCGCCGACCGCTTCGACCGTCGCCGGGTCACCGCGCTCTTCCTGTTCGCCCGCGCTGTGTGTGCGGTCGGTTTCGTGATCTACAGCCAACTCGAATCGGGATCGGTGTGGCCGTTGTTCGCGATCGCGTTCGTGTTCGGCGCCGCCGATGCGATGCTGGCACCGTCGCGTCGGTCGATCGCCCCGCTGCTGGCTCCACCGGAATTGTTCCCGCAGGTCGTCGCGCTCTGGACGGCGACGTTCACCGCTTCGGCCATCGTCGGTCCGGTGATCGGCGGCTTCCTGTACTCGGTCGGCCCCAGCGAGGCGTACACGCTCGCGGCGATCCTGGAGTTCGCGGCGATCGTTCCGATCCTGATGATCGTCTACTCGCGCGAACCCGAGCGGATCACCGATCGGCCGACGTTGCACACCGCGCTGGAGGGCCTGCGCTTCGTGCGGCACACGCCGGTGGTGCTCGGGACGATCTCGCTCGACCTGTTCGCGGTGCTCTTCGGCGGTGCGATCGCGCTGATCCCGGCGGTCGCCAGCGAGCGACTCGGGGTCGGCGACATCGCGTACGGATGGCTCCGCGCCGCACCGGGGATCGGCGCCGCGGTCATGGCGCTGTGGCTCGCCGTGCGCCCCGTCACGAGACGGGTCGGCCCGACGCTGCTGTTCGTCGTCGCCGTCTTCGGGCTCGGCACGATGGTCTTCGGCCTCACACGCAACTACGCGGTGGCCTTCGTCGCGCTGATCGTGATCTCGGCCGCCGACATGGTGTCGATGTTCATCCGCGGTTCGATCGTGCCGCTCGTGACACCCGACGAACAACTCGGACGCGTCAGCGCCGTCGAGGGGGTGTTCATCGGTGCGTCGAACGAACTCGGCGCGTTCGAGAGCGGCGTTGCGGCGCGGATGTTCGGTGTGCCGTGGGCGATCGCCGGCGGTGGACTGATCACGATGGGCATTGCCGCGAGCTTCACCTTCGTGTTCCCCGCGATCCGGCGGATCGACACCTTCGATGAACTGCGGCCGGAACCGAACCGGGCCGTGAGCTGAACCCGGTCGAGAGTCCAGACACTGCTGAGGGGATCAGGTCCGGGTGTAGAGCAGGTCGGTGGGGCGGCGGCCGGCGTCGAGACCGCGCTGTTCGAAGCGGGTGAGCGGGCGCCAGTCGGGACGGTCGATCACGCCGCCGGTGAGGCGCGGTTCGGCGGTGCAGACCGCTTCCATCGATTCGGCGTAGTCGGCGATGTCGGTCGCCAGATGGAGGAAGCCGCCGGTGCTCAGGCGGTCGACCAGGGCGGCGAGTACGTCCTGGCGAATGAGTCGCCGGTGGTGATTGCGGCGCTTCGTCCACGGGTCGGGGAAGTACACGCGGATGCCGGCGAGCGACCCGGCCGGCACCCGGTCGAGCAGGAGTAGGACGTCGCCGTGCACGACTCGGATCTGGTGCAACCCTTGGTGTTCGATCGCATCGAGCACCGTGACGGCGCCGGGCGTGTGCACCTCGACGCCGATCACGTCGAGGTCGGGCTCGGCAGCCGCCATCGCGATCGTCGACTCGCCGTGGCCGAAGCCGACGTCGAGGACCACACGACCGTCGCGTCCGAACACGGCGGGCCAATCGAGCGGTGGGCCGTCGATCGACAACCCCCAGGTCTCGATCCATGTGTCGAACTCGGCCTGTCGTTTCGGTGAGAGCCCGCGACGCCTGACCTTGAACGAGGCCGCCGGTCGGCGCACTGACCGTGCCGACGCGGTCATCGGCGCGGCGCCGTCTGCAACATGTTCGGGAAACTATCGGCGCAAACGCAGCATGGCGGGCAGACTCGTCCGGTGACCATGGCGGATGCGGCCGACGATGCGACCCGGCGACGGGCCATCCGCCGGCAGGCCGCCTCGATCGTCGCCGCGGTCGCTCCGTTCGGCATCGTGTTCGGTGCTGCGGCGGCCACCGCCGGGCTCGACCTGTGGCAGGCGGTCGGCTTCTCGTCGCTGGTGTTCGGAGGCAGTTCGCAGTTCGCCGCGGTCGAGATTCTCGGCGACGGCGGCTCGATCGCATCGGCGGCGATCGCCGGGCTGTTGCTCAACGTGCGCTCCCTCGCGTTCGGCGTGATCATGGCGGAGGCGCTCGCCGGGCCGTGGTGGAAGCGGGCGACGATGTCACAACTGATGATCGACGAGTCCACGGCGGTCGGCGCGGCCCAGAGCGACCTGCACTGGCGCCGGTACGGGTACCTGGTCGCCGGCATCGGGGTGTTCGTGGTCTGGAACCTGACCACGATCGTGGGCTTCGTCGTGTTCTCCGACGCCGGGGACCTGATCACGGACCTCGGACTCGACGCGGCCGGTCCGGCGGCATTCCTCGCGCTGCTGTGGCCGCGTCTGGCGGTGCCCGCGCAACGGCGAACCGCGATCGCCGGCGCGCTGATCGCCGTCGTGCTCATCCCGTTCACGGCGCCTGGCGTTCCGATCCTGGCGTCGATGCTCGGCGTCGCCGTGACCCGGGCCTGGCCGCCGGCAGGTCGGTCGGCCGAGGTGGTGTCGTCGTGAACGCCGCGACCGCAGTGCTGATCATCATGACGATCGGCACCTATGCGCTGAAGTCCGCCGGCCCGCTCGTGTTGGGTGATCGCGTGTTGCCGGTACGGATCCGCCAGATCGTCGATCTGCTCCCCGCAGCGCTCCTCGCCGCGTTGGCGATCGTGTCGACCGTCGGAGATGGTCAACAGATCGTCGTCGACGCTCGCCTGGTCGGCCTCGTCGTGGCCGGTCTGGCCCTGTGGCGCCGGGCACCGTTCGTCGTGGTGATCGTGCTCGCGTCGGCGGCGACCGCGATCACACGGCTGGTGACGTGAGAGGAAGGGAGCACTACGATGCGCGACATGTCAGGAAGCCAGATCGAACTCATGCCAGGCGAGACGATGATTCTCTACTCGAACCCTCACTGGTGGTACTTCTGGAAGGAAGTCGCCGGTGGACTGATCTTGATCGCGCTCGTGCTGCTGCTGTTCAGCCTCGAAGGTGGCTGGGTCGACACGCTGCTCGGTTGGATCACCTTGCTGTTGTTCATCGGACTCGCGATCAGCACGGCGTACGCGTTCGTGCAGTGGAAGACGACCAAGTTCGCGGTGACGAGCGAGCGTGTGGCGTACCAGAGCGGCATCATCCGCCGGCGGGGCGTCTCGATCCCGCTCAACCGGGTCAACAACGTCAACTTCCAGCAGTCGATGATCGCCCGGATGCTCAACAACGGCGTCGTCGTCATCGAGTCGGCCGGGGAGACGGGCGACTCGGTCTTCGAGAACATTCCGGATCCGGAGAAGGTGCGCACGTTGATCTTCCAGCAGGTCGAAGCCGACGAACAGCGCGACTCCGACCGCAACGCCGAGTCGCTGGCGAAGGCGATGCAACAGCAGGTCCCGCCTCCACCGGCCGCGCCGGCCGCGCCGGTCGCGCCGGTTGTCCAGGACCGTCTCAAAGCACTCGATGACCTGCGTGCGCAGGGTCTCGTCAGCGACGCCGAGTACGACGTCAAGCGCAAGCAGATCCTCGAAGACCTCTGACGTCGTCGGCCCATCGGTCGACCATCGCCAGGAACGCGTCGACGTCGTCGTCGGTGATCTCGATCGACAGGGCGACGAATCCGCGCCGAGCGATGTAGAAGCCGGCTTCGAGTGCGGCGAAGAAGAGCAGTTCCTTCCATCGGTCGTCGGACGCCCCGAGGTCGTTGACCGACCGCACCGGACCGGTGGTGCCGTGGACGTTCATCAGCGAGCCGGACCCCGTCACGCACATCGGGAGTCCATGCCTCCCGAAGACCTCGTCGAGGCCGGCGCGCAGCCACTCACCACGTTCGTTCGTCGCCGTCAGGATGCCCGGCGTCAGGACCTCGCCCAGCGTGGACACGCCGGCAGCCATCGACACGACATTGTTGTTGAACGTCCCCGCGTGGCCGAGCCGCCCACCGACGGTGGCATCGAATGCCGCCATCAGCTCGCGCCGGCCGCCGAAGGCGCCGAACGTGAAGCCGCCGGCCAGATACTTGCCGAGCGTCGTGAGATCGGGGGCGATCCCGAGCAGCTCCTGCGCGCCCCCGGGCGACAGTCGTGACGTCATGACCTCGTCGAAGATCAGCAGCGCACCCGACGCGTCGCATCGGCGTCGCAGGTCGCCGAGGAACTCGACCGTGCCGGGGATGCAGCCCGCCGATCCCTGCAGTGGCTCGACGAGCACCGCAGCGATCTCGGAACCATGAGCGGCGAACACCTCACCGACGGCGTCGAGGTCGTTGTAGGGCGCCATGATCCAGTCATGGGGCACGTTCACTTCACGATGACCGGCGAACGTGATCACCCCACCGTGGTATCCACCGTCGAAGACGAGCACCTTGGCTCGTCGGGTGTGATGCGTGGCGAGCGCGAGCGCCATCAGGTTCGCCTCGGTTCCGGAGTTCGTGAACCGGACCTGCTCGATCGACGCGAACCGTTCGGCGACGAGTTCGGCGAGGCGGACCTCGTTCGGATGCACGGCGCCGAGCGCCCAGCCCTGATCGATCGCGGCGTGGACCGCGCGGCGCACGGGCTCGGGGGAGTGGCCGAGCAGCCCCGCCGTGTAGTTCCCGAGTAGGTCGACGTATCGGTGGCCGTCGACGTCGACGAGGTGCTTGCCGTCGGCCGAGTCGACCCGGAACGGGAACGGATCGAAGTGCAGCACGGAACGCGTGTTGCCTCCCGGCAAGACGGCGCCGGCACGGCCGGCCCAGCCGGCGCTGAGCGGGTTCGCGTCGACGTACCGCTGTCGGGCCGTGTCGAGTGCGGTGTCGAGGGACGCTTCGGTCGTGGTCATCTGCGCATCCTGCGTCAGGCGCGGGTGCGACGTTCGCCCCAATGGCCCATCGCGCCGACGCGCTGGAACCGTTCGGGCCGGTCGCTGGGGCCGAGCACGTCGGTGGCCAGCCAGAGCCGCTTCAGCCAGCGCACCCGTCCGGCTCGGGCGTCATCGACGTAGGCCCGCCGGGCGTGGAGGACGTGGTAGTTGTTGACGAACTGCATCTCGCCCGGTCGCAGGGCCATCTCGACGCGGTTGTCGCGTTCGTTGACGAGCTCGTCGTACGCGTCCATCGCCTCGCGCTGCTCGGGGCGAAGTCGGGGGGCGTCGGCATGTCGCTGCGACGCCTCGATGTAGGGCCGGATGTAGCGGACGAAGAGCCGATCGCCGGTCGGGCCGGTGTGGCGGCTGAATGCCGGCACCTCGTAGTAGGGCCGCGCACCGTCGCGCTGTTCGCCGCGGAAGTCGTACGGGAGCGGCTGGTACAGCTCGGCGGCGAGATCGGGACGGGTTCGAACGAGCTCGTTGTGGGCGCCCAGCGCATTGGCGACGAGGCTCTCACCGCCGCTGACTCCCGAGTCGATGCACAGCAGCCCGACCAGGTCGGAACCGTCGCTGTGGAAGCCGAGCGGGTGACCGCCGATCTCGTTGCCCCTGGCGGTCGGATCGTCGGGAGACTTGCCCTGGTCCTTCACGTCGCCGAGGAGATGGCCCTTCGCGTTCTGTGGCCATGGCTCGCCGAGGTGCATCCCGATGCCCCAGTACATCCACGACGCGTCTTCGTCTCCGATGCGGTCGACGTCGAGGGCGGCGATGCGTACGAACCCGCGTCCGTCGACCAGTTCCTCGGTGAGTTCGCGGAGCAGCGGCGACAGCGTCGGCAACGGGAAGTCGTCGGCGGTGACATCGAGCACCTCGTCGGTGATCGAGCGCGCGTTGGCGAGGGCGGCCGCGAGCTCGGCGTGGTGATCATCGCTCAATCGGAGTGTCCACTGCTCGACGTCGCCGACGTCCGCGGCGCGCCAGTTGGCGTGGGTCTCCAATTCGATCATGTCGTCGGCTGTCGGGAGGGGACTGGATTCGAGGGTGCTCACGGTCAGGTCCCCGCCGGTGCGGGTTGGGCCCCTCGGATGAGCCGGCCGGGAAGCGCATCGGTGGCCACGCCGTCGTGATAGGTCTCGCGGCCGGCGACGATCGTGTGGCGCCAGCCGTCGGCTCGCTGCAACAACCGTCGCCCGTTGGCCGGGAGATCGTGCACGATCGTCGGCTTGTGCAGGCGCAGGTGCTCGAAGTCGACGACGTTGAGGTCGGCGCGATAGCCCGGTGCGATCACCCCTCGATCGAGGAGCCCGACGGTCCGCGCCGTGTCGCGGCAGTGTCGCTGGACGAGAAAGGGGAGTGGAATGCGATCGTGATCGCGGTCGCGACCCCAGTACGCGAGCAGCGTGGTGGGAAAGCTGCCGTCGCAGATCGTGCCGACGTGGGCGCCACCGTCGCCGAGCCCGGGAACCGTGTAGGGATGGACGAGCATCTCGTGGCACGCGTCGAGGTTGCCGTCGACGTAGTTGAGGAACGGGAGGTAGATGAGTCCGTGGCCGTCGTCGGCGAGCATCGCGTCGAGCGACACCTCCTCGGGCGTGATGCCTCGCCGGGCGGCGATTGCGGCGAGCGATGTGTCGAGCGACGGCTCGTAGTCGGGCTCGTCGGCCATCTCGAACAGCAGGTCGAATCTCGAGATCAGGTTGCCACCGAGCTTGTCGCGTGAGCGCTCGCCGGCCTCGGCGAGCAGCCGTGCGCGGAACTCGCTGTGGCGGAGTGCGGCGACGCGCTCGGCGAGTGGTCGGTCGGCGATCTCCCGATACACGGGGTTGGTGACGAACGGGTTGAGCGTGCACTCGAGGCCGAGAATCAAGCCGACCGCGCGGGGTGCGACCTGACCGGTCATCGTGAGGCCGTCGGCGTTGGCCTGCGTGACGCGTTCGAGGAGCCCGCGGAAGGCGTCGGGCACCATCGGGTTGCGGGCGATCGAGATCGACATCGGGCGACCGGACATCTCGATCATCTTGCGCAGCGTGTCGAACTCGGCATCGGGGTCGAGGAAGTCGGACACCACTTGGAGCACACCGGTGCCGGTCGCGCCGACACCCTGGGCGATGCCGATCAGTTCGTCGGGCGCAGCAGTCAGCGTCGGGGTGTACGCGCCGGTCGAGGTCTTGTGGTTGCGTGTGCGACTGGTGCTGAACCCGAGGGCTCCGGCCTCGATGGCCTCGCGTGCCAACTCGGCCATGGCGGCGATGTCGTGCGGTGTGGCGTCCTCGTGGTTCGCTCCGCGCTCGCCCATCACGTTGAGTCGCAGCGCGCCGTGGGGAACCTGCATCGCGACATCGATGTCGTGCGGGAGTTCCTCGACCGCGTCGAGGAACTCGCCGAACGAGTTCCAGTTCCAGCGCAATCCTTCGTGCAGCGCCGCGCCCGGAATGTCCTCGACGCCCTCCATCAACTCGATCAGTTTGTCGTGGTCGGCGTCGTCGACCGGGGCGAAGCCGACCCCGCAGTTCCCGGTGACGACCGTGGTCACGCCATGCCATGACGACGGCTGGAGGCGGGTGTCCCACGTGGCCTGGCCGTCGTAGTGCGAGTGGATGTCGACGATGCCCGGGATCACCAGCGCGCCATCGGCGTCGATCTCACGCGTCGCAGACCCTTCGACGGCTCCGACCTCGATGACGATCCCGTCGCGCACGGCGACATCGGCGGTGCGGGCATCGGCGCCGGCTCCGTCGACGACGGACCCACCCCGGACGATCAGGTCGTACTCAGCCATGCGCGAGTCTCGCGCTCGCTCGCGAGTCAACCCGACCCGGACGGGGTGGAGGCCGCGGTGTGCTGGAGGGAAGAGCGGTGCGCTGGGGTGAGATCGTCAGGTTTCGACGTGAGCGAAACGTTCGATGTCGCCGCGGTGGCCGGCGACGACGATCAGGTCGTGTTCACCGAGGGTCGTTGCGCTCTCGGCATAGGTGAAGGCGAGACCCTCGGGCTTGATGCAGACCACGGTGACCTTGTAGGTCGCGCGCAGGTCGGTGGCACCCAGCTTCATGCCGGCGAGGTTCTTCGGCACGCGCATCTCGATGAGCACGAAGTCGTCATCCAGCGCGAAGTACTCGATCAGCGCTCCGGTCACCAGGCGGGCCACCCGATTGCCCATCTCCGCCTCGGGGAACACCACGTGGTGTGCACCGACTCGCTGGAGGATGCGCCCGTGCGACTGTGTGAGCGCCTTGGCCCAGATGTTGGGAACCTCGAGGTCGACGAGCGCGCCGGTGGTGAGCACGCTCGCTTCCACGTCGGCGCCGATCGCGACCACAGCGGTCACGGCGTCGCCCACGCCGAGTTGGCGCAGCGTGGCTTCGTTGGTGGTGTCGGCTTGCACGACATGGGTGAGCATGCCGGCGTGCGCCTGGACGCGGTCGGCATCGGCGTCGATCCCGAGCACCTCGTGGCCCATTTCGATCAGCGTCGACGCGAGTGATGAGCCGAAGCGGCCGAGACCGATGACGACGATCTCGCCGCGGTGTTCGATCTGGGGACGAAGGCCGCCCAGCATCGTGTGAAAAGTCTTGTCAGCCAATGATCGGTCGCTCCTCGGGATAATGGTACGCACGGTTGCGCTCGCGCAATGCCAACGCGGTGACGAAGGTGACCGGTCCCACGCGGCCGGTGAGCATCACGAGGACGAGCACCAGCTGTCCAGCGGGGCCGAGCGACCCGGTGATCCCGGTCGACAGCCCGACGGTGCCGAACGCCGACGTCGACTCGAACAGCGCCGGCGTCAACGAGAGATCCTCGATGCTCATCAAGAGCAGGGACGACCCGACGACGAGGCCGATCGACAGCAGTGCGACGGTCAGGGCCTGGCGGATGAGGGCGGACGGGAGTCGGCGGCCGAACGAGTTCACGTCCGGGTTGCCGCGCACCTCCGACCACAGAACGAAGGCGAGCACCGCAAAGGTGGTGACCTTGATGCCGCCCGCCGTCGACGCGGGTCCGGCGCCGATGAACATGAGCGTGGTGATGACGAGCAGTGTGGGCTCGTTCATGCCGCCGATGTCGACCGTGTTGAATCCGGCAGTTCTCGGTGTGACGCCCTGGAACCAACCGCCGAGCAGCTTGTCGAACGTGTCGAGTGATCCGAGCGTTGCCGGGTTGTCCCACTCGAATGTGGTGACGACGACGGCACCGAACACGATCAGTGCCGCGGTCGTCAGCAGGGTGATCTTCGTGTGCACCGACCACGGCACCCTTCGGCGCGGCCCGCCCGCACGATGCAGACGTTGGCGGCGGATCACTTCGACGATGATCGGGAAGCCGAGGCCGCCGATGATGAACGCCGACGACATCCCGAACACGACGACGGGGTCGCCGACGAAGCGCGTCAGGCTGTCCGGGTACAGCGAGATCCCGGCGTTGTTGAACGCCGAGATGGAGTGGAAGACCGCGGAGTAGGCGGAGCTCACGAGGTTGTCCTCGTACCCGCGGCGCCAGAACCGGACGGTCAGGATCGCGGCCAAGGTGCCCTCCACGGCCAAGGTGATCTTGGCGATGGCGAGGAGCAGACGCTTCAGGTCGCCGAGGTCGACGGCGCCGATCTCCGCTTGGGCCAGCATCCGCTGCTTGAGGCCGACACGATCCGACGCCACGATCGCGAGCACCGAGCCGATCGTCATGATGCCGAAGCCGCCGATCTGCATCAGCAGCATCAGCACCACTTCGCCGAACACGGAGAAGTCGGTGATGTCGATCGTGGAGAGTCCGGTGACGGTCGCCGCCGAGGTCGAGAGGAACAGGGCGTTGTCGAACCCGACGTTGCCGCCCCGATCGGAGGCGATCGGCAGGGTGAGCAGGAGTGTGCCGACGAGGATGAAGCTGACGAAGGCGCCCACCACGAGCTGCGCGGGATTGCGGATCGACGCGATCAGTCCCCCTCGTGGCACCGCCGGAGCATAGGGCGTGCAGGCCGAGCGCCGAAGTGTGCGGCGGGTCCGGCATCCTGATGGGATGTTCCTCGGAGCGGATCTCCTCGCGTGGTTGACGTTGGCCTTCGGCGCAGCGTTGTTCGTCGGCAACCTGCTCGCGATCGTCAAACCGCCGGCCAAGCAGCTGGATGACGCCAATCTCGAGCAGGCGCCGGTGGCTCGAAGTGTGATCTTCGCCGGGATCGGACTCGTCGCCGCGATCTGGGCGTTGGCCTCGCTGGTGAGCGGATGACCGTTCACATGGAATCTGGAAGATTGGGACCATGAGTTCGCCATTGCGTCTGACCTTCGTCCAATCGGCGAGCCGCACCGACCAGTTGCCCGGGTCCCCGATCGAGGTGGCGTTCGTCGGGCGCTCGAACGTCGGCAAGTCCTCACTCGTCAATGCACTTGCGAATCGCAAGCAGCTGGCGCGTGTCTCGAACACCCCGGGGCGGACGCAGCTGATCAACCTGTTCGAGGTCGAGAGCGCTCGTACGGAGCTCGGCACGATGGTCGACCTGCCGGGCTACGGCTTCGCGAAGGCGGCCAAGAACATCAAACGTGACTGGCCCGAGATGATCGAGGGCTATCTCCTCGAGCGCGACAACCTGGCGATGGTGTTCGTGCTCGTCGACGGCGCGATCGGCCCGACCACACTCGACGTGCAGATGCTCGACTGGCTGCGGTACAACGGTGTTCCGCACACCGTGGTGGCCACGAAGTTCGACAAGGTGAAGTCGTCCAAACGCGCCACCCGGAAGAAGGAACTGGCCGGCGGGTGCCAGCTCGATCAGGGCGATGTCGTCTGGGTGAGCGCGACGAAAGGTGACGGGATCGACGCGCTCCGATCGCTCGTGCGGAACTGGGTCGGCTGAGTTCGTTAGCGTCGAGCGCATGTCGTCCGTCGAACTGCCCGCCGTCTCGATCACCGGAACGGGGTTGTTCACGCCGTCGGAATCGATCAGCAACGCCGAACTCGCGGCGTCGCTCACCGAGTCGGCATTGAAGTGGAATGCCGAGCACGCCGAGGAGATCGCGTCCGGTGCGGTCGTCGAGCGGCCGCTGCCCGACGAGGAGTTCATCGTCAAGGCGTCCGGCATCCGGTCGCGGTACGTCATGGAGAAGTCGGGAGTGCTCGACCCGGCGCGGATGCGTCCTCGGTTCGAGACCCGCTCGGAAGACGAGCTGGGCATCCAGGCCGAGATGTCGATGCCCGCGATCCACGAGGCGCTCGCGCAGGCGGGCCGCACGCCGACCGACGTCGACGCGGTGATCGTCGGGTGTTCCAACCTCCAGCGGGCCTACCCGGCCGTGGCCATCGAGATCCAGAATGCGCTCGGCGCCGACGGCTGGGGCTATGACATGAACGTCGCCTGTTCGTCGGCGACGTTCTCCATCCAGGCCGCTGTCGACGCGCTCCGCAACGGCAGTGCGAACTGCGTGGTCGTGGTCAATCCGGAGATCACCTCGGGACACAACAACTTCGAGTTGCGTGACTTCCACTTCATCTTCGGTGATGCGTGTACGGCGCTCGTGCTCGAGCGGACCGACGACGCGGTGGCACCCGGCCAGTGGGAGGTGCTCGGCACGAAGTTGGCCACGAAGTTCTCCAACAACATCCGTAACGACTTCGGCTTCCTCAATTCCTCCGAAGTGGTCGAACGCGATCCCCACGAGCTGGTGTTCCGTCAGAACGGTCAGATGGTCTTCCGTGAGGTGTGCCCGATGGTCGCGGCGCACATCTCCGCCCATCTGGTGACGCTCGGTCTCGAAGCCGATGGTGTGCGCCGCTTCTGGCTCCACCAGGCGAACCTGAAGATGAATCAGCTGATCGCCAAGGGGGTGCTCGGACGTCTGCCGACCGACGACGAGGCCCCGGTGATCCTCGACGAGTACGCGAACACGAGCTCGGCGGGCTCGATCATCGCCTTCCATCTGCACCGCAGTGATCTCGCTCCGGGCGATCTCGGCGTGATCTGCTCGTTCGGTGCCGGATACTCCGTCGGCAGCGTGATCGTCCGTCGGCGCTGATCCCCGATTCGAGATGAGACGCAGGGTCTGATCCCGCGCCGCAGGTTCTGGTTCACTGGACGACATGAGCTTCCAGGTCGGTGTCCAGTTGCATCCCCAAGAGACGTCGTATGTCGAGATCCGCGATGCTTGGCGTCGCGCGGAGGCACTCGGCGTCGACTCGATCTGGACCTGGGACCACTTTTTCCCGTTGTACGGCGACCCCGATGCTGCGCATTTCGAAGGCTGGACACTGTTGGCGGCAATGGCCGCCGACACCGAAATGGCGAAGCTCGGCATGCTCGTCACCTGCAACAGCTACCGCAACGTCGAGTTGTTGGCCGACATGGCCCGCACCGCGGATCACGTGTCGGGCGGGCGGATGTACCTGGGCATCGGCGCGGGCTGGTTCGAGCGTGACTACACCGAGTACGGCTACGAGTTCGGGACCGCGATCGGTCGACTGCACAAGCTCCGTGACGACCTGCCCCGACTGCGGGCCCGCCTCGCCGCGTTGAACCCGGCGCCGATCGGCAAGCTCCCGGTCCTCGTCGGCGGCTCCGGTGAGAAGGTCACGCTGCGGCTGACCGCGGAACACGCTGATGCCTGGAACTCGTTCGGCCCGCCCGAGAACTACGCGCACAAGAACTCGGTGCTCGATCGATGGTGCGCCGAGATCGGCCGCGATCCGTCGGAGATCGAGCGGACCGTCCTCATCTCGGCCGACGACGTCGAGCTCGTCGACGCATATCTCGAGGCGGGGGCGACGCACCTCATCGTGATGACGGGAACCCCCTTCGATCTCGCACCGATCGAGCGGCTGATCGCTCGCCGCGACGCCTGACTCAGCGCGGCGCGTTGACCGCGACGAAGTCGTCGATGACAGCCTGGGCAACGGCATCGTCGAACGTCGTGCTCGACATGAACCGGATGAAGAGGAAGCTGCCCATCAGGTTGGCCATGCTCCGGTCGACGTCGATGTCCTGTCGGAGCTCGCCCGCCGCGACCGCGTTGGCGATCACCCGAGCGAACACGTCGTGGAACGCGCCGAGAAACTCGTCGCGCACGGCGGCCACCGTCGTGTCGTGCAGCGCCCGCTCCATCATGTTCGCGATCATCGGCGCGCGCTGATCGTCGGTGAGGTCGACGACGAGGTGTGCGCACAACAGCGCGAGATCGTCGCGCAGTGAACCGGTCAGGTCGTCGGCATCCGGCGTGACCTTGCCGATCGAGTCGATCGTGGCGCGCAGCAGATCCTCGCGGGTCGGCCAGTGGTTGTAGACCGTCGTCCTGCTCACGTTGGCTGCCGCCGCCACGTTGGCGTGGGTGATCGCGCTCGGCCCGTCCGCCATCAGCAGCTCGCTCGCCGCCTCGATGACGGCGACACGCGTGCGCTCCACTCGCGGATCGTCGCCGCGTGGGCTGTCGGGGCGGGCGGCCCTGGTGACGGAGTTGCTGGTGCTGGAGCGTCTGGTGGAGGTCGGCATGGTTCGTCGTGCTCGTCGTCGGGTGTGTCGTGTGGCACGTCACCCGATGTTCACTTGTGATTGCACATTCTAGTGGACAGAATGTCCAACAATGTCCTCGATCACCGACACCCCCACGGACGCCCCCCAGTCGTCCCCGCCCGCTCCAGCTGCTCGCCCGTCGATGTGGGCCCGCCTCGGCCGATTCGGATTCCGCCGCCGGTGGCTCGTGCTCGGCTCATGGGTCACCATCTTCGTCACCGTGTTCGCGCTCGTCGGCACGATCGGGGCCTCGAGCGACAGCTCGTTCTCGATCCCCGACTCCGAGTCCAAGAGCGGGTTCGACACGCTCGACCAGTACTTCGGGGGCGCGGGCAGCGGGCGTTCGGGCACCATCGTGTTCCGGGCCGACCAGGGCGTCGACGACCCCGAGGTGCAGGCGGCGATGAACCAACTGTTCGACGAGGTCGCACAGATCCCCGGGGTCACCCTCACGAGCCCGTACACCGAGGAAGGCGTCCGACGGGGACAGGTCGCCACCGATGGTGACCTCGCAGGCCTCGTCGCATTCGCTCAGGTCGACCTCGCCGAGAATCTCTCCGAGACCCAGTCCGGGGAGATCGGCAAGGAGATCGGCACGCTGATCCCGACCGACGTCCGAGGCCTTCAGGTGGAGGTTGGTGGCCAGGCGCTCGGCGAGTTCCAACCGCCTCAATCCGAGTTGATCGGCGTCGCCTTTGCGATCGTCGTGCTCATTCTCGCCTTCGGCTCGGTGCTCGCGATGGGACTTCCGATCGGTGTCGCCCTGTTCGGTGTCGGCATCGGTGCCGGCATCATCACGCTGCTGTCGAACGTGATGGCCGTCCCGGACTTCGCCACCTCGCTGGGCGCGATGATCGGCCTCGGCGTCGGCATCGATTACGCCCTGTTCATCGTCACCCGGTACCGCGAGGGCCTGAAAGCCGGCGAGGAGCCGGAGGAGGCCACCGTCATCGCGATCGACACCGCGGGGCGTGCCGTGGTGTTCGCGGGCTTCACCGTGGTGATCTCGCTGCTCGGCATGTACATCATGAACCTCGCGTTCATCAACGGCCTGGCCACCGGCGCCGCGGTCACCGTGCTGATCACCATGATCGCCTCGGTCACCCTGCTGCCGGCCTTCCTCGGCTTCGCGCAGCACAAGATCGAGGTCACCCGTTGGCGCGGCATCCTCGCCGCCGGTTTCGTGGCGCTCGCACTACTCGGGGTCGGCCTCGGCATCCAGCCGCTGCTCGTCGGAGCCCCGATCGCTGTGATCATCCTGCTCGCCTCGTTCGCGTTCGCGCCGCTGCGCAAGGAGCTGCCGCCGCGCAAGGAGAAGCCGCTGCGTCAGACGCTCGCGTACCGCTGGAGCCGCTGGGTGCAGCGGCACCCGTGGTCGATCGCGATCGCGACCACCACGTTCCTGCTCGTCCTCACGATCCCCGTGGTCGGCCTCCGGCTCGGGTTCAGCGACGAGAGCAACTTCGCCGCGGGAACCACGACCCGCCAGGCCTACGACCTCACGAGCGATGCGTTCGGACCCGGAGCCAACGGCCCGCTCCTGCTCACCGCTGAAGTCAGCGGCCCGCAGGATCTCCAGGTCCTGCTCGCCCTCACCGAGACGTTGAACCAGACCGAGGGTGTGGCCGAGGCGGTCGGGCCGATCCCCAACACGCCGGAGGATCCGATGTCGGCGTCGGCCGCGATCATCCGGGTGACACCCACCACCGGTCCGCAGGACGCCGCGACCGACGCGCTCGTCAAGGCGCTACGCGCCGAGGTGGTCCCGGCGGCAACCGACGGCACCGGTGTCGTCGTCAACGTGTCGGGTGCGGTCGCCGCGAACATCGACTTCAGCAGCTACCTCGCCGCGCGTCTGCCGATCTTCTTCATCGCGGTGCTGACGTTGTCGTTCCTGCTGTTGATGATGGTGTTCCGCTCGCTGCTCGTGCCGCTCAAGGCCGTGATCATGAACATGCTGTCGATCGGTGGTGCCTACGGCATCGTCGTGATGGTCTTCCAGTGGGGTTGGGGCGCGTCGCTGTTCAACACCGCCGGCGGGCCGATCGAACCCTTCTTGCCCATGATGATGTTCGCGATCGTGTTCGGGTTGTCGATGGACTACGAGGTGTTCTTGCTGTCACGCGTCAAGGAGGAGTACGACCGCACCGGTGACCCCATCAACTCGGTGTCCGACGGCCTCGCCGCCACGGCGCGCGTGATCACGGCGGCCGCCGCGATCATGATCGTGGTGTTCGGCAGCTTCGTGCTCGAGGACAATCGCATCATCAAGATGTTCGGCCTCGGCCTGGCCTCGGCGGTGTTCCTCGACGCGACGCTCGTGCGCATGCTGCTGGTGCCCGCCACGATGGAGCTGCTCGGTGCGCGCAACTGGTGGCTGCCGCGCTGGCTCGATCGCCTGCTCCCGACGCTCAACGTCGAAGGCGGTGCGCACAGCTCCGCGATCTCGCTCGCTCACGACGAGGAGGCGCGGCTCGCCGCGCTCGACGGCGACCAGCCAGACGCCGACAAGCAACTCATCGACGCCTGAGTCACGAATGCGATGAGGTTCCGGGTCGACAGGTGAGCCGGAACCTCATCGCTGATCATTCGTCGCTCGACGAGCGGGCGGTCCCGAACGACATCGAGCCGCTCGGCCCGCGGAGTGCTTCGATCGGATCGCGGACGTCGTCGATGTAGCCGAGCGCGTACGCGCCGATGCGGTAGCCCATCAGGCGCAGCAGCTCGTCGGGCAGCGTGACCGCTACGTCGTGGGGCACCGAGAGGTACTGGTTCTCCTCCTGGCGCAGCCACCCGACGTCGTAGGTGATGTTGAGACCCATCCGGGTCTGGTCGGATCGGTTGGCACCGCCGCCGTGGTACACCTTGCCCGTGTAGAGCAGGCACGATCCCTTGCCCATTTCGGCGGGAACCGTCTCGTCGACCGTGTGGCTGTGATCGTTCGGCAGATCCTGGCTACCTGGCATCAACCGTGTGGCGCCGTTCTCCTCGGTGAAGTCGGTGAGCGCCCAGATCGTGTTGCACTGCACGTGGTAATCGCTCGGGAACTCGAAGAAGTCGAACGCCCATTGGTCGCGATGGATCGATTGGCCCGGCGAGTCCGGCCCGATGGAGATGACCTGGGTCAGGTGGAGCTGGAAGGTCTGGGCCCGATCGAGCAGCTTGGCGGTCACCGCGAGGATCGTCGGGTGCTCGATGAGCTCGTGACTCGATGGCGAGCGGGCGATCAGTGCACCGGTCCGCTTCGTGTTCCGACCCGAGAAGTCGTCGCTGCCCGGTGGCGTCGCCTCGATGTAGGGCGTCATCTCCGTCACGACGCGGTCGATCAGATCGGTGCCAGCGAGGTCGTCGATGATCACGGCGCCGTCGCTCGCCAGGACGTCGTGCAGTTCGTCGGCGGTCGCGCTCGCTGGCAGGTGGATGACGCTCATGGCGAAACGGTAGTGATCCGTCACACGGCACCTGTCACGGTGCGACGGACGGGAGGTGCGAGACTCACCCACTGTGACGGCGATCATCGAGACCAGAGGACTCGTCATGCAGTTCTCCTCGACGCGGGCGCTCGACCAACTCGATGTCTCGATCCCGAACGGCGTCACGGGGCTCGTGGGGGCGAACGGCGCCGGCAAGACGACGTTGATCTCGCTCGCGCTCGGCCTGTTGAAGCCCACCACCGGGTCGATCTCGGTGCTCGGGCTCGATCCCGACTCGAACGGCCCGGAGCTGCGCGCCATGATCGGGTACGGGCCTGAGCGCAACGTCTTTCCCGACGATCTGCGTGCCTACGACTTCGTTCGACACCTCGCCGAGGTCAAAGGTCTGCCGCGCGACGAGGCCCGCAGCCGGGCGAGCGACTCGCTCTATCTCGTCGGTCTCGGTGAGGAGCGCTTTCGAGCGCTCGGCACGATGTCGACCGGACAGCGCCAGCGGGTGAAGCTGGCGCAGGCGATTGCCGCCGATCCCCGCCTCATCGTGCTCGACGAGCCGACCGACGGGCTCGATCCGGTGCAGCGCGACGAGATGCTCAACATCATCGTGCAGGTCCATCGCGACTTCGGGATCGACGTGGTGTTGTCGTCGCACGTGCTCGAGGAGGTCGAACGGGTCTGCGATCACGTCGTCGCGCTCGCTGAGGGACAGCTGGTGGCGCAGGGTTCGATGGCCGAATTGGCGGGCGCCTCGGGCGGCATCGAACTCGAACTCGTCGAGCTGCCCGACCGGCCGACCTCGATCGACGACGTCGCAGCATCGATGTCGGCGGCCGGCGTCGGGGTCCGGCGCTCGGGCACCACGCTCTCGGTGGTCGGGCTGCCCGACGACGACCTGTTCGACCTCGCCGCCCGTTCCGTCGCGCAGGCCGGCGCGCGCATCCGCACGCTCGGCCAGCACCGTCGCACCCTGGACGACATCTTCTCGGGCCCGATCGAGCAGGCACAGCCATGAGCGGTCGTGGTGATGCCCAGATCGTCGATCGCGGGTTCCAGCGCTACGAGGGCCGCCGGTCGGGGGTGCCGGGCGCGATTCGCAGCGTGAGCTGGGAGGGCATCAGGTCGACGCTCGGATTGGGGCGTCCGGCCCGGACGAAGATCTTCCCGATCATCGCCGTGGTGATCGCGTACCTCCCGGCGGTCGTCTTCGTCGGCGTCGCCGTGTTGATCCCGGGCGACATCCTCCAGCCGGAGGAAGTCGCCGACTACCCGGGCTACTACGGCTTCATCATCCTGGCGATCGTGCTGTTCGCGGCGCTCGTCGCGCCCGAGGTGCTCGTGTCGGACCGCCGCAACGGCATGCTGGCGATGTACCTGTCGACGCCGCTCGATCGTCGTACCTATCTCGCGGCCAAGGCGGTTGCGGTGATCACGACGCTCGGGCTGGTGACGCTCGGACCGCCGCTGCTGTTGTTGATCGGCTACACGGTCGAAGGAGCCGGCCCCGATGGGCTCGACGGATGGCTGTGGACGCTGGTTCGGATCGTCCTGTCGGGCATGGCGATCTCCGCCGCGCTCGCGGCGGTGTCGATGGCCGCGTCGAGCCTCACCGACCGCCGAGCGTTCGCGGCGATCGGCATCGTCCTGCTCGTGCTGGCCTCGCCGATCCTCGCTGCCGCGCTCGTCGAGGGCGCTGATCTCTCACCGTCGTTGCGGCTGATCGACATCTCGACGATGCCCTTCGAGCTGGTGTTCCGGATCTTCGACCAACCCGGCAACTTTCCCGAGCTGTCGACCTGGAGCGTGCTGGCGAGCAACATCGTATGGACCCTCGGTGGGGTCGCCGTCGTCTGGTGGCGCTACTCGAAGCTGGTGATCGCACGATGAGTGAGCTTCCGCCGCCGACTGCGACGTTGCCGCCGCCGCTGCCCGGCCAGGGCGGACCGCCTGCTGCGCCCGCAGCGCTGAGCGGCATGATCGCAGTCAACGCGGTGTCGAAGTTCTTCGGTTCGGTCGTGGCGGTGAGCGACGTCAGCTTCGCCGTCAACGACGGCGTGACGGCCCTGCTCGGGCCGAACGGGGCCGGGAAGTCGACGTTGTTCCGCATGATGTGCGGGCTCACGCCGCCGTCGCGCGGCTCGGTCGAGGTGCTCGGCTTCGACCCTCGCAACGATCGCGACGTGCGCGGCCGGGTCTCCCTCGTTCCGCAGCAGGATGCCCTGCTCGACCACCTGAGCGCCGCGTCGTTCCTCGAGTTCGCCGCTCGAACACATGGCGTCGCCAACCCCGAGCAGACGGCGATGCAGGCGTTGGCGACGGTCGACCTGGCCGAGGTCGGACCGAAGCCGGTCGGCCAGTTCTCCAAGGGCATGCGCCAACGCGTCAAGGTGGCGGCGGCGCTGGTGAACGACCCGGAGGTACTGATCCTCGACGAACCGCTCACCGGCCTCGACCCGGTGCAGCGCCGTCACATGATCGCCCTGTTCCATCGGTTGGGCGACGAGGGGCGGTGCGTGCTCGTGTCGAGCCACGTCCTCGACGAAGTGGCCAAACTCGGGTCGCGGGTGCTCGTGATCGCCCAGGGCCGCCTCGTGGCGAGTGGTGACTATCGCGACCTCCGCGAGCTGATGGACGACCGTGCGCACCGCATTCGCATCGGCACGTCGGACCCTCGCCGGTTGGCGACGGTGCTGGTGGATCGCGGCTTGGTCAGTGGGCTGTCGCTCGATGCGCACAACGTGCTGGTCGACACCCTCGACGTCGACTCGCTCGGTCGTCAGCTCGCGGCGATCAGCATCGAGATCGGTGTGCGGCTGACCGAGGTCAGCCCGCTCGACGACGACCTCGAATCGGTGTTCCGCTACCTGGTGGAGGGACGATGACCGACGTTCGTTCGACCCCGACGGTCAAGGGCCGCCATGTCGCGGCCGGTGCGGCGGTCGGGCTGACCTATCGGATCGTGCTGCGACAGTTGACGAGCCGCGGCCGGATCATCGGCCTGTCGCTGCTCGCGCTCATCGCGCCGCTGTCGGGGTGGGCGCTCGGCAGCGCAAATGCCTCGCTCGACGATGCGGTCCGCCTCGTTGCGAGCGTCGGGCTGGGCCTCGTGCTGCCGATCGTGTCGCTCGTGTTCGGCGGGGCCGCGCTCGGTGACCTGCGTGAGGACAAGACGCTCGTCTACCTGTGGTTACGACCGATGGATCGTTGGCCGATCGTCGTCGGCGCCGCCCTCGCCGCCGCGACCCTGACGGCTCCGATCACGATCATCTCGATCGTTGCCGCAGCCGTGCTCACGGGCGCAGGTCACGGCATCGTCGCCGGCACGCTGTTCGCCACCGTGATCGGCCTGATCGCCTATGTGTGCGTGTTCACGCTGTTCGGCGTGTGGCTCAAGCGGTTCATCGTGTGGGGCCTGGCGTACATCCTCATCTGGGAGGGGTTCATCGCGCAGGCCGGCGCCGGGGTCGCGCGGGTGGCGCTGCGCAAGTACACGCGCTCGATCCTCGTCGACCGGACAGGCGTCAACCTGAAGTTGGCCGACTTCTCGCTGACCACGGCCGTGGTCGTCCCACTCGTGGTGGCCGTCGCCGCGCTGGCGATCGCCGCGTGGCGTCTGTCGAACCAGGACATCGACTGAACCGTCACACGGTGCCGGGTCAAACGTGACGGGAGTGCTCAGGCAGCAGCGCGGGTCTTGCGCAGGATCGGGTCGGCAAGACCCAGCGCTTTGTCGGCCAGCGTCATCACGCGACCGGCGGCTCCTGGTGTGGTGTTGTCGACGAGGTTGCCCATCACGGCCAGGGTGATGTTCGCAATCGCATCGGTGCTGACCGACAGCCGCAGGCCAGGCTTGAGAATCCAGGGATGCCCGATCAGGAACGAGAACCGGCGGCCCGTGCGCAGGAAGCCGTCGAAGCGTTCGCCGACCAGTTCGTCGTAGCGGGCCGGGGCGGTGGCCGGAAGGTCGAGGAAGAGATCGGCGGCGAGCATGCCCGACTCCAACCCGTAGTCGATGCCCTCGCCGTTCATCGGGTTGACGAGCCCCGCGGCATCGCCGATCGCGACCCAGCCCGGTCCGTGACGCCGCTGCGTCGACATCGGCAGACGCCAGGCTCGTGGCCGTTCGAGGTTCGGGCCGAGATCCCAGTCGTCGCGTACGAGATGTCGGTACGACTCGAGGAGGGTGTTCAGGTTGAGCTTCTTGAAGCCCTTCATCGTCGACAGGGCGCCGACGCCGATGTTGACCGTACCGTCGCCCGCCGGGAACATCCAGCCGTAGCCGGGGATCGCCGTGCCGTTCTCGTCCTTCAGCGACAGACACGCCTCCAGGTGGGCATCGGCATGTCGAGGGGTGGCTGCATAGGTGCGGATGGCAAGTCCGAACGGTTCGTCTGGAATGCGCTCCGCGCCGAGCATCCGGGCGACGGCCCCTTGAGCACCCGCAGCGACGACCGTGAGGTCGGCCTCGACGGTGCGGCCGTCGGTCGACACGCCGGTGACCCTGCCGTTCTCGATGACGGGTGTTGCCTCGGTTTCGTAGACGAGCTCGGCGCCCGCTTCGGAGGCGGCATCCATGAGCGCGGCATCGAGTCGTCGACGCGGCCACACGGCGCCGTGATTCGGGAAGCGGTCGGTCGTCGGCCAGTCGAGCTCGCGGACCTGCTTTCCGGCGATCATTCGCAGTCCCTTGATGTAGTGCGCGTCGTCGAGCGGAATCTTCAGTTCGTCGAGCGCACCGACGGCGCGTGGGGTGAGGCCGTCACCGCAGACCTTGTCGCGCCCGTGGGCGCCCTTCTCGAACACGACGACCCGGGCGCCGGCTCGGGCCGCCCTGATCGCCGTCGCCGCGCCGGCAGGCCCGGCACCGATCACCGCGATGTCGACTCGTTCGGAATTCACGCGTCCAACGGTGCCTGAGAATCGTCCGAAAAGCACGGTCGAGCCCGGTCCCACCCGCGTTTGAGGCGCGAACTGGTTGACCCACTCCACCGAAAGCGCACCACAAACTGGAACGGCTCGGTACGTTCGACGTGCCCCCGCCGATCGGAGATGGATGGGGACGACCGAACCACAGGAAAGGCAGCGACATGGACATCGAGGGACTGAAGGCGATCATCATCGGCGGAGCATCGGGGTTTGCGCGGGCGACTGCAGAACGCATCGTCGCCGGCGGTGGCGCGGTGGCGATTCTCGATCGGGAGGAGTCGGCCGGCGCCGAGGTTGCGGCGTCACTCGGGGGGACGTGGCACCCGACGAATGTCCTCGACTTCGACGGGATCGCCGTGGTGATCGACGAGGCGGTCGACACGCTCGGTGGATTGCACGTCGCGGTCAACACTGCCGGCGGCGGCAAGGCCGGACGCACGCTCGGGCGCGGTGGCCCGTTCGACCTCGACGACTTCCGCGCCGTCATCGACCTCAATCTGATCGGCACGTTCAACACCAACCGGCTGTGCGCGGCCCACATGGCCGAGGGCGACCCGAACGACGACGGCGAGCGGGGAGTGCTGATCAACACGTCCTCGATTGCCGCATTCGAGGGCCAGATCGGTCAGGTCGCCTACACCGCTGCGAAGGCAGGCATCGCCGGGATGACGCTCACGATGGCCCGCGACCTCGGCTCGCTCGGAATCCGGGTCAACACGATCGCGCCGAGCCTCTTCGCCACTGGTCTGACGGCAGGGGTCACCGAGGACCGAGCGGTCAACCTGACGAAGGATGCGGCCTTCCCGAAGCGTCTCGGCCGCCCCGACGAGTACGCGCGGCTGGCCATTGCGATCATCGAGAACCCGATGCTCAACGGCGACACGATCCGCCTCGACGCCGGCACCCGCTTCGCCCCGAAGTAGCACGTTTGCGGCGCGAACTCGCTGACCCGTCCCGCCCAGATCGCGCCACAAACGGAATGGGTCGCGTCAGTACTCGAGTTGGCCGGCGAGGGATTCGACGGCCTCGATGAACTCCTCGACCATCTCGATCACGACCTGGCCGGCCGACTTCGGCTGGTTCATCGTGCCGACGATCTGGCCGACGAAGTAGTTGGCGAGCTTCTCGGCGCCCGAACCCTTCGTGTACGCCGCGCGGTTGATGCGCGCCTGTGCCTCGTTGGTGAGGATCGGTTGCAGCGGCATGCCGAGCGGATCGGGCGTGTCCGCGCGGTCCCACTCCTCGGTCCACGCCGACTTCAACATGCGCGCGTGCTTGCCGGTGAGCGATCGTGACCGGATCGTGTCGGCCGATGTCGCCGCGAGGAACTTCTGCTTCACCACGGGGTGGGTCTCGGCCTCGTCGGTGGTCAACCACACCGAGCCGCACCACACCCCTTGCGCACCGAGCGCCATCGCCGCGGCCATCTGACGGCCTCGGCCGATCCCACCGGCGCCGAGCACCGGGATGTCGACGGCGTCGACGATCTCGGGGATCAGCACCATCGAGCCGATCTCACCGGTGTGTCCACCGGCCTCGGAACCCTGAGCGATGATGATGTCGACGCCCGCCGCCTGATGGCGTTCCGCGTGTTGCGGCCGCCCGGCGAGCGCGCCGATCAGACGGCCTTCCTCCTTGACCCGGTCGATCAGGAACTGCGGCGGCGGCCCCAGCGCGTTCGCCACGAAGGCCGTCTTGTGGGCCAGGGAGATCTCCAGTTGAGGTCCGGCGGCCGCGGCGCTGAACGGGGCCACCCCGTTGTGGCCGGCGGTCGACCGGCCCGACGAACGCTCCTCGTCGGGCGGGAACTCGGGAACGTCGTACCGGCGCAGGATGTCGTCGATGAAGGCGCGGTGGGTGTCGGGGATCAGCGCTCGGATGTCGTCGAGCGTGTACCCGCCGCCCTCGTCGCCGGCGTACTTGGCCGGCACGATCAGGTCCACGCCGTACGGCCGGTCGCCGAGTTCCGCCTCGATCCACGCGAGATCGATCTCCAGCTGCTCGGGTGAATGGGCAACCGCCCCGAGGACCCCGAGCCCGCCGGCCTTCGAGACGGCGGCGACGACGTCACGGCAATGGCTGAACGCGAAGATCGGGAACTCGATGCCCAGCATCTCGGTGGCGGCGGTCTTCATCTGGTCTCCTGACGACAGGGGCGAACGCTGTCATTGTTGCCGCGGGGCCACCTGTGCGACGAAGCCGCATCGTGCGGCCGGATCGGTCCGACCGTTCGGAGGCCTACGATGTGGGCTGGTCGACATTCCGCCGACCGCATCCCACAGGAGCCGATAACCCATGTCCGTGACCGACTCGACCACAATGTCAGAGCTCGTAGCCAGGGCGAAAGCGATCACCGAGCGCGAGCTGGCGATCTACACAGAGCGAACCAAGGGTTCGCAGGTCGCGACCGAGCGGGCCCGCAAGGTGCTGCCCGCCGGTGTGCCGTCCAGCTTCCAGGCCTACGACCCGCATCCCATCGTCGTCAAGCACGCGTCGGGCTCGCGCATGATCGACGTCGACGACAACGAGTACGTCGACTACGACATGGGCTTCGGCGCGCTGTTCGCCGGCCACATGCACCCCGCTGTACGCAAGGCCGTCGAAGAGCAGCTCGACGAAGGCACGCTCTACGTCACCCCCTGTGAGCTCGACGCCGAGGTCGCCGAACTGCTCGGCGACCGCTACGGATTCCCGATGTGGCGGCCGACCAACTCCGGCACCGAGGCGACGATGGACGCGATCCGTCTCGCTCGCGGCGTCACCAAGCGCGAAAAGCTCGTCAAGGTCGAAGGTGGCTATCACGGCCATCACGACGAGGTGATGGTTTCGAACAAGCCGGCGCTCGCCGACGCAGGCCCGGCCGATGCTCCGTTCTCGGTTCCGCAGTCGGCCGGCATCACCCAGGGCACGATCGACGACGTCATCGTGATCCCCTACAACGATGCCCCGGCGCTCGAGCGGGTGCTCGCGAATCGCGACGTCGCCTGTTTCATCGTCGAGCCGGTCATGGAGAACATCGGCATCTGTCTGCCGGAGCCCGGCTACCTCGAGGCAGTCCGCGAGATCTGCACGAAGTACGGCACGCTGTTGATCTTCGACGAGGTCAAGACGGGGATCACGGCAGGTCTCGGCGGGGCCACCACGGTGCTCGGCGTCCGGCCGGACCTGATCACGCTCGCCAAGTCGATCGGTGGCGGTTTCCCGGTCGGTGCGTTCGGCGGCAAGGCCGAGTACATGGAGCTGATCGCAACGGGTGAAGTGCTGCACCTCGGCACGTACAACGGCAACCCGCTCGTGATGGCCGCGACCAAGGCGACGCTGACGGAGGCCTGCACGGCCGACGCCATCGAGGCGGCGATCGCGCTCAACACCCGTTTGGTCCAGGCCTGTCAGAAGATCATCGACGACTCGGGCATCCCGGCCCACACGGTGCAGTTCGGCGCCAAGGGTTGCATCACCTGGTCGATCGACCCTGTGCGCAACTATCGCGACTACAAGGCGACGGACTTCGACCTGGCGTTCGCTCAGTGGATGCACGGCATCAACCGCGGCATCCTGCTGCCGCCGGGCCTCGACGAGCAGTGGCTGATCTCGGTGATGCACTCCGAGGCAGACGCCATGCGGTACGCCGACGTCTTCGCCGAGTTCGTCGCCGAACTGACCGCCTGAACGCTCTCGGTCCGAACCCTTTCGGTCCGAACCCTCTCGGCCTGACGGCCGACTGCGAGACTGCGTGTCGTGGCACTGTTCTGTACCGACACGTTCTTCGACGCACATGCCGAGCGCCTGTCCGCCGTGGCACCCGACCTCGAGGTCGTGGTGCTGCGGCGCGGCGTCGAGGTCGCTCGCAGCGACATCGAGCGGATCACGATGGTGTTCTTCTCGAGCGATGCCTGGCCCGAACGCGCCGCGCCGTTGTTGAAGGTGGCGCTCGAGGCGACCAACCTGCAGTGGCTCCACTCGATGTCGGCTGGTGTCGACAGCCCGATCTTCTCGATGTTCATGGAGCGAGGGGTTCGGGTGACCACGTCGTCCGGAGCGACCGCTCCGCCGATCGCCGGAACAGTGATGCTCTATCTGCTCGCGCTGAGCCGGGGGCTTCCCGGCTGGTTGCGTTCACAGCGGGCTCACGAGTGGTCGCCGACGTCGTTCCGGGAGCTCGACGGTCAGCGGATCGTGGTCGTCGGCTATGGCCCGATCGGTCGCGAAGTCGTTCGACTCGCGCAGGCCTTCCGGATGGAGCCCGTCGTCGTTCGCCGTGCTGCCCAGGGTGACGAACCCTGCGAGGTCCGGTCGCTCGTGCAGCTCACCGACGCCGTCCGGGACGCCGACGCTGTGGTCGTCGCGCTCCCGCTCGCCGATGGGACCCGCGGCATCGTGTCAGCCGAGGTGATCGCCGCGATGGGGCCGCACACGATGTTCGTGAACGTCGGTCGCGGTGAGCTCGTCGACCAGCCTGCCCTGACCGAGGCCTTGGCGTCGGGGCGTCTCGGAGGCGCGGGTCTCGATGTCTTCACGACCGAGCCGCTTCCCGCCGACGACGCGCTCTGGGATCTGCCCAATGTGATCATCTCGCCGCACACCTCCGGGGCGAGCGATGGCGCGGCGAGCCGGGTGGTCGAGATCTTCCTCGACAACCTCGAACGGTTCGTGCGCAACGAGCCCTTGCACAACGAGGTGCCACCCGCCTGAGCCGCGCTCAAGCGGCGATCGGCACCGCGTGCGCACGGAGCTTCTCGATCGCGCGCTCGACGCGGCGCCGCACCGCTTGCGGCGTGACGCCCAGTTCGTCGGCGATCGCCGCGAACGTGACTGGCGCATGGCCGCGCAGTCCGTAGCGAGCGGCGACGGCGTAGCGGCTGGTGGGATCGAGGTGGTCGAGCAGGGCATCGATCTGTTCGCTCAGGACGTTGCGTTCGGCGCGTTCGTCGGGGCCTTCGTCGTCGCTGCGCACGAGCGCTCCGAGGGTGTCGTTGCCGTCGCCGAGCGGTCGGTCCATCGACTCGAGTTGGCTGAGCATCTCGATCATGGCCACGTCGCCCCTGAGGCGGCCACCGTTGGCGGCGGCCGACGCCGTCCGCAGCTCCCTGGTGCGGTGACCGGGAATCCGGATCGTGGTCGCCGAGGCCTCGAGACCGCGCTGGATCGATTGGCGAATCCACCACGTGGCGTAGGTCGAGAACTTGTAGCCGCGACGCCAGTCGAACTTGTCGACCGCCTTGTCGAGGCCGATCATTCCGTCCTGGACGAGGTCGTCACGGTCGAGGTGCACCGGGACGCTGAATCTGTTGGCGATGCTCTGTACGAGGCGAACGTTGGCCTCGATGAAGTGATGCCGGGCACGTTCGCCGTCGGCCACGAGCTGCTCGTCGCCATCGAGGCCGGCACGTTCTGCGATTCGCTGAGCCGCCTCGCGTCCGGCCTCGATCGTTCGGGCGAGCGCCCGCTCGTCGTGCGCCGTCAACAACGCACGCCGATCGAGCCGATGTGGGCGTGTCGTGGACGGTGTGGCGGGGGGTGCGGTGGGGTTCTCGCTCGTGCGTGCGGTGGGAGCCATGGGGAGATAATAAAAGACATCTTTGAAAAGGTCAATGTTGGAGTACGTATAATTGAGCACGTATCCTTCGGTCCTGTTGATCTGGTTCTTGCTCGTCCTCTACGTCGCCGCCGCGAGCGCGACGGCCACGCTGGGTGGACGGCTGGGGCGCAACGCGCTGTGGATTGCGGCCGTGCCGATGGCCGCCACGGCGCTGTGGTCGCTGACGATCGTCGGATCAGACGACGTGGTGTCCGCCGGATTCGACTGGGTACCCGGACTCGACGTGTCGATCCTGTTCCGAGTCGACGCGCTCCATGCCCTGCTGTCGCTGATGGTGGCGGGCATCGGCGCGCTCGTCTGCGTCTACTCCGCCGGATACTTCACGTCTGGCGCCGCGGGTCTGGGGCGCTTCGCCGCCACCCTCGTGACCTTCTCGGGAGCGATGGTCGGTCTGGTCTGGGCCGACTCGGTGTGGACGCTGTTTCTCTTCTGGGAGCTCACCTCGATCACGTCGTTCCTGCTCGTGGGGTTCAAGCACACCGATCCGGTCGCGCGGACCGCGGCCCGTCGGGCACTCGTGATCACCGCAGGTGGCGGCCTGGCACTGCTGGCCGGCTTCGTGCTGTACGTCGACGCGGCCGGCACCGCGGTGCTCAGTGACATCTCGCCGATCACCGGGTCGACCGCGACCGCCGCCGCGGTCCTGATCCTGATCGCCGCCGCGACCAAGTCGGCACAGGTGCCGTTCCACGTGTGGCTTCCGGGCGCGATGGCCGCGCCGACGCCGGTCAGCGCCTACCTTCACTCGGCCACGATGGTGAAGGCCGGCGTGATCCTCGTCGCTGTCATCGCACCGGCCTTCCAGGAGACCGACGTCTGGAAGCCCCTCGGCCTGGCGTTCGGCCTGACCACGATGATCTGGGGGGCGATCGGCGCGCTCCGACACGTCGATGCCAAGCTCATTCTCGCCTGGGGCACCGTGTCGCAGCTCGGCCTGCTCATCGCGCTGCTCGGCATCGGCACCCCCAAGGCCACGTTCGCCGCGATCGCGCTCCTCGTTGCCCACGCAGTGTTCAAGGCCGCGCTGTTCATGGTCGTCGGCGAGGTCGACGTTCGTACCGGGACCCGTAACATCAACGAACTCTCCGGGCTGCGACGCTCGATGCCGATCACGTTCGCCGTCGCGCTCGTCTCGGGTCTCTCGATGGCCGGGGTGCCACCGTTGCTCGGATTCCCTGCGAAGGAAGCGGCGATCGAAGCCGTACTCGGGCTCGAGGGATCCGAGCGTCTGCTGGTCGGCGGGCTCGTCATCGGTGGCGCTGTGCTCACCGTTGCCTACACGACCCGTCTCCTGTTCGGCATGTTCGGTCGCTCCGAACCGATGCCGGACCGTCGGGTGGCGCCGTCGCGTCCGGCGATGGTCGTCGCCGAGGTGGTCCTCGCATTCGCAACAGTTGCCGGGTTCGTTGCCCTCGGTGGGGTCACCCAGCTCGTGCGGTCCGCGGCCGTACTCGTCGCCCCGAAGGCCGAGGTGTACTCGCTGTTGCGCTGGCCGGGCCTGACGACCGCCTTCATCGTCTCGATGATCGTGGTGGTGCTGGGATCCGTGGTCGGCGTCGCCGTCGCCCGCCGCGTCGTCGTCGGCGGACCCGCTGCTCGCGGCGCGGCGAACGTCGACGCCCTGATCGATGGCATCGGGCGCGCGGCTCGCCGCGTCGCCGGCCGGGTGCAGCACGGATCGTTGCCGCTCTATCTCGCGACCACCGTGGTGATGGTCGCACTCGCGTCGGCAGTGTTCGTCGTCGAGATCGACGCCGACGCTCTGTATTGGTGGGACAACCGGGCCGAGGCGGTGCTCGTCGTGATGATCGTCGCCGCGGCGGTCGCTGCCACCACGGTCGATTCCCGCCTCGGCGCTGCACTGGTGCTCGGCGCGGTCGGGTTCAGCGTTGCCGGACTCTTCGTGGCGCTCGGCGCTCCCGATCTCGTGCTGACCCAACTGCTCGTCGAGACGGTGATCGTCGTCGGGTTCGTCCTCGGCCTCGGACGTCTGGCAACGCGATTCCCGACGGCGACCCGGCTCTGGCTCGCCGGACGAATCGTCGTGTCGGTGCTGATCGGTGCGGCGATTGCGGTGGCGCTGGCCGGCGCCGCGTCGTCACCGTCGGGGCAACCGCCGGTGCTCGACCTCGCAACGTCGGCCGTCGCCGACGGCGGTGGCAACAACGTCGTCAACGTGATCCTCACCGACACGCGCGCACTCGACACGCTCGGCGAGGTCGTGGTGCTCCTCACGGTCGCCGTCGGGATCCTCACGCTCACACGGACGCGGTCGAGGCGGCACCACGAGCCGACGGAGTCAGCGACGTGATCGCGCGCACATCACCCATCGTTCGTCTTGCGGTCCGGGCCGTGACGCCGATCGCGCTGCTGATCGCCGCATTCGTATTGTTCGCAGGTCACAATCAGCCGGGAGGCGGGTTCGCCGCAGGGCTCCTGCTCGGTGCGGTCATCGTGTTGCGCACGGTGGCGGGCCTCCAGCAACCGCGCCACGCGGCGGTGTTCCTCGCCGTCGGCGGCGTGATCGTGGGCCTCGAGGCGCTCACGCCGCTGTTGTGGGGGCAACCACTGCTCGATCAGGTCGTCGTCAGCCGACACGTGCCGCTGCTCGGCAAGGTCAAGACCGGCTCGGCATTGATCTTCGATCTCGGCGTCGTGGCCGTCGTGGTCGGACTGGTCATCGCGGTGCTCGACGGATTCGGGGCGGCCTCGCTCGTCGACCGCGGTCGACGACCGATCGACGATGCTCCGGTCGACGCGTCCGTCGACACCGATTCGGGACGGAACCGATGAGCCTCGCGATGATCATCGCTGTCGGCGCGCTGGCCTCGACCGGCACTTTTCTCGTCACGTCGCGGTCGCTGAGCCGGATCGTGCTCGGCTTCGCCCTCCTGGGCCACGCCGCCGTACTCGCGCTGCTCGCGTCGGGCGGTCGAGCGGGCCGGCCACCGATCGTCGACGGTTCCGCCACCGCAGAGACGGCGAACCCGCTGCCGCAGGCGCTGTCGCTCACCGCCATCGTCATCTCCTTCGGCCTGACGCTGTACCTGCTCGCTCTGGCGCGCCGTCAGCAGATGCTGACCGGCGACGACCTCGTCGAGGACGACGTCGAGGATCGCCGCATCGCCGCCACCGAGGACTGGGTCGTGCTGACGTCCGACGAGACCCTCGCGATCGAGTCGCACCACGACGACGGCTCGGGGGCCGAGGCGGATCCGAACCCAGCATCGAACGTCGAACTGAACGTCGAGTCGAACGAGGCGCACCGATGACCGCGGTGGTCGGCCTCATCGTGATCGTGCCGCTGTTGGCTGCGGCCGTCGTGCTCGGATTCCGTCACCGTGCCGCGGTGCGCGACGTCCTCACGCTGTCGGCGATGGCCGCAACGACCGCGATGGCCGCAACGTTGCTCGTCGCGGTCGATCGTGACGGCACGGTGGTCCTGCGGGTCGGCGGATGGGCGCCGGAACTCGGCATCGTCCTCGTCGCGGATCTGTTCGCTGCGCTGATCCTGCTCGTGGCCTCGGCGACGATCCTCGTGGTCGAGTTGTTCGCGATCGGCCAGCGACGAACTCCGGCCGGTGCAGACCCGGCGGTGGTGTCGCCGATCCTGCTCGTGCTCGCGGGTGGCGTCGGACTCGCGATCCTGACGGGCGACCTGTTCACGCTGTTCGTTGCCTTCGAGCTGATTCTCGTGGCGAGCTATGTGCTGCTCACCCATCAGGGCCGGGCCGCACAGATCCGATCTGGCATGACCTACGTGGTCATCAATCTGTTCGCGTCGACGCTGTTCCTGTTCGGCGTGGCGATCGTCTACGCAGCGACCGGCACGGTCAACCTGGCGTTGCTGGCCGAGCGCATCCCCGAACTGCCTGCTGCCACGCAGGTCGGCATCGGTCTGTGGTTCCTTGTCGTCTTCGGAACGAAGGCGGCCATCTTTCCACTGTTCTCGTGGCTCCCCGACAGCTACCCGACGGCACCGACCACGATCACCGCCGTGTTCGCCGGCCTGCTCACGAAGATCGGCGTCTACGTCCTCATCCGGTTCTTCACGTTGATGGAACTCGACGAGCTCGGACCCGTCCTCCTGGTTGTTGCCGGTCTCACGATGATCATCGGTGTCCTCGGAGCGTTGGCGCAGGACGACGTGAAACGGATCCTGTCGTTCCACGTGGTGAGCCAGATCGGCTACATGATCATGGGACTCGGGTTCTTCACCGTCGCCGGTGTGGCCGGAGCTGTGCTGTTCCTCGTCCACCAGATACCCGTGAAGACCGTCATGTTCCTCGCCGGAGGATTGATCGAGGACGATCAGGGAACCTCGGCGCTCAACAAGGTCGGTGGGCTCGCCACCAGCAAGCCGGTGATCGCCGTGCTGTTCGCCCTTCCCGCACTGAGTCTTGCCGGGTTGCCGCCTTTCTCCGGGTTCGTCGCCAAGTTGGCGCTCGTCGACGCGGGCATGGCGACCGGCGCGTACGTCATCGTGGCCGTGTCGCTCGTGGCCAGCATCCTGACACTGCTGTCGATGACCAAGATCTGGATCGGTGCGTTCTGGGGAGACGTGACGCCCTCCGCTGTCCCTGCCTCGAGTCGCCGGTCGGTCACCGTGATGGAAGCGGCCGCGGGTCTTGCGGTTGCGGGAACGATCGCGGTGGCGGTGTTCGCCGGCGTGCTGTGGCCGATGTGCGAGGAGATCGCTACTGACCTCCTGGCGCGGGGCCCCTACGTGAAGGCGGTGCTCGGATGAACGTCGCCGCGACGCTGCGCGAACTCCTGCTGCCGCGCCGGCTGATCACGCTCGCGCTCCTGGTCGGCGCATGGTGCGCGCTGTGGGGTGATGTCTCGATCGCCAACGTGCTCGCCGGCGGTGCGGTCGCGATCACCGTCACCCTGGTGGCCGGGGTCGAGCCCGGCCAGGGACGCCTTCATCTGTTCCCGCTGGTCCAGTTCGGCTGGTTGGTTGCCGTCGATCTGATCGTGTCGACCGTGTCGGTCGCGTGGGAGATCCTCACGCCGACCGACTACACCGACGAGGCGATCATCGCCGTCGACACCGAGGTCGCGAGCCGGGCCCATCTCCTCATGCTGGTCGTGGCGATCACGGTCACACCCGGAACGGCGGTGGTCGACAGCGACGCCGACACGGGCCGGCTCTACCTGCATCTCCTGCACGCCGACAAGGCCGACGGCATCGTCGAACACGTCCAACGACTCGCGGCGCTCAGTTGCAGGGCGCTCCCAGTCACCTCGGGTGCGACGCTCGGGAGGGGAGCGTCGTGATCGCCGACATCGCGGTCGGGATCTTCCTGCTCGCCGGGCTGCTCGCCGGTGTCCGGCTGGTTCGCGGGCCCGATCTCGTCGACCGCGTGATCTCGCTCGATGCCGCTCTCGTCGCGCTGATGGGAGCCGTCGGCGTTCGCGTTGCCGACTCCGGCGAGACGTTGTACATCGGCATCCTCGTCGTGATCGCGATCGTCGCATTCACCGCCACGGTCGTGCTCAGCCGCTTCATCGAAACGACGGGACGCCGATGAACCCGGTCTCTGCGGTGCTCGTGGTCCTCGGCGCGATCGTCGCGTTGTTGGCGTCGATCGGCCTGCTCACGTTCACCACGTCCTACGCCCGCTTCCACGCCGCCGGCAAGGCCAGTCCGATCGCCTTCCTCTTCGTGGCCCTCGGTGCCGCCCTCGAGGTGGGCTGGGTCGGCGCCGCCGAACTGGCGATCGTGGCGGTGGCGCTGCTGCTGACCCTGCCGGCCAGTACGCACCTGCTGTTCCGCGCGACCCACCGCACGTCGTCGTCGCACATGCGTCGCGACGACCTGCGGTCCGCCGAGGCCGAACTGGCGGCGCATGAGCGCGCCGACGGCGTGGAGCCGTGAGAAGGACCCGGGCAACGTACGTCTTGCAATACGTATGATGAGTGAGTGACGCTGATCGAACCGAGGCCGGACCTGCCGTCGTGGACCTTCCTGACCAACCACGCACACGTGATGGTGGCCCTCAGCCGCGACCCCGACCTGCGTCAGCGTGACCTGAGCTACGTCGTCGGCATCACGCCGGGCGCCGTGCAGCGGATCCTCGACGACCTCGAACGGGGCGGCTACCTGCGCCGCCAGAAGGTCGGCCGTCGCAACCACTACGAGATCATCGATCGGACCAGATTGCGCCACCCACTCGAGGGCGAGCACACGATCGGCGAACTGCTCGACATGCTGCACGACTGAGCCGGACGCTGCGAAATTCGGATGGGATCGTGCGCTCAGCGCACATTCCGACCCGAATTTCGGACGGGAGGTGGAAGTGGGGACTTTGGGCTGTCGTCGCGGGGAAATGTGCGCGACAGGATGGTTGCATGAGCAACACTCCTGCCGCGGCCTGCATCGACGGAAACGAGGCTGCCGCGAAGGTCGCGTACGCGTTGTCGGAGGTGGTCGCGATCTATCCGATCACGCCGGCGTCGGCGATGGGGGAGCTGGCCGACGCCTGGGCGGCGACCGGCGTGGCGAATCTCTGGGGCGCTGTTCCCGAAGTCGTCGAGCTCCAGTCGGAGGCCGGTGCCGCCGGAACGCTCCACGGCGCGCTGCAGACAGGAGCGCTCGCGACGACCTTCACGGCATCGCAGGGGCTGCTGCTGATGCTGCCGAACATGTTCAAGATCGCCGGTGAGCTGACCCCGGCGGTGATCCACGTCGCCGCTCGGGCGATCGCGACCCACGCGTTGTCGATCTTCGGCGATCACAGCGACGTGATGGCGGCACGAACCACCGGCTTCGCCATGCTGTGCGCGAGCTCCGTGCAGGAGGCCCACGACTTCGCCGCGGTGGCACACACCGCCACCCTGCGGACGCGAGTGCCGTTCCTGCACTTCTTCGACGGGTTCCGCACCTCGCACGAGATCAACCGCATCGACCTGCTCGGCGACGACGACCTTCATGCGCTCGTACGCGAAGACGACGTCGCCGCCCACAAGATGCGTCGCCTGCGTCCGACGGCGCCGGTGATGCGCGGTACTGCCCAGAACCCCGACGTCTTCTTCCAGGCCCGCGAGGCATCGAACCCGTATCACGACGCGGTTCCCGCTGCGGTCGCGGAGGTCTTCGCCGAACTCGCTGCGCTGACCGGCCGGCGCTATGGCCTCGTCGACTACGAGGGTGCACCCGACGCCGAACGCGTCATCGTGATGATGGGGTCGGGCTCTGGCGCCGCCGGCGAGACCGTCGCCAAACTGGTCGCCGACGGCGAGAAGGTGGGCCTCGCAACCATCCGCCTGTTCCGGCCGTTCCCGACGGACGCACTCCTGGCCGCGCTGCCTGCAACGGTCCGTTCGATTGCCGTGCTCGACCGGACGAAGGAGCCGGGCGCCGCCGGCGAACCGCTCTTCCAGGACGTGGTGACGACGCTGGCCGAATCGGACCGACCGAAGGTGCGCATCATCGGTGGTCGCTACGGTCTCGGCTCGAAGGAGTTCACCCCGGCGATGGCGAAGGCGGTGTTCGACGAGGCCGCGCGGACCGAGCCCAAGCGGCGGTTCACGGTGGGCATCATCGATGACGTGACCGGGCTGAGCCTCGACGTCGACGACTCGTTCCAGGTCGATCGCGTCGGTCGGTCGGCGGTGTTCTACGCCCTCGGCAGCGATGGCACCGTCGGCGCCAACAAGGCGTCGGTGAAGATCATCGGCCACCAACCCGATCTGTACGCGCAGGGCTACTTCGTCTACGACTCGAAGAAGTCCGGCTCGATGACCGTGTCGCACCTCCGCTTCGGACCCGACCCGATCAGATCGACCTACCTCGTGCAGGAGGCGGACCTCGTCGCCTGCCACCAGTTCGGTCTGCTCGATCGCTTCGACGTGCTGGCCGATGTCCGTCACGGCGGCACGTTCCTGCTGAACGCTCCCTACCGGGCCGACGAGCTGTGGGAACACCTCCCGCGGTCGCTCCAGCGGCGAATCGTCGAGCAGGAGCTTCGAGTCTTCACGATCGACGCCACTCGCATCGCCCGCGAACTGAAGATGCCCGGGCGCATCAACACGATCATGCAGCCGTGCTTCTTCGCGCTGACCGATGTGATGGACGTCGATCGGGCGATCGGTGCGATCAAGGAGTCGATCAGCTCTGCCTACGGTCGTCGCGGTCGCCTGATCGTCGAGCGCAACGAGGCCGCCGTTGACCTTGCGCTCGCGGAGTTGACCGAGGTGATCGTTCCCTCGTCGGTTGGTGAGGCGTCGGTCGACGAGACGCTCGACGTGCTCGACGACGTCGTGCTCGACGACTTCGTCGAGAAGGTGACCATGACGATGATCGCCGGTCAGGGCGACCTCCTCCCGGTGTCGGCAATGCCGGTCGACGGGACGTACCCGACCGGTACGACGCGCTACGAGAAGCGCAAGCTGGCCCTGCAGATCCCGGTGTGGGAACCGGACGTGTGCATCGATTGCGGCAAGTGCGCCATCGTGTGCCCGCATGCCACGATCCGCATGAAGGCGTTCGAGCCGTCCGCGCTCGACGGTGCCCCCGACAACTTCCTCTCGAAGAACTTCCGCTCCCGCGAGCTCGACGGTCATCTGCTGACGATTCAGGTGGCCCCCGACGACTGCACGGGCTGTGGCATCTGCGTCGAGGTGTGCCCGGCGAAGGACAAGACACAGGTGAAGCGCAAGGCGATCAACATGGCGCCGGCCGAAGAGCACCGGGAGGTGGAGCGTGAGCGGTGGGACTTCTTCACGGCGATCGCCGAGCTCGACCGCGCATCGATCACACACGACTCGGTGAAGAACTCCCAGCTGCTGCAGCCGTTGTTCGAGTTCTCCGGTGCCTGCTCTGGCTGCGGCGAGACCCCGTACCTCAAGCTGCTCACGCAGCTGTTCGGCGACCGGCTGGTCGTCGCCAACGCCACCGGATGTTCGTCGATCTACGGCGGCAACCTGCCGACCACGCCGTGGGCCAAGGACGCCAACGGCTTGGGCCCGGCATGGGCGAACTCGCTGTTCGAGGACAACGCCGAGTTCGGGTACGGGATGCGGCTCGGCATCGAGCACCATCAGCGCGATGCTCGTCGGCTGCTCCAGGAGTTGGCGACAGCGGTCGGCGCTGATCTCGCCGACGCGTTGCTGGCGGACTCGGCGCCCACTGATGCGGGTGTCGTCGAGCAGCGTGCCCGGGTGGGCATCCTGCGTGAACGGCTCGCCGAACTCGTCGCCGGCGACGACGCCGTCGTCGCCGAGGCGGCCCGACACCTCACCACGATCGCAGACGAACTCGTGCGGACCAGCACCTGGATCGTCGGTGGCGACGGATGGGCCTACGACATCGGATTCGGCGGTGTCGACCACGTGCTCGGCAGCGGCCGCAACGTCAACCTGCTGGTCCTCGACACCGAGGTGTACTCCAACACCGGAGGCCAGGCGTCGAAGGCGACGCCCCTCGGGGCCGTGGCGAAGTTCGCGATGGCCGGCAAGCCGACCGGCAAGAAGGACCTCGGAGCGATCGCACGGCGCTACGGCAATGTGTACGTCGCTCAGATCGCCATCGGTGGCAGCGACATCCAGACCGTGAAGGCCCTCGCCGAGGCCGATGCCTGGGAAGGGCCGTCGCTGATCATCGCCTACTCGACCTGCATCGCCCACGGCATCGACATGGAGACCTCGATGTCGCACCAGAAGGAAGCGGTGAAGTCCGGCTACTGGCCGCTCTATCGCTACAAGCCGACCGTCGAGGAGCACGAGCATCCGTTCCAGCTCGACTCGGCAGCGCCCAGCATCCCGCTCAAGGAGTTCGCCCTCAAGGAGGCTCGATTCTCGATGCTGGCCCGATCGGATCCGGATCGGTCGGCGATGTTGCTCGGACTCGCGCAGCGCGACATCGACGAGCGGTGGCACTACTACGAGCAACTCGCGGGTGTGGAGCGCAAGGTGCACGAACAATCCGAGATCGTGATCGAGATCGATGACGCTCAGGACAACGAGAACGACGATGCGAAGGACGACGACGATGCCTGACCTCCACACCTCCTACCTCGGTCTGTCGTTGCGATCACCGCTCGTCGCGTCGGCCGGCCCCTTCACCGGTGACCTCGACCGGCTCGGCGAGTTGGAGCAGGCGGGCGCGGCCGCCGTCGTGCTGCCGTCGCTGTTCGAGGAACAGATCGAGCACGAGACGGCCGAGATCGACCGACTCTTCACCGTGCACAACGAGAGCTTCAACGAGGCGACGTCGTTCTTCCCCGAGCTCGATGACTACAACTCGGGGGTCGACTCGTATCTGGAGCTGATCGAGGCGGCCAAGCGGCGTCTCGACATCCCGGTGATCGCCAGCCTCAACGGCACGAACATCGGCGGTTGGGTGAAGTACGCCCGGTTGCTCGAAGGAGCGGGGGCCGACGCGGTCGAACTCAACCTCTACACCGTGGCGGCGGATCCGTCGATCGACGGCGCGGCGCTCGAGGCCGAACACCTCGAACTGGTGGCGCTCGTGGCCGAAGAGGTCGGCGTGCCGGTCGCGGTCAAGCTCTCGCCGTACTACTCGTCGCTGGCGGCTTTCGTCGTCGCGGTCCAGGGTGCCGGGGCGTCGGGTGTGGTCATGTTCAACCGCTTCTACTCGCCGGACCTCGATCTCGAGACGCTCGACGTGCTGCCACGGATCGCGTTGAGCACCCCGGAGGAGCTGCGCCTGCCGCTGCGATGGATCGGCATCCTGCGCGAGCACCTGTCGGTGTCGATCGCCGGGTCGACGGGCGTCCACTCGGGTTTCGATGCGGCGAAGTTGATCCTCGCCGGTGCCGATGTCGCGATGTCGACGTCGGCCGTGCTCCACGACGGCCCGGGACACTTCGCCACGATGGAGGCTCAACTCCTCGAGTGGATGACCGATCACGAGTACGAGTCGGTGTCACAGATGCGCGGTGCGGTGGCGAGTCATTCGGTGACCGATCCAACCGCGTACGAGCGGGCGAACTACATCGGCAACATCGTCAGCTACTCGAGCCGCGTCAACCGCTGAATTTCGGAGCGGATCTTGCGCTGTGCGCAATGTTGGATCCGAATTTCGGGTGCGGGTGGGTGGGGTGCGGGGCTGGAGGCCGGGGGTGTCAGCAGACGGCGCGGACGTAGGGGTACGGGTTGACCGCACGGCCTCCGCCGGGGTGCACTTCGAAGTGCAGGTGGTTGGCGGTGGTATTGCCGGTGTGGCCGACGTAACCGATCACCTCGCCCCGCGAGACGTTGCGGCTCGACCCCTCCCACGCGCTCAGGTGGGCGTAGAAATAGCGCGTGCCGCTGCTGCCATTGAGCCACACCGAGTTGCCGCCGAGATTGGTGGTCTTGAACTGCACGTAACCCGATTCGACGGCGACGAGGGGTGTGCCTTGCGGCGACATCATGTCGACACCCTCGTGGCTGCGCCCGCCCGAGCGGGCGGCGCCCCACGTGTCGGCGAAGGCGCGAGGCCCGGCGACCGGACACACCATGCCGCTGCCGGCGTTCGACGGTGGCGGGCTCGCGGGGGCCGGAGCGGCCACGATGCCGCGCGGGGCGACAGCAGGCGCAGGCGACGAGCCGCCGGACGAGCTCGAACTGCTGCTCGAACCACCGGAACTGCCTGAACGGCTCGAACCGTTGCTCGCGCTGGTCGACGTGCGGGCGGCACTCGCGGTGGCCGCGGCCGCCGCCGCAGCTTCCTGATCGGCGCGGATCTTGCGCTGGCGTTCGAGTTCTCGCTGCACCGCCACGTCGGCCAAGCGCTGCTTTTCGACCTCGGCGAGCTTGACGACCTCGGCTTCGGCGTCTTTCTGCAGACGCTCGAACTGCGTGCGGGCGTTCGCCGTTGCCTCCTTCTGGCGTTCGAGGTCGGCGCGCTGGCTCTTCACCTGCTTCATCACGGTGTCGAAATCGTCGAGTTCGACCGAGGCGGCCCCTCGGGCGACCGACGCCTGGCGATCGGCGGTGATACCGGCGTTGGCCTGGTCGAGATCGATCAGGAGCGGCATCGCCGAGCCGGAGTTGACGAAGCTGCGTTGCGCGTCGGCCTGCAGACTCGATCGCATACCGGCGGCCTGTGCTTCGACCGCGGCGAGCTGCTTTTCGGCGTCGGCGATTCCGATACTGAGTGTGTCGAGTTCGGACTCGGCGTCGAACATGGCCTGCGCCGCCGCGTTCGCGCGGTCGCGCGCGGCCTGGATCTCCTGGGCGGCGCGGACCGCCGCAGGATCCTGGGCCGAGGCGTTGTCGCCGACGGGCACGAACGCCGACGCGAGCGCAACGGTGACGAGCGCGACGATCCAGCGGGTGAGCCCCGGGGGAACGCGCCGTGCCGACATGGATGACGACTCTACCCGTATATGACGGTTACATGACGATCAGGTGACGACCGTCAGTCGTCGCGTGCCCCGTCGTCGGGATACGGGAACCAGCGCAGGTGTTCGAAGTCGGCGTTCGTCTGAGGATGCGCGCACGGCGTCGGTGCACCGACGCGCGCATCGTGGAACAGTTCGTGGGCCGCGGCCAAGTGGCGGCCGAGATCGATCGTCTCGCGGTGGCGGCGATTCTCGAACTCCATCTCGCCGTGGTCGTAGGAGATCTCGGCGAGGCTCATCGACGGCCCGCGGGTGCCCTGGCGGTGATGCCACAGGCCACTGTCGGGTTCGAAGTCGTACGCGCCGAGCAACGCTGCTCCGTGGGAGGCGATCAGGTGCACCGCGTCGACGATGTAGTCGAACGTGGCGTCGTCGATGAAGTAGTTGAAATTCACCCGCACCCAGCCGGGCTTGATGCCCTCGCACCCGCGGTTGATCTCGCGCTGGAACTCGTGCGAACGGTCGAGGTCGATGCCGAGCAGACGGTGGCCGTACGGGCCCGCGCAGGAACAGCCGCCGCGTGACTGGATGCCGAAGACGTCGTTGAGCAGTGCGACCACGAAGTTGTGGTGCAGGAACTTGTCGTCGTGGCGGATCACGAACGACACGATCGACAAGCGGTCGGCCTCGTGACTGCCCAGCACGTTGATGTTCGGGTTCTGCTCCCACGAGGCGATCGCTCTGCGCACGAACTCGGACTCGCGGGCCTCGATCACGTCGGGTCCGACGGCCTCTTTGAGCTGGAAGACCAGGCCGGCGCGGATCGATTCGACGATTGCCGGCGTGCCCGCCTCCTCGCGGTGTTCGATCTCGGGGTGGTAGTCGTGCTCGGCGGTGCTCACGTACCGCACCGTGCCGCCGCCGGGCACATCGGGAACCCGATTGGAGAACAACTCGCGGCGCGCCACCAGCACACCGGGTGTTCCGGGGCCTCCGATCAGCTTGTGCGGCGAGATGAAGATGGCGTCCTTGTAGGCGAGATTGCCGTCGGTGTTCGACCCCATCTCGATCGGGACGTACGGGGCCGCAGCGGCGTAGTCCCACAACGACAGCGCACCGTGCTCGTGGAGCAGCGTCGACACCGCCACGGTGTCGGTGATGATCCCGGTCACGTTCGACGCGGCCGAGAACGAACCGATCAACGTGTTGCGGCCGGCATGGCGGATCAGCTCGCGCTCGAGATGCTCCAGGCTGACGTGCCCGTCGGCGTCCTCGTCGATGATCACCAGGTCCGCGATCGACTCCCGCCACGGCAACTCATTCGAATGGTGTTCGTACGGCCCGATGAAGACGACCGGTCGATCCTCCTCGGGGATGGTGGCCGAGAACCCGTACCGGTCCTCGAGCCGCGAGGGGATCTTCAGACCCATCACACCGACGAGCTTGGCGACGGCGTGCGTTGCCCCACTGCCGCAGAACACCACGGCGTGTTCGTCGTGAGTCGCGCCGACACAGCGAGCGATGATGTCGCGGGCCTCCTCGCGCAACCGCGTGGTCTGCAGCCCGGTGCCCGACGACTCGGTGTGCGTGTTCGCGTACAGCGGGAGCACCACCGACCGGATGTAGTCCTCGATGAACGACAGCGATCGACCCGACGCGGTGTAGTCGGCATAGATGATCGGCCGGGCCCCGTACGGACCGTCGATCACGTCATCGCGGCCGATGACCGATTCGCGGACGTAGGTGATCAGCGCGTCGGGGTCGGTCGAGCTCGCCATGCCTCCAGTGAACCACTTCGGCGTGTGGAACAACCGGCGTGGCGGGAGCGGCGGTCGCTACCCTGCGCCGGAGATGGAAGGCGCTCGTGTCGATGTGGCCCGCGGGCTGACCGGAACCGAGGTGGCGTCACGCGTCGCGGCCGGACACGTGAACATCGTTCCCGATCCACCCGACCGGACGATCTGGCAGATCATCGTGGCCAACACGTTCACCGTGGTCAATGCGATCGTGTTCTCGCTGTTCGTGCTGGTGTTGGTCTCCGGCAACCCGAAGGACGGCCTGTTCGTCGGTGTCGTCATCTCCAACTCGGTGATCGGGGCGGTGCAGGAGGTGCGGGCGCGCCGCGAACTTCGGCGGCTCGAGGTGGTGACCGAACCGCTCGCCACGGTGGTGCGTGATGGCACGTCGGTCGAGATCCCGACCGACGGCATCGTGATCGACGACGTCATCGAACTCCGTCTCGGAGCGCAGGTCGCCGTCGATGGTGCGGTGCTCGAGTCGACGGGTCTGCGGCTCGACGAGTCGATGCTGACCGGCGAAGCGCGCCCGGTTCCAAAGACCGTCGGCGACGACGTGCTCTCGGGCAGTTTCGTGGTGGCGGGCGGGGGCTGGATCACGGCGACGGCGGTCGGCGCGGACAGTTACGCCAGCACGCTCGTCATCGAGGCCAAGCAGTTCGCGACGGCACACTCCGAGCTCCGGCGGGGGATCGATCGAGTTCTCAGATGGCTCACCCTGATCATCCCGGTCGCCTCGATCTTCCTGTTCGCGAACCTTCTCGCGACCGAGGACCGATGGCAGGACGCACTGCTCGGCACGGTCGCGGCGGCGGTCGCGATGGTGCCCGACGGACTCGTGCTGTTGACGAGCCTGGCGTTCATGGCCGGCGTGGTGGCGCTCGCCCGCCGCAATGCGCTCGCCAAGCAGCTGTCGACCGTCGAGGTGCTGGCGCGGGTCGACGTGCTGTGTGTCGACAAGACCGGAACGATCACGACCGGCGAGATCCGCTTTTCGACCGTACGGCCGACGCCGGGGCACACCGACGAGGAAGTTCGCGAGGTGTTGGCGGCACTCGTGTCGGCCGATCCGTCGCCGAATGCGACGATGGCGGCGATCGCGGCTGAGGTCGGCGACGACTCCACATGGGTGGTCGACACCGTCGATGCGTTCGACAGTGACCGCAAGTGGGCGGCGACGTCGTTCGACGGGCGCGGCTGGTTCTACCTCGGCGCCCCCGACTTCCTGTTGCGTCCCGACGATCCCGAGCGGGCCGCGGTGAGCCAGGCGAGCGCCGCCGGCAAGCGACTCCTGGCCATCGTGACGTCGCCTCGTGCGCACGACGGCGGGGTGCTCCCCGACGATGCGGAGACACTCGCGATCGTCGAGCTCGATGACGAGATCCGCCTCGACGCGGCCGAGACCCTCGCCTATTTCGCGGCGCAGGGTGTGGCGCTCAAGGTGATCTCCGGCGACAACCCCGAGACGGTCGCGGCGATCGCCGAGCGCGCCGGAATGGAGCTGATCGGCCGCCCTGTCGACGCCCGCGAACTCCCGGAGGACGTCGACGCGTTGGCGACGCTGCTCGAGCAGCACACGGTGTTCGGTCGGGTGCGGCCACAGCAGAAACAGGCGGTCGTGAAGGCGCTGCAGTCGCGCGGGCACACCGTGGCCATGACGGGTGACGGGGTCAACGACGTGCTCGCGCTCAAGGACGCCGACCTCGGGATCTCGATGGGCGCGGGCAGCGACGCGACGAAGGCGGTCGCCGACCTCGTGCTCACGGACAACCGGTTCGCGAGCCTGCCGGTCGTCGTGAACGAGGGTCGCAAGGTGATCAACAACGTGGAACGGGTGTCGAACCTGTTCATCACCAAGACCGCCTACGCCGTGCTGTTGACCCTGGTCGTCGGCCTGCTCGACTCGCCGTTTCCGTTCCTGCCGCGTCAGTTGACGCTGATCGGTACGTTCAGCATCGGCATTCCCGGATTCTTCCTGGCCCTCGCGCCGGAGGTCGACCTCATCAGGCCCGGATTCCTGCGACGGGTGCTGTGGTTCTCGGTACCCGCCGGACTGCTCGCCGGCTCGGCGACGCTGGCGGCCTACGAGGCATCCCTGGAGATCACGGGGCTCGACCTGGTCGAAGCCCGCACGCTCGCCACCGTGACGCTGTTGTCGATCGGTTTGGTCGTCCTCGCGGTGGCGAGCCGCCCGTACCGCCCGTGGAAGCTCGGTCTCGTCGCGTGCATGGCGCTCGGCTACGTCGTGGTCTTTCTCGTTCCGGGACTCCGGTCGTTCTTCCAACTCGAGGTCTTCTGGAGCCAGGCGTGGTGGTTCTCGGCCGCCGCGGTCGTCCTCGCCGGCGTCGGCATCGTCGCCATCCCCCGACTCACGGCGTCGCGACGACGAACGTGACGGCGTCAGCGATCGGGGATACCGCCGATGTCGGCGACCATCTCGCCGACGCGTGTGGCGACGACGGCGCGCTGTTGGTCGTCGAGTTCGAGGATGCGCGACAGGTGATCGGCGAACAGCGCCCACCCGAGCCCGAGCGCGGAGGCGATCGCGACTCGTGCGTCCAGTTCGGCGTCGTCGAGTTCTGGCCGATCGTCGGCGAGCGCGGCGCGCCACGACGACCCGATCGGATGTGAGGTGAACGGATCTCCCGGGGCCTCCAACATCACGCGGGCGATCGCTTTGGCCAGTTCACCTCCGCGACGTTCGGCGAGATCCGCGGGCGGGAATCCGCGCTCGTCCCGCTCGGCCGAGGCTCGGCGATTGATCTCGTCGAACGCCGCCGAGAGGAGCCCGTCCTTGCTGCCGAAGTACGTGTGGACGAGGCCGTGATTGACGCCGGCGCGCGCGGCCGCTTCGCGCACCGAGATCGACAGGCCCTTTTCGACGATGAGTTCGGTGGTGGCACCGATCAGCGCGCTCATCACCGCGTCACGACCCTGCGGACGGTTCTCGTCTGAACTCATCGGTTCATCTTGCCCGATCGTTTGTCCGGTGAGGGGGTGACGGGTACCGTTCGATCAGTCAGTTGACTCAGGGGTTGGCGAGATGGGGAGCATGATGGGGGACGCGACGAACTGGGAGCCGATCTGGGCGACCGACAATCCGCCGAGCGAGCAGTGGCCGCTCTACACCCGCGGCAACGTCGGCGAGGTCTTTCCCGAGGTGGTGCTTCCGCTGTCATGGGAGCTGTACGGCCGGGCGGCGGAACGAGGGTGGCGTCAAGCCTTCGAACGGATGGGATTGCTCATGCCCGGCGACCTCGACGACGGGTCCGAGTTCGTGATCCTGAGTGTGTTCGGTGGCTACTGCTACCTGAACGCCAGCTACATCCGGTTGCTCGGTGTGCGCGCTCCTGGTGGTTCGGTTGCGTCGATCGACCAGCAGTTCTTCGGCGAGTCCGATGCACCGGCGTATGCACCTCGGCCCGGCGACACCAATCGGCGATCGTCGCTGCGTCTCGCTCGCACGGTGCTGCGCCTGCTGCGCACGAAGGACCTCCCGGTGTTGCTCGAGGACCAGCGGGAGGCAGCCGCCTACCTGGCGGCCTATCCGGGCGATGATGCCGACAACTCGGCGCTGCTGTCGTACCTGCGGTCGATCGAGCCGCTGTTCGAGCGGCTCTTCTTCCGTCACATCGACAACACGTTCTCGAGTGCGCTCGTGGTCGGTGCGTTGCTCGATCTCTGCACGAAGGCTGGTCGCGCCGACGCGCTCGTGTCGCTGCTGGGCGGTATCGGCGACATCGATTCCGCGGCTCCATCGGCTGCGATGTGGCGCCTGGCGCGCCAGGCGCAGAGTGACGCGGCCGTCGCGTCGGCATTCGATGCCGGTGTCGACGGACTGCTCGGTCGCCTCGCCGAGCTTCCCGCCGCGACAGCTTGGCTCGAGCAGTACGCCGCCTTCAACGAGCGATTCGGCTCGCGCGGGCCCAACGAGTGGGACATCGGCTCCGACCCGTGGGACTTCCGCCCCGAGCTGGCGCTGGCCGCCATCGACCGGATGCGCCGGGCCGACGAGCACCACGATCCGTCCGAACAGGTGCGCCGACTCGGCGCCGAGCGCGCGGCGACCGTCGTCGAGGTGCGCAGCGCCCTGAACCGTGTCGACCGGTTCCAGTTCGACAAGTTCCTCCGGGCGACGACCGTGTACTCGCAGGGTCGCGAACGGTCGAAGACGACGGTGATCCTCGCCCTCCACGGCGCCCGCAAGGCCCACCGTGAACTCGCCAAGCGGATCGCCGCGCTGGGCGGCCCGAGCGAACGTTGGCATTCGTGCCTCTATCAACTCGACGAGTTCGAGCAGGCACTCCAGAATCCGACGCCGCTCAACGACGAGGTCGAACGGCGTGCGGCCCTCCATGCGACCCTCGCCGCGTTGGTGCCACCGTTCATCGTCGACGGCACGGTTCCCGATGTGTCGACGTGGGACTCGCGCGGGGGCAGTGCCCAGGTGGTCGCGGTCGGCGACACGTTCCAGGGGATCGCGGGCTGTCCGGGGGTGGCTCGTGGACGCGCCCGCGTCGTCCTCGACGCGGGCGAGCCGGGCGACCTCGGGCCTGGCGACGTCCTGATCGCCCCGATCACCGACCCGTCGTGGACACCGCTGTTCCTTGCGGCCGACGCCGTGGTCGTCGACGTCGGTGCGACGATGAGCCACGCGGTCATCGTGTCTCGCGAACTCGGGATTCCGTGCGTGGTGTCGGCCGTCGGTGCGACGCGCCGCATACCGGACGGTGCGATCGTCGACGTCGACGGCAGCACCGGTGTGGTCACGATCGTCGAACTGCCCGCCGCGCCCTGACCGAGGATCAGCGGTTGAGCAGCACGGGGATGGTGCGCGGTCCTCGGACCTGACCGTTGGCCCACGTGGTGGTCTTCGTCTCGTCGAGCGAGTAGTTCGGGAAGGCGCGCAGCCATTCCTGGAGCGCCACCACCACTTCGAGCCGGGCGAGATTCGAGCCGACGCAGCGATGGATGCCGAGTCCGAACGCCACGTGGCGGTTGTTGGCCCGGTCGATGTCGAACACCTCGGGGTGATCGAACGCCGCCGGGTCGTGGTTGGCGGCCGGGAACGTGACGAGCATCTGGTCGCCCGGGTGCACGGGGCAGCCGCCGATCTCGGTCTCACCGATCACCTTGCGCGCCATGGTGACCGGTGCGTAGTACCGGAGCACTTCCTCGGTCGCAGTGTTCCAGAGCAGGTCGTCGTTCTGGGCGGCGACGAGCCGTTCGACCTGGTCGGGGTGCTGCGCGAAGTGCCACAGACCCGAGCCGATCGCGCTCCACGTGGTGTCGATGCCGGCGACGATCAGGAGGCGGATGTAGCCGAGCTTGAGATTCCAGTCGACCGGCTGGCCGTCGATCTCCGCGTTGGCGATGAAGGTGAGCATGTCGTCGCGGGGATGCTCGAGACGGTCCTTGAACAGCTCCTCGATGTACGCGGTCATCTCGATCATCACCTGCATGCGAACGGCGTTGTCGCGCGGCGCGAGCTGGAAGTTGCGGTAGATCCAGTCGCGGAACAGGTCGGCGTCCTCCTCGGGCATCCCGGTGAGCTTGCAGATGCCGTGCACGGGGATGTGTTGTGCGAACTGCTCCGCGGCGTCGGCGGCCGACGCGCCGTCGAGCTCGGCGATCAGCCCGCGGCAGAACGCCCGGAGATCCTCTTCGAGCGGTGCGACGTTCTTGGGACTGAACGCGGGAAGCAGCAGCCGGCGGTGGCCGTGATGGTCGGGCGGATCCGAGGTGATCGGCGGTGCAGGCGATCGCGGCGCGTCGGGGCGGCTGACGTTGACCCAGATCGACGAGAAGTGTTCGGTGTCGTTGGCGACCGCCGCGACCGCTTCCATCGTGACCGGCATGAAGGCCCGCCCGTAGCGCTCGGTCGTGGCCACCGGGCACTGCTCGCGCACCGAGTTCCAGATGTCGATGGCATTGACACCCCACTGGTCGTCGAGCCAGTCCCAGTCCGTCAGCCAGTTCTCGACTGGTGGCATCTCCACCTGATCGGCCCCGTACGCCATGTCAATTCCCCCTCGGTCGGCCTGTCGGCAGCAACGTCGGGAGATTAGTCGATCGACTGAGTTGCGGCAACAGATGCGTCGGGGTGGTCGACGAGGTTGATTGGCGGAACGGGAGGGATTCGAACCCCCGAGCCTTGCGGCCGGCCGCTTTCAAGGCGGCTGCATTCGTCCACTCTGCCACCGTTCCGCTCGCGAGGTTACCGGGCTACACTCCGGGGCT
>JAHENF010000094.1 GCA_024643255.1 Ilumatobacteraceae bacterium
CGTTCCCTCGCAATTCCGACCTCGTGCTTCGAGCGTGCGCCCGTGAGGGCGTTCGATGACACGGCCACAATCCCCTAACGCGTGGTCCCGGAACTGCGGCGGTTTGCGGTGCTCACTGGCCGGCATCGAGTCAATGGGTGATTGCGTCGTGCCGGGCCCGGCGCGACACTGGCCTCGCCATCGCACGACCACAACGAGAGGGACCCCCATGCGAATCGACATCGACTACAGCCCCGCCTACGCCATGGCGCGGGTACACCTCGACCAGGGCGAGTCGGCCAAGGGTGAAGCGGGGGCGATGATGGCGATGACGCCGTCGGTCGACATCTCCACGAGCACCCAGGGCGGCATCATGAAGGGGCTCAAGCGGTCGGTGCTCGGCGGCGAGTCGTTCTTCATGAACACCTTCACCGCCAACGGCCCCGACGCCGAGGTGGTGTTCGCACCGGCGCTGCCCGGTGACATCGTGAAGTGGTCGCTGTCGTCGCAGACCGTGTACCTGCAATCCGGTTCGTACCTGGCGTCGTCGATGGGGATCGACATCGACTCGAAGTGGGGCGGCGCGAAGACCTTCTTCAGCAAGGAAGGCCTGTTCATGCTGAAGTGCACCGGTTCGGGTGACCTGCTCGTGTCGAGCTACGGCGCGATCGTCACCGTCGACCTCACTCCCGGGCAGACCTACGTTGTCGACACCGGCCACATGGTCGGCTGGGAGGAAGGCGTCACCTACGAGGTGAAGAAGGTCGGCAGCTGGAAGTCGACGATGCTCGGCGGCGAAGGTCTCGTCGTCAGCCTGACCGGGCCGGGCCGTGTGTACATCCAGACCCGCAGCCCCGAGAGCTTCGTCTCCTGGCTCACCCCCAAGCTCCCCACCCAACGCTCCTGACGTCCCGCCGGATCCCAACCCACGTTTGCGTCAGGGTTCGGGCGGACCGGGTCACGGAAACGCCGACGCAAACGACTGGGGCGCGCTGTGGCCGGGTTGCGGCGCGGTCAGGCGGATGGATCCGGGAGGCGGTGACGATCGAGGAGCGGGGCGATCCATTCCTCGCGGCCCGTGGATCGGAGCCGGTCGAGGTAGTCGTCGAGGTGTCCGCGCACGTGGAAGGGACCGCCCTCCTCGGCGATCGTGACGAGCGGGTCCTGCGGCGCGTACGACCGGCCGAGTTGCTCGTCGAGCCAATCGCCCAGCCGGGCCCGGGCATCGGCGACGATCGCCGGTCGCTCGGCCACCAGATCATCCTGCTCGTGAGGGTCGGCGACGACGTCGAAGAGCATCTCGTCGCCCCAGTGCGGATGGAATCCGTCGTGCTCGGTGCGCAGGTACAGGTGGTCGCCGAAGCGCACGCCGCGCTGGCACGACCACGCACCCTGGGTGAGCACGAGGAACTCACGCCCGGCCGCGTCGGTCCCCGTCGTGACGTCGGAGCGCACGGACACCCCGTCCCACGATCTGGGCAGCTGGGCGCCCGCGAGATCGACGACCGTTGCGGCGACGTCGAGGTGGTAGTGCAACCCGGTCTGTTCCCCGACGGCGATGCCCGGCCCGCTCACGATCGCCGGGATGTGGGCCGTGGCTTCGTCGGCGGCCTGATGGTCGGCGTAGACGCCGAGCTCGCCGAATGCCTCGCCGTGGTCGCTCGAGATCCAGATGATCGTGTCGTCGAGCACGCCGAGGTCGGCGAGCTTGTTCGCGAGCCGACCGACGGCGTCGTCGGCATAGCGGATGCCGACGTCGTAGCCGTCGAACATCTGCGTGACGTCGGCCTCGCTCTCGAGGTTCCACGGCATGCGGGGCGTCAGCTCACCCCACTCGTCGGGCCGGAATCCCCACGGTTCCTGAGCTGAGTGCGGCCCCGCCAGCGACCAGTTCCGGGCTCGGACCTCTTCGGAGTGCCAGGCCGGGATCGGGTCGTCGGCGAACGGGTTCCCGAACGACTCCGGAGCGTTGTACGGCGTGTGCGGATCCCAGAAGTGGACGTGCAGGAACCAGTCGTCGGAGGCGCCGACCCGATCCAGCCAGTCCAACGCTCCGGGAATGACCTCATCGGCGCGTTCGCCGCCGATGCCTCGCATCAGGTTCATCGCCTCGCTGAATCCGGCGCTCCACCACATCGCGCCGTGGCGGAGCGGGAAGCTCGAGATCGACGCTGTGCGCAGCCCGGCGAGTCCGAGCACCGACGGGAGCGATCGCACGACCCACTGGTTGAAGAAGCCGCGGTCGGCCCCTCTCGACACGAGATCGGCGGCGGCGCCGCCATGGTTGTTCACCCCGTTGCGGATGCCGAACGTGCCGGTGACCAGCGCCGTCCGACTCGGCAGGCACGGCACGTCGGAGGCGTACACGTTGGTGAAGCGTGTGCCGCGCTCGGCGACGGCGTCGATGTTCGGCGAGGTGTCGCGGTGGTAGCCGTAGCAGCCGAGGTGGTCGGGCCGCAGCGTGTCGATGTCGATGTAGAGGATGCGCATCGGGATGACCTCGATCAGTGGACGATGGTTCCGAGGGTGCCACAGCACCCCATGTTGCGGGTGCCCGGAAGCAGCGACGTCGATCGGATTGCCGACTCGGCGAGGCGGGCGGCGGCGCGCCCGCGGTCGGGCGACCACAGCTCCTCCACCTGCGCCCGCGACCGCTCGAGCTCCGCGGCCGGGTCGCCGGCGAGGAGGTCGTGCCAGTCGGCGGGACGGTCGCCGATGAGTTCGACCGCGGCACGGTAGAGCGGGGCGAGCGCACCGGGACCCTCCTGCTCGAC
>JAHENF010000028.1 GCA_024643255.1 Ilumatobacteraceae bacterium
CTGATCGGATTCAGCAGGCTCCACGCCCACCCGAGCACCGACTTGCGGTACCTGGTCTTCAGCTCCTTCTGCGAGAGGAGGTAGAGCAGGTTGCGATGCGCTGCCGCAGTCCGAAGTGACATGACGGGTGGCGATGCTACTGCCGCTGACCCGCCAGCCACCGGAGGGTCCGACCGGCTGATCGTCGCTAGCGTCGGGACGGTGCGCGAACGGATCGGTTACCTCCACATCCCAAAAGCCGCCGGCAGCAGCGGCACCGAGGCCCTGGTCCGCGCCGCGAACGCGGCGCAGCGACCCGACGGCCGCCCAGTGACCGTGTGCCCGGCGGTGTTCGATCGGTCGCTCTACGGCGGCTTCGACGACTTCGCCTCGTTCGACGACACACGACGGTGGATGGTGTTCGAAGGGCCCGTGGAGGGTCTCGCAGACTTCGACGTCGTCGCCGGTCACTACAACGCCCAGAGTCTCTGCAACGGCCGATCGACCGACGACCTCGTGGTGCTGTTCCGCGAACCGCGGGCCCGGTTGATCTCGCTGTACACGTACTGGCGGAGTTGGACCGAGGCCGAACATGCCGGCTGGGGTGGCTACGACGCGAGCCGGCACGCCGTCGATCTCGACTGGGCGGACTTCCTCGTCGACGAGTCGATTGCACCACAGATCGACAATGTGGCGGCACGGCTCGTGCTGGGAACCCATCGGCTCATCCCGCGTGACTCGTTCATCGATCCCCGTGATCTCGACGAGGTCACACGTGATGCGACAGCGGCGCTCATGCGCTTCGGGCACGTCGACGTCATCGAGAACGGTGCGGAGTGTTGGCAGCGGTTGGCGCAGTGGTCGGGGCTCGTGCTCGACGTCGCCCGTCGCAACGAGACCCCGCCGGTCGTGGCCGCCGACGTGTGGGCCCGGGCGCACGACGCTGACGTGGTGGAGGCGTTGCGGCTGCGCACGGCCGTCGACCTGGAACTCTGGATCTCCGCTGCTCGCCGCCACGGCCGTGACCGGCGTGGTGAGGCCGAACGCGCCGAGGCGATCGCGGTCGACAAGTTGTCGACGGTGTCGAGTCGGGCGGTCGCAGGCGGCGTGCCCACCGACCCGCCTGCGGCTATGTCCAGGGAAGGTGCGGGTACCGAGAGCGCATCGCCGCGATGGCGTCGGTGGTCTCGAGGTTCGTGAGCGAGATCATCGAACTCGACTGCACCCGGTAGCGCCCGAGGATCTCGCGACGGAGGACGGCGTGCCCTGCGGTGTCCGCGAGGCGCAGCCAGAGATCCCAGTCCTCCCATCCGTAGACGAAGCGGTCGTCGTTGCGGTAGCCGCCGAGGCGTTCCCAGTCCGATCTCCGCCACATCGCCTGGGCGTCGATGTAGTTCGCCACGCACAGGCGGGCGGGGTCCCAATCGAGGGCGCTGCGGAGATTGCGCGCCGCGCCGAAATCCTCCAGGATCGAGTAGGCAGCAGCAGCTCCCTGGTCCTCGTCGAGCGTCTCACACAGCCGTGCGAGACAGGTCGGGTACACCTCGTTGTCGGCGTCCATGACGAACACATACTCGCCCCGGGCCGCCGCGAACGCGTCGTTGCGGGCATCGGCGAGACCTGCGTTCACATCCTTGCCGATCAGCGACACCGCGAGGTCGGGGTGGTCGAGCATGAACTGCTCCACCGTGTTGCGTCCGTCGTCGGACGAGTGGTCGTCGACGACGACGATCTCGATCGCGACCGACGTGCTCGCCGCGAGTGATTCCAGGGCGTCGCGGATCACGCCGCCATAGTTGTAGAGGGTGACGGCCGCGCTGACGCGCGGTGTCGTCGCCTCGTAGGCCGGGGTGTGGGTGACGGTGCGGTGCTGCGGATCTCCGTGACGCAGGAGCGACGCCGTGGCCTCGAGGCGTCGCAGCATGTCGGTGTCGTCGAGTGCGAGCTGTTTCGCTCGCCGTCGGATCTCGGTGTACGGCGCGAACGGGCCGAGGCGAACGGGCGGCGCGACCTTGGTCGCACCGAGGTGCCACGCGCCACGGGTGTGGCCTGCCTGTTCCACATGTGCGGCCAAGCGGGGAAGGACCTCGCGTTCGAGATCGTCGAGCACCGGCGCGAGGCTCTGGTCGAGCCGGAGCGGGCCGGTCACCGCCGTGAACGCCTGGTCGGCGATGCGCGTCCGGGCGTCGTCGTCGTCGAGCATCTGCTCGATCGTCGGGCCGAGCTCGTCGAGGTCGGCGGTCACGAAGTGTTCACCCTCGACGAGCGGCGCGTACGTCTGAGCGGGTTCCGACACGACGACACAGCGATTCGCCATCGCTTCGACCATCCGGGCCCACTCGAAGTAGTGCGCTGGAGCCTCGGCCCCGGCATCGCCGCGATCGCGGTGGATGTTGACGAGGATCTTGGCCGATGCCAGCAACGCGTACTTGTCGGGGCCGAACACCAGACCTGGAGTCGATGACGACACGGGCCGGTCGAACCGGAACAGCCGGAGGTCGCTGCGCCGCTCGTACAGGACGGGCGCCACTGCGGCGAGCGCGGCCCCCCGGCGATCGTCGAGCCCACCGAGGAACAGCACGTCGATCGGTCTGGTGGCGGAATCGCTCGCGGCCGACGGTGCCTGCATGGAGTCGACGGCACCCAGCTGGAGGTGACGGGCGTCGATCCCGAGTGCGCGCAGCGCATCGACCCCGTGCGGGTTGATGTCGAGTGCCTGCATGCCTCGGCGGCACGCATCGACCGTCAATCGGAACCAGGGCGTCCCCGGCTGCTCGGTGCCGACGCAGATCGATGCGGCCGCCGCGCGCTGCAGCTCGTCGTCAGCGGCGGGAAAGAGCTCGAAGAACTCGTGCGGTGCGACGACGAGGTTGATCGAGCCATCGACCCGAGGCAGTGTGTCGACGACCGTCTCGGCCCGGCGGCCCGTCGCTGCCGCGGCATCCGTGATCCAGTGAGCGATGTCGCGCATGAACCCGTTGCCGCGCTCGGCGACGAACACCCGGACCGGGGCGGGAGGGCCCACCCGAGCCGTCATGACGTGAGGTGCAACATCCGTGCCAGTTTGCGTGGCGCACGGCCGAGCTTGGCGGCCGCTCGTTTCACGACGCCCGGCTTGTCCGGATGGTGCGCCGCCTCGTGCAGCATCCCCGCGAGCACGGCCCGTCGGCTCATCACCGCCGGCAGGTCCTCGGCGAGCGCACGGACCTCGGCCCGACGCTCGATCGACTCGACGCGCATCGCTTCCAACGACTGTTCGGCAGCTTCGACACGGGCACGAAGCGAATCGTTCTCGGCCCGAAGGCGATCGAGTTCGTCGGCGGACGAGATGGTCTCCCTGGTCATGAGCCAGATGAAACTACACCGTTCGCGAGTCGTTCGCCCGCAGCTCACCGCCGAGCGGTAGCGTCACGTCACGACCGCAGCGGTACCCCGACGGGAGGAGTGCAGACGTGACATCGACAGCCGGCCCGCCGACCATCGGTGTCCAGATCGTGGTGTTCGCCAACCCGTTCGACCAGCTCTGCCGTCTGGCGGACGGGCTCGAGACCGCGATCCGTCACACCGCGGCGGCCGGGCATGCGGAAGGTTTCGAGATCGCATTCGGCGATTCGTCCCCGACCCCGCTGCTGTCCGAGGCCGACGTCGATGAACTTCGGCGACGCATCGATCCGCTCGGTGTCCACCGTGTGAGCTCGACGTTCTTCGATGCGAACCTGGGCAGCGGCGGTGGCTCGCAACGCCTGCTGGAAGCATCGGCGACCGACCTGATCTGGGTCCTGAATCCGGACACGGTCCCGTCACCCACCGTGTTGAGCGAGATGCTGGCGATGATGGCCGCCGACACCGCAGCGGTCGACGCCCGCCAGGTGCCGATCGAACATCCGGCGGGATTCGATCCCGACACGGGCGAAGCGGCCTGGGTCTGTGGGGCGTGCGTCCTCCTGCGACGGACCGCGATCGAGTCGGTCGGAGGGTTCGACCCCCGGTTCTTCCCCATGTACTGCGACGACGTCGACCTGTCCTGGCGGTTGCGGTTGGACGGCTGGAAGGTTCGCCACTCCGCTCGGGCCACCGTGTTCCACGACAAACGCCTCGACGCTGACGGGCGGCCGGGCGCGTCGGAGTTCGAACACGAGTCGGGGGTGCTCTCGCGGCTGTTCCTCGCGCGCCGGTACGAGCGGCCCGACGTCGTCGAGCAGACGCTGGAATGGGTCGACGTGCGCGGGACGGCAAGCCACCGGCGTGCGGCGGCGACCTATCGGGCGCGGCTCGTCGATGGCGACGTGCCCGAACCGATGCCCGGGGCCGGCCTCGTGGCGAATCTCGACTCCGACTACTACGGCCCGAATCGGTTCAGGTACTGATGCCCGATCAGCATGATGCTCCCACGGCGGCCGCCGATGGCGCGCTGCTCGACCGGCACCGCCGAGCGCTGCAACGTTCGGCGACCGTGCGATCGCGACACGATGTCCCGGTGGCGTCGCGTCCGTTCCTGTCGGTGATCACGCGCACCACCGGCGAGCGTGAGACGCTGCTCGACACCCTGTTGTGTCTCGCGGCGCAGACCGACGACGACTTCGAAGTCCTCCTCATGGTCAACGCTCGCGACGCCGGGGTACCGGCCGAGATCGCTGCGCTGGTGGACACGTTCGCCCCGTCGTTCCGGGCCCGGGTTCGAGTCGACAGCACCAGCATCATGCATCGGGTGGCTCCGCTCAACCGCGCACTTGCTGCCGCGACCGGCCGCTACGTCGCCGTGCTCGACGACGACGACCTGGTGTTCGCCGACTGGGTGGAGACCTTCCACCGACACGCCGACGAACATCCGGGAGCGATGATCCGCTGTCGCGCCGTCGACCAGAGCGTCGAATTGGCCGACGGCACCGGAGTCGCGGGCGCGACCTCGGGTTTCTCGGCCCCGTACCGTCCGACCTTCGAATTCGCGAGCCACCTGATCGGAGGGCAGTCGCCGCCCGCAACCTTCTGCTCGCCGTTGGATGTGATCGACGCGCTCGGATTGCGATTCGACGAGGACATGGTCGTCTGCGAGGACATCGAGTTCTTCCTGCGTCTCGCCACCGTCTGCGGGGTCGTCGACACTTCGACGTTCGGGATGGTCTACCGCCGCTGGGAGACCCGCTTCTCGTCCGGGCACACCGTGTCGCCGGAGATCTGGGAGGCGTCGATGCAGAAGATCGTGCAGCATCTCGACGACGTTCCGTTGCTGCTCCCCGAGCACAGCGCAACGCGCATGTACCAAGCCGCCGCCCAGGAGCGGCAGATGTACGAACTCGACGCCGTCATCGAGGCGTTGCGCGACCGGCTCGCCCCGACGGAGTTCGACTGGTCGTCGCCCGCTGACGCCGTGCGGTACCTCGACCAGGAATACCTGGCGGTGGTCGCGGATCGAGACCACCGCCGGCACGTCGTCGAAGAGGCAGCCGCTCACCCGTTCCGGGAGTTGCGCCGGTGGGCGGTGGCGTGTGTCAGGCATCTCCTGAAGTGATCAGGATCGCGAGGTCTTCTTGCGCATCCACCGTTGCGCCGGCATCTCGATGACGCGGTAGCTGACTTCGGCGAGCAGCGCGGTCATCGCGAGCACGAAAAGCACCCGGAGCCAGACGTGGGAGACGACCGGGGGAGCGAACGCCGAGCCCCGCTCGTACGCGACGAGGATCACCGGGAAGTGCCACAGGTAGATCCCGTAGCTGCGCGCACCCAGCCACGCGCCGAAGCGGTTGCTGCGTGACGTCCGCACCGATCCGAACGCGGCGACCACGACTGCGGGCACGATGAGCAGGGCGATGACGGTGTCGAACGTGGCGAACCACACCCAGTGCGTGTACTGCGAGCTCCGCTCGACGACGCGCAGATACAGCGCTCCGGGGACGAGCAGGCCGAGGATCATCCACAGCCCTGCGGACCGGATCCGTCGCTCGAGGAACGGTGCGTGCCGCTCGGCGAGCCAGCGGGCGCCCATCCCGATGGCGAAGAGGGGCAGATAGCCGATGAACTGGCGTGCGACGAACAGCGACTGGAGTCCGAGGGGCACGCCGAGGTCGCCGAAGTAGAACTCTCGGAGCCCGTCGCCGCCCACCCCGATCAGGATGCGCCAGCCGATGCCGATGGCCATCATCGCCGTGAAGGTCACCGTCGGCCGACGCACGAACAACCACCCGATGACAGGGAGCATCAGGTACAGCGTGAACTCGATGCTGAGCGTCCACAGCACACCGTTCGTGCCGAACGAACTCGACGTCGTCGGGAACAGATAGTGCGTGAACGACAGATTGGCGGCGGTCTGGCGCAGGCCGACGCCGGTGAACAGTGATCCGGCCGGCACGAAGAACAGGAACAGCACGACGACCACGGTGTAGTACGCGGGGATGATCCGGGCGGCTCGTCGCGCCCAGAACGTCGCGAGTTCGCGCCCGCTGGTGATCTGCCAACTCGGCGGACTGAGCAGGAACGCCGACAGCACGAAGAAGATGTCGACGCCATAGGACCCGAAGCCCTCGATGAGCCAGTAGCCGGGAAATCGCGGGAGGGTCGACAACGACCAGAGGTGATGGGCGACCACGATCGCCGCGGCGAGGCCACGGAGCATCTCGATGCCCGGCATCCACCGCTGTGACACGGGTGGTGCGAGCGCGGTGTCGGTCGCGACGAGCGGGGAGCGGCCCGCGGCTGACGTAGTGCTGACGGGGGGCCGCTCGAACATTTCGCTCCAGCGTAGTGAATCGCCGTCGCATCCTGATCCGGGACCGTTTCTGCGATCCGGTCACCGCGATCGTTACGCTCCCGAGGTGCGTTCCGACCGGCGGAGTTCCTGGTTCGAGCCGTTCTCGCTCAGCCCCTCGTCGGGACGGAGCGTCGACGCGCTGGACGGTTTGCGGGCATGCGCGGTCGTCATGATCTTCATGCGGCACTCGTGGGGACTCGCCGGCTCACCGGCGGTGTCGATCGCATTGGGATCGTGGACCATCGACTTCTCGCCGCTGATCATGCTCAGTTCGAACGGGGTCGACCTGTTCTTCGTCCTGAGCGGCTATCTGCTGGCGCGTCGCTTCATCGCAGCGAACTCGAATGGTCAATCGCCGCCCGACGTCCGCCGGTATGCGTCAGCGCGGGCGTACCGGATCCTCCCGGGATACTTCCTCGCCGTCGCGGTGCTCATCCTGATCTTCCTGCCGGCGCTCGTCGATCAATCGCGTCTGACGAGTCTGGGCGGGTTGCTGGCGATCGGTGCTCACCTCAGTCTCCTGCAGACGATCTTCCCCTTCTCGTATGTGCCGTGGGGACCAGCGTCGCCCTACTGGACGCTGAGCATCGAAGTGCTCTTCTACGCGCTGCTCCCGTGGGTCGTGCGCGCGTTCTACAGATGGCGCGGATGGATCGGGCTGGCCGCCTCGGTGTTGATCACGTTCGCATGGCTCACCGCCGTTCGCTGGGGCCCCGGCGGTCTGATGGAGTGGATGTCGGCCCGCTCACTCCGGGACGGTTCGACGCCGACGTTCATCCGCGCGTGGCTCTCGCGGCAACTGCCGGCATTCGCGATGAGTTTCGGTGTCGGGATGTTCGTCGCCAAGACGTGCGTCGATCTCGAGAATCGACCGGCACGGACGGATCGCCGATACGGGGGCCTGTTGCTCGCGATCGTCGGCGGCGTCATCGTCGTCGCGTCGATGTGGTGGCTCGGCGACCTGAGCCTCAGGTACCAGTTCTTCGACGGTGTGGTTCGTCTGAACGACTCGAGCGCCGCCGGCATCGCGTTCTACTACCTCGAAGGACCGTTGATGGCCATCGGATTCGGCACCCTGCTCATGGGGATCGTGTTGGGGAGCGACTCGTCGTGGGCCGGGGTGTTCCGGTGGAAGCCGTTGCGCCTGATCGGCATCCTCGGGTTCGCGATCTACTTGTGGCACATGCCGTTCCTCTACCTCTACAGCAGACTCCCTTCGATCGCCGACAGAGACCCGATGCAGCGCTGGATGTTGCTGAGTTCGACCGCCGGCTTCGCCGTCGCCGTTGTCAGCCTGTTCTCGTTCTTCCTCGTCGAGAAGCCGATGATCGTTCGTGGGCGACGCCCGGCAAGGCCGTCAGCGACTCGTCCAGCGACGGGCGAGACGCACCGGAGCGTGGAGCGCAGCGCCGACCCGCCAGGTCGATGACCGATGGATCTCGTCGATGTGGGCGTCGAGTTCGGCGGCGCGTCGGTGGGCCCGACGGGCCTCGTCGAGCGCATCGAGGAGATCCATCCGGACGTAGCCGTCGTGGACCCCGGCGGGAAAACTCAGGCGCGCACAGAGGTCGTCGTCGGCGGCCGGTGAGGCGAAGAACCGATTCAGCCCGTCCCACAGCAGCTCGCGATAACCGGCATCGGCCAACATCGACGGGAACTCGTAGGTCTGATGGCTGCCTTCCTCGGCCACGATCACCAATGGCTGATGCACGGTCAGGTCGAGGCCTCGGACGATCGGGTCCTCCATGCCCTCGGCATCGATCTTGAGGAAGTCGATCCGCGGGAGTGGATGCTCGCGCAGGACCTTGTCGAGCGTCGAGACCGGCGTGGGCTGCTCGACGATCTGGTAACCCTCCGCCCGATACAGGTCGGCGAGGGATTCCGACAGCGTGGTTCGCTGGAGGTCGTCGGCGACCACGTACAACGTCAGCTCACCTTCGGCATCCGACAACGCCGAGCGCAGGTTGACGTCGTCGGGTCGGTCCCGGTCGAGTTCCTCGATCAGGTGCGGAAGTGGCTCGATGTTGATCCCGCGCCACCCGCGCAGCGAGAAGAGCTTCGTGATCGACGTCACCACCGGATGGCAGGCGCCGACGTCGACGTACCAGCCGGGCGTGAGATGACCGAGCGCACGCCACAGCACGATGTCCTCACCGTTCGGCGCGTACGAGACGAGTGGCAGATCCTGCTCAGACACGGGCCGGGTAGTTCCTGTGACGGGTCACCGCGTCGTCGCCGGCGATGAGATCGGCGGTTCGTTCCGCCCACGGGCCGACGTCGTAGAGGTCGACCTGGCGCGCAGCCCCGAATCGCGATCGGATGGTCTCGGCCACCTCGAGCGCGTCGCCATCGATCGTTTCGGTGAAGCCCGCGGCGTCGATGACACAGTGTGCCGACCTGTCGTCGACGACGACATCGACGGTGACGGGCGGCATCCGATCGACCGCACTCGTCGCACGAGCGGGCCGGAGGCCGACGGTGACGTCGTAGCCGTGCTGGGCGACCGCCCTGGTGATGATCGAGTCAGTCGCCTGGGTCCAGAGTTCGCCGAGCACACCTTCGGAGTAGAACCTGGCGACATCGGTACGGAACTCCGGGTATCGGAGATCGATGATGCGCTCGTTGGCGGGGACGGTGGTCTCGCCCGCCGACACCAGACCTGCCGCGGTGGTCGAACCCCCGCCTGCGTGGTACACGAATGCGCCCGCGCCGAGCGTCAGCCGGAAGCCCGCTGCCAGGCTGCGCCGCGACCAGTCGGTCTCCTCGCAGTACCCGCGTCCGAACACCGGATCCATCAATCCGACGGCGCGGACGACCGGTACCGGGATCAGCATCGCGAACGAGATCCCCGCAGGAATGTCGACGGCGTGCGCGCCGAACGATGCCGCGAGTGACGCGCCGACCTCGTCGACGACGGCCTGGTGGACGAGGTGGGTGTCGGGCGACCGGTTCGGGATCGAATAGATCGACACGTTGGTGCTCCACGCCGTGACCGAACCGATCCGCGGGTCGGAGTTGGCGGTGCGCACGAGTTGATCGATCGCGTTGGCGCTGTACACGACGTCGGAGTTGGAGATGACGACGTGGTCGTATCCGCCTTCGATCGCCGCGAGCAGACCGAGATTGACGTTGCGCGGAATGCCGAGATTCCGTGGAGATCGATACAGGTCGTGTCCGAACTCACGGCACCAGGCCGCCACCTCGTCGCTGAATCCCGGGTCGGGACTGCAGTCGTCGAGCACCAGCACGTCGATGTCGGCGACGTCGCGCGACAGGTGAGCCGCCGAGGTCAGCGACCGACGGACGACCTCGCGGCCGTTGTAGACGGTGAGCGCGAGCAACACGCGCTGACGGGTCATCGCAGAACGGCGCGCAGACGCGAGCGGACGCTCGCCGGCAGGAGCACGCGCGCCACCGCCTTCACCCGTGGCGCGACGAGCAGGCGCAGACGCAGCGTGGCGTTGCCGGACCGCGTCGGTGTGTCGAGTGCCAGCAGTCGGCCGCGAAGCTCGATGATCTCGGACGCGGACGCGGTGAGCCGGGCGGTGAGATCGATGACCCTGGCGTTGGCGACTTCGACATCTCGAATCGCTTGTTCGAGCGAGAGACGGTCGATCGACTCGCTGATCGGAGCCGACTCGGTCACTGGGTCCTCCGCGGTCGTGGTTGATGGCATGCTCATCCCTCTCGGACGCTGGAGCGGTCAGGTGATGGTGGGAAGGCTAATGCCTCCCGATAGATCGCCACGAGCTTCTCGGCTGCGTCGTCCCATGTGAAGCGAGCTCCGGCAGCGATCGTCTCGGACACCGCGGCCGCCACGGCGTCGGGATCGTCGAGCAATGCGTCGACGGCGTCGGCGAGGTCCTCGGGGTCCCACGATGCCGCCGCCGCCGACGCGTCGGGCTGCATCTCGGCAAGCGGGCCGAACTGCACGAGCACGGTCGGGGTACCGAACGCCGCCGCCTCGAAGGGGACGAACCCGAAGCCCTCGGCACTCGAGGGGTACAACGCGGCATCGGCGTGTTGCAGGAGCCAGTTGCGTTCCGAGGACGAGACATCGAGCAGGTTGATGACCCCGTCGTCGTCGACTCCGAGGGCCTGCGCCTCCAGGTGACGTGAACTCCCGTAGGGGACCTGGGCGCCCACGACCACCAAGAGGTGTTCGCGTCCCCGGGCCCGCAGTTCCTGCCATGCCCGGACCGCGAGGTCGCGATTCTTGTGCATGTAGGTCGTGCCGAGGACGACCAGGAAGCGACTGCCGACTCGTTCGGGTGCCAGAAACGCGGCTGGCGCCCGCGACTCCTCGGCCCCGCTCAGGTGATCGGTTCCGCACGGGGCGACGGCAACTCTGGTGGGTTCGAGCGGCAGGCGTTCGAGTGCGATGGCGTGGCCGACGTCCTCGCTGATCACCGCGATCCGGTCGGCCGTCGCGGTCGCCGTCAGGAACCGGTCGCGGTAGGTCAACCACTCGTCGGGGCTGGAGTGATACCTGCCGTTGCGGAACGCGATCAGGTCCTGCACGGTGATCACGATGCGTCGAGCCACGGTGCGCCAGTGCTCGATCGGGAGCAGGCGGTCGGGTTGGTAGGGCCGATGCACGACGTCGAAGCGGAGCTCGGGCGGGAATTCGCCGGAGGGCTCGACGACCGGCTGGATCTTGGTGGAGGCGAAGGCGTCGACGGCATACGGGGGAACCGGACCGGGCATCGAGATCACGATCTCTCGCACGTCGTCTCGTCTGGCCAGCGCTGACACGATGTGCATCACCTGCACCTGTGTTCCCGTTTCGAGGATGCCCATCACGCTGCCGTCGACGAGGATCCGCAGACCGGTCGCCTGCGCCCTGGCCAGCCCGTGCGCCTGCGACACGGCACTCTCGGGGTCGTTCATCAGCTGGTCGTACAGGGCCGGGAACGTCGGATGCAGTTCGTGCAGCCATGCCCGCGCCGATCCCGAGTCGAGCGGGCTCGGCGTCGGGTCGGCCAGATCGAAGGGTCGCACGACGTAGGTCGTCGGGTCCAACACCGGGGTGAAGCCGCGCTCGGCCGCGCGGAGCCCGAACTCGGCGACGATCGCCGAGAGGTCGTCGATCGGTCCGTCGATCAGTGGACCGCACGCGGTCAGCGCGGCGCGAGCGATCGCGACCAGCGGCCCCCGGGCGAGGGGAATCGCGAGCGGCACCGCGAGGGGCGATCGCTCGCGGAGTCGTCGGGTGCCGGAACGTTCGTCGAGGTCTCCCTGCTGGTGGCTCGCGGGGGCGTTCTGGTGGGGAAAGCTCAGATAGCCGGCGTAGTTGCACCAGTACGAGACCGTGGCGATGCGCGGATCCTCGTCGATCATCGACTGCGTCGGCCCGAAGGACTCGGGGGCGACGACGACCGGTTCATCGCACGCGAGGACGGTGCACCTGAAGCGTGCCGACACGCCGTTGACGAATGATGCGACATCGGTCGCGGCGACGACCTCGACACGGTCGTCGAGCAGCAACGCGGACAGTTCGTGTGGCTGTGCGGCACCGACGACGACGTGTTCGACTCCGGCCTGGAGCAGCGACCGCACCGTCGGAGCGTGTCGATGTGTCGGCGTCCGTACGTACACGGCGGCGACGACGTCTGGACGTGATGTCATGTGATCCTGCCGCCGAGTCGAGGTCGAGGGTCGGGCGGGGCGGCGGCCCGACCGGCCCGATCGTAGGCCGATGCAACGGCGAACGCCGCGTCATCCGGTGGCGGGCCGATCACGACCAGTGCACCACTCCGGTGTTGTCGATCGTGAACGGCGGGGCGCCTGCCCGACCCGGGAGCTCGAGCCAGTCGGCCCGATCCGGCGCGAGGTTCACGTTGTAGAACGGGTCGCCGGTCGCGGACCCGGCGAGGGGTTGCGGTCGGGGCGGGCGCAGCGCTGGGTCGCGCCGGGTTCCGTAGTCGAACCGATGCCACGACGAGAAGGGCGTCCACAGCACCCGGGATCCCAGTGACCGTGCGCGTTGGCAGAGTTGGAGGCCGGCGCTCGCGGTGTCGGATGCATCCAGGCCTTCCGCGAACATTGCAAATTCGCCGGTGCGCCACGCGCTGGCGACCAGGTCGACGCCGCTGACCTCGCGCGTGACATCCATGAGACGGCCGGGGCCACCGTGGTCGCCGCCCCAGCCGAACAGGATGTCGGCGGGCGCGCCATGGGTCGCGAAGCCGCCGTGGCGCACACACCCGTCGGCGTGGAACTGCGCGCTGCCGACCGCGGCGACGGAATCGTCGCTCAGCAACGCGGTGAGCTCGTCGATGCCGGCGGGGGCGATGAGCGTCATCGCCTCGTCCAGCAGCACGACGACGTCTCCCGTCGCCGTGGCCGCGGCGACGGCGAACGGCGACTCGCCCGGCGCAGCCACCTCCACCCTGCTGACGCGCTCGTCGTGTTCGATGATGGTCGCTGTCGGGCTGACGACGACGACCTCGTTCGGGCGCGAGCTGAGTCGGTCGAGCGACTCGAGGAGGGCGGCGAGGTGCGGTCGCTGCCGTCCCCAGACGACGGCGGACTCACCGGCTGACACGATGACGACGCTGACCTTCGGGCGATCGGTCACGGCTCGATGGAGTCGGTAGGTGCCGAGGTGCCTCCCCAATTCCACCTCCGCGTCGATGCCGACTCGGGCGCAGTGATCTGCCACCGCCTGCCTGCCGCGTTCGTACGAATACCGCTTCGCGTCGGGGTCGAGGGCAACGCTTCCGGCGGTCATCCGCCAGTGGTAGAGCACCTCGGGCACGTGGACGATCGAGCGAGCCTGCTCGCCGAGTCGTAGGAGCAGGTCGTGATCCTGGGACCCGTCGAGCCCGAGACGGAAGCCTCCGAGTTGCTCGACGAGCGAGCGGCGAGCGACGACCAGGTGGGTGATGTAGTTCTGTTGGCGGAGTCGTTCCGGACTGAAGTCGGGCTTGAACACCGGGTCGGCGCGGCGTCCGTCCGGCCGGATCATGTCGTGATCGCTGTAGGCGAGATCGCATGTCGGCGTGTACGCCTCGTGCATTGTGGCCAGTGCGTGTGGAGCGAGCGTGTCGTCGTGATCGAGGAGCGCGATCAGCTCGCCTGATGCCGCAGCCAGCGCGTCGTTGGCGGCGGCCACGATGCCTCCGCGGGTGTTCCGCTTGACGAGGTGCACCCTCGTGTCGTCGCGAGCTGCCTCGGACAGCAGGGAGCGCACCTCCTGCGAGGTGGATGCGTCGTCGACGACCACGTGTTCGAAATCGGCCCACGTCTGCTCGGCGACCGACGCGAGACACGCTGCGAGAACCTCCACGGGCGGATCGCACACGGTGGTGAGCACCGAGAAGCGAGTTCGCGTCATCGCGCGGGAGTCCGACGGATGCGCCGTCGAATCGCCCCGTCGACTCGTGACGTCGCAGAGCGCAGCGACCGGATCGTCTTCATGGTGAGCGGTGGGCGACCCGTCAGTGCCCAGTGCTGTTCCTGGCGGGCCCGACCCAGCTGGACTCGCATCTCGGCCAGCTCGCCCCGCAGCCGACCCGCGTCCATCTCGGCTTCATGTGCCGCGTCCAGGGCCGTGTTCAGTTCGACGTGGAGTGCGGCGACCTCCCGACGAAGTGACTCGTACCCCTCGTCCGCGTCGCGGTTCCCCTCGTCGTGCATGGTCACGCGCGCAGTGTAGGCAGAGACGGCAGACAGGCGAATCGGCACGAGCGGTCCCTACACTCGGCCCGGTGTCGACGGTCCTGGTCACTGGCGGTTGCGGGTTCATCGGAACCGGCGTCGTGCGACGTCTCGTCGCCGACGGCCACACGGTCGTCGTCGCCGACCATCTCCACCCACAGGTGCATCCCGACACCTCCGCCGTCGAGGCGCTCCCCGCCGGGGTGATCCATCATGCCGTCGACGTGACCCATGCGCCGTCGCTCGACTCGATCGTCAGGATCCACCGGCCCGAGATCGTGGTGCACCTCGCGGCCGAGACCGGCACGGGCCAGTCGCTGACCGAGGCGAGCCGTCACGGCATGGTCAACGTCGTCGGCACCACCAACCTGCTCGACTCGTGCACCCGCGCCGGCCATGTTCCAACGTCGATCGTGCTCACCTCGTCGCGAGCGGTCTACGGCGAAGGGGCATGGATCGACGAGGCCGACGGGTCCGTCTTCTACCCCGGCCAGCGCGTGCCGGAGGACCTCGACGCCGAGCTCTGGAATCCCCGGTCACCATCGGGTGCGCCGAGTCGCCCCGTCGCCAACGAGGCCGACGTCACCGAGCCCCGTCCCACCAACGTGTATGCAGCGACCAAGCTGGCGCAGGAGCATCTGCTGACGTCGTGGTGCACGGCGATGCGGTCGTCGGCGCACATCCTCCGACTGCAGAACGTCTACGGTCCGGGCCAGTCACCGACGAACAGTTACACCGGCGTGCTGACCTACTTCGCGGTCCGCGCGACGGCTGGCCTGCCGATCGAGGTGTTCGAAGACGGTGACATCGGTCGCGACTTCGTCTTCATCGACGACGTGGTCGACGAGGTCGTGCGGGCGGCCGAGCGATCGGATGGCAACTCGCTCGTCGACGTCGGCAGCGGTCAGCGATCCACCATCGAGTCGGCGGCGCACATCATCGCCGCGGCCGCGGGCGCCCCGTCGCCGGTGGTGACCGGCGCATACCGCCTGGGCGACGTGCGCTCCGCGTGGGCGGCGTCCAACGCAGGTCGCCCGAGGACACCACTCGACATCGGCCTGCGCGAACTCGTCGACCACATGGTCGGGCGCGACTGAACGCTGTGGGCGTCGCCGTGGTCGCTGTGGTGGTGACCCATCGCGGTTCCGGCGAGATGCTCGAGCAGTGTCTTGCGTCGCTGCGGGCCGAGGGGGTCGACAGCATCGTGGTCGACAACAGCGATGCCGCGCAGCCGACCGGTGATGTCCGGGGAGCGCTCGTCGGCGTCATCGAAGACGATCCTGGGTCGAACAGACGCACGCTCGCGGTGAGCAACGAGGGGTTCGGCGCGGCCGCGAACGCCGGTTTCGCGGCGGCCCGTCGTCACGGCGCCGATGTGCTCGTCCTGTTGAACGACGACGTCGTCGTTCGCCCCGGTTGGCTCACCCCGCTCGTCGCTGAACTGGCGGCCGCCGACGTCGGCGCCGTACAGCCGCTGCTCGTGTTCGCGGGGACGTCGAGCGTCAACAGTCTCGGCGTCCGGGTCGGCGCCGACGGCGCCGGAACCGACATCGGTCTCGGCATCGCGGTCGACGAGGTCGTCGCCGATGCCCGGGACATCGAGATCTTCACGGGCGGCGCGGTCGCGTTCCGTCGGGAGTTCCTCGACGCGACGGGAGGGTTCGACGAGCGCTACTTCCTCTACTACGAAGATGTCGACCTCGCCCGCCGGGGTGCCCATCTGGGGTGGAGATACCGCTGCGCTCCGTTGTCGGTCGTCGAACACCGCAAGGGCGCGTCGACGGACCAGCTCGGCGATCGGCTCGTCTACCTGCGTGAGCGCAATCGCCTGTGGTCGGCGTTCCGCAACGAGTCGGCGTCCGTCGTGGTCCGCGCCGTCTGGTTGTCGTTGCGGCGCGTTCGCCATGCTCCGCGCCTGACGCACCTGCGTGCGCTGGCGACCGGTGTCGCCGGCGGCCTGTGGCGCCTCGTCGAACGGGTGTCGGCGGCGGCGTCGGGCTGACTCAGACCGGGCGGTCCTGCTTGTCCTTCTTCGCCGCCTTCTGCGCCTTCTTCCATTCACGCACCTTGCCGAGCGACGCCTCGTCGTGCACGTCGGCCACCGATCGGGGAGTCTCGTCGCCGAACTTGCCTGCGGTCTCGCGCCAACCTGCCAGCTCGACACCCTGCGACTTGCCGAGGATGGCGATGAAGATCTTCGACTTCTCCTCGCCGTATCCGGGCAGCGCACGCAGCCGGCGGTACACCTCGTCGGCGTCGTCGACGCCCTTCCAGATGTTGACAGCGTTGCCCTTGTAGTCCGCGACGAGGGCCTCGCACACGGCGTGGATGCGCTTGCCCATCGAGCCGGGGAAGCGATGGATCGCGGGCTTCTCGCAGCAGATCGACACGAACTCCTCGACGTCCATCGCGGCGATCCTCTTCGGGTCGAGATGTCCGAGTCGGGCCTTGAGTGTCGACGGGCCGTTGAACGCCCACTCCATCGGGACCTGCTGGTCGAGCAGCATGCCGATCAGGAGCGCGTCGGCGTTGGTGTTCAGCAGCTTGTCAGCTGCGGTGTTCCCGGTGATGAACAGCGTTCCGGCCATGCGCTCAACCTACCGAAGAGCCGTCGGCCCAGGCGCGCCCGGCGACGGGAGCGCCAGCGGACGAGCCGGAGATCGGACGACCTCGATCGTCGACCACCGGCGTGCGGTGAGGCCGATCAACTCGAGTACGGGTCGATGGCGTCGGGGTCGATGTCGTAGCGGGCGATGGCGTCTTCGACGACGTCCTCGCTCACCTTGCCATCGGCGAGCAGGCCGTCGAGGACGGCGAGCACGACGTGGCCGGTGTCGACCTCGAAATGCCGGCGCAGCGCCTCGCGGGTGTCGGAGCGGCCCATGCCGTCGGTGCCGAGTGGCACGAACGTGCGGTCGTGGATGAACCGCTGCACCTGCTCGGGCACGATCTTCATGAAGTCGGACACCGCGGTGATCGGGCCCTGTGACTCGGCGAGGATCTGCGCGACCCGCGGGACGCGTGGTTCCTGTGAGGGGTGCAGCCGGTTCCAACGTTCCGCGGCGAGCGCTTCCTCCCGCAGCGACTTGTACGACGTCGCCGACCACAGCTCGGCGCCGACGCCGTAGTGCTCGGCGAGGTCGGCTGCCGCTTCGCGCGCGGCGGTGTGCGCCGTGCCCGAGAACAGGATCGTGGCGGGAATCGACGTGTCGGCCGGTGCGTCGGCGAACTTGTAGAGCCCCTCGACGATCGCTTCGGCGAGCCCCGGCGTGTCGGGCATCGGCGGCATCTCGTAGTTCTCGTTGTAGAGCGTGATGTAGTAGAAGACGTCGGTCTCCTCGGCCGGTCCGCCGCCGTACATCCGGTTCATGCCGGCTTGCACGATGGCGCCCATCTCGTAGGCGAACGCCGGGTCGTACGCCTGAACGGCGGGGACGGTCGATGCCAGCACGAGGCTGTGACCGTCCTGGTGCTGGAGCCCTTCGCCGAGCAGCGTGGTGCGTCCGGCCGTGGCGGCCATCAGGAACCCGCGTGTGCGCATGTCGGCGGCCTGCCAGATGAGGTCGCCCACGCGCTGGAATCCGAACATCGAATAGAACGTGTAGAACGGCACCATCGGAACGCCCCGCGTTGCGTAGGCCGTGCCGGCTGCGATGAAGCTCGCCATCGAGCCGGCCTCGGTGATGCCTTCTTCGAGAATCTGGCCCTTGGTCGACTCGGAGTACGACAGCAGCAGGTCGTGGTCGACCGGCTCGTACTTCTGCCCTTGCGAGGCATAGATGTTGAGTTCACGGAACAGCGCGTCCATGCCGAAGGTGCGCGCCTCGTCGGGGATGATCGGCACGACCCGGGGCCCGATGTGTTCGTCTCGGGCGAGTCCGCGAAGCAGACGTGTGAACGCCATCGTCGTCGACACCTCTTGCCCGTTCGAGCCCGCCCGGACCTCGGCGAAGGGTCCGTCGCCGGGGAGGTCGAGCGGTCGGCGGGCGACGGTGGTCCGCTTGGGGATCGAGCCGTCGAGCGCCTTGCGGCGCTCCATCATGTACTGGTACTCGATCGAGTCCTTCGCCAGGGTGATGTAGGGAGGGTGTTCGGCGTCGAGGCCTTCGTCTGGAATGACGTCCTCGAGATGCAGACGGTCGCGCATCGCGATGATCTGATCCTTGGTCATCTTCTTGATCTGGTGGGTCGAGTTGCGGCCCTCGAAGCCGGGCCCGAGCGTCCATCCCTTGATGGTCTTGCACAGGATGACGGTCGGACGCCCCGAGCCGAGGTTCTCGGTCGCGGCCTTGTAGGCCGCGTAGAGCTTGCGGTAGTCGTGGCCACCGCGGGGCAGCGAGAGCAACTCATCGTCGCTGAGGTGAGCGACCATCTTGCGCAGCCGCTCGTCGGGGCCGAAGAAGTTGTCGCGGATGTAGGCACCGTCCTCGATGGCGTACCGCTGGAACTCGCCGTCGACGGTGGTGTTCATCTGGTTGAGCAGTACGCCGTCCTTGTCCTGGGCGAGCAGGTCGTCCCACTTCGAACCCCAGATGACCTTGATGACGTTCCAGCCCGCGCCGCGGAAGGTGGCCTCGAGTTCCTGGATGACCTTGCCGTTGCCGCGCACGGGCCCGTCGAGGCGCTGCAGGTTGCAGTTGACGACGAAGACCAGGTTGTCGAGCTGCTCGCGTGAGGCGAGGGAGATCGCGCCGAGCGTTTCGGGTTCGTCGCACTCGCCGTCGCCCAGGAAGGCCCAGACGCGGCTGTTGCTCGTGTCGTCGACGTGGCGGTTCTGGAGGTAGCGGTTGAATCGGGCGTGGTAGAGCGCCGTAATCGGGCCCAGGCCCATCGACACCGTGGGGAACTCCCAGAAGTCGGGCATCAAGCGGGGGTGCGGGTACGACGAGAGCCCGCGACCGTCACGGCCGATCTCACGGCGGAAGTGGTCGAGGTCGTCCTCGGTCAGGCGGCCTTCGAGGAACGCTCGTGCGTACACACCGGGGGCGGCATGGCCCTGGAAGTAGACATGGTCGCCCGGTGTGCCGTCGTCCTTGCCGCGGAAGAAGTGGTTGAAGCCGATCTCGTACAGCGATGCCGAGCTCGCGAACGTCGAGAGGTGGCCGCCGATGCCGTCGGCGGTCTTGTTCGCCCGAACGACCATCATCGCGGCGTTCCAGCGGATGAATGCCCGGATGCGTCGCTCGATGTGCTCGTCGCCCGGGAACCACGGCTCCTGTTCGCGTGGGATCGTGTTGACGTACGGCGTCGACACCGTCGCCGGGAACGACACCTGGCTCTCGGTCGCGCGCTCCATGAGCCGGCTCAACAGGTACCGCGCCCGGGTCTTGCCGTGCGTGTCGACGACGGCGTCGAGGCTGTCCAACCATTCCCTGGTCTCCGTGGGATCGATGTCGGGCAGCTGATGGACGTGGCCGTCGAAGATCATGCGGGCCAGTCTCGCAGTGTTACCGGCCGGTACGCACCGCTTGCCCTCTCGTCTCTCACCCCCCACCCCCTACCCACCCCCCAACCACCCCCAAATTCGGAGCCAATGTCGCGCTGAGCGGGACGTTGAGTCCGAATTTCGGGTGTTTCGGGGTGTTTCGGGGTGTTTTGGGGTGGTGAGTAGGGTCTGGGCGGATGACATCCCTCGTGATCTACACCGACGGAGCGTGCAGCGGGAATCCCGGTCCTGGCGGCTGGGCCTGGGCGGTCGCCCCGAGCGGTGAGCCGCACGGTGCGGGGGGCGAGGAGCACACGACCAACCAACGCATGGAGATCCATGCCGTCCTCGACGCGCTGCAGACCCACGCGTCGGTGGCCGATGACCACGGCGCGCCCATGCCGATCGAGATCGTCTCGGACTCCACCTACGTCGTCAACTGCTTCCGCGATCGGTGGTGGGTGAAATGGGAACGCAACGGTTGGAAGAACTCCAAGCGCGAGCCCGTGGCCAACGTCGATCTGTGGAAGCCGTTGATCGAGCTCGTCGGCGCCGGTGACGTGTCCTTCCGCTGGGTGAAGGGGCACAGTGGCGACCCGATGAACGACCTGGTCGACCGGTTGGCAGTCGCCGCCGTCCCGAACCGGTAGGCCGTCGGTGCCGACACGCTGGGGATTCTCAGGAAGGTGTCAAGAATCCACCTCGGCGTGACGAAACCATTCACATGCTGACGATGCCGCCGCGTCGCTACACATTACAATTGCGTTACATGCGCCGAGCAACGATCGCCCTGGCCGTCGCGCTCGGCATCACCGTCGTGCCCGCTGCGGCGCCCTCGAACACTGCCGTCGCCGCCAGCAACGACATCGTGGCGGTGGTCGTCGACGGCACCGGCCTGGGCCACGGCCGCGGGATGAGTCAGTGGGGTGCGTACGGCTGGGCGGTCGACGAATCGAAGGATTGGACATGGATCCTCGACCACTACTACGGCGGGACGGTGCTCGGCGACGTCAACACCGCGCAGGCTCGCATCAGCGTGCGCCTCAGCGCGCTCGACGGCCTCACCACCGTCGGGGTCGTCTCGGGGTCGGGGAACGTCGCCGCGGCGGGGCAGTCGAGTCGGTCGATGTACGCGAAGGAAGTCGCGACCAACCAGTTCCAGCTCTACGGGTCGACCTCGGTGGCCTGTCCGAACTCGACCGCCATGATCGTGCCGAACGGGCCGATTGCGAAGGCCTCGACCAACACGACGGCGGTCATCCAGATCCAGACGTTCCTCAACGCCTACCGGATCAGCGGTGACGCCACGCTTGCGATCGACGGGTCGTTCGGCAACCTGACCGAGGCACGCCTCAAGGACTGGCAGACCGACCAGTACGTCAGCGGCTACGCCCTGTCGGCGGATGGCATCTGGAACGCCGACGACGCCGCTCGGGCGCGGTCGCTGATCGGCAGCAGCACCGGCGCGGTGACCTGGACACCGCTCGGCTCGCCCGTGGCGGGCCCGATCACCTTCACGAACGCCAGCGGCGAGAACTCTGCTGCCGCGCCCACGTCGGTGCTCGGCGTCTGCAGTGCCAGCGGTGCAGTCACCCACTACCGAGGCCGGATCGTGATCCACAACGTGGCCGCCGAATCCAACGCGAACCGCGTCGTCAACGACGTCAAGACCGAGGACTACCTCCGCGGTGTCGTCTCCAAGGAGATCTCGGCGAGTTGGGCCGACGCGGGCGGCGGCAAGGGCGTGCAGGCGGTGCAGGCCCAGGCAGTGGCAGCGCGCTCGTACGGGTTGCAGCAGAACCGGTATGCGTATGCGTCGATCTGCGACTCCCAGTCGTGTCAGGTGTACGGCGGCGCGGCGACCCGATCGTCGGCGGCCGGCGCGGCCGTGTCGGTCGAGGACCCCCGAACCGATGCCGCGATCGTCGCGACTGCCGGCAAGGTCCGCAAGTGGCCCGTCGGCCACCCCCAGGCCGGACAGGTCGTCGCCACCGAATTCTCGGCGTCCAACGGCCCGCGGACCGCCGGTGGCGTGTTCACTCCGGTCGACGACGCGGCTGGGGACGACACCGACAAGAACCCGAACCACCTGTGGACCCGCGTCCTCGATGCCGACACCCTCGCGGCGCGCTACGGGCTCGGCAGGCTGACGTCGGCCGCGATGGTCGAGGCCGCGAGCACGGTCAACCAGCAGTTCGACGGCATCTGGTTCAACGACGTCGTGCTCACCGGCACGAACGGTTCCGTCCGCATTCCGGCGTGGGACTTCCGCAGCGCCTACGGGCTTCCCTCGCCGGGGTTCACACTCAGGACGATCACTCGTGACACCCGTGCGAAGACCGTTGCGCTGATCGGCGACTCCGTCGGGAACTCGGTGGCGGCATCGTCGACGTCCGAGTTCCGGACGCTGGCGGATGGCACGTTCACGTCGTTGCGCGTCGACGCCGTCGTGAGCCGGTGCACCACCACGACCTCGTGTCCGGGCACGTCCGGTGTCGAGGCGGCCGCCGCCCTGCCGGCCGGGCTCGACGTGGCGATCGTCGAACTCGGCTACAACGACTCACCCTCGACGTTCGCCGCGTCGATCGACGCGATGATGGCGGCGCTCCAGGCACGAGGCGTCCGTCAGGTCGTCTGGGTGAACATGGCCGACATCCGGACGTCCGGTGGCGCATCGGTCTACGCGCCGGCGAACGCTGCGCTCGCCGCCGCCCGAACTCGATGGTCGAACCTGACCGTGCTCGACTGGAACAAGGCGAGCGCCGGACCGGAGCGACCACGTTGGTTCAGCGACGGCGTGCACCTGACCACCACCGGACGGGCGCAGTTCTCGCTCTGGCTCCGCCAGCAACTGCTGGCATTGGCTCCGAGCCACTGGCTCGCTCCGCCGAAGATCATCCAGTTGCCCGTCGTCGGCCGTCAGCTCGTCGGGGCCGACGGCGTCACCCGCATGATTCCCGCCGATGCCGCCGCGGTCTCGGTCAATGTGACCTCCGTCGACGCGGTGAGCCAGGGATTCGTCACCGTGTGGCCGTGCGGCGTGGACCGCCCGACGGCGTCGAACGTCAACTTCCCCGGTGGGTCGCGAGTGGCGAACGGCGTCATTGCGCCGATCGGGGCGAACGGCGCAATCTGTCTGTATTCACATGCCGGGAGCGATCTCGTCGTCGATGTGGCGGGGTGGTTCGCCGGCGGTTCGAATCCGTCCTTCGTGGGAGCGATTCCGCAACGGCTCCTCGACACCCGTGACGGAACGGGTGGTCGACTCGGACGGGTCACTCCGTCGAAGCCCGTGCGCCTCCAGGTGGCCGGAGCAGGCGTCAAGCTGGCCAACGGAGCCACATCGACCGTTCCGCCTGGCGCCAGTGCGGTTGCACTGAACGTGGTCGCTGTCGATCCGCTCGCATCCGGCTTCGTCACGGCGTGGCCGTGTGGCGCGGCTCGGCCCACGGCCTCGAATCTGAATTTCGCCCCGGGTCAGCGCATTGCCAACAACGTGGTCGTCCCGATGGCCGCCGACGGATCGGTCTGCCTGTACACGCATGCCGACACCGACCTGGTCGTCGACCTCGCCGGATGGTTCGAGACCTCCGCCACCGGCGGGCTCGTCGCGGGCGTTCCCACGCGACTCGTCGACACCCGTGACGGAACGGGTGGTCGTCGCGGCGTCGTGACGCCGGCGACGCCGCTGACGGTGCCGGTTGTCGGAGCCAAGATCCCGGTCGGCGCAACGGCTCGGACGATCCCGGCCGATGCCGTCGCGGTGGCGCTCAATCTCACGATCGTCGATTCCATCGGTCAGGGCTTCGCCACCGTGTGGCCGTGCGGCACGGCGCGACCGACCGCCTCGAACGTGAACTTCAAACCGGGCACTCGTGTCGCCAACGGGGTGATCGCCTCGGTCGGCTCGAACGGAGCGGTCTGTGTGTACGTGCACTCGAACGCCCACGTGGTGGTCGACGTGACCGGCTGGTTCGCCGGAGCCGAACCGGGAGTGGTCGGAGGAACGCCGCTGCGGATCGTCGACACCCGCGTGCAACTGGGCCCGGCACCGAGCTGACCTGCCGGATTCCTCGTTCGGGCCGTCGGGCGAATAGGTTTCGCGCCCATGGACATTTCTGGCGCAAGCGCAATCGTCACCGGTGGAGCCTCGGGTATCGGAGCCGCGTCAGCGCGGATGCTGGCGGCCCGAGGAGCCAAGGTGGTCATCGCCGACCTGCAGGAGGACAAGGGCAACGAACTCGCCGATGAAATCGGCGGCGCGTTCTGCAAGGTCGACGTGACGAACACCGATGACATCGTCAACGCCGTCGAGATGGCGAAGTCGATGGGGCCGGTTCGGGTGCTGATCAACTCCGCCGGCATCGGTTGGGCGCAGCGCACCGTCGGCAAGGACGGCACGCTCGACTCGGCCGCCAACCTCGATGCGTTCAAGAAGGTCGTTGCGATCAACCTGATCGGCACCTTCGACTGCATCCGCGTCGCCGCGACGGCGATGAGCACGACGGAGCCGCTCGAGTACGGCGAGCGTGGCGCGATCGTCAACATCGCGTCGGTGGCCGCGTTCGACGGCCAGATCGGCCAGGCCAGCTATTCCGCTTCGAAGGGTGGCGTCGTCGGCATGACCCTGCCGATCGCCCGTGACCTCTCCGCCATCGGCATTCGCGTCAACACCGTCGCCCCCGGCCTCATCGACACGCCGATCTACGGCGAGGGCGAGGCCAGCGAGGCGTTCAAGGAGAACCTGCAGAAGGGGGTGCTGTTCCCGAAGCGTCTCGGCGATCCCGAGCAGCTCGCGTCGATGGTGATCGAGTGTGTGACGAACAGCTACATGAACGCCGAGACGATTCGCGTCGACGGCGGCATCCGCATGCCTCCGAAGTGACGCTGGGCGGCCGACCTTGACGTTTGCGGCATTGTTTGGTTGGGACGGCTCAACCAGAACTCGCCACAAACGTCGGATCAGGTCGTGTAGTCGGCGTTGAATCTGACGTAGTCGTCGCTGAGATCGCAGCCCCACACGGTGGCGGCGTCGGTGCCGGTGCCGAGTGTCACGTGGATCCGCACGTCGGACCCGCGCATGTAGCTCGACAGGCCCGCGAGGGCCTCGTCGTCGAGCAGCCGCGGGTAGACCTCGGTCTCACCGAAGCGGATCACGACCGCATCCTGGTCGATGTCGACGTCGTCGCTGCACTTGCCGACCGCCATCGCCACCCGGCCCCAGTTCGGGTCGCCGCCGTGGACGGCGGTCTTGACGAGCGGTGAATTCACGATCGCCTTGGCAACACGCTTGGCCTGGGCGACGTCGCGCGCCGCATCGATGTGCACCTCGATCAGCGAGTGAGCGCCCTCGCCGTCGCGTGCGATCTGCTTGGTCAGCGCCAGTGCAACGTCGTGGAGCGCCGATTCGAACGCCCCGAGGTCGACGGGCCCCGCGGCACCGGACGCCATGATCACCGACGAGTCGCTCGTCGAGGTGTCGGTGTCGATGCTCACACAGTTGAACGTGCGGTCGACGACGCGTCGGAACGCCGCGTCGAGCTCGTTCGACGACAGTTCGGCGTCGGTGAACATCAGCGAGATGTGGGTCGCCATGTCGGGCTCGATCATGCCGACACCCTTCGCCATGCCGACGATCCTGGCGCTGCTGCCGGCGATCGTCGCCTGGGCGAGCTTCGGCACCGTGTCGGTGGTCATCATCCCCCTGGCCGGACCGCCGGCATCCTCGGACGTCAACGTCGCGGGCAGAGCGGCGACGCCGGCTCGAATCCGATCGATGGGGTACCGACGACCGATCACGCCCGTCGAGGTGATGATCACGTCGGTCGGTTCGCAGCCCAGACGATCTGCCACCGAACGGGCGACCTCGACCGCGTCGTCGTGGCCCTGCCGGCCGGTGGCGACGTTCGCGTTCTTCGAGATGACGACGACCGCTCGGGCCTTGCCGTCGGCGACATTCGCCCGGCTCACCGTGACGCTCGCGCCGGCGAACCGGCTCTTGGTGAAGACGGCCGCACAGGGGCTGGTCGAATCGGCGGCGACCACGACGAAGTCGTCCGTGTCGTCCTTGACCCCGATGTTCGCGACGTGGCTGTGGAAGCCGCGCGGGAGCGCGGTCATCCGGCGAGGCCGTTGCTGATCGCGGTGAAGATCGACGCCATCGCTTCGACCTGATCATCGTCGAGATGATCGAAGATGTGGCGTCGAACGCTGTCGACGTGATGCGGCGCAGCGTCTCGAAGCGTCTCGAAGCCGGCGTCGGTGAGCTTGGCCATCATGACGCGTCGGTCCACGGTCGACGGCTCGCGCACGACGTAGCCCTCCGACACGAGTCCGTCGAGGCGCCGGGTCAGTCCGCTCGGTGACAGCTGGAGTCGATCGGCCAGATCGCACATGCGCAGCGCTCGCCCTTTGGTCTCCGACAGATAGACCAGCACCTGGTAGTCACCGAGCGTGATGTCGTGCTCGTCGAGGTCGTGTTCGATCGCGTTCACCAGATCGCCGTAGGTCTCGATGTAGGTGCGCCACGCATCCATTTCCTTCGGGGTCAACCACTTCGTTGTCATACCCCCAGGCTACTGCTGCCTCGCAATTGTTGTGAGGGACAAAGGTCCTTGCGTCGGGTCAGGAAGCGAAGTGCGCGGCGAGCCGGTCGAGCGTCGCCTCGATCGCCTTGGCGTTGCGTTTCGGCGTGCCGGTCAGCTTCAGGACGAGCGGGCTGCGCGCCACGCCCCAGTCGAACTCCTCGGTCACCTCGGTGCCGCCGTCGACCGGTCGGAGCCGGTACCGCCAGACGTGATGGCCGAGGTGGCGCCAGGCGATCACGTCGGGCTCGTCGAACTCGATCACCTCGTTGGTGATCTTGTAGGGCATGCCGTGCTTCATCGACATGCCGAACTTTGCGCCGAGCGAGAGCCGCTCGGGATCGGCCTCGATCGGAGCCTTCACCGTGCCCGAACCGTCGATCAGCGCGTGTTTGCTCGGATCGGCCAGCAGGTCGAAGATCGCCTGTGGCTCGGCGGCGACGAACCGGATGCCACGCTCGACCCGTTCGTCAGCGCCCGGCGTTGCGTTCGTTCCGTCAGCCATGTTCACCAGTGTGACCGATTGCGGCCACTACTTCCATGCCGCACCGTCGGCCCGAGAACATGGCCCCCTGGATCGAGGCGGTGTCGCGGTGGTCGCCGCACACGAATCGACCGTCGTCGACGCGCACCGGCCGCCGAGGGTTGAACGGCGGCCGCTGTGTCGGCTGGCCATGGACGATCCGGTACGTGCGCAGGTGCTCCCACCCGTCGACGGCCGACCCCCACCAACCCCGCAACTGGGCGCGCGCATCGTGTTCGATGCCCTTGCCGACCTGGCCCGGCAAGGCGGCGACGACCAGATGTCGCCCGGCGGGTGCGTAGGTCGGAGCGACGTTCGACATCACGGCGACGTTGAGCACCGGACCACGGCCTGTGCCGTCGAGCACCACCAGCTTCGAGTCGATCGGCGCCTCGGGCGCGGCGAAGCAGACCGCGCCAACCGACTTCGATCCCACGTCGCGGAGGCCGAGCAGGTGCGCCGCGGTCGGACCATCGGTCGCCACCACGACCGCCGCCGCCTTGATCTCGTTGCTGCCGTCGATCGTGACCGATCTCGCCGATGTCCGCGTCACTCGGGCACCGAAATGGATGCACCCTGCGGGCAGTTGCGCAGCGAGTTGGTCGGGGATCGCCTGCATGCCGGCGGCTGGCACAGCGGAGTCTCCATCGGCGAGCATCCGGAAGATGACGTCGAACATCCGCCGGCTGTCGGTGAGCTCGGGGTCGAGCTGGATGCCGCCGACGAGCGGCCGGAAGAATCGTTCGATGATCGTGTCGGAGAACCCGGCGTCGGCGAGTGCGACACGAGTGGATGTGTCCGGTCCCTGGAGCAGCCGCACCGGATGCACGCGGCGCAGGCGATGGCGCAACACGGCGATACGAGCCTTGTCGAAGACCGAGCCGATCGGAGCGGTCGCTGTCGACAGGGTGGTCGACGGCCGTCGGAAGGGATCCCCGACGACCGATCCGCGTCCGTCGCGCCACACGAGCGCGCCGGGATCGAAGGCGCGCAGATCGAGTGCGGTCATGTCGAGCTGGCGGTGCAGCTCGGGGTAGGCGGTGAGCGCGACCTGGAAGCCGCGGTCGAGTGTGAATCCGTCGACGTGATCGCTGCGAACGCGGCCGCCGACACCGTCGCCCGCCTCGAAGATCTGCACGGCGATGCCGGCCCGATGCAGCGCGACGGCGCACGAGAGCCCGGCGAGTCCGGCGCCGACGACGGCAACGGGTTCGTCGGCGTTCGTCACCTGCCGAGCAGCGCTCGCAGCGCCGAGCCGAGGTCGGGGTGTTGGAAGGTGAAGCCGGTGTCGGCCTCGAGCGCACGGGGGAGCACCTTCTGGCCCGAGAAGAGGAGGTTGTCGGCCAGTTCGCTGCCGAGGAGCAGCTTGGGACCGAACTTCGGAATCGGCATGAAGGTCGGCCGATGCAGGACCTCGCCGAGCGTGTCGGTGAACTGCGCGTTGGTCACGGGGTTCGGCGCCGTGAGGTTCACGGCACCCGCGGTGTCGGCTGTCAGGAGGTGGGTGATCGCGGCGACCTCGTCGTCGATCGAGATCCAACTCTGCCACTGGGCGCCGCCCGCCATCTTGCCGCCGAGTCCGAACTTGAACAGGGGGAGCTGCTTCTTGAGCGCGCCGCCCTGGGCTGACAGCACGATGCCGGTGCGGAGGTGCACGACCCGGGCGCCGGCGGCCTCGGCCATGGCGGTGGCCTGTTCCCATTGCACGCAGAGGTCAGCGAGGAAGCCGTCGCCTGGCGCGGACATCTCGTCGAGCTCCTCGTCGCCGCGCGCTCCGTAGATGCCGATCGCCGATCCCGACAGCAGCACCGTCGGGCCGTCGGTGGCGGCGGCGATCGCCTCGCAGATCAGCGTGGTGCCCTTCGTCCGGCTCTCCGACAACTCGCGCTTGTAGTCGTCGGTCCAGCGCTTGTCGCCGATGCCGGCTCCCGCGAGGTGGATCACCGCATCGATGTCGTCGAGCGCGTGCGTCTCGATGCGACACTCTGCCGGCGACCAGACGATGTCGGTACCGGTCGGCGTGCCACGCACGATCCGGATCACCTCGTGGCCGAGCGACTCGAGGTGAGGCTTCAGGGCGGAGCCGATGAGCCCCGTGGAACCGGTGATGGCGACGCGCATGGCATCGAGCGTAGGAGCGATCGGCTGGATCGGCTCGACGGAGCACCTGCGCGGGCTGAGTTATCGTGCGCCATGGACAACGACGTGCGTGCCGCGGTGCCCGAGGATCGGGACCGGCTCGTTGCCGCCCTGACCGACGCGTTCGCGACCGACCCGGTCCTGTCGTGGATGTTCGGGGCCGGCCCGCCGGCGGCGTCCCGGCTCACACGTCTGTTCGAGATCGTCCTGGCCGAGGAGTTCCGCAAACCGGCCCACCTCGTCGAGACGACCGAGGATGCCAATGGAGTCGCGATCTGGTTCGACGTCGGCGATGCGGGTATGTCGAACGGTGACATCGTGCGCAACGCGCCGAAGATGCTGTCGCTGTTTCGCACCAAGATGCCGCGGGTGCTGCGCCTGATGGCAGCGATGGACGCCGGGCACCCGAAGGAACCCCATCGATATCTGTATTTCGTGGGTGTTCGCGCGGCGGCCCAGGGCACGGGCATCGGAGCGTCGCTGCTCGCCTCGGTCCTCGATCGCTGTGATACCGAGGGTCTCCCGGCCTACCTCGAGAATTCGAACCCGGCCAACACGGCGTTCTACGCCCGCCACGGCTTCGTCGAGCGAGGCCAGGTTGCGCTGCCTGAGGGGGCGCCGCCGTTCGTGCCGATGTGGCGTGAGCCGCGGTCGGCCTGAGCTCGCGTCGAGGAGCCGATCAGCCGGCCTCGCCGATGATCTGCGCGAGGAGGTCCGGCTCCACTGCTCCTGCGACGAGTTCGGTCGAACCGTCGGTCTTCACGATCACCAGGGCCGGCTGATACGCCACGCCGAAACGATCGAACACGTCGCCGGGGTCGTCGCTGATCTGCGGGAAGGTGAGACCGTGCTTGTCGATGAAGCCTTGGAACGCGTCGTCGGTGCCGGTCCACGCCACGCCGACGAAGTTGGCTGAATCCTTGAACTTCTGGGCTGCCTCCTCGACCGAGGGGGCTTCACGGTTGCAGACGCTTCAAGTGGGGGCCCAGAACCAGAACACCGTCGGCTTCGCGGCGTAGTCGGCGCCGGTGAACTCACCGCCGCCCACGAGCGGGGCGCTGAACTGCAGTGCCTCGGGCACCGGGACCGGAGCTGTCGCCGTCGTCGCCTCGGCGTCGCTGTTCGAGGCGGTCGTGGGCGATCCGGTGCTGGTCGCCGACGGTTCCGCTGACGACGCGGTCGCCGGCGGTGTCACGTCGGGCGCGCTCGATCCGTCGGACGCCGATGCGCAGGCCGATGCGAACACGCCGAGCAGGACGGCAGCGGCGGCGAGCCGCGTGATTCGGCGAGGTCGTGGGGTCACGTCGGTGAAGGTACCGACGTTTCGCCGCGCGTGCGCTGCCATGCGGTACACGTTTCCGAAACGTTCTCGTAGGCTCCGACGCCGATGAAGACGCGCACCCTGCTGTTGCTCTCGGTCGGCGTCGGCCTGGCCATCCTGCTCGCCGGTGGTGTCTTCTTCGTGCAGCTGGCGACGCAGAACTCGGCGGTCGAGCCGGCGAATGCCGGCGAGTCGGTCACCGTCGGCGACGTCGAGGTCATCGTGCGCTCGGCGTCGGAATCGGCCACGATCTTCGCCGTCGACGTGGAGATCGGGGGCATCGACGATCCAGGGGGCATCGACAGCTTCGAGTTGATCACCGGCGATCGCGAGCTCTCACCGCTCACGGCGGCGGCCGCTGGTCGATGTGTCGACATCACCGCAGCGCCGCAGCGGTGCCGGATCGAGTTCGACATCAGCGGAGCCGATGGGTCGAACCGGGTCCTGGTACTCCGGCGCGGTGAGGAACGCCGCAACTGGGCGCTCGCGCCGTCGTGAGGCCCGTACGTCCCGATGACGACCCGCGAATCGGCGCTACGGTGGAGCGGTGTGAGTGACCATTTCGACCTGGTGGTGATTGGTGGCGGCCCCGGCGGCTACTCGGCGGCGCTGTACGGCGCATCGGCGGGGCTGAACGTCGCCCTCGTCGAGAAGGATGCGCTCGGCGGCACATGCCTCAATCGCGGCTGCATCCCGGCCAAGGCATTCCTCGAGACGGCGGCCGTCAAGCGTCACGTCGACCACGCTGCCGATTTCGGCATCGAGGGAAGCGGCGACGTCACGGTCAACTTCGCTCGGACACAGCAACGCAAGCAGGGCATCGTCGACGGACTCGTCAAGGGCATCGCGGCCATGTGCAAGGGTCGCAAGGTCGAGGTGTTCAACGGCGTCGGTGCGCTCAGCGCCGGCAGAACCGTGAGCGTCTCGATGGCCGACGGCTCGGCGGCGACGATCACGGGCGACACCGTCTTGCTCGCCGCAGGTTCCGTGCCGCGCCTCATCCCGGGATTCGAGCGCGGCGGTCCGATCATGACCAGCGACGAGGTGCTCGATCTCGATCGCGTGCCGCCACGTGTCGTCGTCATCGGCGGCGGCGCCATCGGATGTGAGTTCGCGTCGACATTCGCCGACCTCGGCAGCGAGGTGACGATCCTCGAAGGCCTCCCGAAGATCCTGCCGGGTCTCGATGCCGACCTCGCGAAGGTGGTCGAGAAGTCGTTCAAGAAGAAGAAGATCGCCATCCGCACGGGAGTGATGGTCAAGGGCCACACGCTCAACGGTTCGGGCGGCACCACGGTGTCGTTCGGCGAGGGCGAGTCGGTCGAGGTCGACGCTGTCGTCGTGTCGGTCGGCCGACGTCCGTTCGCCGACCAGCTCGGCCTGCAGGGAACAGCGGTCGTCGTCGACGAGCGCGGCTTCGTCGTGGTCGACGAGTACTGCCAGACCGGTGAGGCGGGTGTGTATGCCGTCGGTGACCTGATCGCCACCCCGCAGCTCGCGCATGTCGCCTACGCCGAGGCGATCCTCGTGATCAAGCACCTGCTCGGTGAGTCGCCGATGCCGGTGATGTACGACCGGGTGCCCTGGGCGATCTACTGCCACCCCGAGGTGGCGTGGGCCGGCCCCGACGAGGAGCAGGCCCGGGCCGCAGGGCACGACGTGGTCGTCGCCAAGCATCCGTTCAAGTTCAACAGCCGTGCCCAGATCGTCGGCGAGACCGAGGGCCTGGTGAAGGTCATCGCGAAGCGCAATGCCGACGGGACTGCAGGCCAGGTGCTCGGTGTCCACATGGTGGGACCGTGGGTCACCGAGCAGCTCAGCGGTGGCTACCTCGCGGTCAACTGGGAAGCCACCGTCGAGGACATCGCCGAGTTCCTCCAACCGCACCCGAGTCTCTCCGAACTGTTCGGTGAGACCGTCATGTCACTCACCGGCCGCAACTTCAACGGCTGATCCCCGAACCTCCACTGACCGAAGGAACACATCCATGGCAGACGTCACGCTCCCACAGCTCGGTGAAACGGTCACCGAAGGCACCATCACGCAATGGTTCAAGAACGTCGGCGACACCGTCGCTGCCGACGAGCCGTTGTTCGAGGTCTCGACGGACAAGGTCGACACCGAGGTGCCGTCGCCCGTGTCCGGCGTGCTGACGGAGATCCGGGTCCAGGAGGGCGACACCGTCGATGTCGGCACCGTGATCGCAGTGGTCGGTGACGCCGCCGGCGCTGCGGCTCCTGCACCCGCTCCGGCTCCGGCTGCTGTCGAACCGGCTCCTGCTCCGGCTCCGGCACCTGCTGCTGTCGAACCAGCTCCTGCTCCGGCTGCTGTCGAACCGACTCCCGCTCCGGCGCCGGCACCGGCCGCCCCGGCACCCTCTCCGGCGGTCGCCGAAGCCGGTGACACCCGGTTGTTGTCGCCCGTCGTGCGTCGACTCGTCAACGAGCACGGACTCGACCCCGATGCCATCACCGGCACGGGGCCCGGCGGTCGCGTCACCCGCGACGACGTCCTCGATCACATCGACGCGACCGGAGCGAACCGCCAGGACACGCCTGCCGCGGCCGCGCCGGCGGCTCCGGCTCCTGCCGCGCCGGCTCCTGCCGCGCCGGCTCCTGCGCCTGCTGCGCCGGCCCCTGCCGTTGCGCCATTGCCCTCGGTCAGCGCCGGCGAACGCGACACGGTCGTGTCGCTGTCGAAGATCCGTCGTCTCACCGGCGACCACATGGTGATGAGCAAGGCCACGAGCCCGCACGCCTTCAGCATGGTCGAGGTCGACTTCGCCAACGTCGACGTGGTGCGCGGCAAGGTGAAGGGGCAGTGGAAGTCGACGCACGGGTTCGGGCTCACGTACCTGCCGTTCATCGCTCGCGCGGTCATCGACGGACTGCGGGAGTTCCCGCATCTCAACGCGAGCGTCGGCGCGACCGACCTCGTCGTGCACAACTTCATCGACCTCGGCATCGCCGTCGACCTCGAGTACGAGGGGCTGCTGGCACCGGTGATCCGCGACGCGGACACCAAGCGTCTCGCGGCGATCGCCGGTGAGATCTCCGATCTCGCCGAGCGGGCCCGCACGCGCAAGCTCAGCCCCGACGAGATCTCGGGCGGCACGTTCACGCTGACCAACAACGGCTCTGCCGGCTCGGTGCTGACCATGCCGATCATCAACCAGCCCCAGGTGGCGATCATCTCGACCGATGCGATCGTGCGCAAGCCGGTCGTGGCGCTCGGTCCTGACGGCGGCGAGGCGATTGCGATCCATCCGGTCGGCAATCTGGCGATGAGCTGGGACCATCGGGCGTTCGACGGCGCATACGCCGCCGGCTTCCTGAAGCGGGTCAAGGAGATCCTCGAGACGAAGGACTGGTCGACCGAACTCTGACGAGTTCGCCCGGCATCGTGTCCGATCCGCTCCGCGTCCGCTGGCTGGGCCGAGTGCCCTACCGTGAGGCGCTCGCGGTCCAGGCAGCGTTGTTCGAGCACGGCACCGGTCAGCACCTGCTGCTGCTCGAGCACCCGCACGTGTTCACGCACGGCGCCCGTTCCGATCTCTCGCTCAATCTGCGCTGCGATCCGGCCGCGGTCGGTGCCGAACTCGTCGCGGTCAAGCGCGGCGGCGACATCACCTACCACGGGCCCGGCCAACTCGTCGGGTACCCGATCGTCAACGTCGACAACCGCCTCGGTGCCTCCGCGCACGTCTGCAACGTCGAGGGTCTGATCATCGACGCACTCGCCGAGTTGGGCCTGCCCAACGCCGGTCGCCTGGAGGGATTCGCCGGAGTGTGGCTCGACGTCGGGCACCCCGACCCGGCCGTCGTGCCGCGCAAGATCTGCGCGATCGGCGTGCGGCTGTCGCGGGGTCGCACGATGCACGGCTTCGCGCTCAACGTCACCACCGACATGACGTACCTGCGCGAACACATCGTGCCGTGCGGGATCGGCGACAAGCCGGTGACGTCACTCGCCGACGAGGGCATCGACGTCACGATGCGCGAGGTCGTCGACATCGTCGCCCGCCTCGCCGGCGAACGCTGGGCCGACGGGGCAGTCGAGCGACAGGACGTCGCATGGAAGCACGCCGCTGACGGTCGCGATCTGTCAGCCTTCTCACGAGGGGAAGGGCCCGGCGAGCAGGTGAAGCTGGTCTCCGATCGCGCCGCCGCGCGTCTGGAGGCGGCGGGGGTGACGTCGGGGCTGTCGATCGAGACCCGCAAGCCGGAGTGGCTGCGTCCGAAGGTCGAGCTCGGCGCCGGTGTCACCTCGTTGCGCAAGACGATCCGGGAGCTCGGACTCGTCACCGTGTGCGAGGACGCCGGCTGCCCGAACCTGTCCGACTGCTGGGCCGAAGGCACCGCGACGTTCATGGTGCTCGGTGAACGGTGCACCCGTGCGTGCGGTTTCTGTCTCGTTGACACCAGCAAGCCGCTCGCCCCCGCGGCGGACGAGCCTGATCGAGTCGCTGAGGCGATCGAGCGGATGGCGCTCGACCACGCGGTGCTGACGATGGTGGCGCGCGACGACCTCGCCGATGGCGGCATGGCCCACGTCGCCGCGTGCGTCGAGGCGATCCGCGAGCGCCGTCCTGGAACCCGGGTCGAGACGCTGATCTCCGACGTGAAGGGTGACGACGCCGCGCTCGACCTGCTCCTGCAGGAGCGCCCCGATGTGTTGAACCACAACGTCGAGACCGTCGCCCGGCTGCAGCGGGCGGTGCGCCCGTCCGCGGGTTACGCACGGTCGCTGTCGGTGCTCGCGCGAGCCAAGCGTGCAGGGCTCACCACCAAGACCGGGTTCATGGTCGGCCTCGGCGAGACCGACGACGAGATCGAGGGATGCCTGGCCGACCTCGCCGACCTCGGCGTCGACATCGTCACGATCGGTCAGTACCTGCGCCCGACCTCACATCACCTGCCGATCGTGCGCTACGCGGAGCCCGCTGAATTCGTTCGCTGGAAGGCGATCGGCGAGGCGTTCGGCATCGGCCACGTCGAGGCGAGTCCGCTGACCCGTTCGAGCTATCACGCCAAGTCGGCTGCCGATGCTGTCGATGCGCCGGTCGCGGTGCCGGTCGGGTCCGTCTCCTTCACGTGACCCGTTGGGCGCCCGAGCAGGTCGAGGCGATCGCCCCGACGCCGGCCGCGATGACGGCGGCACGGCCGCTCGTTGCGCTCGGTCGGTGGGGCTCGACGGGAGCCGACGAGCGGGCGGTGTGGGGGTCCTGTCGAGGGAGTGGCGCCGAGCCCTACGACACGATGGTCGACCACGTGGGCGTCGGATTCTCGTGCACCTGCCCGAGCCGTCGGCGACCGTGCAAGCACACGCTGGCCCTGCTGATGCTGTGGGCACAGGGCCAGGTGGCCGACGGCATCGCTCCGTCCACGGTGGACGCATGGCTCACCCGCCGGATTCGTACCCAGGAGGCGGTGGGCGTCGAGCCGGTCGACACTGCGGCACCAGCGGTCGATCCGTCACCCGGCGTGGATCCGGCAACGCCAGCGTCCGACGACGTGCCAGAGCCACACGACGAGCCGGACCGCGACCGCGGGCGCGACGAGCGGGTGGAGCGGATGTACGCGGGGCTCGCCGAACTCGATCGATGGCTCGACGATCGCATGCGCACCGGCCTTGCCGATCCGGCGCTCGCCCGTTACGGAACCTGGGACGAGCTCGCGGCCCGGCTGGTCGACGCGCGCGCCGGCAGCCTCGCCAACCGGATCCGGCGGCTCGCGGGACTCGTCGGTGCGTCGCCGGATTGGCATGGCGAGGTGCTCGCCGAACTCGGGCTGCTGCATCTGCTCTCGCAGGCCGCCCGACGACTCGGTGAGTTGCCGGATCCGCTCGCCGATGCGGTGGCGACGACCGTCGGTTGGCAGGTGCGTCAGGCCGACGTGCTCGCCGGGGTGCCCGACACCGACCAGTGGGTCGTGGCCGGCCGCAGCGACACGCGCGAGGATCGCATCGAGGTGCGCCGGCACTGGCTTCGAGGTGTGAACTCCGGCCGCTGGGCGCTGGTGCTCTCGTTCGCCGCGTACCGGCAGAGTCTCGACACCTCGCTCGAGGTCGGGACATCGGTGCATGCCGACCTGCACCGGTATCCGGGCCCGGCGCTGCGCGCGCTCGTCGGGGTTCGCCACGGCGACCCGCTCGAACCGGCGCGGCCGCCGGCGGTCGATGTCGCCGGTGCGTGCGACGAGATCGGTTCGCTGCTCGTCGGCGAGCCATGGCTCGACCGGGTCCCCGTGACCGTGCGAGCGGCCGTCGCGCCGGCGGGTTCCGGCTGGGTGCTCACCGATGACACCGGCAGCCTGCCGCTGCTCGGTGGCCGTTCGATGTCGACGCTGCTGGCGATCTCGGCCGGCGCCCCGGTCGACGTGACCGTCGAGTGGACGCCCCACGGGGTGCTGCCTCTCACGATTCATCTCCCCGATCGCTCGATCGACATCGGCCCCCGTGCCGACGACTCCTTCGTGAGTGCCGCATGAGGCCGGCGCACTCCACGTTCGTGGCGCATTCAACGTTGGTGGCGCATTCAACGTTTGTGGCGCGTTTCGGTTGGGGCGGTCCAATGGATCTGCGCCACAAACGGGATGGTGGGGGTTGGGACGGCCCAATGGATCTGCACCACAAGCGGGATGATGGGCGGTGGGGGTGAGCGGCGCCGGGGTGACGATGGCGGACCACTGGCGCGAGTTGGTGACGACGGCGATGCTGGGAACCGATCGTCGCGACCCGCCGCCGCCGATCGGACCGCTCGCCGATGTGGTCGCCGACGCCCTGCGCCCTGCGCCGTCGGAGCGGATGCTGGCCCAGGTGGCGGCATGCACCGCGATCCGGCGCGCCGGCGTGCTCCCGGGCCCACCGGTCGCCCGACTCCAGGGCCCTGAGGTCGACGACCGTCCGATCTGTGTCCCCGCCGCCGTCGACCGCTGGCACCACATCACGGTGTCGTGGCCGGTCCTCGAGGACGAGTGGATGCTGACCCTGATCGTCAACGGTCGGCGCGTCGCTCCCGAGCTCGTTCCGCTGATCCTGCAGCGGCACCGGGGCGATCCGGTGCGCCGAGCGCGCGCCGAGGTCGCGTGTGGATCGCTCGCCGCATGGTTGGTCGGCCACGTTCCCGAGCTCGCCGCGCGGTCGACCCACGCAACCGTCTCGCCGGAATCGCTCGGCGAGCTGCCTGACCTTCCGATCGCGCCGGGTCTGGTTCCGTTGCTGGCTGCGCCCGGGCCTGAATCGGCCGGCGCGCTCGCCGACCTGATCGGCACCGGCGAACTCGGTGCCTCGCATCGGGCCGTGGTGGTCAACCTCCTCGCCCGCGTCCGACCTGATGCACTCGTCCCGATCGCCGCGGCGCTCGGATCGATCGGTCAGGCTGCACCGGGGTACGGCCTCGCCTCGGTGCTCGCCGACCTCGCCATCACCCGCCACCGAATGCTCGACGAGCTGTCTCGCGGCTGAGCCCGCGGCCCGCGGCGCGATGATGAGCTCGCGATTGCGATGAGTTTCAGGACCTCCAGGCGGGCCGGAAACTCATCGCGGGACGGATGAATCGATTTGCGATGAGGTTCTGGACCACCTGTCGGGCCGGAAACTCATCGCGACGTTGTCAGACGAAGCGCACCGATGCGATCGGGGGGAGGTTGGCGGAGACCTGGCGCCACGAATCGCCGCCGTTGTCGGTCCACCAGAGCGATCCGGTCGTCGAACCCATCAGCAAGTGCTCGCCGGTTGCATCGATGTCGAGCGCGTGGCGATAGACGAGGTCGTAGGCGTCGCGCTGCGGCAGGCCGTCGGTCAACACATCGAACGAGGCGCCACCGTCGCGCGTGCGGGTCACGACGAGCCGACCGGCGACCGGGACGCGCACTTCGTCGCTGATCGCGGGCACGAACCACGCCGTCTCGGGATCGTCCGGATGCACGGCGACGGCGAAGCCGAACGTCGACGGGCCGGCCTCGAGGATCTCGGTCCACGAGTCACCGTTGTCACCCGAGCGGAAGATGCCGCAGTGGTGTTGTGTCCACAGCGAATCGGGGGCGGCCGGACAACGAACGATTCGATGCGGGTCCTGCGTGTCGGGGTCGTCGGCCAGGTCCGGTGGCACGAAGTCGGATCGCATGCCGTGCGCGGCGACGGCCCACGTGTCGCCGCCGTCGTCGGTGCGCCATGCCCCACCGCACGAGACGCCCACGACCAGTCGACCCGCCCCACGTGGATCGACGCAGATCGAGTGCACGCCGGCTTCGTCGTAGCCGCCGCCGAACCACTTCTGACGGGCGGGGAGGTTCCAGAGCGACTCGACCAGCTGCCATGACGCACCGCGATCGTCCGATCGGAACAGGCCCCCCGGAATCGTGCCGCACCAGAGCACATTCGGCTCGTCGGCGTGTCCCGGCTCGATGATCCAGCCGAGCTGCGTGGTCCACGGTCGTTCCTGCTGCGACATGGGATTGATCTCGGACAGCCCGGGCGGCTTGGGCGGGTACTCCGGCGCGGCGATCTCGACCCAGGTCGCGCCGTCGTCGTCGCTGCGATGGAGGTGCACGCCGAAGTGGCCGTGGTCGAGTGAGACGTAGAGCGCGCCGTCGCGCGGATCTCGGATCGCGTTCGTCACAGGGGAACCGACGAACGACGGAACCGACAGGGTCGCGAGTTCGTCGTCGATCGTGACGGTGAAGAGACCCTTGCGGGTGCCGACGAGTGCGGTAATGGTCATGGTTCAGCCCCCCGAGAGCGCTTGGAACACGTGTATCCGGTCGCCGGCGACCACCGGATCGCGGAGGGTGACACGATCGCTGATCACGTCGTCGTTGTGGAACACCGCGACGTGCTTGCGAACGCTGCCCGCGTCATCGAGTACGTAGCCGCGTACCGGTGGGTGGTCACCGAAGTAGGCGTCGAGCACCTCTCGAACCGTCGAGCCCGGCACCACCGCGTCCGGACACTCGACGTGCCGTCGGAACGCTTTGGCGAACACCACCTCGACCACCGCGCGATGGTAGCGACGATCATGGAGCCGTTCGGACGGTTCGAGCCGATGTCGGTCGTCGCCGAGGGGAGCGGCGGTGGTTAC
>JAHENF010000073.1 GCA_024643255.1 Ilumatobacteraceae bacterium
TACTCGGTGGGCGTGATGATCGAGATCTTGAAGAACGGCTCCTCGATCGCGGCGATGCGCTGCGCCTCGGGCATGTCGGCGGGGTTGTCGACCATCTCGATCGTGCCGTCGGTGCGCGTCAGGCGGTACTCGACGCTCGGCGCCGTGGCGATCAGCGCCAGGCCGAACTCGCGCTCGAGGCGCTCCTTGACGATCTCCATGTGCAGCAGCCCGAGGAAGCCGCAGCGGAACCCGAATCCGAGCGCACCCGACGACTCGGGTGCGTAGGTGATCGACGCATCGTTGAGCTTGAGCTTCTCGAGCGATTCGCGAAGGTTCTCGAAGTCGTCGCCGTCGATCGGGAACAACCCGGAGAACACCATCGGCTTCGGATCGCGATAGCCGGGCAGCGCGTCGACCGAACCGCCCGACGCCGTGGTCACCGTCTCACCCGAGCGGGCGTCGCCGACGTCCTTGATGCCGGCGATGAGATAGCCGACCTCGCCGGGGCCGAGTTCCTGCACCGGGGTCGGCACCGGTCGACGGGTGCCGATCTCGATCGCCTCGTGGTTGGCTCCCGCCTGAATGAACGTGAGCTTCGATCCGGAGATCATCTTGCCCTGCATCACGCGGATGCTCGACACGACGCCGCGGTACTGGTCGAACTGCGAGTCGAAGATGAGTCCCTGCAGTGGCGCGTCGGGGTCGCCGACCGGGGCCGGGATGCGTTCGATGACGGCGTCGAGCAGATCGGGGACGCCCTCGCCGGTCTTGGCGGACATGCGGATGATCTCGTCGGCGGGAATCCCGAGGATCTTCTCGATCTCGGCGGCGTAGCGGTCGGGATCGGCGGCGGGCAGGTCGATCTTGTTGAGCGCGGCGACGATCTCGAGGTCGTTCTCCAGCGCCAGGTAGCAGTTGGCCAGCGTCTGGGCCTCGATGCCCTGCGCGGCGTCGACCACGAGCACCACGCCTTCACAGGCTGCCAGGCTGCGGCTGACCTCGTAGCCGAAGTCGACGTGGCCGGGCGTGTCGATCAGGTGGAAGACATGCCCTTTCCAGTCGACACGCACGTTCTGGGCCTTGATCGTGATGCCCCGTTCACGCTCGAGGTCCATCGAGTCGAGGTACTGCGAGCGCATGTCGCGAGCGTCGACGGCTCCGGTGATCTCCAAGATGCGATCGGACAGCGTCGACTTGCCGTGGTCGATGTGCGCGATGATCGAGAAGTTGCGGATGAGGCCGAGATCCATGACCGAGCCAACGCTATCCGGCCACGTCGGCGCTCATGTCAGGACGTTGCCGCTCACCGACGGCTGCCGATAGAGTCCCAGGGCTGTTCAGTGGGGCATCGGGCCCGGAACACGACGATCGACCGAAAGCACGAGGCCATGGCCAACATCAAGAGCCAGAAGAAGCGCAATCTCACCAACGAGAAGCGTCACGAGCGCAACAAGGCCGTCAAGGCCGAACTCAAGACGCGCACCAAGCGCGCCAACGAAACGATCGGCACCGACGACAACGACGACGCCGTGCGCCTCGCGATCAAGCGCATCGACACCGCAGCCTCGAAGGGCATCATCCACAAGAACGCTGCGGCCCGCAAGAAGAGCCGCCTGATGAAGAAGGTCAACGCCGCCGGCTGACCCGCTCCCATTCCGAAATTCGCCTGGAACTTCCCGCTGAGCGGGCAATTCCAGGCATTTTTCGGTTTTCGGGGGCGGTTTCGAGGGGAGGTTCAGCGGCGGAGTTTGGACAGGCGGGCCACGAGAACCTCCATCACCAACTCCGGCTCGAGGTCCTTCGCGCCACGCAGGTCGAGGTCGGCCTGGGCGATCAACTCGATTGCCCGTTTCGTCGACGCCGACCCCAGACGGTTGTACGTCTGCAGGGCCTTCTTGGCGGGGAACGGCGACTTGATACCCGTCGCGGCCATCGCGTCGGCCTCGGTGCGTGCCTCGGCGCCGTCGAGCTTGGCGAGATTCGCGTAGTGACTGTGCATGATCGCCATGATCTGCAACGGATGGCGCCCACCGGCGTGCATCATCCGGCCGAGCAACGTGAGCGCCTTGGTGGTGTTGCCGCTGTCGATGGCATCAGTGAAGTCCCACGGCGGCACTCCCCCGGCCTCGCCGAGGAACGGCTCGACGTCCGCGAACGTCAGGACGTGGTCGGATCCGTACGTGCTGGTGAGCGTCGCCAGGATTCCGTCGAGACGCCCGGCGTCCTCGCCGAGCCATTGACCGAGCTGCGCCGCGGCATCGGGCTTGATCCGCAACCCGGCGGCGGCGATGTGATCGGAGATCCACTCCTGACGGTCCTTCGGCCGGGCAGGCGGTGAGGTGTTGGTGACGGTTCCGACGGCTTTGACGGCGTCGCCGAGCTTCTTCGGAACCGAGCCGGAGTTGACGACCAGGACGAGATCGGACGAATCGAGCGGATCGGCCAGATACCCCAACAGTGAAGTGAGCTCGTCGGCGTTGAACCGCCCGACGTCGCGCGCGACGATCACCCGCTTGTCGGTCAGGAACGACGGCGTCTGTGCGGCATCGACCACCATTCGCAGCTCGTACTCGTCGCCGTCGAACTCGTCGACCATCATCGCACGGTCGCCCGCACCGACCAGCTCGTCGACGAGTTCGTGCACGGCCGATCGCAGGATCGACTCGTCGTTGCCGCTGAGGAGATGGGTCGCCATGGAGACCTCGATTCTTATCGCGTCCGGTCACCGACGGAGGAACCTGCCCCAGAGCTGCGACGCCGCAACGGCGACGACGATGCCGAGCCATCCGATCCACGACCACGGGGGCTCGGGTTCGAGCCGGGCACCGAGCATGGCGACCGTGTCGACCCACCGCGTGCCGATGCGCGCCGGGAACATCACCACCGGCCCCAGAACCGGCAACGCTCCGACGAGCAGACCCGCCGGCAGTCCGTACAACATCACGAAGCCGGCGACCGGCACGGCGAGCAGATTGGCGACGACACTCACCAGCGGGAGCCGTCCGAACACGAGCACGCTCGGCACGACGACACCGACCTGAGCGCCCAGGGTGATCCCGAGCGGCAGGGCAATCGGGCCGAACATCCTCAGCCGGTCGGCGAGCAGCGGACCGACGACACAGACGCCTGCGGTCGCACCCACCGAGAGCCAGAATCCGACCGACCACAGCAGCAGCGGATCGACCAGGAGCAGCCCGGTGACCGCGAGCGCAAGGAGCCGGATCGGCGTTCGCTCCCGTCCCGTCACGAATGCTGCCGACGAGAGCCCGGCCATCACACCGGCGCGCAGAATCGACGGTTCGAACCGCGTGATGACCACGAACCAGGCGATCACCGCGACCGTGGCAGCCCACCGCGGCCACGGTCGCAGGCGCACCAACAACGGTCCGCATGCGGCGAGGACGAACGCCACGTTCTGTCCGGACACCGCGGTGAGATGTGACAGACCGCTCGACCGGAACCGCTCGACCATGTCGCGTGGCTGTTCACGATCGTCACCGATCACCAACCCTCGATACAACGCCCCGTCCGGGCCCGGGATGAAGATCGACGCGCGCTCGATCGCGCTGCGTACACGATTCGAGGCGCGCGCGAGGGGCCCGCCGGGGTCGACATCACTTGCCCAGTCGAGGTCGAACCTGCCGACCACGTGCTGCCAGGCGACCCGATGGGACCTGGCATCGTCGAGGCGGCGGCGTTCGCCGCGGACCAGGATCCGCTCGCCGCCACGCCAGCGCGTCACCCGTTGTTGCCGAGCGCGTCCCCGGGCCCACATCTCGAATCGCTCGCCGTCGATCTCCAGGATCGTTCTCGTGCTCGACGCGTACGGCTGCGGATCATCCACCAGGCGGGCCCAGCCCTCGAACGTCCCCAGCCGATCTGGCGCGAGGTCAGCCCAACTCCGGTGCGAGTGGACACCGGCGGTGACCGCCACCAGGATCGCCAGCACCAGCCATCGGACCCCTGCCTGTCGCGCTGCACGGATCGTGCAGCCGGCCGCGACGGCGCACACGAATGCGACCAGCGCATCGCCCGTCCACACGCTGATCGACGTCACCGCCGCCAGCGTGACGATGGCTGCGTCGCTCACCACATGCGCGTCGGGGCCGGGGTGCAGTTCGCATCCGCCTCGATCGTCGTAACCTGATGGTCCCGTGACTTCGTTCACCCCTGTTCCGCCCGGCGCCAGGCCGCCCTCGTACCACTCGTTGTCGCCCGCGCCCCTCATGGAGGGTCCCCGCTGGTACCGCACGCGCATCCGCACCTGGGGCCCGCTGCTCGGGTTGGCCGTTCCTGCACTCGTGGGAGCGATCGCCTACCTGGCCCTGCACTGGTCGGATGCGAGCTGGAGCGGCGCCATCGGGTTGATCTTCGGCGTGTTCGCCGCACCGTGTCTGCTGCTGGTTGGTGCACCGTTCGGCGACCGCGGCATGTACACGTTGGCCATCGGCGCGTCGATCCTGCTGTGGATCGCGGTCGGACTGTTCGCGTCGCGGCGCGCCACCCGGAATCCGATGGCGGTGTGGAGCGACTACTGGCGACACTTCGCCTGGCTGTGCGGCGGCATCTGGTTGGGCTGCTGCATCGCGCTCGGGATCTCGGCGTACGTGATCTCCGATTCGTTGTTCTGATCGACCTCACGTCGTCACCAGATCGCGCAGCGCCTCGAGCTTCGCCGGCCCGATCCCCGGCACACGATCGAGATCGTCGACGCCGACGAACGGTCCGTTGCGTTCCCGCTCCGTCACGATCGCCGCGGCCGTGGCCGGCCCCACACCCGGGAGCTCATCGAGTTCGTCAGCTGTTGCGCGATTCACGTCGATCGGGCCCGATCTGACGGCGTCGGCACCATCGGAGCCGAGCGCGGGCGCTGCGGGCAACGCCTCGCCGACGACGGGCACGTAGACCCGGCTCGCGTCCGCGACGACTGCGGCGAGGTTCAATGCGTTCCAGTCGGCGGACTCGCTCGGCCCGCCGGCCGCGTCGATCGCGTCGCGCACCCGCGCACCCGCCCGGAGCTCGTAGACGCCCGGCTGGACGACCGCACCGGCCACGTGGACGAGCACGAATGCCGGGACCGTCGTGGTCGTCGAGTTCAGCGGCGCGTCGATCGTGGTGGTCGAGGCCATGGGCAACGACGCCTCGGTGGGCGGCGGCGGGCTGCTCGCCAGCCACAGCCCTCCTGCGCAGACGATCAGTGTCGCAACCGATGCCGCGACCAGTCTCCCCACCCCGAACCACTCGACCCACGCCCGCGCACGCTCGCCCAGCGTTGACTGCGAGGCCGGCCTCGACATCGGTTCCACGATCGACCTCCTCGACCGGAAGATGCGCAGTGCGCAACGTCATCAGGAGGAAGTCGGTGATGCGAACCTACCGCTGCGGCGGGACAACGCAACGCGACAGACGGGGCCAGGCCCCGCGAGTTCAGCCGGACGAGGCGGCGCGCCAGAATGCCCGGTAGCTGGGGTACTCGATCGACTCGGTGACCCAGCCCGAGTCGACGAGCTCCTGATGCAGCCGCGGGAGGTTGTACCAGGGCACGCCCATGTCGACGTGATGCGCGAGGTGCCAGCCGGTGTTGTACGGCACCATCCAGTACCGGGCGAGGCGACTCTGGCGGATGACGTGCGTCGTGAGGCGGCGATCCTTCGACCGGACCATGCCACCGTGCTCGGCGATCGAGCGAAGCCGGTTCGACACCTTCCACAGCGTCGACCACGACAGGATCCACACCACGTAGGCGAGCGGACGCAGGAAGAGGATCGACGCGCCGAGCATCACCGCCTGCACCAGGATGATCTCCTTCGCCTCGATCTGCCCCCGCCGCAGCGCCTGGTACAGCGAACGGAAGTTCTTGGATGCGCTGTTGCCGGTGGCATCGCGGCGCAGCTTGCGGTGCCACGAGTCGCGCGCGATCGGGTATCCCGCGTACAAGCCGAGGTCCGGTTCGTCGGGACCCATCTCGTCGCGATGGTGGGCGAAGTGAGCGCGCCGGTACGCGAGCATCGCCTGGTAGGTCGGGTAGGCGAGGAACCAACGTCCGACACCGTCGTTCAACCACCGCTTCGTGAACAACAGCCGGTGCGCCGCTTCGTGGGCGAGGATGTTGAGGCACACGTGTCCACGCACCATCAGCACGAACGCGAGCAGATAGGACCACCAGGTGTTGATCCATGCCGCGGCGATGACGACACCGAACGACTGCAGCAGTGTGCTCACGACGGCGACAGCATTGCGGGCGTTCGAGATGTGGCGCAGCTCGTTGCGCAACGGAGGACGCGGCTTGCCCCGCTCGTTCAGCCGGTCCGTCGGCAGCACGTCGGGGAGCGCCGCGGCGGGTGGGACCATCGTGTGCTGCGCCGGTGGAGTGGCCATCTGCGTCATACGTCGATGTTACACTTCGCGATCACCATGATCAACGAGCGTACGAACGACCTGGTCCGACTCGACCCGCTCAACCCCCGCTCGGTGGTGCTCTCGGTCCTGCTCGGGACCCACCCGCCGTCGATGCCCGTCGGTCCGCTGCTCGATGTCACGTCGCTGTTCGGGATCAGCGGCGGAACAGCCCGTACCGCGCTCTCACGGATGACGAAGCGCGGCGAACTCGTCAACGACGACGGGGTGTACCGGTTGAGCGGCCGGCTCCTCGAGCGCCAGGCGCAGCAAGACGCCGGCCGAATCGCCCCGCCGACGACGTGGGACGGGACCTGGTGGTTCGTCGCGGTGCTCGCCGACCGCCGCTCGGTCGCCGAGCGGCGAGCATTCCGCTCGGCGATCACCGGGGCCCGATTCGGCGAGCTCCGACCCGACACCTGGCTGCGACCCGCCAATCTCGACGCCCCGGCCGACCTCGACGACGCACTGGTCACACGCGGCCCCCTGCTCTCCGGCGACGACCGCTCGCTCGCCCGACGGCTGTGGGATCTCGACGCGATCGATGCTCACGCCGACTTGCTCGCCGTGTCGCTCGACGCCACCTCGGTCCGGCTCGTCGAGGACCAGCGCGGCGCGGCTCTGGCCGACGCGTTCGTGCAGTTGGCCGCCGCCCAACGCTTCCTGCGGACCGAGCCTCAACTCCCCGAATCGCTCGATCCAAGTCGGTCGAGCAGGCGACTGCGCGCGACGTACGCGACCGTCGTCGCCTCGTTCCAACAGCGCCTCGGAGCGTTCCTCGCCGAGCGCCAGCGCGAGCGTCAGTACAGGCGCGAAGTGAGCTGACGGCGGTACTCTGCCGTCCGGGGGTCGCTCGGGCCCATCAGCTCGAGCAGGTCGACATACTTCTGGCGGGCGTCGTCGTCGGTCTTGACCTGGTCGAGCAGCACCGCCAACTGGTCGTCGTAGTCGTCCTGCGGTGCATCGCCGACCCGGGCCAGCGCCGCGACGTGGCGGGTGCGGTCCGACTCGGGAATCCGTGCGAGCAACGCGAGCGCCTCGTCGCTGTTGCCCTCGCTGATCAACAGCTCGGCCAGCGCGACGATGACGTCCTCGTTGGCCGGTTCCATCGACAGCGCAATCCGCAGGCTGCCCTCGTCACCCGCTTCGATGAGCTCGGCGACGGCGATCTCCTCTTCGCTCGGTAACAGGGCGTCGACGAACTCCTTGACCGCCTGTTCCGGGTAGGCACCCATGAACCCGTCGACGACCGCGCCGTCCTTCACCGCGTACACGGCAGGGATCGACTGCACTTTGAACGCCTGGCTCAGACCGGGGTTCTCGTCGACGTTCACCTTGACCAGCACGACCTTGCCGCCGGTTTCGTCGACGACCTTCTCGATGATCGGCCCGAGCGTCTTGCACGGGCCACACCACGGCGCCCAGAGGTCGACGATGACGGGCACCTCTGTCGACTTGTCGATCACGTCGGTCTGGAAGGTTGCGTCGGTGACATCGATGGCTGCCATGGACTCAACGCTACCGGTGGCCGATGAGTACCCTCGGCTCCACATGACTGGGGATCGAGATGACATGAACGCCGTGCCGGGGATCGATGTTGCCGCCGTCACCACGTGGCTGGAGTCGCACGTCGACGGCGCGGTCGGGCCGTTCACCTTCGACGTGATCGCAGGTGGACACTCCAACCTGACGTTCCGCGTGACCGGGCGGGACGGCACACGATTCGTCCTGCGCCGGCCGCCGCTCGGACACGTCCTGGCCAGCGCCCACGACATGGGGCGCGAGCATCGCATCCTCTCGGGACTCCAGACCTCCGCCGTCCCGGTGCCACCGGTGAAGGGATTCTGCGAGGACCTCGACGTCAACGGCGCGCCGTTCTACGTGATGGGGTTCGTCGACGGCCACGTGCTGCGCGACCGCGACGCCGCAGAGGCCGCGCTCGTCGACGAGGCGACGCGTCGCAACGCCAGCCGATCGCTGGTCGACACGATGGCCGCGATCCACGCCGTCGATCTCGAATCCGCCGGACTGGTCGAGTTGGGTCGCCACGAGGGCTACATCGAGCGGCAACTCAAGCGCTGGTACGGCCAGTGGAACCAGGGCAAGACCCGCGAACTGGCCGCGGTCGACCGCGTGTACGAGGGCCTGCTGGCGCGCATCCCCGAGCAGGGTCCGGCGACGATCGTCCATGGCGACTACCGGCTCGACAACTGCATGGTCGGCGACGACGGCGAGGTCGTTGCCGTGCTCGATTGGGAGATCTGCACGCTCGGCGATCCTCTCGCCGACCTCGGGTTGCTGCAGGTGTACTGGAACGGACCGAACGACATCGAGGGCGCGTGGAGCGGTACGGCGACGTCCGCGCCCGGATTCTGGGATCGGGCGCAGCTGGCCGAACGGTACGCGGAGGTCTCCGGCCGCGACATCTCGCAGCTCGACTTCTACGTCGCCTTCGCGTTCTGGAAGCTCGCCTGCATCATCGAAGGCGTCTACTCCCGCTACCTCGGTGGCGCCCTCGGCGACCGTCCGCCGGAGGAGCTCGCGCCGTTCAAGCTGCAGGTCGAGCAGGCAGCCGCGACCGCCGAGCGGTATCTGGACGCGCTGCGGTGAGCGACACCCCGGGACGCGCCAGTGGCGACGGTTCGTACGAATGGCTCGTCGACGAGCCGATGCTGCACGAGCCGGTCCTCGTCGTGATGCTCACCGGTTGGATCGACGCGGCGAACGCCGCGAACGCGGCTGCCGACGCCCTGTCGAAGGAGTGCGAAACCAGCCCGCTCGTCAGGTTCGACGATGACACGTTCATCGACTACCGAGCCCGCCGACCGATCATGGAACTCCGTGACGGGATCAACACCGACCTCGTCTGGTCGACGATCGAGCTCCGCTCGGGACGTTCGTCGTCGGGCCGCGACGTGCTCGTGTTGACCGGCCCCGAACCGGACATGGCGTGGCATCGCTTCGCCCGATCGATCTCGGAGATCGCGGTGGAACTCGGCGTCACCAAGATGATCGCGTTCGGTGCGTATCCGTTCGCGGCGCCGCACACCCGCACCCCCCGCCTCTCGTGTTCCTCGCCGTCGACCGAGGTCCTGGCCAGCGTGACGTTCGCCCGCAGCTCGGTCGACGTCCCGGCCGGCATGGCAGCAGCGCTCGAACACGCGATGCACGCGTGCAAGATTCCGGCGCTCGGAATCTGGGTGCAGGTTCCCCACTACGTCGCGGCACTCCCCTATCCGGCGGCGTCGGTCGCGCTGCTCGACGGCCTGACCGAGGTGACCGGCATCGAAGTGGCGGCGGCGGACCTGCGCGCCGCCGTCGGCCCGCAACGCCGGCGGATCGACGCCTCGATCGCCGACAACCCGGACCACATCACGATGTTGCGCCAGCTCGAGGAGTTGTACGACGCCTCCACGGACGGCGAGGTGACCCCGGGTCCGGCCTTCGAGATGCGTTCCGGCGACGAACTCGCCGACGAGATCCAGCAGTTCCTCCGCGACCAGGACTGACCTCGAGAATCCCCGAAACCCCGATCCCCGATCCTCCCGAACAACCCGAACAACCCAACCCAACAACCCAACAACCCGAAATTCGGATCGGATCTTGCGCTGAGCGCAAGATCGCTTCCGAATTTCGGGGGGTGCGCGTGGGTTGCGCGTGGGTTGCGGGTGGGTTGCGGGTGGGGTGCGA
>JAHENF010000095.1 GCA_024643255.1 Ilumatobacteraceae bacterium
GCTGCCGGTGCATCGAGCGTGACGAGTTCGGCGTGGGTGTCACTTCCGCCCACGTCGAGGATCTGGCGGACACGGTCGAGGGACCCACCGGTGGGGGCGGGCAGGACCCGCGCCCGAGGTCGGTACGGATGGATCTCGGCTTCCGGGAGGCGGCCGTGAGGCCCGCGAACCGTCACGACCGGGGTGGTGCGCGCCGCCAGTGACGCCGCGAGGGAGGCGCGGCGCAGCGAGGCGGCCGACCCCTCGACGGACAGCACCGCCGGTGGGCTCACGTCGAGGATCTCGCGCCGTCCGCCGTCGAGGCGCCGAACGACGCGCAACGCTCCAGCGGCGTCGCGGTCGACGCCGACCTCGAGCAGCCCGAGGGCCTGGGCCATCGACAACTCGCCGGCGAGGAACGCCGGGACGGAGCCGGTTCCGCGGTCGAGTGAGTAGTCGCCGCACACGACGAGATCCCGGTCGCCGAGGTGCTCGGCGAGTGCGACGGCGACGACCTGGCTGTCGAGTTCGGTCGAGGCGTCGACCCGGACGACGGCGGTGGCTCCGGCGGCGATGGCTTCGCGCAGGACGTCATCCGCGCTCGGTGGTCCGAGACAGATCACCGTGACCTCGCTCGATGGACCGTCGGGCATCGCGGCGGCCCGGTCGGCAATGGCCAAGGCGACCTCGAGCGCAGCTTCGTCGGCGGTCGAGACGCCCGACCATCGGCGGTCGGCTTCACGCTCGCGGTCGAGCGACACCCACTTCCAGCAGACGGCGATCTTCACGGGGTCACCATCGCGCCGTCAGGTTCGCTTGAAGACGACGCCGTGGCCGCCCTCGGGATAGGTCCAGGTGATCGCGCCTTCCTCGTTGCACACCAGGTAGCAGGTGCCGCACTCGAAGCACTGCTCGTAGTTGAAGAGGATCCCGCCGTCGCTCGTCGGCACGAACAGGTTGGCAGGGCATGCGACCACGCAGCCGCGCGTCGAGCAGTCGGCGCAGATCTCGTCGTCGACCGTGATGTGGGCGCGTTCGTGGACGTCGAACCGGGTGGTGCCGATCAGGTCCTCGAACGACAGCTCGGGCCAGCGCTCGCTCACCCGAAACTCCGCAGGCCATCGAGGGCATCGCTCGCCAGGTCCTTGAGCTTGACGCCGGCGCGCTTGCGCTCCTCGTTGAGGACACGCCGCAGGCCCGGCTTGGGCGCTGGGTTGTCGACGCGGAACATGCGCTCCACCGTATTGGCGATCATGTGGGGATAGAGATGCTGGACCCGATCGGACAACACCAACGACGGGGCGCGCCGGAGCTTGCGGTGGTCGCGGAGCACGAACGTGTCGTTCAGGCGACGCTCGTATCCGGCCAGCCCGGCGGCCGAGGTGTCGTTGGCGGCGAGCGCCTCGGCGGCGGCCTCGGCGGCGTACATCCCGCTCGCCATCGCGAAGTTCACGCCCTCGAGCCAGATGCCCGCCGCGAGGCACAACGCGGCGGCGTCACCGGCGACCAACATCCCGTCGCCGGTCATCTTCGGCATCATCGACAGCCCGGCCTCGGGGATGACGTGCGCCGAGTACTCCTTGATCTCGCCGCCCTCGACCAGCGGGGCGATGCCGGGGTGTGCCTTGAGGTTGGCGATGATCTCCTCGGGTCGCAGCTTCTGGGCGGCGAGCTTGGGGAGCTTGAGCACCACGCCGACGGCGAGCGTGTCGAAGTTCGTGTAGACGAAACCTCCGCCGTTCACACCCGAGGTCCCACCGAGGATCTCGATGTCGACACCCTCACGATCTCGCACGCCGAAGCGCTCGTCGATCACGTGCTTCGGCAGGGCGATGGTCTCTTTGACCCCGACGGTGTAGTTGGCGGCGTCCACGTCGCCGTACAGGCCTGCTTCCTTGGCGAGAAAGCTGTTGACGCCGTCGCAGGCGATCACGACCTTGGCGTGGAGGTCGCCGTCGGGGCGGTCGGTGGTGACCCCGACGACCTGGCCGCTCCCATCGCGCAGCAACCCGGTGGCGGTGGTGGAACAGACGAGCTGGGCGCCGTCGGCCTCGGCCTTGCTCGCCAGCCAGTGATCCCAGTCGGGGCGGTAGGCCGTGGCGCCGTTGTAGGGAGGTTGGCCCCAGCTGGCCGACCGGAAGTCGACGGTGAGCGCCTGGGTGTCGGTGAGCACCATCGTGGAGCGGCGGGTGATCCACCGCTGGATGGGGGCCTCGTTCCACCATTGTGGGTGCAGCTGATCGAGGATGCGCGGGTACACCACGCCGCCGTACATGTTCTTCGACCCTGGGAACGAACCTCGTTCGAGCAGGATCACCGAGTAGCCCTTGCGGGCCAGCACTGTCGCGGCCGCCGATCCTGCCGGTCCGGCGCCCACCACGATGGCGTCGACGGTCATGACGCCTCCTGCGTCGCGTCGGTGGCCTCGAGCATCCGGAGCAGTTCGTCCAACGTCTCGTTGGCGTCGGCGACGATCGCGAGGTCGGACATCGACATCATCGGGCAGTGCGGATCGGTGTTCACGCTGATGATGTGATCGGGATGGCCGAGCCCGCTCGTGTGCTGGACGGCGCCACTGACGCCGAACGACAGATACAGCTCGGGGTCGATGACCACCCCGGTCGTCCCGATCTGACGGTCGTGATGCACCCACGAGCGGTCGGTGATCACTCGGGTGG
>JAHENF010000096.1 GCA_024643255.1 Ilumatobacteraceae bacterium
CCTCGTCGGTCTGGTGCTCGGAACGGAAATGGCCGCCGCAGCTCTCCTCGCGGTTGAGCGCGTCCTTGCACATCAGCATGCCGAGTTCGAAGAAGTCGTCGATGCGACCGGCCTTCTCCAGTGTCTGGTTGATGCTGGTGTCCGAACCCGTGATCTTGAGATCCTTCTTGAACTCCTCGTGGAGGGCAGGGATCTCCGACAGCGCCTTCTCGAGGCCGTTCGCGTTGCGATCCATACCGCAGTAGTCCCAGATGATCTTGCCGAGTTCGCGGTGGAAGTAGTCCGGGGTCCGGGTGCCGTTGATCGCCATGTACTGCTTGAAGCGATCGGTCGCCTCGCCCTGGACCTTTGCGAACTCGGGGTGACTCGTGTCGGGAACCGGCTTGTTGAGCAGGTCGGCGAGGTACGGAGCGATCGTGTACGGCAGCACGAAGTACCCGTCGGAGAGGCCCTGCATCAGCGCCGATGCACCCAGACGGTTCGCACCGTGGTCGGAGAAGTTGGCCTCTCCGGCGCAGAACAGACCCGGAATCGTGGTCTGCAGCTCGTAGTCGACCCACAGCCCGCCCATGGTGTAGTGGCTGGCCGGATAGATGCGCATCGGCACCACGTACGGGCTCTCGCCCGTGATGCGCTCGTACATCTCGAAGAGGTTGCCGTAGCGCTCCTGGATGACGTCCTTGCCGAGACGCCCGATCGCGTCGGCGAAGTCGAGATACACGCCGTTCTTCAGCGGCCCGACACCCTGGCCCGCATCGACCATGCGCTTGGCAGCTCGCGATGACACGTCGCGTGGCGCGAGGTTGCCGAAGCTGGGGTAGATCCGCTCGAGGTAGTAATCGCGATCTTCCTCGGGGATCTGGTCGGCCGAGCGGGTCTCGTCGGCGTTCTTCGGCACCCAGATGCGTCCGTCGTTGCGCAGCGACTCCGACATCAGGGTCAGCTTCGACTGGAAGTCGTCGGCCTGCGGGATGCACGTCGGGTGGATCTGCGTGTAGCACGGGTTGGCGAATGCTGCGCCCCGACGGTGTGCCCGCCACGCACCGGTGACGTTGCAGGCCATCGCGTTCGTCGACAGGAAGAACACGTTGCCGTAGCCACCGGTGGCGAGCACGACCGCGTGAGCAGAGTGGGACGAGAACTCGCCGGTCATCAGGTCACGCGTGACGATGCCGGCGCAACGACCGTCGATGTTGACGACGTCGACCATCTCCATGCGGTTCCAGAGCTTGACGTTGCCCAGCCCGATCTGGCGGGCGAGCTGCTGGTAGGCGCCGATCAGGAGCTGCTGACCCGTCTGACCACGCGCGTAGAACGTGCGGCTGACCTGCGCGCCGCCGAAGCTGCGGTTGTCGAGCAGGCCGCCGTACTCGCGGGCGAACGGCACACCTTGAGCGACCATCTGGTCGATGATGTCGACCGACACCTCGGCGAGACGGTGCACGTTGGCTTCGCGGGCACGGAAGTCGCCGCCCTTGACCGTGTCGTAGAAGAGCCGGTGGACGCTGTCGCCATCACCCTGGTAGTTCTTCGCGGCGTTGATGCCGCCCTGGGCAGCGATCGAGTGTGCCCGGCGTGGAGAGTCGTGGAACGTGAACGCCTCGACCTGGTAGCCGAGCTCACCGAACGTCGCGGCCGCAGACGCTCCGGCGAGGCCGGTGCCGACGACGATGATCTTGAACTTGCGCTTGTTCGCCGGGTTGACCAGCTTCTGGTCAGCGATGTAGTTCTGCCATTTGTCGGCGAGGGGACCCTCGGGGATCTTGGAGTCGAGTGTGATGCTCATTCGGCTGCCTCCTCGTGAGTGACGGCGTCGGGGTCGAATTCGATCACGCCAGCGAGCACGGCGACCGGGATCGAGACGTTGCCGACGACGATGATCGTGGCCACTCCTACGGCGAGGCCGCGACGCCACTTGTTGAAGCGGGGACTGCTCCATCCCATCGACTGGAACAGCGACCACGTGCCGTGGAAGAGGTGGATGCCGAGCGCGATGTTGGCGACGATGTAGAGGATCGCCACGGGGATTCGCGACAGCGAGGCATCGAGGTTGCGATAGGCGGCGCCGCGCACGAAGTCGGGATTGGCCCATCCCCACGTGAGGTCGGCGAGGTGCCAGAGGATGAACAACGCCACGATGATGCCGGTCCAGCGCATCGTGCGGCTGGCGAAGTTGGCGACCTGGTAGTCGCGGGGGCTCTGGTACTTGACCGGACGCGCCTTGCGGTTGAGCACGGTCAGTGAGTACGCGGCGTGGATGTGCAGGAGGACGGCGGCGATCAGCACGAGTCGAAGCCCCCACAGCACATACGTGCGGGGCATGATCGGCACGAGCAGCTCGCGGAGGAACTCACCGTAGATGTCGATGTCGTACACGCGCTCGTCGCCTTCGGTGATCACGCCGAGGTACGCCTTCAGGTTGCCGATCATGTGGACGACCACGAAGCCGATCCCGATGATCCCGGTGATCGCCATCACGTACTTCTTGCCCACCGCAGTCGAGTAGAAGTCGACCAGGAAGGGCTTCTTCTTCGACGGCGGTGTGCCGGCGGTTCCCGACACGGGCCCGCGGTTCAACGTCTGTGCCATTGCGGTGACGCTACTCGCCGGTCGACGGAGCGAAC
>JAHENF010000029.1:0-11588 GCA_024643255.1 Ilumatobacteraceae bacterium
GTCGACCATCCTGACCGTCTGACCGTCGTCGCGGCAGGTATCGGGTGACACACTGCGGTGTCGGGGACCGGCCCGACAACCGGTCGAGACGACGGCCACGCGCCGCCCGCGAGGTCCGTCGGTGGCCAGGAGGAGGAAGCCCCGCATGCGCGCATGGCAGTTCACGAACACCCACGAGCCGCTGGTGCTCGCCGACGTCCCCGAACCGGTCGCCGGGCCGGGGCAGGTCGTGCTCGATGTGGTGTCGGCCGGGCTGTGCCATTCCGACGTCGGGGTGCTCGAGGACGAGGGATGGCTGCCGTTCCTGCCCCGACGGCCGGTCACGATGGGCCACGAGGTTGCCGGAGTCGTTGTCGAGGTGGGTGAAGGTGTCACCGATTGGCCGGTCGGGGCTCGCGTCGGGGTGTGCCCGATGACCCGGGCCGGCGCGCCTGGCTACGGGTACGACGGCGGTTTCGCCGACAAGATCCTGGTCGATCAGATCACGCTCGTACCGATGCCCGACAACGTGCCGTTCGCTCTCGGGGCCGCAGGCACCGACGCAGGAATGACCTCACACCACGCGGTCATGACCAAGGGACGCGTGGTCGCAGGAACCAAGCTCGGGATCATCGGGCTCGGAGGACTCGGACAGATCGGTGCGCGTGTTGGCGTGCTGGCCGGCGCGGAGGTCTACGTGGCCGAGCTCAACGAGGAGGTGTGGGATCTCGCCGACGAGCTCGGCGTCACCGGTATCGCCCGATCGATCCGTGACCACGCCGACCAGCAGCTCGACGTGATCGTCGACTTCGCCGGATTCGGCACCACCACCGCCGAGGCCATCGAGACGGTGCGCTTCGGAGGCCGCGTGGTGCAGGTCGGCATGGGCAAGCTCGAGGCGACGATCTCGACGAGGGACCTCATCATGAAAGAGTGTGAGCTCGTCGGTTCCAGGGGTGGCACCAAGGATGACGTCGCCGGCGTGTACGAACTCTTCGCCGGCGGTCAGCTGGCGCCGCGTTACACCGAGATCGGCTTCGACGACATCCCCGACGGCCTGGACCGCCTCGCCCGCGGCCTCGTGAAGGGCCGGCTCGTCGCACGCATCAACGACGCCCACTGAAAGGTTCGGCGCCCGATCCGCACACCTGTGCGCGGTTCATTTCGCCGTCGGGGTCGAGACGATGCTCAGCGCCGCCGCGATCGGCTGAGTCGCTTCGGGCCCGCCTCGACGAGGTCGGTGAGTGCCCGTTCCACTTCCTGAGCGAGCACGATGCCCGACATCTCCCGCGCGACGGGGCGGAGCGCGCCCAGCGCTGCGTCGATCTCCTCCGGCGAGGCGCCGCCGGCGAACCCGGAGCCAGTGCGCGCGACGAGCAGCTTGACGGTGTCGTCGACCGCCTTGGCGAGCCGTCGGCGGAGGAGATCGCGCACCTGCGCGGTGACCTCGATGTCGACACCGGCCCGGCGGAGTTGCAGCGCGTGACGCAAGAGCGTCGGGCTGTCGACGGTCCAGGTCCCGTCGGCCGTCAACGTCACGAACCCGGCGGCCTGCAGGTCGCCGATCACCCCCGGCTTGACCGGGCCGGAGTCGCCCACCAGCTCGACGAGTTCGTCCTGGGTGAGCGTGCGAGGTCGTTCGTCTGACCACGGCGCCGTCAGGGTGGCGTCGACACCCAGCCACTCCGACACCGTCCGAACGGGTGAGTCGGTCGCAACGAGATCTCGGATCGTCGACAGCGTCAATCCCCGGTCGCGCAGCTCACCGACCAACGCGAGACGCTCCAGGTGCTCCTCGTCGTACACGGCGTCGCGCCCACGCTTGGCAGGTCGCCGCAGGAGCCCCTCCGATTGGTAGAAGCGGATCGTTCGCTCCGTGACACCGCTGGCCGCAGCGAGTTCGGACAGCGTGTAGGGCTCGGGCACGGCTCCATTCAACCACGTCGACCACAACTGTGACAGCAATCACTGTCACGATACGTTGACAGTGATCACTGTCAACGTCAGACTCCTCGCATGCCAATCGCCAGCACCGTCCCCCGCGACACCAGCCCCCGCAGCACCAGCCCGAGCAGCGCCGCACGCGCCGAGCAGCTCATCGCCGCATCGCAGCGCCACACGCACGATCCGTTCCAGGAGATCGAGTGGAACATCCCGATCGACGACTCCGCGTACCACCTGCCTCCGGAGATGCTCGCCCTGTACGGAACGGCCGTGTGGGAGCAGATGACCGAGCGGGAGCGGATCGCGTACAGCCGTCACGAGACCGCGGCGATGTTCGCGGCCGGGATCTGGTTCGAGAACGCACTGATGCAGATCGTGCTCCGTCACCTCACGGAGATCGACGTCACCGACCCGACCCACCGGTACCTGCTCATCGAGGTGGCCGACGAATGTCGCCACTCGGCGATGTTCGGCGAGTACATCCGCCGTGCCGGAACACCGAGCTACCGCCCGGACCGTCCAGTGATCATCGATGACACCCACAGCGGACGCCTGCTGTCGTATCTGCTCATCCTGGCCATCGAGGAACTCCTCGACTTCGCCAATCGCGCTGCGATGCGCGACGACCGGGTCCACGTCGTTGCCCGACAGATCTCGCGGCTCCACGTGCTCGAGGAAGCTCGCCACGTCAGTTTCGCCAAGTCCTACCTCGCCGAGACCTGGCCGACCCTCTGCGACGAGGAACGCGAGACGGTTCGAGGCGCCGCCGCCGTGTTGGTCGCCGATGTCGTCTCCCTCAGCCTCAACCCCGACGTGTTCACCCACCTCGGGATCGATGACGGCGCCGAGATCGCGCTGCACAACCCGTACCACCGCTCCAACGTCGTCGACGGGCTCACAAAGCTGACCACGTTCCTCACCGAACTCGGTGTGATCGACGACGCCGAGCCGTGGATCGAACTCGGACTCGTCCGGCCCGCCGACGCGGACCGGTAGAACGAGTCGGCGGCGTCGTGGCATGCTCGGGCATGGCCTCGACGCGAGAACCGAACTGGACCGAGGATGACATCGGCGACCAGACCGGTCGCACCATCTTGATCACGGGCGCGAACAGCGGCATCGGGTACGAGGCTGCCCGGGCACTGGCGCAACACGGCGCCCACGTCGTGCTCGGATGCCGCTCCCGCGGCAAGGCCGAGGATGCCGTCGCCCGGATCGACGCGACGAACCCGGCCGGCTCGACCGAGATCCTCGAGATGGACCTCGCCGACCTGGACTCGGTCGCGGATGCCGCCTCTCGTTTCGCGTCGGAACACGAACGCCTCGACGTGCTCGTCGACAACGCCGGGCTGATGGCCACACCGAAGCAACAGACGGCCCAGGGCTTCGAGATGCAGTTCGGGGTGAATCACCTCGGCCACTTCGCGCTCACCGGCCACCTGATCGAGATGCTGATGGCGAGTGGGCCGGCGAGGGTCGTGTCGATCTCCAGCCAGGGGCACCGACCCGGCAAGATCAACTTCGACGACATCAACAGCGAGAAGAAGTACTCACCGTGGCCCGCCTACTTCCAGAGCAAGCTGGCCAACCTGCTGTTCACGCGTGAACTCCAACGCCGGCTGACACTGGCGGAGTCCGAGGTGATCGCCGTGGCCGCGCATCCCGGCGCGTCGAGCACCAACCTCGGCCACGAACCGAGCGGCGTGCTCAGTTCGATGATGCAGCGGACCCGCCCGATCTTCGACCGATTCGTCAGCCAGAGCGCGGCGATGGGGGCGCTCCCGACGCTGCGCGCCAGCGTCGACGCATCGGTCGACGGAGGCGACTACTTCGGACCCGACGGGTTCGGAGAACAACGCGGCCATCCCGTGAAGGTCGACTCCAGCAGCCGCGCCAAGGACGACGCCGCTGCGGCTCGGCTCTGGGAGCTGTCCGAACAGCTGACCGAGGTGACGTTCCCGATCTGAACGACCGCCGCCTCGAGCTCGGCGTCTCGGAACTGTGTGACACCCCCTCGTCATGATGGTCGTATGGATCTCGGGGCGTTGTGCGACACGATCGGGCGGGACGACCGCACCGTCGACGACGTCGCCGGCGAGCTGATCGACGCGACCGATGCCGAACTCGACGAGCGGGTTCGTGCCCTGGAGTTGCTGCGCCGCCGGGTCGAGGCCGAGACGGCGTTGACGTTGGCCACCGTCGAGCAGCGACGCCTGTACCTGGCCGACGGTCACCGATCGATGAAGGGTTACCTGCGCGCCACGTGCAACTCGTCGAACCCCGACGTCGCCGCCCGCCGCCGCCTCGCCAAGGCAGCCGACGGCGTGCCCGGGCTGGCCCACGCACTCCAGAGCGGACGCATCGGGGTGGCCCAGGCCGCCGCGATCGCCCGCGTCCACCGCAACCCGCGGGTGCGTGACCGTCTCGTCGACTTCGCGGCGATGCTGCTCGAGCTCGCCGAGCGGTACTGCTACGACGACTTCGTCATCGCCCTGCAACGCTTCGAGATGCTCGCCGACACCGACGGCGCCCACGGCGACCGCGACGAACAGATCGACGCCCGCAACGTGCACGTCACCACCGTCGGCGGCCAACTCCACCTCGACGCCATCGGTGGCGACCCGCTCGTCAACGACGAGCTCGAAGCCATCTTCCGCCGGTTCTGCGAGAACGAGTTCCGCAAGGACGCCGCCGCCCGCCGCGCCGAGCACGGCGACGACGCGTCCGGCAAGCCGCTCGCGCGCACCCACCAGCAACGCAGCTACGACGCCTTCGTCGACATGATCCGCCGAGCCAACGCCCACCTCGACACCGACACCGACGCACCCGCCGCGCCGAATGCGTCGGTGAACATCTTGTGCGACCAACGCACCTGGGCACTCGTACTCGCCGACGCCGGGCTCGCACCCACCACCACCTTCTCCGGCGACCCGATCGATCCGTTCACCGGACTGCGCGCGCACACCACCGGCGACCTCCTCGCCGATCTCGTCGCCGACCCGGACGCCTTCGCCCGGATGCGCTGCGAAACCGCCAACGGCACCCCACTGCACCCCCACGACGTGCTGCGCGCCGCCCTCGCCGGACACATCCGACGGGTCGTGGTCGACACGCGGAGCGTCGTGATCGACATGGGCCGCAAGACGCGACTCTTCACCGGCCCTGCACGTGAAGCCGCCAAGCTGCTCGTGCGACGCTGCGACCACGCCGGCTGCGACCTGCCAGAAGACTTCTGCGATGTCGACCATGTCACCGAGTGGGTCGACCACGGCACCACCGATCAGAGCAACGCCGGCATCGAGTGCGGCCACCACAACCGCGAGAAACACCGCCGAAAGTTCACCACACGACGCTGCATCCACGGCCACAGCTACACGATCCGGCCCGACGGCAGCATCATCCTGCCCGTCGGCGCCCGACCCCCCACCTTCCCCGACGACGGCGACGACTCCGACGACAACACTGCCGGCGACGTCCACGACGACGCCGACGTGATCGAGATCGCCAGCCAGACCCGGCGCGCCCGAGCACGCCTCCGAGCGCTCCGCCGGGCCGGCTGAGCGGGTGGCGACACGCTCTGAATCGGCGCGAACATGTGGGCATGATCGATCACGTGTCCATCCAGTGCGCCGATCCGGGCGCCAGTGCCGCGTTCTACGACGTGGTGCTCGCGCCGCTCGGCGGACGCAGAGTCATGGAGTTCGGCCCGGTGATCGGGTACGGAGTGCCCCCGATGCCCGACTTCTGGATCGGCCCCCACGAGACGGGTGAGGGCTTTCGTGAGTCGCACCTCGCGTTCACCGCGCCGGACCGAGCAGCGGTGCAGACGTTCTTCGATGCCGCGGTCGCTGCCGGCGCTGAGGTGCTGCATGAGCCGAAGGAGTGGCCCGAGTACCACCCGAACTACTTCGGGGCGTTCGTCCGCGACCCCGACGGCAACAACGTCGAAGCGGTGTGCCACCAGCCGGCGTAGATTCCGATCACCGACCGAACGAGCGCCACGACCCGCTTGACAACCGCGACGCCGGGCGGTTTGATGACCTTTCCTTCCAGCATCGAGCGAGGTCGTCGATGGGTTCGTTGGCACGAGTGGATTGCTCTGGGGTCGGAACAGCAACACCGGAACGTCGATGATGCGCGACCTGCCGCAACTCGACGACCGCATCTTCCTGACCGACAGCGGCCTCGAGACGGTCCTCGTCTTCGACCGCGAGATGGACCTGCCGCTCTTTGCGTCGTTCCCGCTGCTCGATGATGACACCGGCAGCGAGATTCTCTCCGACTACTACGCACTGCACGCAACGATCGCCCGTGATCACGGTGTCGGCGCACTCCTCGATACGCCCACCTGGCGAGCGAGCACCGCGTGGGGGGAGCAACTGGGTTATGACGACCGCGGACTCCACGACGTCAATGTCCGAAGCGCGGCGCTGCTGGCCGCCGTGCGCACACGGATGTCGACGCCCGAGACACCGATCGTCATCAACGGGTGCATCGGCCCGAGCGACGACGGCTACCGGCCGTCGATGCTGCTGACCGCTGCCGACGCGGCGACCTACCACCGTCCTCAGGTCGATGCGTTGGCCGAAGGCGGCGTCGATCTCGTGACTGCAGTGACGATGACGTACGCAGCCGAGGCGATCGGGATCGTCGACGCCGCACGCTCGGTCGGGCTCCCCGTCGCCGTGTCGTTCACCGTCGAGACCGACGGCCACCTGCCAGACGGTGGATCCCTCGGTGACGCCATCACCGGCGTCGACCGGGCCACCGACGCCTACGCCTCGTACTACCTCATCAACTGTGCCCACCCGACCCACTTCCGGACCGAACTCGACACGACCGCCGAGTGGGTCGAACGCATCCGCGGTCTGCGATGCAACGGATCACGGATGAGCCATGCGGAACTCGACGAGGCCGAGCAACTCGACAGCGAGGAGCCCGACGTGTTCGCGGCCCAGGTGGTCGCGCTGCGGACGAACAATCCCCAGCTGACCATTCTCGGCGGATGCTGCGGCACGGATCATCGCCACATCGACGCGATCGGTCGAGCCTGCGCGAGCTGACAGACCACGACGCTACCGTTGAGCCGTGACCGACGGGCCGGCGTTCGGGTGGGCGCTCGGAGCGGCGCTGATCGTCCTGCTCGCCGTTGCGCTCCTTGCCGCGCGGTGGGGTCGACTCGGCTTGAGCCGCGACCTGTTCGTTGCCGCGAGCCGCGCGATCGTGCAGCTCATCGCGGTGTCGGCGGTGATCGGCCTGATGTTGCAGCGGATCTGGACGTCATTGGTCTTCGCCGCGCTGATGTTCTCCGTCGCGGTGTGGACGGCCGGCGGACGCATCCGAGCACGGGGTGACTGGCGATGGGTCGCGGTGGCGATCGGAACCGGCGCCGTGCCGGTGCTCGCGGTGATCTTCGCGTTCGGGGCGGCGGCGTTCACCGGGCCGGCGATCATCCCGATCGCCGGCATCGTGATCGGTGGGTCGATGACCGCACACGCGCTCGTCGGTCGCCGCGCGTTCGACTCGCTGCGCAGCGATTTCGGTCAGGTCGAAGCCGGACTCGCGCTCGGCTTCCCACGGCGTTGGTCGATCGACAACGTCATCAACCGTCACGCGCCCGAGGCACTGGTGCCCGTGCTCGACCAGACCCGCACGGTCGGACTCGTCACCCTGCCCGGAGCGTTCGTGGGCGTGCTCCTCGGCGGTGGATCTGCGGCCGACGCGGCAGCGACCCAAGTGCTCGTCCTGGTCGGTCTGCTCGCCGCGGAGACCACGGTGGTGGTCGTGTCGACCTGGTTGATCGCCGACGGCAGGATCCTCTCCGCCGACCTCCGCGACCGACTGCCCTCCGCCTGAACGTCCATCGACCCGTGCGCTCCCGAGGTCGGACATGCCCGGCCACATAGGCTCCGCAGCAGGACAGGGAGGCACTGGGTGACAGAGGGATCGGACACGGGAGTCCACGACGAACCACCAGGCGGTGTCACGGATCGAGTCACCGGTGGCCTGGTGAACCTCGACGGTGCCGAGTACTACCGGATCGACGGTGTCGAGGAGATGGCGCCGTTCCTGATGACGGTCGTGTCCGATGACGACCTCTGGATGTTCGTGTCGAGCACCGGTGCGCTGACGGCCGGGCGGGTCGACGCCGACCACGCCTTGTTCCCCTACGAGACCGACGACCGTCTCCACCGCGCCGCCGGCATCACCGGCCCGATCACGTTGGTCGCGCGAACCGCCGGCGACGAGCGCGAGCTGTGGCAACCATTCGCGCCCGTGCCGACCGCCGGATGCCGACGGTCGATCGCCAAGAGCGTGCTCGGCAACCGGCTCGTGTTCGAGGAGCGCCGGCCGTCGTGGGGCCTGACGTTGCGGACCACGTGGGCACCGTCGGGCGAACACGGTTGGGTGCGCACGGCCGAGCTGCGTCACGACGACGTGCCCGACGCGTCGACCGGCGACGGTCATCGCGAGTACGAGGTGCTCGACGGGTTGCTCGACGTGATGCCCGCTGGTGTCGACGCGTTGACCGAGCAGATCCGGTCGAACCTGGTCAATGCCTACAAGCGTTCGGAGACCGGACCGTGGGGAACACTTGCGGTCTACTCCCTCGAGTCGCTGATCTCCGATCGCGCCGAGCCGGTCGAGGCGCTCACCGCGACCGTCGTGTGGTCGTCGGGCTTCCCTGCGGCCGACCCCGTGCTCGATGCCGGCGCAGTCGACGAGATGATCACCGGGCGCCCGACGGCACCCGCGTCACTCGTGACGGGCCGGCCCGGCGCCTACCTCCTGCGTGGCCGGGTGTCGGTGTCGCACTCCGATCCCGCGTCATGGACGATCGTTGCGGACACCGGACTCGACCACGTCGGCGTGACCGCGGCCGTGCAGACGGCTCGTTCGGCCGACGCCAGTCAGCGAGTCGACGACGACATCGCACTCGGAGCGGAGCGGCTGCGGCGACTGCTCGGCGACGCAGACGCGTTCCAGCAGACCGGTGACCGGGTCGCCGATGCCCACCACCTGTCCAACGTGCTGTTCAACTGCATGCGCGGCGGCGTCTTCCCGTTCGGTCTCGCGATACCCGTCGACGATCTCGCAGCCTTCGTCGCCGACCGCAACCGCGACGTGTCCGCACGGTGCGGCGACTGGTTCGAGCGGTTCGGCACCTGGACCGACGAACTCGCCCTGCGCGCCGAGGCACTGGCAACCGGTGACCCCGACCTCATCCGATTGGTGCTCGAGTACCTGCCGCTCAGCTTCGCTCGCCGCCACGGCGACCCGAGCCGGCCATGGAACCGGTTCTCGATCAACGTGCGCAACGACCGCGGCGAGCCGGTGCTCGCGTACGAAGGCAACTGGCGCGACATCTTCCAGAACTGGGAGGCGCTCCTGCAGTCGTCGCCCACGTACTTCGTCAACGTCGTGGCGAAGTTCGTCGACGCGACGACGATCGAGGGCTACAACCCGTACCGGATCTCGCGGGAGGGCATCGACTGGGAGGTACCCGACCCCGACGACCCGTGGAGCCACATCGGCTATTGGGGCGACCACCAGATCGTCTACCTCATGCGTCTGCTCGAGATGTGGGAGCGGTACGAACCCGGCGCCCACGACGCCTGGCTGCGCCACGACATCTTCGTCCATGCGGACATTCCGTACGTGCTCGCCGATCACGACTCGATGGTGCGCGACCCGCGCAACACCATCACGTACGACGCCGATCACGCCGATGCCATCGCCGCCCGCGAGCGTCGCATGGGCGCCGACGGCCGACTGCTCGTCGATGCCGACGGCTCCCCGCTCCATGTCGGGCTGCTCGAGAAACTCGTCGTGCCGGCACTGGCGAAGCTGACGAATTTCGTACCCGATGGTGGCATCTGGCTCAACACGCAACGCCCCGAGTGGAACGACGCGAACAACGCACTGGCCGGGCCGGGCCTGTCGATGGTGACGCTCTACCACCTGCGTCGGTACCTGACGATGCTCGCGTCGATCGTCGAGACGATGCCGGGCGAGTCGGTCACCGCGACGGCGTCGGTCGCAGCATGGCTCGACGACATTCGCCGGATCCTCGGCGCACGAGCGGCCGGCCCCGTCGACGACGTCGAGCGTCGCACGATCGTCGACCTCCTCGGTCGCGCCGGCGAAGCCCATCGCCGGCGCGTTCGCTCGGGAGCGGGACTGGAGAAGGTCGACCTCGCGCTCGCGGACGTCCGCGATCTGTGCACGACATCGTCGACGCACCTCGACTCGTCGATCGCGGTCGGGCGACGGCCCGACGGCCTGTACCACTCCTACAACCGGGTGTCGTTCCCGACCGACGACACCGCCTGCGTCGACCATCTGGGCCCCATGCTCGAGGGCCAGGTCGCCGTGCTCTCCTCGGGGGTGCTGGATGCCGACGAGATGCTCGACATCGTCGACGCGCTCTTCGCGTCCGGGATGCATCGCGCCGACCTCGACACGTTCCTGCTGTACCCGCCGAAGGAGCTCCGGTCATTCCTCGACCGCAACCTCATCCCGGACCACGCGGCAGACCGCCTGCGCCGACTCCGTGAGGCGGCCGGGGGCATCGGCGACATCGTGGTCGGCGACACCGACGGCCGGCTGCACTTCCGGCCCGAGATCGTCAACGCTCGGGCCCTCGAGCAGGCTCTCGATCGCGCCGGTGTCACCGACCCCGACGACCGGGCCTCGGTGCTGGACGTCTACGAAGCGGTCTTCGACCACCGGTCGTTCACCGGGCGCTCGGGCAGCATGTACGGCTACGAGGGGATCGGCTCGGTGTACTGGCACATGGTGGCCAAGTTGCTGCTCGCTCTCGAGGAGGGGTACTGGGATGCCGTCGAGCGTGGTGCCCCCGAGACCACCATCGCCCGGCTCGCCGAGGCGTACCGGAGGATCCGTGCAGGGCTCGGCTACCGGAAGGCACCGACCGCGTTCGGCGCCTTCCCGACGGACTGCTACTCCCACACACCGGCGCACGCCGGCGCGCAACAGCCCGGGATGACCGGCCAGGTGAAGGAGGAGGTGCTGACGCGCCTGGGCGAACTGGGCTTCCACGTCGCACACGGCCGCCTGCTGTTGAGCCCCGGCCTGATCGCACCCGACGAGGTGCTCCGACGCGGGGTCGGCGACCGGCCGGAACCTGCCGAACTCACCGTGTGTGCGGTACCGATGAGCGTGGAACTCGGCCCCGATGATGCCGTCGTCGTCGAACGAACCGATGGCACCATCGAGACCCGCAATGCGCTGGTGCTCGACGCCGCGCCGTCGCTGGAGGTCTTCGCCCGCACCGGGACGATCGCACGAGTCCGATGGATCGTCGGCGAGACCACGACGGCCACGTGGAGGCGCCGCGGTGGGTGATCAACCGCGGTCGTGCGACAGGGCGTCGACCGCGACCGTGATGGCGAGGATGAGCTCGGTGATCGTGGGGTCGTAGATCTCGACGCCGTAGGTGTCACGCACGCGGAACCACTTCTTGGAGACCTTGGCGACCTTGTCGCCCTTGCGTTCGATCTCGTACTCGTGGTCGACGATGTTGCCGTGCACCTTCAGGTCGTCGCCGTGCTCGACCTCGACGTGGAACCGGTCACGGATCCCGACGAGCGCCTTCTTGACCTTCGCCTCGCGTCCGTTCGCTTCGATCGTGATGGCGTCTC
>JAHENF010000029.1:11688-37344 GCA_024643255.1 Ilumatobacteraceae bacterium
GTCTCAACAAGCCCATGCCAACTCCTCTGTGCTCCCCTCAATGGTACGCCTGCCGGGGCATGCGATGCTGGGCGCATCGAACCGATGATCTCAGGCTTCTGCTCACCCGACCTCGAACCGGTCCGTGAGGCCTTCCAGCAGAACTTCGTCGAGCGCGGTGAGGTCGGCGCCGCGCTCTGCGTCATGCGCGACGGTGAGGTCGTCGTCGACCTGTGCGGCGGATGGGCCGACGACGAGCAGACGCGACCGTGGACCCTCGACACGCTCGTGAACTTCTATTCGGTCGGCAAGGCGATCGTGTCCACACTCGTGCTCCAGCTGGTCGACCGGGGCATCCTCACCCTCGACATGCCGGTCGCCGAGGTCTGGCCCGAGTTCGCCCACGGGGGCAAGCACGACGTCACGGTGCGTCAAGCGTTGTGTCACCAGGCCGCGGTGCCGGCGATACGTCAACGCCTGACCGACGACGACCTGTTCGACTGGCAGGTCATGGCCGATGCACTCGCGGCGACCGAACCGTGGTGGCCGATCGGCACCCGCCACGCCTACCACACGAACACCTTCGGACATCTGACCGGTGAGATCATCCGGCGTGCGACCGGGGAGATGCCCGGGGAGGCGCTGCGCCGAGTCGCCGACGACATCGACGCCGATGTCTGGATCGGTGTGCCGGTCGATCTCCACCTGCGCTGCGCCGACGTGATCTGGGCGCAGGAGTCGACCATCGACATGAGCGGGATCGACACGTCGACGCTCGAGGGCGACGCGTTGATGAACCTGCTGGCGCACTTCAACCCACCGGGATATTCGTCGATCGGGCTGGTCAACACGGCGCGCTGGCGGTCGACTCAGGTGCCCTCGACGAACGGGCACGGCTCCGCGCGCGGCTTGGCACGGTTCTACTCGGCGCTGCTGGAACCCGACCGCATCCTGTCGCCCGAACTGCTGGCAGCCGCGACGCGGCCGCAGTCACGCGGTCCGTGCCCGATCCTGGGCGACGACGTCGCGTTCGGTCTGGGCTTCACGCCGACGACACCTCGACGCGCACTCGGGCCGAATCCGCGAAGCTTCGGACACTTCGGCACCGGAGGCGCGCTCGGTTTCGCCGACCCCGATGCGGGCATCGCCGTCGGCTACGTGATGAACCACGTCATCCCGCGATGGCAGAGCACGAGGAATCGAGCGCTGATCGACAGCATCTACACGGTGTCCTAGATCAGACTGACCGGCCCAGTCACCGGTTTCGTCGTCGAGATCCCTGCACGCCAGTTCGATCGCTCAGCCATCATCAGTGAACGAGGACGTTGCGGAACTGCCACGGATCGTCGAGGTCGAGATCCTCCGCGAACAGACCCGGGCGATCGGTGAGCGGTGTCCAGTCGGTGTAGTAGCCGGCGACCGGGCCGAGGTACGGCCGCTGGATCTCCAGGCATCGCCGATGGTCCATGTCGTCGGTCTCGACGATGCCGGCCTCGGGATTCTCCAGTGCCCACACCATGCCGGCGAGCACCGCGGAGGTGACCTGCAGCCCCGTGGCGTTCTGGAAGGGCGCGAGTTCGCGCGCCTCTTCGATGGTCAGCTGCGAGCCGTACCAGAACGCGTTGCGCTCGTGGCCGTACAGCAGCACACCGAGTTCGTCACGACCGTCGACGATCTCATGCTCGTCGAGGACGTGCTGTTCCGACGGCCAGCGACCGGCTGCGCCGAACAGTTCGTGGAAGGAGAGCACCGCGTCGTTGCACGGGTGGTAGGCGTAATGACACGTCGGACGGAACACCACCTCACCATCGTCGCCGCGCACTGTGAAGAAGTCGGGAATCGACAACGCCTCGTTGTGGGTCACGAGGAATCCGTACTGCTCGCCGTGCGACGGGCACCACGTGCGAACTCGCGTCTCGGCGCCCGGCTGTTCGAGGAAGATGCCCGGCGCAGTGGGATCGGCGAACGTCCGGGCGTTCTCGGGCATCCACTTCTCGTGCGTCCCCCAGCCGAGTTCGGCCGGTTGCAGCCCCTCGGAGATGAACCCGTCGACCGACCACGTGTTCCAGAACGTGTCGATCGGCTTCGGCAGGCGTGTGCGCTGCGTGTCGCGCTCGGCGATGTGGATGCCCTTGACACCGGCGACGCGCATGTACTCGGCCCAGCCGGCGCGGTCGCCGGCCGCAGGCTCGTCGGCCTCGATGCCCAGGTCGGAGACGAGCTCAACCAGTGCCTCCTTGACGAACCACGAGACCATGCCGGGGTTCGCTCCGCAACACGAGACCGCCGTGGTGCCGCCGGGCGACCGTCGACGCTCGTCGGTCGCCGTGGAGCGCAGCGCGTGGTTCGTCCGCAAGGCATTGTCGGTTGCCGGGTCGTAGTAGAACCCCGGCCAGGGCTCGACGACGGTGTCGATGTACAGCACGCCGAGCTCGCGACACAACCGCATGATGTCGACCGAGGACGTGTCGACCGACAGGTTCACGCAGAACCCCTGGCCATCACCGGCGCTCAGCAACGGGGTCAGCAACTCGCGGTAATTGTCGACGGTGACGGCCGTCTCGAGGAATCCGAACCCGTACTGCTCCACCATGCCGCGATCGCGATCATCCGGTTCCACGACGATCGCGCGGGCCCGATCGAACTCGAAGTGCCGATCGATGAGCGGCAGCGTTCCCCGCCCGATCGACCCGAAACCGATCATCACGATCGGGCCGGAGATGGCCGCATGAATGGTGCCGGGGGCCGGCGACGGACTGATCTGTGACACGACGGATCCTTCGAGGTGATGGCCGGGCTCGTTGCGACGGCCGACACACGATACTGCTCGGCAGCGACCTGGATGCTTGCTCGCAGACAGCGGCTGTGGCAGTGTCCGCCGATGATCGAACGGGGGCGATGATGCTGATCGGCAGCGTGGAAGCCACGATCGCGGTGCTGTTCGCCGTGGTGGTACTCGGTCCGATCGTGGCCGAGCGCCTACGAATCCCCGGCATCGTCGGGCTGATCGCCGGGGGGATGATCTTCGGGCCGTTCGTGATCGGCTGGCTCGAGTCGGGTGGGCTCGTCGCCGACCTCGGAGCGATCGGGATCCTGTATCTGATGTTCCTGGCCGGGCTGTCGTTCGACATCAAGGCGTTCAAGGACAACCGCCGGATGGCGATCACCTTCGGCCTGCTCGGCTTCTTCCTCCCCTTCCTGCTCAGCGTCGTCGTCGTCGATCGCTCCAAGGACATCGAAACGCTCGGCGCCCTCCTCATCGGGGCGATGTGGGCCTCGAACACGCTGGTCGCCTACCCCGAGGTCCAGTCGGCCGGCCTGCAGCGCACCCGGTCGGTCGGAGCCGCCGTGTCCGCTGGTGTGGTCGCCGACCTGATGTCGCTGACCGTCCTGGCGTTTGCCACGGCGACGGCAGTCATCGAGATCGAGCCGTTCGACGTGCCCTTCGGCGGCGACATCGCGGAGCGGCTCGCGCCCGTCGGGGTACAGCCGACGACACCCGACCCGGCGCTGTCGCTGTGGATTGGACTGCCGTTGCTCGTCTTCGTGTGTCTGTGGGTCCTGCCGCGGATCGCTGACTGGTTCTTCGTGCGGGTGGGGCGGACCCGACCGCAACGCTTCGTGTTCACCCTCGCGTTGATGGCGGTCGGTGCCACGGTCGCCCTCCTGGGAGGGATGGAGGGATTGATCGGTGCCTTCCTCGCCGGGCTCGGCCTGAACCGCCTGATCCCCACCCGAGGTCCGCTGATGGAGCGCCTCGACTTCGTCGGGACATCGCTGTTCGTCCCGGTGTTCCTGATCTCGATCGGGCTCAACATCGACCCGGCGGTACTCGTCGATCCTGCGACGATCGGGTTGGGTCTGCTCTTCACCGGCTTCGTGCTCGTCGGCAAGACGACTGCCGCCCTGATCGCGGGCAAGATCTTCGGGCTCTCGCGCGACGAGGTGGGCCTCATGTCGTCGCTGTCGTTCGGCCAGGCGGCATCGACACTTGCGATCGCCCAGGTGGGCCTGACGCTGGGAATGTTCGAGCAGAACGTCGTCAACGCCGCGGTGCTGACCATCGTGATCACCGCGTTCATCACCTCGTACGCGACGCGCTTCTTCGCCGCACGGGTACCTCCTGTGGTCGTCGATCGTCCACCGATCGGCCAGCAGGTACTGCTCGACGCACGTGGCAGCGAGTCCGCGATCTCCAACCTCGTCGCGTTGGCCGGCGGGCTCGCACGCCCGGATGACGGTCTCGTGATTCCGTACGGCGTCGTCGGCGACGCGCGACAGTCCGATGTCCGGTTGACGGTCGAACGGGCGACCGCCGCGGCTGCAGCAATCGGGCTGGACGGTGACGGCATGGTGCGCGTCGGTGACTCGTTCACCACGACAACGGTCAACCTCGTCGCCGAAGTCGACGCATCGCTGGTGCTGCTCGCCTGGGACGGGCCGAAGTGGGCCGCGGACTACGTGTTCGGTAACGACATCGACGGTGTCGGCCAAGCCTCGCCGGTGCCGACGATCGCCGCGCACCTCGTGCGCCCGTGGGCCCGCATCGTCGTGCAGCTCGGACAGCCGCGCACCGCGTGGCAGCGCGAGGACGTCGAGCTGGCCGCGGACGTCGTCCGCCATCTCCGCGAGGTCGCCGATCTCCCGCTCGTCGTATTGTGCGGCGACATCGAGCTCGCACGAGCGCTCCTCGATCCCGAGGGCGATGACGACAGCGACACGACCTTCGTTGCCGATCGAGCGGCACAGGACGACATCATCGACCACCTCCGGCCCGACGACCTCGTGGTTGCTCCGGCACACGTCGTGCATGACATGGCGCCGTGGCGTGCGCGCCGTCTGGCCAGTCGACTCCACGATGCCAACGTGGTGGTCGTCGGGGGCCCGTACCGTCTCACGATCTCGCAAGGTGTCGCGACGCGCCCGCTGTCGACCGCGATGGGCACGCGCGCCCTCTCGACCTGACGCGCCCGCGAGCGACTGTCAGCCACCCGCCCGCTTGCGGGGGTCGGCCGGAAACGCTCGCGCTTCCACCAGGCGAGCGGAGACATCGGCCGCCCGCGACGTGATCTCGGCGAGGGCGCCACCGCACGCTTCGACGAGTGCGCGTTGGCCGGCATCGGTGGACGCTTCGATCGCCGCTCGCGCAACACGGCCCGCGTCGGTGATGTCGTCGCCTCGCATCCAGCCCCGACGCTCGAGCCGCTGAACTCCTTCGGCCAACGCCTGCGGACCGAAACCTCTGGTCGCGCTGTACTCGCCCACGTCGAATCCGAGCCACCGCTCGGTCAGCACGTTCGCCTCGACGGCATCGAGCCCCGCCACGGCGAGCGCGGCGAGGTGGCCGTCGCCGCGATGCTCCCGGACGAGTTCTGCCGCCCGCCACAGTCGACCACCCGGCGATGACGGCACGGGGAGCGAGCGCAGCGCGCTGAACAGTGGCCGGCCGAGCCCGTCGAGGCCGTCGAGCGCGGCGAGCAGGGGATCGGCGATCGCGGCGCACTCGTGCTGATCCGCGATCGCATCGAGGCTTGCCGAGCCACCGGCTGCGCGAGCAGCGAGGATGTCATCGCGCGTCGCGCTCGCGACGCCGGCTTCGTACGCGGCCGCGATCATCCCGGGCTCGAAGACGCCGAACGTGGCCGCGACCACCGCTGCGGTCGGCTGGCCCAGCGCCGCGGCGCGACCCCAGACATAGCCAGGGAAGAAGTCGACGCCGAGCGCGGTCAAACCCTCGCCGGCAGGCCGGGACCACCAGCCCTGCGTCGCGATCGGTTCCAAGGCGTCGCGCAGCAGACGCGCCGGCGTCGGTGCCACATCGGGCTCCGCGATCGGCTCGCTGAGCGGCGCGAGGAAGATCGCAGCGATGTCGTCGTACGTCACGACGTCGGACTCCGCCGTGACGTCGCGTCGCAGCTCAGGCGATCGAGCACGCCATGTCGGCGCCACAGCACATCGGCGACTTGATCTTGCCGTGGCCGTTGGGGCACTTGGAGACCTGCACCGACGAGCCGTCGTCACGCTGGATCGAGTCGTTGACCAGTGGAGCGTCACATGCGCCGCAGGTCGCGTTGACGGACATTCCACAGGTGGGGCATTCGTAGGTGGCCATGCGCGCAGCGTACCGCCCACGCGATGGGCCCGCTGAGCTAGAGCACTAGGACTCTGTCGACGCTCCCCGAAAGGGACGCAATTTGCGAGTACAAGCAACTATCACCACGAACAGGAGGCGCAATGCGCCGGCTCACAACACTCATGATGGTCGGCGCACTTGCGATCGGGCTCACCGCCTGCGGCAGTAGCAGCTCGGATTCGTCGTCGACCGACGCGCCGAGCGGCGGTGGCGGGATCACCGTGCCTGCCGCTGACGGAACGCCGATCGCGGCGGAGGCCGGCGACACGTCCGACACGGTCCAGTTCCTCAAGATCGACTCCGCCACGGCCCCCGCCGGTCCGGTCACGTTCACCTTGACGAACAACGGGATCAAGGACCACGAGATGGTGGTCCTCAAGACCGATACCCCGGCCGATCAGCTCGAGATCGGATCCGACGACCGCGTCAGCGAAGCCGACAGCGTTGGCGAGATCGGCGAGATCAAGCCCGGCACCACCGGTACGGTCACACTCGACCTGGAGCCGGGGAGCTACGTCCTCGTGTGCAACATCGCCAAGCACTACGGACAAGGAATGTGGGCAGCGTTCACCGTCAACTGAGCTGGCCCCGAGCCATCCTCAGTGCGCTCGTCGCGGTGGCCGTGGCCTTCATCGGTCTCGTCGTCATCCCCGACCTGCTCCTCTCACAGATCACCTCCGTCGACCGGAGCCAACGTGTGGCTCTGGCGACGGGGTGGTTCATCATCGCTCTCGTCGGAATCCTCTGGGGTCTGCGCCGCCTGCAACAACGACGCGTGATCTGATGTCGGCACCAGTGGTTGCGGACGCGCGCTGGTTGTGGGAGAACGAGCCGTGCCGGGCGGCGTGCCCCGTGCACACCGATGCGGGCGCCTACGTCACCGCGATCGCCGAAGGTCGATTCCGTGACGCATACACGATCGCCAGGGAGCCGAATCCGTTCCCCTCGATCTGCGGGCGGGTCTGTGCGGCACCATGCGAGGCCGCCTGTCGACGAGGCAAGATCGACTCGCCGGTCGCGATCCGCGCGTTGAAGCGCTTCGTCACCGAACGGTACGGCGTCGAGAGTTTCGCCGGCTCGGCGCTCTGGCACGAGGCCCACCCGCCCGTGCCGGAAGCGGCCCTCCCGTCGGTGGCGATCATCGGCGGTGGACCCGGGGGGTTGGCGGCGGCCCACGACCTGCGGCTCGCCGGACACCCCGTCACGATCTACGAAGCCGCGTCACGCCTCGGCGGCATGATGGTGCTCGGCATCCCCGAGTACCGCATTCCGCGACCGCTCATAGACCGGGAGATCGACGCGATCCTCGAACTCGGCGTCGAGGTGCGTCTCGGTTGTCGTCTCGGTGAGGACGTGACGTTCGACGATCTGCTCGCGGCACACGCCGCCGTCTTCGTCTGCGTCGGCACGAGCCGTGGACGCGACCTCGACATCCCCGGTCACGACCTCGACGGCGTGTTCAAGGCCGTCGAGTTCCTGCTCAACGTCAACCAGGGATTCCGTGTCGACCTCGGCGAGCGAGTAGTGGTGGTCGGCGGCGGCAACGTCGCTTTCGATGCCGCCCGCACGGCCCTTCGCGCCGCGACTCGCGACGAGACTGCACCCGTTCCCATCGACCTCGGCCACGGCGCCGGCGAGGAAGCACGTCGCGGGCTGACCACCACGCTCGACGCAGCACGAGCCGCGCTGCGCGCAGGAGTTCTCGATGTCACCGTCGTGGCACTCGAGTCGCTCGAGGAGATCCCCGCCGCGGCCGAGGAGCTCGAAGAGGCAGAGGCCGAGGGCATCCGCATCGTCTTCCGACGTGGCCCCCACCGCATCGTCGGCACCGAACACGTCACCGGACTGGAGACGGTCGAGGTCGTCAGGGTCTTCGACGACGACGGTCGATTCGCGCCGGTGTTCGCCGAAGGCACCGAATCGACACTCGAGGCCGACAGCGTGATCCTCGCCGTGGGCCAGGCACCGGACATCGGATTCGTCGCGCCGGAGGTCCTGGAGCGCAACCGTTTCGGTGGCGTGCAGGTCGACGCCGAACTGCGCACGAGCCACGACCGGGTGTGGGCCGGCGGCGATGTCGCGTTCGGGCCACGCAACCTGATCGATGCCATCGCCGACGGACAACGCGCCGCGGCATCGATCCACGCCGCCCTGACGGGCGTCGCCGTCGCGGCGCCGGTCGCAACACGGATCGAACTGATCGCCAAACCCGGCTTCCGCAGACTCGCCACCGACTACGACGCCGTCGCGCGAGTCCCGGTGCCGAGCCTGCCGCAGGACCGCCGGGTCGGTTTCGCCGAGGTCGAGACCGGCTACGACGAAGGCCACGCCGTGCTCGAGGGTCTGCGCTGTCTGCGCTGCTTCGACAACATCATGTTGCGTCCGGAACTGTGCATTCTCTGCGGGCTGTGCGTCGATGTCTGCCCGACCGATTGCATCTCGATCGTCCGGGCCGATCACGCCGGCCACGGAGCGGCATCGCAGTCGGCACTGCTGCTCGACGAAGCGCTCTGCATCCGGTGCGGATTGTGCGTCAACCGTTGCCCGCCGACCGCGCTCGTGATGGTCCATGCGAAGGAGATCTGTTCATGAACGATCCATCAACGGTCACGACCACCCGTGACGGTCTCGAACCGGAGATCGACCCGGTCCCGAAGGGCGTCTGGCAACGCCTCCGCCACACCGAGGTCTGGCAGTCGGTGTTCCGTCACCCGCAACTCGACACGCCCAGAGGACGGGCCCTGCAGTCGTTCTCGAACGTCTTCTTGCACGTGTACCCCGTCAAGGTGCCGTCGCGTGTGCTGCGTCTTCGCTACTCGTGGCGCCTCGGGTACATCGCGACCGTGCTGTTCACGATCCTGTTGGTGACCGGCATCTACCTGATGTTCTTCTACACACCCTCGGTCACCTCGGCCTACGGCGACATGCAGGAGCTGCGCACCGACGTCGGCTTCGGTCAACTGATCCGCAACGTCCACCGTTGGTCCGCGCACCTGATGGTGCTGGTCGTCGTCCTCCACCTCGTCAGGGTGTTCTACGCCGGCGCCTACAAGCGCCCGCGGCAGTTCAACTGGGTCCTGGGCATGGGGTTGCTGGTGATCACGCTCGCGTTCTCGTTCACCGGCTACCTGCTTCCGTGGGACCAGTTGAGCTACTGGGCGGTCACGGTCGGCACCAACCTGGTCGGTTACGTGCCGGTGTTCGGCGGCATCCTGAGCGACCTGCTGCTGGGCGGCCCGCAGATCGGTCAAGCCACGCTTCGGCGCTTCTACACGCTCCACGTCGCGGTGCTGCCGTTGGCGCTGGCGTTGGTCTTGATGATCCACATCTGGCGAGTCCGCAAGGACGGCTTCGCCGTGCACCGCGGGAGTTCGGGCGCATTCTCCGAGGAAGCGACGCAACGCCCCGGCGCGACCGATCCGGCAACCGACCAACCTGTCGACATGGAGGTCGACGGCACCAAGCGTGTCCGCCTCCTCGGTGTGGTCGATCGCGAATCGGTGACGGCCGAGGAACGCCTCACCGACGACTCCGTGTTCACATGGCCGCACCTGCTCGTTCGCCACGTCGTCGTCGGGCTGGGTGTGGTCGCCACCGTCCTGGCCCTGGGGGTCGCGTTCTCCGCTCCGTTGCGCAGCATCGCCAATCCGAACCTCACGCCCGAGCCGGCCAAGGCTCCGTGGTACTTCGTCGGGCTCCAGGAGTTGTTGTCGCACTTCGACCCGCTGGTGGCCGGAATCCTCGTCCCGGCCGGTGTGCTCATCACGCTGATGTTGCTGCCGTACGTCGATCGCAACCCCGCCACCGAATCTCGCAACCGGAAATTCGCCATCGCGGCGTTCAGCGCCGTGCTGCTGATCGCGGTCACCCTGACCGTGATCGGAGCCCTCTTCCGAGGGCCGGGTTGGACCTTCGTGGCCCCCTGGGATCATTCGTACTTGGAACTCTGAGGAGACACCATGGCATTCACACGACGACGGTTGCTCCGAAACGGGTGGGGAATCGGGGCCGGCCTGCTCACCTTCGCCGCAGGATGGACCTCGTGGGAGCTGCTGCGCCCACTTGCGGCGAACGGCGCGGGCGGCAAGATCTCCCTCGGCGACCCGTCCAACTATGCCGACGGCACCGCGACCTTCGTGAACGAGGGGCGCCTCTGGGTCGTCAACGCCGGTGGCGAGCTGTTCGCGCTGTCACAGAAGTGTCCGCATCTCGGCTGCCGCGTGCCCTTCTGTGAGAGTTCGGGCCGTTTCGAGTGCCCGTGTCACGGCTCGGTGTTCGACATCGGCGGGGAATGGATCGCCGGCCCCTCACCTCGCGGCATGGACCGCCATCCGCTGTCACTGGAGTCAGGGGTGTTGTTCGTCGACACCGGCGCGAGCGAGGACGGCCCCGACCACGGCTCGAAGAACTACCTCTCCCCCGCCAAGGGCCCTGCCTGCATCGAGAGTGCCTGATGCCCACACCGACGCACGATCCAGAGCACTTCGAGCCGCGATGGCTGGAGCGCAGCCTCGACCGCTACTACACCTGGGGTCTCGTCTTCATGGTGATCCTGATCGCCGCGTTCCCGCTCTACAAGCTTCGCGAGCCCGACCTGCGCGCCGAGGCCAAAACTGCCCGACAGCAGGAGTACGTGGCGACCGGCTCGACGCAGTTCGCAACCAACTGCGCGTCGTGTCACGGTGAGAACGGCACCGGCGGAACGGCGCCGACGTTGAACTCCTCGCAGTTCCTGACGCAGACCACCGACGAGCAGATGTCGCTCATCGTCGCCGGCGGCATCTCCGGCTCGGACATGTCGGCATGGGGCATCGACTACGGCGGCGCTCTCACCGATCAGCAGATCCTGCAGATCGTGACCTACATCCGCTCGCTCGAAGCCGACGCGCCGAGCATCCCCGACTGGCGACGAGGAGCGAAGGCACCCTGACCGACATCGTGCGGCGTGGGCACAACGGCCCTGTTGCACCGACGCCCCCGCCCGTACGGTCGCCTCGGAGGTGACGAGATGGATTTCGAGATCGACGAGAAGATGTCGACGATCCTGACGATGGTGAACGAGTTCGTCGAGCGCGAACTCGTACCGATCGAGCAGGAGATGCTGCACGGCGACCCGGAGACGCTCCAGGCGCTCGTCGTCGCCGCCCAGGCGAAGGTTCGCCAGATGGGATTGTGGGCGCCGAACCATCCGGTCGACCTCGGCGGGCAGGGTCTGACGATGGTCGAACACGGCCTGTTGAGCGAGGCGCTCGGCCGGTCGCCGCTGGGTCACACCGTGTTCGGGGCGCAGGCCCCCGACGCCGGCAACATCGAGATCCTGCACAAGTACGCCACCCCCGAGCAGCGCGACCGGTTCCTCCGCCCGCTCGTCGAAGGTCGGATCCGCAGCTGCTTCTCGATGACGGAGCCCGAGACCGCCGGATCGAACCCGGTGCTGCTCGCAGCGACCGCTGTGAAAGACGGCGACGACTACGTGATCAACGGCCAGAAGTGGTTCACCTCCTCGGCTGACGGAGCGGCCTTCGCCATCGTGATGGCGGTGACCGACCCGGAGGCGCCGCCGTACCAGCGCGCCAGCATGATCATCGTCCCGACCGACACCGAGGGCTTCAACCTCGTGCGCAACGTCAGCGTGATGGGCCACGTCGGGTCCGGCCATGCCAGCCACGCCGAGGTGATCTACCAGTCATGCCGGGTGCCGCAGGCCAACCTGCTCGGTCCCGAAGGCGGCGGCTTCGTGATCGCCCAGGACCGTCTCGGTCCCGGACGCATCCATCACTGCATGCGTTGGCTCGGCATCGCGAGTCGATCGTTCGACATGATGTGCGAGCGCGCGAACGCGCGCGTGATCAGCACCGACGGCGACACCCTGGCCGATCGCCAGGTGATCCAGCACTGGGTCGCCGAACTCGATGCCGAGATCCGTGGTGCCCGGCTGCAGACACTGCACGCGGCGTGGATGATCGACCGGTTCGGCGCGAAAGCGGCCCGCGACGAGATCTCGGCGATCAAGTTCTCCGTTGCGAACACGATGCTGCACGCCGTCGACACCGCGATTCAGGTGCACGGTGCGCTCGGCGTCACCGACGACACGATCCTGTCGTACTGGTACCGCCACGAGCGCGCCGCTCGGATCTACGACGGCGCCGACGAGGTCCACAAGACGTCGCTCGGCCGTCGCATCCTGCGCCGATACGCCCCAGCGCACTGACCCGCGCCGGTTCCCGGGCGGCCACACGAGCCGCGACCGCGCGGCCGAACCACATATTCGTGCTTGACATTCGACGCGTTTCGGTTCAAACTCCGAACAATGTCAGGTCAACCGAACAGCGACAGACGTACCGTACGCCGTCAGGAAACGCGGCGGGAGATCGTCGGCGCATCCTGGGACCTCGTGCGCGAGCACGGACTCGCCGGGCTGGCGATGCGTGACCTCGGTGAACGCGTCGGCATGCGGGCCCAGTCGATCTACTCGTACTTCGCCTCCAAGCACGAGATCTACGACGCCATGTTCCTCGAGGGGTACCAGGCATTCGCGATCTGGATGGCCGATGCCGTCGACGGCGACGCCGCACCCGACCCGACCGGCGCCGCCAGGGCGACGGCGCGCGCGTTCGTCGAGTTCTGCACCAGCGACCCGGTGCGCTACCAGTTGCTCTTCCAACGGACGATCCCCGACTTCGTCCCGTCGCCGGACAGCTACGCGGTGGCTGTCGGGGTCTACGCGGAGTTCCGCGAACGCCTGTCGGCGATCGGCGTGCGCGACCAGGCGACGCTCGACCTGTGGACCGCGATGCTCACGGGCATCACCGATCAACAGATCTCCAACGACCCCGGTGGGGACCGTTGGAAGCAACTCATCGATCGTGCGGTCGACATGTTGCTGGCGGATACGCGAACACACACCAACCCAGAAAGCGAGAAGGCATGACCACCATGACAACCACCGACATCACCACGATTCCGTCGATCGACCACCACGAGGCGATGGATCTCCAGGCAGCCGAACTGGAACGGGCGATCACACTGCTCGGCACACTCGACCCGGGTGACTGGACGACCCAGACCGTGTGTCCCGACTGGGACGTGCGCCGCATGTGGCTCCACGTGCTCGGTGCGTGCGAGGCCGGGGCATCGATGCGCGAGAACGCCCACCAGATGCTCGCGGCACGTAAGCGCCGCAAGGAACTCGGCGTATCGCTCGAAGCCGGCCTGTCCGGCGTCCAGGTCGCCGAGCGCGACGACCTGTCGCCGACCGAGCTCATCGAGCGACTCCGCACGATTGCACCGAAGACCGTCAAGGGTCGCAAGCGCACTCCGCGCCCCATGCGCGCGGTGAAGATCGCCATCGACGCCCCCGTCGTCGAGAAGTGGCCACTCGGCTACCTCATCGACGTCATCTACCTGCGTGATGTGTGGATGCACCGTGTCGACACCGCCCGCGCCACCGGCCGCGACCTCGTCCTCACACCGGAGCACGACGGGCGCATCATCGCCGACGTGGTCGCCGAATGGGCCCGCCGTCACGGCCAGCCGTTCACCCTCGAGCTGACCGGCCCTGCCGGGGGCACGTTCACCGCAGGCACCGGCGGCGAGCCGACGGCGATCGACGCGGTCGAGTTCTGCTCGCTCCTCGGCGGACGCGGCGAGCCCACCGGCCTGTTCGCCACGATCGTTCCCTTCTGATGGACACCACCACCACCGAGATCGCCGACGGCATCTTCCGCATCTCGACATTCATTCCCGATGCCGGCCTGTCGTTCAACCAGATCCTCGTCAGGGCCGACGAACCGCTTCTGTTCCACACCGGTATGCGAGCACTCTTCCCGCTCGTCTCCGATGCCGTCGACGCGGTACTCCCCGTCTCGACGTTGCGCTGGATCGCGTTCGGCCACGTCGAAGCCGACGAGTGCGGCGCGATGAACCAGTGGCTGGACGCCGCTCCCGATTCACAAGTGGCCTTCGGCGCCATCGGATGCATGGTCTCGGTCAACGACCTCGCCGACCGGCCACCACGCCCGCTCGATGACGGCGACGTCATCGACCTCGGAGGCAAGCGGGTCCGCTACCTCTCGACACCTCACGTGCCGCACGGATGGGAAGCGGGTGTCATGTTCGAAGAGACGACCTCGACGCTGCTGTGCGGCGACCTCTTCACACACGTCGGTGACGGCCCTGCCGTTCGCACCGACTCGCCGATGGAGCCGACGATCGTCGCCGAGGACATGTTCGGCTACTCGAGCCTGGCTCCCTCGACCGCACCCACGGTCGATCGACTCGCCGACCTCGCGCCGACCACACTCGCCCTGATGCACGGACCGAGCTATCAGGGCGACGCCGGACCATGGCTGCGGGACCTCGCCGCCGACTACCGCCGCCGAGCCGAGCTCGTGCCGGCGTAGGGCCAGGTCGGGACGTAGGTCCGTTGCGGGCACACACCACCCCGATGGAAACTGTGCTTCCACGAAAGGGGAGCACATGCGCTCGACGGACCAGATCAGAAATGTCGTGCTCGTCGGGCACAACGGGAGCGGCAAGACCAGCCTTGCCGAAGCGCTGCTGTTCCGGGCCGGGGTGATCGCCCGGCCGGGATCGATCGAACGAGGGGCGACCGTGATGGACCACGACCCCGAGGAGCAGACCCGCCACCAGTCGATCTCACTGGCCGTGGCCTCGTTCGATTGGAACGACCACCGCATCAACCTGATCGACACTCCGGGATACGCGGACTTCCGCGGCGAGGCGATCCTCGGCCTCACCGTCGCCGATCTGGCAGTGTTCGTGATCGATGGCGTCGCCGGCGTGCAGTCGCAAGACGTCGTGCTGTGGCGCAAGGCGTCCGAACTGGGCATCCCGCGCATCGTGTTCGTCAACAAGCTCGATCGTGAGCGGTCGTCGTTCGAGCGCACGCTCGCGCAGGTCCGCGAAGAGTTCGGCTCGCATGCGGATCCGGCCGAACTGCCCATCGGCGAGGAGTCGAGTTTCCACGGCATCACCGACCTGTTGACCCACCACGCATTCGTGTACGACTCCGGCCACGCCGAGCCCGCCGAGGTTCCCGACGAGCTCGTCGATGCCGAACGCGTCGAACACGAACACCTCGTCGAGGACGTGATCGAGCTCGACGACGACCTCCTCGCCGACTACCTCTCCGGCACCGAGCCGTCGCCCGAACAGCTCGAGCGGTTGCTCCACGACGCGGTCGACCGCGCGATGGCGTTCCCCGTGCTGTGCGGATCGGCCACCGGTCCGATCGGCACCGACCAGCTCGCCGACTTCGTCTGCCGCGTGGGGCCTGCCCCGGCCGACCGCGACCCGGTCGAGGTCGAAGCCGCCGGCGGGAGCGTCGACATCTCACCCGACCCCGACGGCCCACCGCTCGTGCTCGTGTTCAAGACGACGATCGACGAGTTCCTCGGCCAGATCTCATTGCTCAAGGTGATCTCCGGGACGATCCGTGCCGACGACGTCCTCGTCAACTCACGAACCGGGGCCAAAGAGCGACTGCACAACCTGATCTCGCTCGTGGGGACCTCGCAGACCCACATCGGCAACGTCGGCGCCGGCGACATCGCCGCGGTGACCAAGCTCGCCGACACCCGCACCGGTGACACGCTCGCACCCGACGGCACCCCGGTCACCGTCCACGTGCCGGCCCTGCCGCGGCCCGTGTACGGCGTGGCGATCGCCGCGGTCAAACAATCCGACGAGGACCGGCTCGCGACCACGTTGCACCGTCTCGTCATCGAGGACCCCACGCTCGCGGTGCACCACGAGGAGTCGACCGGCCAGACCGTGCTCAGCGGCGGCGGCGAGACGCACGTGCGCGTCGCGCTGTCGCGCATCGAGCGCGCCGGCGTCGCACTCGACGTCGGCGACGTCCGCGTCGCCTACCGCGAGACGCTCGCCGCCGCGGTCGAGGTCGAGGGCAAGTACAAGAAGCAGAGCGGTGGCCACGGCCAGTTCGGCGTCGCCACCGTCCGTTTCGAACCGCTCCCGCAGGGTTCCGGCTTCGAGTTCGAGAGCGAGGTCACCGGTGGCGTGATCCCCAAGAACCTGGTCCCGGCCGTCGGCGCCGGCGTCAAGGAGGCAATGGAGCGTGGGAGCCGTCACGGCGGGTTCCCGATCGTCGACATCCGGGCGGTCTGCACGGGCGGCAAGCACCACTCCGTCGACTCCTCGGAGATGAGTTTCAGGATGGCCGGCTCGCTCGCGCTGCGCGAGGCCGTTGCCCAGGTCGGCGTCGAGGTGCTCGAACCCGTCAGCGAGATCCATGTCCAGGTGCCTGCCGCGTACCACGGCGAAGTGCTCGGCGACCTCAACTCGCGCCGCGCCCAGGTGCTCGGCACCGAGACCGTCGGCGATGTGACCACCGTGCAGGCACTGGTGCCCACCGCCGAGATCGTCCGCTATGCCATCGACCTCCGCTCGCTCAGCGGCGGCAGTGGATCGTTCGAGATCGAGCACCACGGCTACCAGACCCTGCCCGCCAACCTCGTCGACGAGGTCCGCCGCGCGGCCGAGGCTGCGGCCGAGCAGGGCTGACCGCCACGTTCCCCTGCGGGATCAGGCCCGAGCGGTCACGCAGGTGAGTTCGTTGACGATGCGATAGGACCCGTCCGGCGCACGGAGGTGCTCGACAGCGGACATCAACCGCTCACGGAGCTCGGACTCACCGACGTCACGCAACGCCGGCACGACGAGGCCCGGCGAACGCAGTGCGCGCCAGGCGATCTCCTGGTCGGGGAACTCGAGAATCGAGGGCGCTGCGGTGCGTTCGACGTCGGTGAACCCCGCGCCCTCGAGCATGGCCTCGACAACGCCGGGCGCACCGATGTTGGCGAGCGCCATCATCTCCTCGCCGACGCTCGGCGTCGACGAGCCGAGCGCGATGAACCAGTCGCGCAACTCGAGTGCGTGGCCCGGCCCCCAGAACGTGAGCCCGATCCGTCCGCCCGGGCGCAGGACCCGGTGGGCCTCGGCGACCGCGTCGTCACACCCACCCCAGATGCCGTTGACCGCCGTGACGACGTCGAAGCTGGCATCGGGCCAGGGGAGCCGGAACATGTCGCCCGCACGGAGATCGGCGTCCGGCGCACGGCGGCGGGCGATGTCGATCAGCGCGGTCGACGCATCGATCCCCGCGGTGCTGGCACCGGCGCGGTCAGCCCGCGCGATGGCGAACCCGGATCCGCAGGCGATGTCGAGCAGGTCGGTGCCCTGCCCCACGTCCATCGACGAGAACAGGTGCTCGATCGCGTCGCGGGCGTACGGCTCGAACAGGTACGCCCAGTCACTCGCCGCGTGACCCCACGCGTCACCCGCCTGCTGCCAGGCTGGTGGTTCGGTCTCGATCGTCGTCATCGCGTACTCCTCGTTGCCGTGGTGGTCTCTGTCGAGACCACAGTGCACCCAGTGCGGAGCGAACGCTTGGAGGCGGTGTGGAGAAGTGATGGAGATGGCCTCGACCTCAGCTCGGCCTCAGTCGCCGACGGGAAGCCCGCGCAGCGCCAAGCGGGTCCGCTCGACCGTGGTCACGACGGGCAGCGCCGCGCCGATCGACCGACATTCCGCCGCCCGGCCGGTCCCCAGTTGGGCGTCGAGCGACTCGCGCGTCTGCAGCACCAGCTGGCGCAGCGTCACCATCAGCGGCGGCGCCCCGACGGCGGAGTGCGCCTCGATCGCGCCGAGCACTTCGGCGGCGACCAGCGGTTGGCCGATGCGGTCGAGGGCGATCACGCAGCGCATCAACGTGTGCCACTGCTGGGCCCATTCGCCGGCGCGGTACCAGACGTCGATCAGCTCGGCGAGCCCCTCGCAGCCCTGCTCGAGTTGTCCGTGCGACACGAGCAACCCGCTCGCCTCGGTGCGGGCAAATGCACTCATCCACCGGTTGCCTGCCGAACGAGCCAGTCGATCGGCATTGGCGAGCGCGGTCAACGCCGCCTCGTCGTCACCGAACGTCGCGAATCCCTCGGCGGCCCACGATCCGGCGAGATCGGTCGGGCCACCGGTGCGCAGTGCCGCCGCTCGTGACGACTCGACGAGTCGCTGTCCTTCGTCGTAGTCGCCGCAGGAACTCGCCGCGACCGAGGCCATGTAATAGGCGTGGGCCCTGCGCGAATCATCCCCCGACGCCTCGGCGATCTCGATCAACCGTGCATTCTGCGCAATCCCCGATCGCAACTCGTCGATCGCGTAGTACACGTTCGCCCGCACCCGCTCGACGAGGCCCGACGGGTCGACGCCGTGCGCTCGCTCAGCGTCGTCTGCCGCACTCGCCAGTTCGAGCGCAGCATCGAACTCGCCTCTGACGAACGCGCCGTAGGCGCGTACCGCGAGCACGATGCCATGTTGCGGGTGATCTGCGCCGCCGGGCACGTCCGACATCGAGTCGGCCCACCCGAACACCTCGTAGTGGAGTGTCCGCATGGCGTATTCGCGCATCGAGCTGACCAGACCGAATGCGGTGGCGACGTCGTCGATCTCCACGGAGAACCGTTGGGCCGCGCGCAGATCGGCGAACGACGCATCGGCCCGCGCCACGCCGTCGCGTTCTGCGGGAGTGCCGAGGGCACGGGCGACCGAATCGGCGACGCCGGCGAACTGGCGGGCGTGCGTGGAGTAGAGCTCCACACTCTCCTCGTCACCCAGACGGCTGCGACCGTACTCACGCAGCGTCTCGAGCATTTCGTAGCGCGTGCCGCCGGCGTCGGGCCGCCGAACCGCGAGCATCGACCGCTGCGTGAGTCGGGTGAGCACGTCGAGCACGTCGTCGTCGGTGCAGATCGATTCGGCCGCCGCGAGGTCGAACTGACCGGCGAACACCGCGAGCGAGGCGAAGACGCGCTGCTCGTCCTCGTCGAGCAGTTCGTACGACCAGCTGATCGCGTCGTGCAACGTCCGGTGACGCGGGTCGGCGCCCCGACGAACGCCCTTGAGGAGCCGAAATCGCTCGTCGAGTCGGCGGGCGATCTCGGTGACGTCGATCGCATGGGCCCTCGATGCCGCGAGCTCGATCGCGAGCGGGATGCCGCCCAGTCGGCGGCAGATCTCGACCACTGCCGGTGCCGTGCGTGCGTCGAGTTCGAAGTCCGGGTCAGCGGCGCGGGCGCGTTCCATGAACAGCGCCACCGCCGGCACCGATCCGAGGTCACCGATCGGCGTCGTCTCGAGGTCGGCGACCGGCAGCGGTTCGACCGTACGGACGTGTTCCCCCATCACCGCGAGCGGCTCACGACTCGTGGCGACGATCGACACGCGTGGCGCGGACCGCATGATCAACCCGACGAGCTCGGCGATCGGCTCGACGAGATGTTCACAGTTGTCGAGCAGGATCAACACCTGGCGTCCGCGCAGCATGTCGACGATCGTCTGCTCGAGCGACGATCCCTGACGGATATTGACCGCGAGCGCCGAGGCCAGCGTCGCAAAGGCGGCATCACGGTCGCGGACCGTCACCAGCTCGACGACGAACACACCATCGGCATAGTGGGAGGCGACCGACCGGGCGAGTTCGAGGCCGAGCGAGGTCTTGCCGACTCCGGCGCTGCCGACGAGCGTGATCAGACGATGGGCGGCGAGGTCGTCCTCGAGCCGAGCCAGGAGCTCCTCACGTCCGATCAGCGGCTGCAACGACATCGGCAACTGCGGCGGGGCCGCGAGACCGTCGTCCTCCACCGCCCGATCTCCCTCCAGCATGTGGATCGTGGCGATGAATTCGTAGCCCTTGCCGTGCACCGTGCGGATCACCGCCTGTCGGGAGCCGTCGTCACCGACGGCTCGACGCGCGGACTTGATCCGTGACGTCAGCGCCGATTCGCTCACGAACCGGTCTCCCCAGACCTCGTCGAGGATCTCCTCCTTGCGCACCACCTGACCGTGACGATCGATCAGGCAACACAGCAGCGCGAACACCTGCGGCTCGATCGGTACGTCCTGCCCGCCTCGGCGCAACACGACGCGGTCGACGTCGAGCTCGCAATCGTTGAAACCGATGATCATGCCCACGCTCCCCGGCCACGATCTTGCCACCTCCGGCGCCGCCATGCGGGCGCTCGGGTCATGGAGACCTGATCAGCGATTTCTCCACGTGGTCTCCAGTCGGCCTCCAAGCACTGGCCGCCGCGCTCCGTCACCGTGGGTTCCACACCAACCACACCCCGCCCGGGGACGACACACAGGAGACGACATGACCATCACCGAAGCAAACCCCGTCGACAACGGAGTCAACGTGGAGGCCCTCCTGGGCGCCCGCGAGCACATGACCGAGATGCCGGAGTTGGCACAGTTCCAGTGGCGCGCCGACTGCAAGTGGGTCAACGGAACCCACAGCCGCACGACCGTCCAGGCCTTCAGCGGCGCCGGCGGCGAGCAGTCGCACCGCCAGCCGCACTCGGTCGAGACCGACCATCCCGAACTGTTCGCCTCGGCCGACAACGGCATGACCCCACCCGAGTTGGTACTGGCCGGCCTCGCCGGGTGCATCACCGCCGGTGTCGCCTCGGTGGCGACGAACCGGGGGATCCAACTCCGCTCGGTCCACGCCACGGTCGAAGCCGACATGGACCTCGCCGGGATCCTCGGCATCGACTCGGAGGTCCGCAACGGCTTCAACGGCATCCGCGTGCGCTACGTGATCGACTCCGACGCCACCAAGGAGGAGATCGAGGCCGTCGTCGCTCAGTCGCAGAAGCGGTCCGCCGTCTTCGACGTCGTCACCAACCCGACCGCTGTCGTGGTCGAGGTCGTCTGACCGGCGCCGGCAGACCGGAGTGGATCCCATGCGCACCACCGACGTCGTCGTGATCGGCGGGGGCCAGGCAGGACTCGCGATGAGCTACTGCCTCGCCGGCCGGTCGATCGACCACGTCGTCCTCGAACGCGGTCACACCGCCAACTCGTGGCGAACCGAGCGCTGGGATTCACTCCGGTTGCTGACACCCAACTGGCTCAGCCGGCTCCCCGGTTGGACCTACCGCGGCGACGATCCGGACGGGTACATGACCGCGGCCGAAGTGGCCGAGCATCTCGACGGCTACCGGCAGTCGTTCGATGCCCCGGTGCTCGGTGGCACCGAGGTCGTCGAGGTGACGGCGACGTCGGCGGGACACCGGGTCAGGACCAACGACGGGGAGTGGCACGCCCGGGCGGTCGTCATCGCTACAGGGGCCGCCAGCACGCCGAAGATCCCCAAGGTGGCCGAGCTGCTGCCCGGCCACATCGACCAGGTGACACCGATCGATTACCGCAACCCCGCGCAGCTCTCCGATCGCGACGTGCTCGTCGTCGGTGCCTCGGCCTCTGGACTGCAGCTCGCCGACGAGATCGCCCGCAGCGGTCGGCACGTCACGTTGGCGGTCGGCGACCACGTCCGGCTGCCGCGGACGTACCGGGGCATGGACATCCACTGGTGGATGGACGTGATCGGCCAACTCGACGAACGCTACGACGAGGTCGACGACATCGGCAGGGCGCGGCGCCTGCCCTCGCTGCAGTTGGTCGGCACCCCCGAGCGGCGGACACTCGACCTCAACGCAGCAACCGAACAGGGCGTCGACCTCGTCGGACGACTCGTGGGCGTCGCGAGCGACCGCGCGCAGTTCTCCGGTTCGCTGGCGAACTACTGCGCCTCGGCCGACCTGAAAGAGGGGCGCCTCCTCGACCGCATCGACGAGCACGCACGCGACACCGGCCTCGACGACGAGATCGAAGCACCGACACGCCCGGACGCGACGCGCGTCGGCCCGCCGTCGCTGGGGCTGGATCTCTCGTCGGTCGGCACCGTGGTCTGGGCGACAGGGTTCCGTCCCCGCTACCCCTGGCTCGACGCCGGCCTGCTCGATCGGAAGGGTGCGCTCGTCCACGACGGCGGCATCCTGCCCGCCGCCGGCATGTACGTGCTCGGCCTGCCGTTCCAGCGTCGACGCAAGTCGAGCTTCCTCGACGGCGTGGGGGACGACGCGATCGAACTCACCGCCCACCTCGTCGAGCATCTCGCATCACGCGGGGTTCAGCGGCGCGCCGACCGCCGCTGACGTGCGTCAGTGCGACGAGTACCGCTGTTCGCGTTCGATCTCCTTGCGGATGTCGTCCTCGGTGATCGGTCGCTGGAAGTACACGGCCCAGGCGTTGAAGGCCAAGCCGATGCCCCATCCGAGGATCGGCCAGATCGGCCAGAAGTACCCCCCGGAGGACAGCGCCCAGATTGCGACCAGCATCGAGTTCACGATCACATACGCCGCGGCGTGGTTCCTGAAGTCCCGCTTTTCCTTCAGGCGCTTCACGGCGGCCGTTCGAAGCACTTCCTCGTCGTCCATGTCGATTCCTCCAATTCGTCCCCTGACACGATTGTCGACCCGGTCCGCGTTCCGCACGAGGGACCAAGGTCCCGCCGCGAGGGACCTCCGGCCCTTGCATCGCGCACCGAACGAGCCGACACTGCATGCATGGGTCACGACGAAATGGGGGTGATCCTCGACGTCACCCCGGGCGATCACGAGGGCTTCGAGCGCCACCTGCTCGAAGGCATGGGGCATTCGGTGTCGGTGTGTCATGGGCCAGGCCACGAGACGTGCCCGCTACTCGACGAGGGCACCTGCGAGAAGGTGAACCACGCTCACGGCGTGGTGTTCAAGCTCGACCTCGACCGCGAGTACCACCGCCGGATCCTCGAGCAGTACAAGCAGACGCTCCCCGCGGACATGCCGATCGCCGTGGCGGTGCAGCCGGGCCAGGAGACCATCTACACCGAACTGCTCGACGGGTTGTACGTGTGGAGTCACTCGCCGACCACCGCCGAACTCGACGGCTTCGCCGCGCTCGTCGAAGCGGCCGATGACACCCGCTCGACCTGACAGACTCCGACGGTGCATGCCGCCATCACCGCTGCGCTCGGCTTCCTGATTGCCGTGCTGTGGTTCGACCTGATGTTCGATGTGCAGGTCCTCGCGCACCGTCGTGAGGCCCAGGTCCCCGACACCGTGGTCGAGTCGATCGCCACCTACTACCGACGGGTCACGACGGACGCATCACCGATGGGGCGCCTGATCGCGCTGGTCATGGTGACGCTGCTCGTGCTCCTCGTCGCGCAGGCGGTCCGGGCAGGTACTCCGGGCTGGGTCTCGATCGTGTCGTTGGCCGGAGCGGGGGCAGCGATCGTGCTGGCCATGACGCGCGTGGTGCCCCACGCCGTACGCCTCGGAACTCGCACCGACCCGCCGGAGGGACGCTCTGCGCTCGCCCGGGGCATCTTTCGCGACCACATCGTGTTTCTCGGGCTGATCGTCACCGTGCTGATCGTCCAACTCGTCGCCGGCACCTGAGCTCGACCCTCGTCGGCGTCGGCGCGGACGCAATGATGAAGTGATGACCACCTGGCCCGACGTCCCGCAATTCGGAGCACTGCTGCGATCACACATCGACAGCGTGCCCGCGACCGCTCGACCCGCATTCCTCTCCGGACTCGAACGATCGGCGGCCGCCCGTTACCGGACGTGGGCGGACGCCGCGCCGGAGCATGCCGAGGAACTGCTCGGATGTGCCGCGCGCGAGGACGAGATCGCCGACCTCGTCGCCGGCCTGTTCCCGATCTCAGCCGACGATCAGGCCGCCGTCGACGCGGCGCTCCCGGCGGCGGTCGCGCTGTACTACGAGGTGTTCTCGCCGTACGACGTGACCGAGCAGCTCTACCTGCAGGCCGAGGCAGAGCTCCAGGGCGCCCAGGCCTGGGTGCAGATGGCCCAGGCGATCGACGATCCCGCGACCCGCGAGGTCCTCGCGCGGTGCACCGCACTCGAGCAGGAGAGCTCAGACGTCGTGAAGGGGTTGCTCGCGGGCATCGACGCGATCTGACACACTGCTCCGGGGCAAGCGACGCAGACCGTCGTCGTCCCCGGGGAGGGACGGTCCGTGATCGCAGTCGATCTGAGCAACGACGTCATCGTTCCGTCGAGCGTCGCCATCGTCGGTGCGTTGGCCGCCGGGATCAGCGCGATCTTCAACTCGTGGTTCGAGAACCGTGACGCCCGACGCAAGGCCGACAGGCAGCTCGATCTCGCGAGGCGGCGGGTCGATTTCGTCAACGAATGGGTGGCGGTCAGCAACACGCTGGACGCGACCGACGCGGACGACGAGGTACGAGCCAACCAACGGGCCGACGACGTTGCTCGCGCCCGCAAGGAGCTCACCGAGGCGGCGGATGAGGCAGAGGCAGCCTTCCACGACGCAAAGACCGACACCAGCACGGTACTGCGTGAGTTTCGGCGGCTCCTGATGCTCGTTCGGCGACGGAACCTCGCCTCCTACGTGGTCGCAGGCCTCTTCCTGTTCGTTTCGATCTTCGTCTGGCTCGTCGTCTGCATTCCCCAACCGGGAGACGACTCGTTCTCCGTCGCCACGGCGATCTTCCTCTCGTTGTCCGCCACGATCGCGCTGCGCTTGGTGGCCGAGCTGGCGGTGACCGTCCTGGAACGTTCGTCGACGTCGGACGCGCAGACGATCACACGTGTGGCGGTGAAGGATGACGTCGCGACGATCACCACCAAGGCGGCACATGGGCTCTCGGCGAATCAAGAGGTCATCATCGATGCGTCGAACGACACCTTTGATGGGAGGGTCACCGTCACCTCGGTGACCAAGACGACGTTCAGCTTTCCCCTCAGGGTTGCGGACGTCCGATCGGCGTCGGTCACCGGATGGGTGTGCGGCGAGGCCGTCGCCGAACAGCTGAAACGGTTGGCGTTGGTGCCCAGCGGCCGACGCGTCTCGACCTATGTGGTCAGCGGGTTGTTCTTCGTCTCGCTCCTCGTCGTCTCCGTCTTGGTCGTCAACGCCGCCCGGCACGACCTCGACCGCGCCGCCTACCCGAATTGCATCGGCGAGTCGTACGCCGGGAGCTACTTCGGTGCTTTGGATCTCTACCTCGCCAGCGCCGACGACGCGGTGCGCTTCCTCGGCGAGGACGTCCCACCGTGGACGTCGTTCAAGGCGCCGATCGAGATCACGAAGCGCACCACGGACAGCTCCGGCGCGACGATTCTCGAGGATCGAAACGGTGACGAGTATGTGGTCACGGAGACCGGTGACCTCAAGTACGCAGACGAGAGCACCGTGCTGTATGCCAGGGCGGGCGACCTCCGACTCACGAAGCTCAGCAAGCCGTGTGATCCCCAGTCGCTCTCCGTGCGCCGCACGGACAAACCAGACGCCCAACGCGAACTGTTCGTCTACTACGACGACTCCAACGGTTACCTGACCGCCAAGGATCTCACGTACGTCTACCCGGGCACCGGGCCGGGGACCGTCCGGATCGAGACCTACTTCGGACGCGACGGTCGGATGATCCCGGTGTGCAATGACATCGACTACCCGGAAATCCAGCCCTGCCTCGACCGAAGCAATGCCTACTACGACTCGGGCCTCGATGCCTGGGTGACCCGGGCCTTCTGGGTCGGATTGCAGATCGTCGGGTTCGCACTCCTCTCGAGGCTGCTGTTCGGCTTGTTCGCCGCCGCTATCGAGCGGCGGAACAAGGGACGGTCTGC
>JAHENF010000074.1:0-5110 GCA_024643255.1 Ilumatobacteraceae bacterium
GGCGTTGACGGACTGCCCGTAGCGCTGGCGGGCTGCCTCGCCCGAGGTGCCGACCATGGCCCCGATCGATGCCCAGGAGTGCCCGTTGTGGCGGGCGCGAACGACGGCGACGCCAAGTTTGCGTTCGGCGTCGGCTCGGGCAAGGAATGCTTCTCGGACGAGACGGAGCTCGGTGGCGTCGTGGATGTCGTCGCCGGGCGCGTGAGTTTCGAATCGGGCGGCGAGTTCGTCGGCGTGGTCGAGGATTTCTTGGGCGGTGCGGGGCACGGTGGTCACCTCAGGTACTTGGGTCGGGCGGGCATGGCGTGGATGATGTTCGGGCCGTCGCTGGTGTCGACGACGCCGATCTCGAGCAGGTTGGCGGCGGGGTCTGCGCCGACGAACATCGTGAAGCCGTCGTCGAGGTCGTCGACGAGGATCGGATGGTTGAAGGCGTGAATCATGTCGGTGTCGGGGATGCCGTGCTTCGAGCGGTGGGAGCGATGAGCGGCGCATCCACATCCACAAGTTAGCTTGCGCCACCGAGCATCACAAGTTGACTTGCGGACGACCCATCAGAACCGTTCGCCGCGAGGCGCTGTTGGCCGGACCCGCCGACGTCGGCTTGGGTAGCGTTGGGGTAGCAAACGCGGCGGAACTACCCGGATTTCACGTCCCTCGGCGGATGACCCGTATGAGTCCCGCCCCGGAAACCCTTGTTCCACGGACGTTCACGGATTCGCCCGCACCAGCCGGACGGGTCCGGGACGATTCCCAAACCGGGTGTCGCAGGTTCGATCCCTGCCAGGGGCGCCAGCCGGTCGGCGTGAACGTGCGGGCCGCCGGCTTCCGGGCTCGACTCGCTAGCCGATGGTCGTGGCGCCGCCTGTTGTCGTCGACGGGTGACCCTGTTCGCTGATGTAGCCCGCCAGCGCTGCGCGTCCGAGGTCGATGGCCTCCAGCCGGGTGCGACGGCCGCCCGTGCGGAGATGCCGGCCGAGCTCGTCGGCGTCGAGTTCGGCCTCCAGACGATTGCGCAGGACGTTGAGGTCCTGTGTCACGAACGCCGGCTGAGCGGCATCCGAGCGTTCGTACGCCGCCGTCACGGCCCCGACGAGCACCGCAGCGGTAGCGAGGTCGGAGATGACCGACGCTGCAAACTGCAACGTCCAGAAGTCGGCGTCGTCGGACCAGTGGACGCCGGTGTCGGTCAGCGCAGCGCGCAACTCCCGGGCGGCAGCTTGCGGATGGCCGAGGTCGCGTTCGACAACACCGAGGAAGATGGTGCAATCGACGATGCCTGGAGCCATGGTCAGCTCATCGAAGCGTTCGCGAGCTTCGATCAGGTGGGGTCTGGCGGCCTCCGCCTGCCCCACGGCAAGCAGGCTGCGACCGAGCCCGCACATCGCGTACGCGATCGAGTGGGCGTGGTCGGCGCGCCGCCCCTCCTCGAGGGATTCGGCCCAGTCGCGTGCAGCTTGGTCGTACTGACCCTGATTGAAACGCCCGGAGGCCAGCGTGCCCAATGAGAGGCTGACCGCGCGGCTTCCGGCGCCCCGCAGCTCGACGATCGCTTCCGCCAGGAGGCGCTCGGCTTCGTCGTTCCGGCCGAGTTCGAAGTACCAGTCGCCCAGGTTGTTGAGGGCGGCGCCGAGACGCTCGCGGTCGGTCAACCGTCGGCGAATGTCCACTTGCCGCTCGAGCGTCTCGACCGCACGGTCGGCATGACCCATGACACCGAGCAGACTTCCATGGCTGTGCAGTGCATCTGCGAGTACCTGGTCAGCAAGATCGGGGTCGAGGGCGAACAGGTCGTCGCACCACTGCAGTCCTTCGCGGTGCTGACCGGCGGCGTACCACAGGTAGCCGAGGCCGCCGACCAGGCAACCGGCGGTGGTCAGCTGCCCCGCGCGGAGTGTGTGACGGAGTGCGGCTCGGTACTCGGCCTCGTCCTGATCGAGGCGGGACAGCGCTCCGCCGAGGTCACCGGCGCGCTGCTGGGTCTGCAGCTGCGCGGCCACCTCCGCATAGTGCTCCGCGTGTCGCCGTGCGAGCACGTCGCGCTCGCCGGCATCGTCGAGTTGACGCCGTGCAAACTCGCGAAGCGTCTCGAGCAGGATGTATCTCGTGGTTCCATCGCGGGCGGAATCGGTGGTGACCATCGACTTGTCGACGAGGGCCATGAGCAGGTCGGTGACGTCGTACTCGTCGATCCCATCACCGCTGCAGATGTGCTCCGCCGAGGGCAGCGCAAAGCCCGCAGCGAACACACCGAGCCGACGGAAGAGCAACCGTTCGTCAGGCCCCAACAGGTCGTGACTCCACTCGATCGTGCTGAGCAGCGTCCGCTGGCGGCCTTCGGCGTTCCGGTCGGCAGCGGTGAGCAGGCGAAAGCGTTCGTCGAGTCGATCGAGGATCTGGGCAGGCGACAGTGAACGCGTACGTGCCGCGGCGAGTTCCAGCGCCAGCGGGATGCCGTCCAGGTGACGGCAGATGCTCACGACCGCTTCCACGTTGTCCGGCGTCACGGCGAACTCGGACGATGCCAACTCCGATCGTTCGGCGAACAGGCGGACAGCGTCGTGTCGATAAGCCTCCTCGACCGTCGCATCAGCATCGGGCAACGACAACGACGGCACGCGGTAGAGCGCTTCGCCGGCGACACCGAGCCGTTCCCGGCTCGTGGCAAGCACGCGGAGGTTCGGGCACGCCCTCAGGAGGTCCTGACAGAGCTCCGCCGTTGGGTCGATGATCTGTTCGCAGTTGTCGAGGACGAGCAGGACCCGCTGGGCACCGATGTACTCGGACATCGAGCGAACCAACGGTGTCCCGGCCACCCGGGTCACGGCGAAGCGCTGCGCGATCTCGTCCACGAGCACGTCTGCATCGCGCACCGCACCGAGTTCGGCGACGCGAAGACCATCGGGGAATTCACCGAGAAGTTCTTCGGCGACGCGCATCGCCAACCGCGTCTTTCCCGCTCCCCCTGCGCCCGACAGCGTCACCAGTCGGTTCTGGTCGAGCAGACCCATCACCTCGCGCAGTTCGCGGGTTCGACCGATGAAGCTCGTCAGTTGCGTCGGGAGATGATCGTCAGGCCCCTCCACGGTTCGCAGACGTGGAAACTCTCGGGCGAGCGCCGGGTGGCAGACCTGATGGATTCGCTCGGGTTCGCTCAGCCCGCGCAGGCGATGTGTTCCGAGGTCGACGAGTTCGGCGTCCGCAGGCAGTCGCCCCGCCAGCAGATCCACGGTTGCCTGCGACAGCACGAGCTGGCCGCCGTGGGCGCTCGCCGACAGCCTGGCCCCACGGTTGACCGCCGCACCGAAGTAATCCCCGTTCCGGACGCTCGCCATGCCCGAGTGCACACCGATACGCACCTTGAACGTGAGCGCCGCTGCGGGTTCCAGGAACGCGAGTTGCACTTCGAGTGCTGCCTCGACGGCCTCGGCAGCCGCCTGGAATGCCACAGCGAAGCTGTCGCCGGCGGTGGTGAAGACGTAGCCATCGTGGCGTTCGACGATCGAGCAGATCCGCCGGTCGTGTTCGGCGAGCGACTCCGTCATCGCGTCGGGCGTCCGATCCCAGAGCGCGGTCGATCCCTCGATGTCGGTGAACAAGAACGTGACATTTCCCGTCGGAGGGCTCGGTGGTGTCTTCATCGCATTTCCATCATCCTGGCATGCGCGCAACAACCACTCGACTCCCGAAATTGGGGTGAACGGAGAGCGTCATTCGGCCGGTCCGAGCACGCCGGCGGAGCGCAACCGGGCGATGCGGTCTGCTTCGTAGCCGAGCGACGAGAGCACGGCATCGGTGTCCGCGCCGAGTGCCGGAGCGGCCGACGGCACCACTCGCTTTCCACCACCGAAGCTGACCGGTGGACGTGCTTCGACACGGGCGCCGACTGCGCCGTCGTCGAGCCGGACCAGCGACCCGTTGTGGATCACCTGCGGATCGTCGGCGACCTCGTCGCGGCGTACGACGCGGGCGCCCGGGACATCGTTGTCGACCATCCGCTGCATCGCCTCGGCCGTGGTCAGCACCCCGACCGCTTCGTCGAAGATCACCGCCAGCGCCTCGCCGTTGATGTCGCGATCGCGCATCGTGGTGAAGCGCGGGTCGTCGAGCAGTTCGGGTTTGAAGGCTCGGCACAGGTTCGGCCATGTCCGATTTCCGCTGGCGACGAATGCGACGGCCCCGTCGAGCGTCGGCCGGATCGAGTACATGTCGGCAAAATGCGAAGCCTCGACCACGTCGTCGCCTTCCAACGAACGATCCATCATCCCGTCGGGCCAGAAGTACCACAGCCCGATGTCGAGCATCGAGAGCTCCACGTGTTGTCCACCGTGCCCGCGTTCGCGGGCGAACAGCGCTGCAGTGATCGCCTGGCTCACCGTGATCGCCGTGGTCTTGTCGATGATGAACTGGCGCACCAACTGCGGTGCACCGGTGTCGCCCTGCTGCAGGTCGGCCATCCCGGTCATCGCCTGGATCACGTAGTCGTACACCTTCTGCTCGGCTTTCGGGCCGGTGCTGCCGAACCCTGACACCGAGACGTAGATGATGTCCGGATTGATCGCGCGGAGCTGTGCCTCGCCCACACCCATCCGGTCGGCGGCACCCGGGCGAAAATTCTGCAGGAACACGTCGGCGGTGGCGCAGAGGTCGAGCAACGCCTGCAGACCGTCCGGATGCTTCGTGTCGATCGTGACCGACTGCTTGCCTCGATTGACACTGTTGAACAGCGCGCTCACCGTGTTGCGCTGCGACCCGAGTTGGCGCAAGCGGTCGCCGACACCGTCGGCCAGTTCCACCTTGATCACCTCGGCGCCCTGCTCGGCCATGATCACCCCAGCCATCGGAGCCGAGATCATCTGCCCGGCCTCGACGACTCTCACTCCGGCAAGTGGCTGCATCGCGAGATCCTACGTTCCGTGCCGGAACCGCTGGACAGGTCTCGTCGATCGCCCGCTGGGCGGCCGCCGCGTCTCGTGAACCCGGCGCCTTCGAGGAGGTAGTCGATCCCGACGGCATCCGGAACCCCCACGGACATGTCGTGCTGTGGATACTCGACGTGGAGAGAGCACTGGAACATCCCCGCAGCGTGTCCGCCGATCTCGGCAATCCA
>JAHENF010000074.1:5210-9478 GCA_024643255.1 Ilumatobacteraceae bacterium
CGAGGAGGTAGTCGATCCCGACGGCATCCGGAACCCCCACGGACATGTCGTGCTGTGGATACTCGACGTGGAGAGAGCACTGGAACATCCCCGCAGCGTGTCCGCCGATCTCGGCAATCCACATCGATGTCGCTTCCCGGCCCTCGATCCGCGGAAGGTACTTTGCTCGAACCGAGGCCAGGTTCGCGGGTTGGTTCCACCACCGGGCGATCGCCGGTTCCGCGAACCACTCGACCAGCGTCGGCAGATCGTTGTCGGCGAGCGGCCGAAACACGACGGACGACATTGGCTCAGTGTTTCACCTCAGCTGTCGGCGCCGGGCGCCGACGACATCGGTATCGTCGCCGGATGCGTGCGTTGTGCGATCGTCGAGGAACGTCGGCACGATGAGTCAGCCGACCTACGACCGAACGTTCTGGGAGGAGCGATGGTCGCAAGTGCTACGCGACCACCCCGACCAGGTTGCGCGCCGCCTGCCGAACGGTTGGCTGACCACCGAACTCGGGCGTCTGCAGCCGGGTGTGGCCCTCGATGCCGGGTGTGGTCACGGGTTGGAGTCGTTGTGGCTCGCAAACCGCGGTTGGCAGGTCACAGCGGTCGACTTCTCGGCGGCCGCGCTGGCTCACGCTCGCTCGACAGCCGAAGCGTTGGGCCTCGCCGAGTGCGTCGACTGGGTGGAGGCTGATCTGTCGACATGGACCCCACGATCCGCACGCTTCGACCTCGTGGTCTCGCTGCATGTCCATGCGGCGGTGTCTGCCGAAGCGATGGTGCAGCGACTCGCAGCGGGAGTCGCCCCGGGCGGGATGCTGTTCATGGTCGGCCACCGCCCGATCGATCCGGCGACCGGCGCGGAGACTGCCGCGGCCGGCCAGGTCCAGGTCTCGGTCGGCGCCGCCACCACCGCGCTCGATGCAGCCCGTTGGACGTACCTCATCGCCGAGGACCGGCCGCGGTCGGTGGCAGGGAGCGGCGTCGATGCGGTGATCCTCGCCCGACGCGAATCCTGACGTCATGGTCGACGGCATCGAGCTTCGTGACAACGTCAGCTCATGTTCGCCCCGACACCCGCGACACCATCGTCGGTCGCATTGCCCGAACGCAGGGTGTCCGTCAGCCAGACGATGCGTTCGCGCATGAGGTCGAGCCCGGGCTGGGCGGGGCATGCCTGCACCGTCGAGTTCGGTCGATCGAACACGACGTGGCGCGGATCGCCGGGGTCGTAGGCCGGCCACGGTTCGCGACCGGGGGCATCGGGGACGCCGGTCGCTGCGAACGCGAACCAGCGGTCGCCCATCTCGCGGGTCAGCAGGTGGGCGTCATCGGCAACGGGCACGAGCGGGAACTTCGTGCCGAACACGTACCAGATCTCTGCTGCGTGAAACGCCCCGATCGTCTGCTTCTTGGACGGCGGTACCGCCCGGAAGTGGTAGCGGTAGACCGGGTGCCCGGCGGCCGCGTGTTCACGGGTGGCATGGTCGACGTGCACGCCGAACATGTGGTCACCGGTGTGTGCTTCCAGTGCCTTGGGGTCGAGCGACGCGAGGCCCGGGTATGCCGCCATCAACCGATCGACGTGCTGCGGGCTCGGATACGAGCGCTCGAACGCGGCGCGGGCCTCAGCGGGCGACACGGTCGTCCCCTCCGGCGGCGCTTCGAACTCGGCGCCGGCGGGATGCATGAACGTGGCCAGCAACGATCCTTCGTCGCTGTTGTACCCGATCAACAACGGCACCGATGCCTGCTGCTGGTCGGTGAACGCCGACATCGGTGTCTCCGGAAGGATCAGGTCGTCGACGACCGGGTAGAAGTAACGGCCGAACTCGGGGTGGCCCTGGTAGAGCGCGGTGAGTTCCTCCGGGGGCATCTCCCGAAGACGCTTCAGCTGCCCGTCCGCCGGCCCGACCGCGAGGTCGGCAAAGTCGGCCCCCGCCTCCTCGGCGGGGCGGAAGTCGAGTGCAGGTCGACGCAGCTGCAACCAACGTCCGCTATCGCTGGGGCTCTGGGCGATCGCGCGGTGGAACAGGCCGCGGGCGCGCGGTGAACTGAGCAGGTTGAGCACCGCCTCGCCTCCGGCGGACTCGCCGAAGATCGTGACGTTGGCCGGGTCGCCGCCGAAGGCAGCGATGTTGTCACGCACCCATTCGAGCGCCGCGATCTGGTCGAGCAGTCCGTAGTTTCCGGAAACCCTGTCGGGTGACTCCGCGGCCAGGTCGGGATGGGCGAGGAAACCGAACAGCCCGAGTCGATAGTTGATCGTGACGAGAACGCAGCCCCGTTCGGGAAGCGCGTTGCCCTGATAGTGCGGCTCCGCCCCGCTGCCGTCCGTGTGGTCGCCGCCGTGGATCCACACCATCACCGGGAGGCGTTCGGCCTTCGCCGGGGCCCGGACGTTGAGCGTCAGGCAGTCTTCGCTCTGCTTGCTCGGCATCACCTTCAGTGCGGTCGCGAGCGCTTTGCGGCGCACGATGCTCAACCCGAGCCCCGTGACGAGGTTGTCGAAGAACTGCTCGAAGCCGGCCGCCCGTTGGTAAGCGAAGGGGCCGAACTTCTTGCACGAACGCGTCCCGCGCCACGACTCGAGGGCCGCCGGCGGTTTCCAGCGCAGGTCGCCCACCGGTGGAGCTGCGTACGGAATGCCGCGGTACACGGCGATCGATCCGCCTTCGTCGAGTGTTCCGCGGACCTTCCCGGCCGTCGTGGTTGCTTCGGCGGCGTGACGTCGTGGGATGAGTGCCATATCCGGGCAGTCTCTCATGCCGGTGCGGTGCATGCCCGCGGCCACCCGTCTGGCGGCTGCGGCGACAGGCGGTCTGGCAGGCTGTCCGTCATGGACACGTCGGCTGCGGTTCGATCGGCGTTGGCAGCGCTCGACGGTGCTCATGATCTCGGTGCGGTGGTCGCCCGCGACGATGAAGTCGTTCTGCAGTTGGCGGCGTCACTCGACGACGCCCCGATCGGCGAGGTCGCGGAGGTCCGTCCGCTGCGTGGCCGCGCGGTGACCGTGAAGGACTGGCTCGACGTCGTCGGCTTCGTCTGCGAGGGCGAGCAACCGGAGCGCACCGGCCGGCGCCCGACTCGCGACGCAACCGCGGTGGCGAGGCTGCGCGGGGCGGGTGCCGTCGTGGTCGCCAAGACACAGCCGGGGGCTGACCATCCGATCCATGGCCGCTGCCATCATCCGCACGATGCGTCGCGTACTCCCGGGGGTTCGTCGAGCGGCGAGGCGGCCCTGATCGGTGGCGGCGCGTCGACGCTCGGGCTCGGGAGCGACTCGGGTGGGAGCATTCGGCTGCCCGCAGCCTGGTGCGGTGTCATGGGGTTCAAACCGTCGTTCGGACTGGTGCCGACGACCGGCCACTTCCCTCGGGTCGGTGGCCGTGCCGACGGTCGCACCGTCATCGGCCCGCTGGCATCGGAACTGGCCGACATCGAGACTGCGCTCCGGGTGATCGCCGGGCCTGACGGGGTCGATCCGTCGTGTGTTCCTGCGACGATCGGCAATCCGACCGTCGTCGACATCGGCAGACTGCGTGTGGCAATGATGCCCGAGGAGCCCGGCTGGCCCGTGGCGGAGTCCACGGGTGATGCCGTGCGGCGCGCCGTCGACATCCTCGCCGACAGGTCTGCTGCGATCGTGGGGTCGGCGCTGCCACTCGACTTGTCCGAGTCGTTCGACATCACCCAGCGGTACTGGACCCGTTCGAATCTGACCGGAGCGCAGGCGGATCGCCAGCTCTGGGACTGGGACCGTTTCGCCGGCCGCCTCCATCGTGCGGCCGCCGACTTCGACGTCGTGATCGGACCGGTCGTCGGCGATGTCGCTCCGTCCGCGCGCCCGCTGACCGGTGAGGACTACGTCTTCACGCTTCCGTGGAGCCTCACGGGATGGCCGGCGATGAGTCTGCCGATGGGAGCCGACCCGACGACGGGACTGCCGCTCGCGGTGCAGATCATCGCGCCGCGCTGGCACGACCACGTCGTGCTCGCCGTCGCCGCAGCCATCGACGCCGCGGTACGAGCAGCGTCGACGGTGCGTTGACCGCCTCGCCGGCGTTGCGATGAGTCTCGGCGCGACCTGTACGCGCTGAAACTCATCGGTGACGGATCGCGTGGCGGCCCGGCGACGACCGACGACATGCTGCGCCTCGCCGCTCAGGCGGCGGTGCGGCGGCCTGGTGGTCCGGTGTTGTGGATCGATCCGTCGGGGAGACGGAGGGTGAGTTCGCGGTGGGGTCCGAGTTCGATCACCCAACCGTCGTGGTGGA
>JAHENF010000075.1:0-2943 GCA_024643255.1 Ilumatobacteraceae bacterium
GAATTGGTTGGGACGGACCAACCGAAGTGCGCCACAAACGCAACTGCCCAGCACCCAATCCGTTTGCGGCGAGAATTGGTTGGGACGGACCAACCGAAGTGCGCCACAAACGGCATGGGGGCGGGGATGGGGGCGGGGATGGGGGCGGGGATGGCAGCAGGGCGAGGAGCGGGGGCACGGCGATCAGGGCTGCCAGGAGGAGCGGGCGGGATGGTCGGCGGCGAGCGGGAGGGCCTCGACGGAGCCGGTGCGGGCGGAGTGGTACCAGGCGGTGACGAGCTCGAGCGATGCCTGGGCGTCGGCGAGCGTCACGGGGAACTCGCCGCCGGAGACCAGCGCGTCGACGAAGCCCTGGAACTGGCCGGTGTACTGCGTCGCCGACACCGGCAGGTCGGCCCACACCTGCTCGGCCTCCTCGGCGAAGGCCGAGCGGCGGAACTCGAAGTTCCACGGCCCGGCGCCCGGGTCGTACGCCTCGTGCGACGACGTGATCGTCACGTTGTCGAAGTGCCACACCAGCTGCGACGACTCCCCGGCGGCGCCGAGCGTGACGTTCATCGTCAGCAGTGCCCCGTCGGCGGTGCGGCCGATCGCGACGGCACAGTCCTCGGTCTGCACGTCGTTGACACGTGTGGCCGCCATCGCTCGCAGCTCGACGAGCGGCCCAGCCATCCACGTGAGCATGTCGTGATTGTGGATCGCGTGGCTCAGCACGCACCCGCCGCGCTCCCCCGCCCAGGTACCGCGCCACGGCGCCTCGGCGTAGTAGCCCTTGCCGCGTCGCCACCAGGTGGAGGCCGATGCGGTGAAGAGTCGGCCGGTGATCCCCGCGTCGATGAGCGCGCGGGCACGAGCAGCGCCGTCGCCGAAGCGGTACTGGAAGATCGGCATGAAGCGCGCACCTGACACCGTTGCGGCGCGCTCGGCTGCGGCGGCGAGACGGTCGCACGCCGCCACCGAATCGACCAGCGGCTTCTCACAGATCACGTGCACGCCGGCGTCGAGACAGCGGACGACCTGGTCCTCGTGCATCGACGGCGGCGTACACAGATCGACGACGTCGACACGGTGCGCTGAGTCGGGATCGAGCAGGTCGTCGAGCGAAACGACACCGGGGATGCCCCAGTCGGCGGTGCCCTTGGCCCGCTTTGCGTCGTCGAGTTCGGCGAACACGGTCGCCGACGCGCCGCCGACCTCGAGCCAGCTCAAGAGGTGGCTCTGGCCGATGCCCATGCCGACCACGCCCACCTTCAGTTCTCGACGGGGCGCTTCGCTCACGACGTCGATCCTGCCAGTCCCCACGGTCCGGCGGCGCCTTGGGCACGCAGACACACGTCGGTGACGTCGATGGCGTGCTGCTGTGTCATCAGGCGCTCACCACCGTCGGCGAGGTCGGCGAGCAACTGCTCACCCCACTCGACCACGACGTCGCCGATGTCGACGCGGCGAGTGCCCTCGGCGTCGACGACGAAGAGATGTTCGGCGCCCTCCGCTCCGGCGATGTCGACGTTGGCACGGGCTTCGATCGTCCCGTCGACGCCGACGATCGTGAGTCGGCAGTCGCCCCAGGTGCCGAGGCCCTTGGCGGTCAGGTAGTCGAGCCGATGATCGCTCACCACACCGGGGGCCGCGAGGGTCATCGATCCGATGTCCTGCATCGCCGGATGATCGGGTGAAGCGACGTTGCCGACGGCAGCCGCCACGACCTCGACGTCCGCAGCGGTCATGGCGGTGATCGTGAGGAACTGATCGACCTGGTGCGAGCCGATGTCGACGAGGATCCCTCCGGTCGCCTCCGGGTCCCAGAACCAGTCGGGACGCCGCTTCGCCCACATCGTGTGTGGGCCGGCGCCGATCACGTGGACGATCCGGCCGACGGCGCCCGAGCGTGCGAGTCGCACGGCCTCCGCGATCGCCCGGTTCTCGTAGCGCTCGGTGAACAGCACGGTCCACGGTCGACCCGGCATCCCGGCGACCGCCGCGCGAATCGCGTCGAGTTGCGCCATGGTCGTGAGCCCGGGCTTGTCGGTGACCACGTGCTTGCCTGCAGCGATCGCGGCGAGGGCGATGTCGGCACGGCGGTTGGGGATCGCAGCGGTGACGACGATGTCGATCGAATCGTCGGCGAGCATCTCGTCGAACGTCATCGGGCGTGACTCGGTCTGCCAACCCTCGAAGGCCTCGAGGAACCCGCCCTCCTGGATGTGCGCGGCAGCCACGGCGCCCGCCTTCACCAGCCGGTCGACGATCTCGAACACATGATTGTGATCGAGCCCGTTGACCCCGATCCGCGCCCTCATCCTGCCCCCCTCACACTCCGAATCGCGATTGGGGTCTGACCCCAATCGCGATTCACGAGACGCTCCGGGTCATCGCGTCGAAGTCGTTCGACCAGGTTGAGTCACCGGCAGTGAGGTTGTACTGGCGACTCAGGTGCTCGATGCCTCCCCACGGCGACTCATGGCGGGGGAAGTCGCGGAGCGGTTGCTCCTCCCCCTCGATCAGGAACGGGCCGGTGCTGGAGAAGTCGACGATGCCCGCCGACGGTGACGTCCACGACACGGTGAACCCGGTGTCGTCACGTACCACAGAGGGGTCGGCCGAGGTCAGCGCCGCGATGAAGTCGTCGAGCGTGCCACCCTCGTCGCTGCCGACTTCGACCAGCCACACGTTGTCCGGTCCTCCGTCGGCGACGAGGTCGAACGGCTTGACCATCCCGTTGGTCGCGACGACCGCAGGGTCGTAGTCGCGCCACGTCGGCGTGCGCCACGACCACAGCGCGATGTAGGCGCCGTTCTTCGCGGCGATCGTCCAGTTCCCGACCTGGCGCACCTCATCGAAGTGATCCTGCGGAACGTAGGCATGGGTGTAGGGCCGATAGCCGAACACGCCCCACACGAGCGGGTCGGTCGCCTCGTCCCACTTCGGTTGGTAGATGTGCAC
>JAHENF010000075.1:3043-9425 GCA_024643255.1 Ilumatobacteraceae bacterium
GCCTCGATCGTGTCGTCGAACACGAACTTGGCGGTGCCGAAGGTGTCCTCGTCCAGCGACGACATCTTGTCCTTCTTGTAGGTGCGGCCGCGGGGAGCGGTGTACCCACCGGAGTGGTTGTGCGCCGCCATGTCGATGAGGGCCAGGTCGAGCCCCATCGCCGCGGCGGTGACGATCTCGGGGTCGTCGGCGAGCTCGGCGAGCATCAGCAGCGGCGTGATGTTCTTGAGCATGTAGACGTTCGAGTGCCACTCGAAGAAGCCGAGATCGGCGCGCTCGCTGATCCACTCGAGGATCTCGGGCTTCGCGCGCTCCATCTGCGCGGTGCCCGTGAGGCCGCTGACGGTGAACGTCTCGTCGGGGTAGCGCTGGCCCGACAGGTACTCGATGGACATGTTGATGATGCGGTGATTCTCCGACCAGTACCAGAGGTTGTCGAGCCGGTCGGCGGGCAGGGGGTCGTCGTAGCGGTACCGGTTGGCGAGCATCCGCTCGTCGATCGCCGCGATCACGTCGGGTGCGAGTTGCGTCATCGGCGTGTCGCCCTGGCCGAGTGCGAGCATCCAGTGCAGGTACATCAACTGGAAGTCGCGTGTGTCCTCCCACGCGTCGATCTGCGCGAACACGTCGGCGAGCGAGTCGACGGTGACGTCCTCGATGTTCCACAGGTAGTCGGGTTCGCGGTGGGCGCGGCCGAGCTGGGCGTTGATGCCCGACGGGTTCGACGAGTGGTCGACGCTCGTGGCGAACGCGAGGAACTCGTCGACGCGCGACTGGTAGATCGCTTCGTCCATCAGGCCGGGTGATCCGGGCGCGAGGAGCGCGGCCGCGGCAGGGCTGAGCGGCACGGCCGGAACCGTCGTGTCGGCGGCAACGGTGTCGACCGTCGTGGTCTCGGTCGGCGAGACGTCGGCCGTGTCGCTCGTCGTGCCTCCGGAGTCGCTGCTCGAGCAGCCGGCGACGACCGCGGCGGTCGCTCCGGCGCCGGCGACGAGGAAGCTCCGCCGGTTCATCGAGAATCGTCGAACGGGAGGGCTGGGGACGGGCGGTTCACCTGCGTTCACGGCGCCACTGTAGAGAACCCCAACCGTCACACCGTGCCGGGTCAAATGTGACGTTTCGACGGTCGCCAACAGGTCGGCAACCTCAGCGCCGAGCCCGACGCGACGTGTCCAGGCACCCTTTCTGATCGCACTACTGTGCGATCTTCACATCCAACAGCATCGGGGGCGGTCACATGAAGAGGATCACATTCGCGGTCGTGGCGGCACTCGCCGCCGCCTCACTGATCGGGTCCGGCGTGCACGCGCAGTCTGCGAGCCCGCAGCCGGTACAGCCGCTCGGGACGTTCACGGTCACGTTCGACTGCGAGAGCTTCGCCCCGAACCCGACCGTCTTCACGTTCGAGGGGGCTGTCGTGTCCGCTGCGTGTGGGAGCGGCGGCGCTGGAATGGCGGTCGCAGAGTTCCAGGCTCCGGCAACGGCAGGGACCTACACGGGGATTGCGAACCCGTGTGGACCGCCGGCGCTGAGGCCGGCCGGCATCCGATTCACCCAGACACAGTGCGAGTTCCCATTCGATGTCGTCGTCGCCGGCGAGGCCGTCACCACCACGACGATCGCTGTGCCGGTCACCACGGCCGTCGCGGCCGTACCGCCCGCTCCGACCGCAGCGGCGCCCGCTGCCCTCCCCGCAACAGGGTCGGGCCGGACTGCCGGCGGCATCGCGATCGCCCTGGCGCTGTTGGCGATCGGTGGCGGCCTCGTCGCCGCGGCCCGCTGGCGCAAGGACCCCGCCAGCAGCTGACGCCGGCCGGAACGTGGCGCGCCATCATGGCGCGCCACGTTCCGGACCGACGATTCACAAGTGCACTAAGGTGACGCCCGAACGGGAGGAGTCACCCATGATCGAAGTCTCGGCACAGGCAGACGCACTGCTCGGATCCGATGCGGTCGCTCACGTGTGGACGAGCAATGCAGACGGCACACCCCAGGTGTCGGTCGTCTGGGTCCTCGCGCAAGGCGACGAGATCGTCTTCGGTACCGATGCAGCGAGCCAGAAGGCGAAGAACCTTCGACGCGACAATCGCGTCGTGTTGTCGATCGAGGACACCGAACGCAACGCCCGAGGCTTTCAGCGGCACCTGCTGATCCGCGGTCGAGCGCACATCGAGCCCGGACCCGACCCAGCGCTGATGGACCGCCTCGCGATGAAGTACACGGGCCTCGCTCGGCATCCGCTGGCGATGCGCGATTCACCGACGAGCGTGGTCGTGCGGGTCGAGATCGACCGGATCAGCGGCGTCGGGCCGTGGGTCGAACCCTGACGATTGGCGAAGGGTCGGTCAGCTGAGCACTGCGGCAGCCACCGTCGCGATGGCGATGTCATCGGCTTCGGGCAGCCCACTTACGGCGACGGCACCGACGACCACACCGTCGACCATCAGCGGAATGCCGCCACCCCAGCCCGTGTAGCGGGGGTCACCGAAGTTGGTCATCGGGAAATTGGTGTTGCGAGATGCCTCACCGATGTTGCGAGACGGAGTCTGCTCACGAGCCGCCGTGAACGCCTTGTTGATCGCGATGTTGATCGATGGCAGCCGACATCCGTCGGTGCGCACGAAGGCCACGAGTTCGCCATGGTGATCGACGACGGCCACGGCGGCTCCCCGACCGGTTCGGTCGAGTTCGGCCTGCGCGGCGGCGAGTACTCGTTGGGCGTCGTGATGGGACAGATCCTGCACGGCGCGAACTTAGCGAGTTCGGGTGACGACAACCGGGGGCGACTGCCCTGTGGTGACCGAGAATCAGGTGGCGGCGAGGGCGGCGAGGGTTTCTCCGATGAGGCGGCGGGCCTCGGCGGCGATCGGAGCGAGTTCGTCACGGCTCGTCATCGAGACCATCAGGCCGGGGTCGAGCGCATCCACTTGCACGTTGTCGCCGACCTTCCTGACCACGACGTTGCACGGCAGGAGCGCACCGACGTTGGGCTCGACGTCGAGGGCGGCGCTCGCGAGCTTCGGGTTGCAGGCCCCGAGGATCACATACGGATCCATGTCCTTGTCGATCTTGGCCTTGAGGGTCTGTTGCATGTCGATCTCGGTGAGTACGCCGAAACCGTGGTCGGCGAGCGCGGCCTTGGTGGCGGCAAGCGCTTCGGCGAACGGGATCGCGAGCACGACAGATTCTTCGAACACCATGGTGGTCTCCTTTGATCGGGCAGCTCCAGCCTTCCGCCGATCGGCGACCGCCGCAAGGGTCGAACGGCGGTGGCGCGATTGGGGTCGTCGCGATTGGGGTCTGACCCCAATCGCGACGGGTACGGTCGCGACATGAGCGTGATCGATGTGGAGCGGTTGGCAGGTTCGTGCGGGGCGATCGTGCGCGGGATCGACGTGACCCGACCGAAATCGCCTGATGAGATCGAGGCGATCCTGCAGTTGCTCGACGAGCATCTCGTGATCGCCTTGCCGGAGCAGCCAATGGATCTCGATCGACTGGAGGCGTTCACCGACGAACTCGGCGGACGCGATGTCACGCCGTACGTGACCGCGGTCGATGGGCGCCCGTATGTGATCCGGGTGATCAAGGAGCCGAGCGACGAGTTGAACTTCGCCAACGCGTGGCACACCGACCTGTCGTACCTGGCGGCCCCGCCCGCGTACACGGTGCTGCACGCTCACGACGTCCCCGCTGCTGGTGGTGACACGATGTGGGCGAACCAGCATCTCGCCTACGAGACGCTGCCCGAGGGCGTGAAGGACCAGATCGCCGACCTGCGCGCCACCCATTCGGCCGGGATGGCCTACGGCACCGGCGGGTATCTGGAGGCGGTTGCCGGGAAGAGTTCGATGAAGGTCGAGCCGTCGCCGGACGCGTATGCGACCGAGACACATCCGCTCGTGATCCGGCACCCGCGGACGGGTCGGCCGGCGCTCTATGCGAACTCGGTGTACACGACGGGGATCGAGGGGATGGAGCCCGATGAAGCCCGGACGCTGCTCGCGCGCCTGACGGCACACGCCACCCACCCGAACTTCACGTGCCGCCTGCGCTGGGAGCCCGGCATGCTGACGATCTGGGACAACTCCGCCACGCAGCACTTCGCGATCAACGATTACCCGGGCGCCCGCCGGGAGTTGTTCCGCACGAGCGTCGCGGGCACCGAACCCGTCGCCGCCTGAAGTGACGCCGGTGCCAGGCACCGGCGTCACCGACGTCATTCACCGATGGCGTAGGTGACCGTCAGCAGCACGATCACGCCTGCCACACCGGGCGACACCGGGACGTCGAACGCTGCGGCGTCACCTTCGCCGCCCTGCATCATTCCCTGTGGGGAGGTCATCAGCACCTTCTCGTGCACGTCGAGAACAACCCCCAACGGCTCGCCGGTCAAGTCGGCCGTCGCCTGTGCTCGGGCCTCGACGTCGGCCCACGCTTCCTCCCGCGCCACGTCCATCAACCCGGCAGGATCGACTTCGAAGCGGATGCCCGAGGCACGCACGCTGTCACCGCCGGCCTGGATGACTTGGCCGAGGATCCCGCCGACACTGCCGACGTCGGCGATGACGACGTTGTAGTCGATGCTCGCCTCGTACCCGGCGATGAGCTGATAGTTCATCTGGTCGAAGTAGGGGTTGATCCAGAAGCCCGAGGTCTGGATACCGGTTGCCGGCACCCCGGCGTCCTCGAGCGCCGCCACCAGCGCGGCACCGGCTCCCGACACCGCTGCACTTGCCTCAGCGACGCTGGGACGTCGGGCGTTCACACCGATGTCGACGATCGTCCTGGTCGGCGCGCCGTACTCGCTGCCCATGCCCCCGACCGTGATGCTGCGCGCGTCGGTCGCGGCCTCCGGCCCCTGACCCTCGACCGTCGACATGTCGGTGGCGGACTCGGTGGTCGCCGCGGTCGGCTCGACGGTTGTAGCCGGCGGGGCCTCGACGCCGGTCGGGGCCGTGTCTGTCGTGCTCCCCGAACAGGCGACCAACGCCATCGCCACCAAGATTGCTCCCGCTGAGCGTGTCATGGCTCACCTCCATGTCCACTTCCACTGTCCCCCGCCGGTGATGACCTCGGAAGGGCCGAACTGCTTGATCGCCGGCCGTCTGCGATGTGCCCGGGTTACACCGGTGCATGGCACCGGTGAAACGCCAGGTTGCGAGGGGGCAGTCCGAACCTCAGGCGGCGGCAGACGGGGCGTCGACGGCATCGACGGCCGCCCAGAGCTCGGCTCGAAGACGATCGGCTTGCGGAGGGCGCAGGCCGTTCGTGACGACCACCCCCTCGATCATGTCGGCGATGACGGCGCTTCGAGGACGATCGGCCAACCGCACCGACACCACCGCCCCGGTGGCTCGACGGCGGATCGAGCGATCGACACCGACGAGGCGCGGCGGGCAACGGAAGCTCGGCCCGACGAGTCCTCGCCGCCGGGCCTCTCGTGTGAGGGCGCGGGCGGCGCTGGCGAACTCGACGGTGGTTGCGACTTCCATACGCCATTCATCATGACGAGGGGGTGTGACGGGGTTCGATCGGCCCGCAGTCCAACAGACCCACCGCCGAGCGGCGGGCGGGCCGTCAGCCGCGGTCGACGCCGATGTACGCCACGAGTTCGGCGTCGGCGGGGAGATCGAGCACCTCGGGGGCCTGATCGATCGGGGCGATGAATTCGGGCAGGAGGTCGAGGTCGGTGGCCAAGCGCTGCGCGGCCGCTTCGAAACCCTCGACGTAGTACACGACGGTCAGATCGACCACGGTGGTCCCGTTGCGCGGCACGACGCCGACATAGCCGACCGTTTCGAGTCGGGCGGCGTTGGCGGCAGCAGCCCCGGCGATTCCGCTGCCGTTGGCGCTCACGACCGACAGGTCGGCGCGATCGGGGAGCGAGGACGGCTCGCTTGTCGACGGCGCCGATGTGGTCGTCGTCGTGGTCGACGTCGAGCTGATATTCGGCTCGGTCGTCGTCACGTCGGTGGTGCTCGGCGACTCCGTGGTGTCGGTGACCTCGGGGGCCGACGTGGTCGGCAACGGAATGGTCGTGGTGCCGACGATCGTGGCGTCGACGGGCACGTTGTCGGGCAACCCGGCGATGGCGACGCCGGCCCCGATCGACAGCAGCGCGACGATGATGTACGCCAACCATTGGTGTTTCATGACGCACCGACACTACCGATCGGACTCGTCCCGAACGGGGCAATCGCACCACTGCTGCTCCTGGTGGCGAGCGGTGACCACAGCAGTGGTGGATACAGTCACCGTGATGAGCGAGGCGGCGACGACCGGCACCGACGGTCTGACGCCCATCCAGCTCAAGACGCTCGAGGCGCTACGTCGCCCGGCCGAGCCGCTCGTGTTCGATCCCGACCTGATCGCCGACATC
>JAHENF010000030.1:0-15132 GCA_024643255.1 Ilumatobacteraceae bacterium
ATCACCGTCCAGTTGACCGTGCCGGTCGGGGCCGACCTCGATGCTGTGCTCGATTCGATCGGGGAGGCCGCCGTCAGTTTGGGCATCGCTCTGATCGTGGAAGACCTGACCGGCGACTAGCGAGTACCGGCGACGCGCCCGAGCCGCCTCCTGGGGAATGTCTTGAACGGATCTGTTCCGCAGTACTGGTCGGTGTCCACCGAGCGACGCGGGTTCGAGATGGGACGACGAATGCCGGCCGTGGATGTCGGGCGGCTCCCGTGGGATCGAGGGCGTGCGACGTCGTTGGTTCCCGACTGTGTCCGGCCATGGCATGGCCGATGTTTCCGGGCGTGTCGGACGAGTCGGACGTTGCTGGCGCATCTATCGCTTGACATTATATCGCATGGCGATAGAGTGAGCTCATGATCGATGACGATGTGACGTCATACCTTCCCCTTCCGCAGACCCAGTTCCACGTTCTGGTCGCCCTCACCGCCGGCGAGCGACACGGGTACGCGATCATGGGTGCCGTCGAGGAATCGTCCGGGGGCGTGGTGCGCATGGGCCCGGCGACGCTGTACGGCTCGCTGAAGCGCCTTGTCGATGCCGGCCTGGTCGAGGAGTCCGATCGGCGCCCCGGCGCTGATGATGACCAGCGACGCCGCTACTACCGACTCACTGGACTCGGCCGAGAGGTCTGTCGAGCCGAAGCCGACCGACTCGCTCACCTGGTCACGACCGCTCGGATCAACCTTCGACCCGGGATCGCCTGAGAATGAGCGGTCATCGGACCTATCGGAGCCTGACACTGCTGTACCCGAAGAGTTTTCGCGTTCGCTATCGAGACGACCTCGTCCAGCACCATCACGATCTCGTCGAAGATCGGGGCCTCGTCGGGGGATGGCTCCGAAGCGGGCTCGATCTGACCGTCACCGTTCCCGTCTACCAACTGGAGTCCATCATGAACAGTCGCCACACCGCCCTCGTACTCAACCTCGTCACGGGGCTGCTCGGTACCGCCGGGCTCGCTCTCGTCCTCGTCGGATTCCCGATCGGACTCGTCCTGCTCGGCGTGGCCGTCGTCATCGCAGTGACCCAACGGTCCGAGCTCGCCCGCAGTCTCCGCGAGACGTCGCCGGCGCAGCGACGCCGCCGGTTCGCGGCCGCAGCCGTGCTGGCCGTTCTCGCCGCTGCCGCGCTCATGGTCGCTTTCAATGACGACGAGTGGGGCGACAGGGGCGCGGTGATCTACAACGTGTCGTTCCTCGTCCTGGCGATCGGCTCGGTGGGCTGCTTCGTGGTCGCGCTGGTCGGGCGCCCTCGAACTCATGGCTCGATGACCCGCTAGGGCCGGGCATCGTGTCCGCGAGGGTGAGCACGCCCGCGGCAGCGGTGTTCTTGCTGGTCGTCGCCGGCTGGAGCAGCGATACAGATCCCTCGCCGGGTGGCGGCGCGACGTCCTGGGCGGGAGAACCGGATCGGGTGCATCAGGCCGAAGTGCCGTGCGAGAACGTACGCGTCGATGAGCTCGGTGCCTGCTGACGACGACATCGAAGAGATCGTCACGAACGGTTGCTGCACGACGGTCGGTTCGGGCCGCGGGATCGCTCGATTCCGCACTCCGATACGGTGAAACCGTCGAAGACAGACCACTGGAGAGGCGTGATGACGAACGATCGGGTCGCGGATGAGCCTGCTGTGCTGCGTGACAGTGCGGCGGCCGTATTCGGGCGAGTTGATGGCATGCACGGGACTCGCTACATCGAGATCTTCCTTCGCGGGCTCGAGGCGAGGACGGGCAAGCTGGTGGCCGCCTGTTACAACACGATGTTCACCGAGGACGGTCTGCCCGAGTCGAGGGACACCGCCCCGCAAGCACTGGTCGAAGGCATCGACTTCGACATGCTGAAGGCGGAGTACGGCCTGCTCGGCGCATCGTTGAACGGTCCGAAGATCTGGACGCCTGATTGGTCGGAGATCCAAATCGGGACGGAGAGGGACTTCCACGGGATCAAGGCCGCCTGGGTCGCCCAACTCGATCTGAAGCAGGGCGGTGCCGTCGCTCACGTCACACCATACGAGCCCATGACCATCGCACGTGAGAGCCGATTGGGCTGGAGCAAGGGCTCCACGGTCATGGTCCTGGACGATGCGGAGGGCAACTCGTGGGTCATGAAGGGCTTCCAGCTGGGCCTCGAACCGAGATTCACGTACGAAGATTTTCTCGCAAATGGGGCGAGCTACTTCGGGGACCTGCCGACTGGCTGGGCGTTCCGGGTCGTGACGCTGGAGCAGGAGTTGATCGAGACGCCGGTCGCGGGCGTTGCCACGATCATGCCCGACGAGTTCTTCAACGTGTACGACAAGGCCGGGCCAGGCCAGATGAACTACCAGCCGTAACCCCTCCGACGTGGAACGCCCGCCGGCCGCGAGCGAATCGGCGCCCCCCGGCGTGGCAACGCGGCGCTCGTCAGTTGCCTGGTGAGTACCCGAGGGGCAGGAACGACGCAGTGGTCACCGCGGGCAGTTCGACGAGGCGGTCGTCTCCGTGCCCGATCCAGCACGTCGGTCCGACGATGTCGCAGATGGTGAACCATGAGTCGCCAGGCGTCGAGTAGCCAGCGGCGTCGACTTCGACGATCACGGACAACGGGTCGACCGTCGTGGGAGCGACGGTGGTGAAGTCGCTTCCCGGAGCCATCAGGTCACGCACCAACAGCGTCGTCGAGCGGCCGTCGCATTCGATGTCGAGAGCGATCGACGAGTCACCGATCCATGGTCCGATGAATCGGGCGAATGTCGCATATCTCGTCCCGACCGCCCGGCACCCGGTGAGGTCGAGCCCGAGGTCGACTTCGCTGCCGGCGTCGACGTCGAAGAAGCGGTACCCGACCGCACCTCCCCCCGCGATGGTGTCTGCGGCGATGAACCGTCCGTCGCGGCTGAACGTCAGCCGACCGAATGCCTCGATCGAGGGGATCGTGGCGAGCGTTCGACCAGGCAGTTCTGGCCGTTGCGCGTCGAACACCTGCAGGACCCACTCGAACGGCAGTTGCGTGCCCATCCCATCCGCACCCATCGTGCCGGGTTCGGGGCAGGTCGCGCTCAGCGTGGCCACCGAGCGGTCGTCGGGGCTGACGACGAGGTTCACGGCTCGTTGGGGCAGCGCGGATCCGTTCGGGCTCGTCACGGTGACGGTGTTCTGTGCACACAGGTCGACATCGGGGAAGATGTCGGTCGCCAGCGTGCCCGAGTCGAATCCGACCTCGCGGAAGGCGTACGTCACGTCGCCGAGGTCCGCGTTCGTCCGTCCGTGGATCGACAGCTCGGTCTGGGCGCCGAGCGAGAGCGCTGGATCGACGGGTCGGCTGCTGAGCACCGCGCCGTCTGCTGGGTCGACGAGCATTTCGATGGAGTCGCCCTGGACGGACTCGCTCGACGTGTACACGACGCTCGGCGCGTCGGCCGGCGGCACTTCACGTGGCGCAGTCGAGGGAGGCTCCGGAACGGTGACTCCCGGCGTTGGCGCCACCGTCGGGGTGGGAACGGTGTTCGTGTCGGGCTCGACGGTGGTGCTCACCGGGTCGGCCGGGACGAGATCCGCGTCGCCGTCGCGGTTGTTCGCGACGATGAAGCCACCGACGACGAGCGCGAGGACGGCGGATGCCCCTGCCGCGCCACGCACGACCTGACGGTTGCGCATCGCGCGCTGCACGCCGGCAAGGCCGTGCTCCGGGGCCGGGCGCCGCAGTTCGCTTCCCGCCGACCGGGCGAGTGCGTCGATACGAGCATCGGTATCGTCGTCGAGCGGACTGCCGGGTGAGGCGCCGGGTGGGTTCGTTGTCATGTCATGCTCCGAGTTCGGTGGCGAGCACTGCGCGCGCTCTGGTGAGGTCTGACCTCACGGTCCCTTCCGGAACCGAGAGGATGGACGCAACCTCGCTCACCGACCGGTCGCCGGCGTAGTGGAGAACCAGCACCATGCGATGACGTTCGGGTAGCCGACGAACCGACTCCCAGAACGCCAGCGCGTCGGGCGAGGGGCCGTCCACGATCGCCTCACTGCGGCGGATCAGTCCGAAGTACTTCGCCTCCGTCCGCCGCCGCCGCCACCAGCTGGTGCACGCGTTGAGCAGCACCCGGTGTGCCCAGCCACCGGGACGTTCGAGGCGTTGCACCGACTGCCAGCGCATCAACGACTTGACCATCGTGTCCTGCACCAGGTCTTCACCGGATTCGGGTGAGCCGACGAGCGCGGTCGCGACAGCGACCAACCCTGGGTATTCGGCGCGGTAGAACTCCTCGAACGGAACCGTGAAGTCGGTGGTGATGTCGTCGGTGGCCATGTCGCTGCGTTGGTGGTCGGGCAGAAGTGTTGCATCCATCACATGGACACACGCATGACCCACCCCGTCGCGCTGCAATCCGTCGACATTTCTTTCGCTGCCCCGACGGAACGCCTCAGTTCGTCGCTGCGGGGTCGACGTCTTCGGGCGATGTCGGTGCTGCCGAGATGCCGAGTTCTGATTCCAGCACGCCCAGCCGCGCCTCCAGGTCGGCCACGCGCTGTGCCAACGATGGGCCGAGGTCGGCGGGCTGAGCAACACGGCCCGACGCGGCATGCAGATCGTGCACATCGGGTACGACCTCGCCGAGCAGGTGCGCCCAGCGATCCTGGCTCTGGCCCGAGGCCCGCCCGATGTTCACCGCGAACGGATCGACGCCATCGGCCAATCGCGCGAGCACTGCCTCGATGTCGTCGATCGACTCGAACCCTGCTCCCTGCGAGGTCGGGTATCGCTCGGTGCGTGTCTTCAGTTCGCCGGCGGACTGTGGACCCCGCAACATCATCACCGCCAGCAGTGCCAACTGGTCGTGGTCGAGTCCGAGGGCGTCATCGAGAATGTGGCGGTGCTTGTCGGTGCGGCCGCTGCTGTTCATCCGGGCGAGGCCCTTCTGACGTACGAGCAGCATCGCGTCCAGCACGGTTCGCTCGCTGTAGTCGGTCACGGGTTCCCGGTTCGACTTCTGGTTGCACGCGTTGACGAGCGCGTTCGTCGAGAGCGGATACTGGTCAGGAGTTGTCGCCTGCTTCTCGATCAGGCAGCCGAGCACACGAAGTTCTTCGACGGTGAGCTCCATCGCTTCACCGTAACCCCGCCAGCGCCAAGGAACCTGACGATCGCCGCATCACGGCCAGAGCAGCGCACCCCGTCTGATCGATCCGGGAGCCGTCGTACGATCCGGGCGGTCGCGGTCCTCGGCTCCGCCGTCGTCAGTCCTCGATGACGTCCAACCCTTGCTCCCGGAGCCGGGCGATGTTGTCCAGCATTGCGTTCAGCACCTCGGGAGCATGACCTTCCCAGATCTGCACTTCGCCGACGACCTGCATTGGATGGCGGGTCCGGTAGGACTGCGTGATGTTGCCGGCGAATCTCTTGTTGGTCACGTTGGGATCATCCTCGAACGGACCAGTGGGCTCGACCAGGTAGATGTGCCCTCGCTCACCGGTCCCTGACAGCGCGGTGGCCAACTCCGCCCCCCAGACCGCGGTCTCCAAGATCGCGGAGAAGTAGATGTTGTTGGAGGTGCGGCCGTCGTGGTAGTTCGAGCCGTAGCCCGGTCGCAATTGATCACCGACCTCCAACCGTGACTTCGTGCCATGGTAGAAGGGCCCCTCGACGTGGTCGCAGCGATCGAACGTCACCGGGACGTACGCGATGTCCTCCGCGCCCACGGGAGTTCGGATGTCAGGCGTCGGCGAGGTTCGCTTCGAGCGAATCGACCTCGACGCTCAGTGCTGCGGGCAGTCGATCGCCGAAGCGGGCGTAGTGCTCGCGGATCTGCGGGATGGCTGCCTGCCAGCCGTTGACGTCGACCGTCAGCAGCGTGTCGAGGTCGGCGTCGTCGATCTCGAGACCGTTGGTGTCGAGCGCGTCCTTGGTCGGCAGCTTGCCGATCGGCGTGTCGACGGCGTCCGCGGTCCCGTTCACCCGCTCGAACACCCACTTGAGCACTCGGCTGTTCTCGCCGAAGCCGGGCCACAGGAAGCGGCCGTCGTCATCGCGGCGGAACCAATTGACGAAGAAGATCCTGGGCAGGTTCGCCGGATCGGTGGCCTTCTCCATGCCCAACCAGTGGGCGAAGTAGTCGGCGTAGTTGTAGCCACAGAACGGGAGCATGGCCATCGGGTCGAAGCGCAGGTTGCCCACGGCGCCCTGTGCCGCAGCCGTGGTCTCCGACGCCATGATCGAGCCGAGGAACACGCCGTGCTCCCAGTTGTTCGCCTCGGTCACGAGCGGCACGGTCGTGCGGCGGCGACCGCCGAAGAGGATCGCCGAGATCGGCACGCCGGCCGGGTCCTCCCATTCGGGAGCGATCGACGGGCACTGCACCGCAGGTGCCGTGAAGCGCGCGTTCGGATGGGCGGCCGGTGTCTCCGCTTCCGGATTCCAGGCGTTGCCCCGCCAATCGGTGGCGCGGGCCGGTGCGGTGTCGGTCATGCCTTCCCACCACACGTCACCGTCGTCGGTGAGCGCCGTGTTGGTGTAGATGCAGTTGCCCCAGAGCGTCTCCATCGCGTTGGCGTTCGTGTCCCAGCCGGTACCCGGAGCGACGCCGAAGAAACCGGCTTCGGGGTTGATCGCGTACAGCCGGCCGTCGTCGCCGAACTTCATCCAGCAGATGTCATCGCCGATCGTCTCGGCAGTCCAGCCCGGAATCGTCGGCACGAGCATCGCGAGGTTGGTCTTGCCGCAGGCCGACGGGAACGCACCGGCGATGTACTTGTACTCACCCTGCGGGTTGGTCAGCTTGAGGATCAGCATGTGCTCGGCGAGCCAGCCGTCGTCGCGTGCCATCACCGAGGCGATACGCAGTGCGAAGCACTTCTTGCCGAGCAACGCGTTGCCGCCGTAGCCCGACCCGTAGGACCAGATCTCGCGGGTCTCGGGGAAGTGCACGATGTACTTGTTCTCGGCGTCGCACGGCCACGGCACGTCCTTGGCGCCGTCGGCGAGCGGGGCGCCGACCGAGTGCAGACACGGCACCCAGTCGCTGTTGCCGAGGGCGTCGAGCGCCCCCTGGCCCATCCGGGTCATGATCCGCATGTTGGCCGCCACGTAGGCCGAGTCGGTGAGCTGCACGCCGATGTGGGCGATCGGTGAGCCGAGCGGACCCATCGAGAACGGTACGACGTACATCGTTCGGCCCTTCATCGAGCCCGTGTACAGCCGCCGCATCTCGGCGCGCATCTCTGCGGGATCACGCCAGTTGTTGTTCGGCCCGGCGTCGGCTTCGGTCGCGGCACAGATGTAGGTGCGGTCCTCGACACGGGCGACGTCGCCGGGATCGGAGTGGGCCCAGTAGCTGTTGGGCCGCTTGGCCTCGTCGAGCTTGGTGAAGGTGCCCGAATCGACGAGCTGCTGGCACAACTGCTCGTACTCGTCGGCGGAGCCGTCGCACCAATAGATGTCGGCCGGTTGCATCACCGCTGCCCACTCGGACACCCAGTCCTCGAGGCGCTGGTTGGTCGTAGTTCCGCTCATCTCGTGACTCCTCGTTGAGTTCGTGGTGTTGCGTTCGTTGGGGGTGGGCGTTCACGCGCGCGGCAAGCGCGTCGTCGTACCGTTGTAGAGCGTAGGGCGCGAAAGGTGTCTGGGACGAAACCCAGACAGGGTCGAAGGTCCCGATGATCCGGTGTCGCAGCGTGACCAGGCTCGACGCGGCGCTCAGGCGCCGGGCGTCTGCATGTCGACCTCGGAGCCCAGGCGCAGGTGGGTGGCCTGGCCGGCTTCATCGAGGTCGAAGACGACACGCTGGCCTTGGCGCAGCATGCGGAAGATCGAACCCGCCAACGCGTCGGCGGCGAGTTCGTAATCGTTCAAGTCGGTGTCGGACATCACGAGTCCGTCACCGTTTGCGGGGTCGTAGGCCTTGATGACGCCCTGCATGTCGTGGTCGGCTCAGCTGGCCTTGACGATCTTGCCGGACTTGATACAGCCGGTGCACACGTTGACGCGCTTGGCCGCGCCATTGACCTGCGCACGGACCCGCTGGATGTTCGGGTTCCACCGACGCTTGGTGCGACGATGCGAGTGCGACACCGACATACCCCACGACGGGCCCTTGCCACACACTTCACATTTCGATGCCATTGGATTCTCCTGCGGGCTGCCGGGAACCCCGGCTCGATCACGTTGGACGAGCCGTCAGACGACCCGTTTGCCGCCCGCGACGTTTCCGCCTGCCGGGACAGCCATGAAATGCTACCAAGGCGCATCGTCGGCGCCACGCCGAACCGGGAACTCGCCCATCGACACGTGTCGAAGTCACGGTGCGGCCAGGTGCCTCGTAAGCTGCTCGGTCGTGCCCACCCTCGAACGGTTGAACACCGCAGCGCTTCGCGATTCCGTCAGAACGTTTCGTGACACCGTGCGTGAACATGCCCATGGGCTCAACAGGCTGAACGTCTATCCCGTGCCCGACGGCGACACCGGGACGAACATGGCACGGACGCTCGATGCGGTCGTGGCCGAGATGGACACCGCCGACCAGGACGACCACCACGCGACCTGCGACGCCATCAGCCACGGGTCGCTCATGGGCGCACGCGGCAACAGCGGCGTCATCCTCAGCCAGATCATGCGCGGATTCGCCGGCACGATCAAGGAACATGCCGACGTCCAGGGGGTCAAGTTCGCCGAGGCGCTGCAGGCCGCCGCGACCGGCGCCTACGAGGCGGTGCTCAAGCCGATCGAGGGCACGATTCTCACGGTCTGCCGGGAGAGCGCTGAGGCGGCCAAGGTCTCGGCGGATGCCGGCGGTTCGCTCGTCGACGTCGTGCGCGCTGCGCGCACCGCAGGCAAGATCGCGCTCGACAACACGCCGGAGCAACTGCAGGTCCTGAAGGATGCCGGGGTCGTCGACGCCGGTGGAGCGGGATTCCTGCTCTTGCTCGACTCGGTCCTGTACGTCGTCGACGGCGAGCCGCTTCCGGTCGCCGATCCCGACGATGGAACCCCTGGCCCCGTCGGAGCCGCGTTCGACGCCGTCGCCCACCGCCACGCCGCCGCTCCCGGCGAACTCGACGTCAGCGAGCAGCGATACGAGGTCATGTACTTCCTGGAATTGGCCGACGCCCACATCCGCGACTTCAAGTCGGGTTGGGGGGCGATCGGCGACTCGATCGTGGTGGTCGGCGGCGACGGGCTGTGGAACTGTCACGTGCACACCAACGAGATCGGCGCCGCAATCGAGGTTGCACTCGATCTCGGCGGCCGGCCGAAGACGATCCGGGTGACCGATCTGTTCGAGGAGGTCGACGAAGAGCACGCCAAACGCGAGGCGGAGCTCGCCGTCACCGCCCATGACGCGCCGGTGCTCGAGGAACTGCCCGAGGTGACGACCGCGGTCGTCGCGGTCACCAGCGGCGATGGGTTGGTCGAGCTGTTCGCCCAGCTCGGGGTGCAGGGCGTGGTCACAGGTGGACAGACGATGAATCCCTCGACCGCCGAGCTGCTCGAGACGGTGCAGCGGGTGCACGCCGACCAGGTCGTGCTCCTTCCGAACAACAAGAACATCATCCCGGTCGCCGAGCAGATCGGAGCGCTGACCGAGAAGACGGTCGTCGTCGTGCCGACCCGATCGATGCCCGAGGCGCTGGCCGCGCTCGTCGCGTACGACCCTTCGGCCGACGCGGTCGACACGGCAGCGGAGATGGCCGAGGCCGCCGAGTCGGTGGCCACCGGTGAAGTCACCCAGGCTGTGCGCGACAGCAACAGCTCCGTCGGACCGGTTGCGCAAGGCGACTGGATCGGGTTGGTGCGCGGCGACGGCATCGCATCGGTCGCCGCGACCGTGGAGGCGGCCTCGATGGCGCTGCTCGATCGGATCGTCGGTGACGATGCCGAGCTCGTGACCGTGATCACCGGCATCGACGCGACCGCAGCCGACACCGACACGATCGTCGCATGGCTCGGCGATCATCGAGGCGACGTGACCGTCGAGGTGCACCGGGGCGGACAGCCCCTCTATCCGTATCTCTTCGGAGTCGAGTGACGTCACTGTCGCTGCGCGAGCTCGCCGACATCGACGTCGGTCGGCTGAAGGGCGTCGGTGACAAGAAGCGCGCGTCGCTGGGGGCGATCGGCGTCGACCACCTCCTCGATCTGCTCACCTTCTACCCACGTCGCTGGGTCGATCGATCGAACGAAGCCCGCATCGCCGACCTGGTGCCGGGCGACGAAGCACTCGTGCTCGCCACGGTCCGATCGGTCACGAAACGCACCACCCGGAATCGCCGCACGATGGTGACGGTCAACGTCGGCGACGGATCGGGACGCATGGAGGTGGTTTTCTTCAACCAGCCATGGCGTGAACGCCAGCTGCGCGACGGACTCCAGATCGCGCTGTTCGGCAAGGCCGACGTCTATCGCGGGGGGCTGCAGATGTCGAACCCCGTGGTCGACCTCATCGGCGATCGCACCGGCCGGATCGTGCCGATCTACCCGCAGAGCGAGAAGGCCCAGATCAACACCTGGGAGGTCGCCGGCTGGGTGGAGGAGGCCCTGCGGCGCTGCCGCGACCGTGGGATCGACGACACGTTGCCCGATGCGATCCGCCGGCGCCTCGGTCTCGCCCCGCGGTTCGATGCGTTCGCCGACATCCACCTGCCCGAGACCATCAAGGCCAAGGAGCAGGCTCGCCGGCGTCTCGCCTTCGACGAGCTGTTGCGCGTCCAGCTGGTGCTGGTGCTGCGCAAGCGAGCCATGGAACGTGAACAACGCGGACTGCAACACGAGGTCGACGGCGACCTCGTGCACCGGTTCTACGACGCACTGCCGTACTCGCTCACCGGCGCTCAACGGCGCGCGATCGACGAGATCGAGACCGACCTCGCCGCTCCGCATCCGATGCACCGGCTGCTGCAGGGTGACGTGGGCTCCGGCAAGACCGTCGTCGCGGTCGCGACGATGCTCGCCGCGGTGCAGGGCGGTCATCAGGCGGCGTTGATGGCGCCGACCGAAGTGCTCGCCGACCAGCACGCCACCGGGGTGCGCGCCCTCCTCGAAGGGGTGAGCGTTCCGGACCCCGGCAATCTGTTCGGTGACCGACCACTGCGGGTGGAGCTGCTCACCAACCGTGTGACGGGCGCTGATCGCAAGGATGTGCTCGCCGGGTTGGCCGACGGCATGGTCGACATCGTGATCGGTACTCACGCCCTGATCCAGGACGCGGTCGACTTCGCCAGCCTCGGAGCGGTCGTGGTCGACGAGCAGCATCGCTTCGGAGTGGAGCAGCGGGCGGCGCTGCGGGCCAAGACGGTCGGCGGTGCCGTGCCGGACATGTTGGTGATGACCGCCACCCCGATCCCGCGCACCGCCGCGATGACGGTCTACGGCGACCTCGACGTCAGCGTGCTCGACGAACTCCCACCCGGGCGCACGCCGATCGTGACGAAATGGGCCGAGGGCCCGCTGCTCGAAGCGGAGGTGTGGGCCGACATCCGATCGCAGGTCGCCGACGGACGCCAGGCGTACGTCGTGTGTCCGCTGATCGGCGAGAGCGAGAAGCTCGAGGTGGCGTCGGCCGAGGAAACCTACGAACGGCTCGCCGCGAACGAGCTGGCCGGCCTGCGGCTCGGTCTGCTGCACGGACGCCTGTCGTCGGCGGAGAAGGAGACGACGATGGATGCCTTCCGCGCGGGGGAGTTGGATGCGCTCGTCGCTACCACCGTGATCGAGGTGGGCGTCGATGTCCCGAACGCCACGGTGATGGCGATCCTGGATGCCGATCGCTTCGGGATCGCGCAGCTCCACCAGTTGCGCGGACGTGTCGGCCGGGGAGCGCACGCCTCGACGTGCTGGCTCGTCACGCAGCAGCGCGACGAGCCGGGGGACCCGATCGGGAATCCGCGGGTCGAGGCGCTCGTCGCGACGACCGATGGTTTCGAACTGGCCGAAATCGATCTCGAACTACGCGGCGAGGGCACGCTCATGTCGACGTCGCAGAAGGGCCGCTCCGACCTGAAGCTGGCATCGCTGCGTCGCGACCGCAACCTCGTCGAGCTGGCACGCGAGGTCGCGTTCGAACTCGTCGACGACGACCCTGAACTGCAGCGGCACCCCGGACTGGCCGACGAACTCGACCTGCTCTTCAGCGAGTCCGACGAGCAGTTCCTCGCCAAGGGCTGATCAGTCGCCGCGCGACATCTCCTCGTCGTCCTCGTCGGACATGACGAGATCCCACCGGTCGAGGCAGTCCTCGCAGCGATAGGCGACGACGTCGCCGGGCTCCCAGACGCCATCCTCTCGTGGGTGCGACAGCAGGAAGCAGCGGCCACCGCAGTCGATGCAGATGATCTGGGGTGTCGGGGTGAGCACACGACCAGTCTTGCCTCCTCGAAGGTGGCGCCGTGCATCTGCTCGTATCGTTGCGCCATGCGTGTCGTGGCGGGAGAACTGGGTGGTCGTCGATTGGTGGCACCACAGGGAACATCCACGCGCCCGACGACCGATCGTGTCCGGGAGGCCGTGTTCAACTCCCTCGGGAGCGCAGGTGTGCTCGAGGGCGCCCTCGTGGTCGACCTGTTCGCAGGCAGTGGCGCCATCGGGATCGAGGCGCTGTCACGCGGTGCCGCCCGCTGCGTGTTCGTCGAGCGCGACCGGAACGCGCTGAGGGCCCTCGACGAGAATCTGGACGCGCTCGACCTCGGCGATCGCTCCAAGGTGGTCGCCGCCGACGCTGTCAGCGCCGCCGCCACGATCGATGCCGACATCGCGTTCGCCGACCCGCCCTACGATTTCGACGACTGGGCACAGCTGCTCGGACGGGTGCGCGCCGACCTGGTGATCGCCGAGTCCGGTTCGGCGATCGAGGCCGTGAACGGTTGGGAGGCGACGAGGCAGAAGCGGTACGGCCGCACCTGGGTGACGTTCCTCGAACGGAGTCCTGCCGCGGATGTAGGGTCTGATTCCCCATGACGACCGGACCGACCCATCTGCGGGTGCTCTACCCGGGCAGCTTCGATCCGATTCATCTCGGACACGTCGACATCATCGAGCAGGCCCATGAACTGTTCGGTTCCGTCGTCGTCGCCGTGATGCACAACCTGGCGAAACCTTCCGGCCTGTTTCCGGTCGACGAACGAGTCGAATTGGCCACACAAGCACTTGATCACCTCCCCGGCGTCACGGTGGTCGCTCAGACGGGCCTCGCCGTGCAGGCCGCGCAGCGTGCAGAGGTCGACTTCATCGTCAAAGGCCTGCGGACCGCCGGTGACTTCGAGATCGAACAACAGATGGCACACAACAACCACGCTGTGACCGGCGTTCGCACGGTGTATCTTCCGTGCCGCCCCGAACTCGGGTACATCAGCAGCCGCTTCGTGCGCGAGATCGCGAAGTACGGTGGATCGATCGATCATCTCGTCCCGGCGCCAGTCGCCGAGGCACTCCGCCGCACTTTCGACGGCGACCAGAACTGAGCCAACCATGAGCTACGACGACCGCGACGGCGACCAGTACGACGAGTACGACGACATCGACGACGAATACCCCGACCCCGGCGTGCCGGGCGGTTACGTCGGTGACGCGGAAACCCTGTTGCGACGGGCGATCGACATCGTGGCCACGGCACCGACGATGCCGTTGTCGTCGTCGCCGCGTATCGATCGTGACGAGATCATCGAGTTGCTCGAGGAGTCGCTGCACCGGCTTCCCGAGGAATTGCGCCAGGCCCGCTGGATGCTCAAGGAGCGCCAGGAGTTCGTCGCCAAGACCCGTCGCGAAGCCGACGAGCTCCTCGAGGCGGCTCGCGTCCGCGCCGAGCGCATGGTGCAACGCACCGAGGTGGTCCGTGCCGCCGAGCAGCGCGCTCGCCAGGTCATGGAAACAGCGGAAGCCGATTCGCGTCGCCTGAAGCACGAGACCGAGGACTTTCTCGATCAACGCCTCGGGTCGTTCGAGATCCTGCTCGACAAGCTCCAGAAGACCGTCGGTGCAGGCCGTCAGCGGTTGTCGATCGGTGCTGCCGTCGACGACACGTCACTGCACGGTGTCGAAGAAGAGGACCCCACCAAGGGCTTCTTCGACCAGGACCACTGATCGGGTGACCCCCGACGTGACCGATTCACTGCGTCCACTGCGCATCAATGCCGTCGAGCTGCTCCGCCAACCTGGCGCAGTTCGTGACGTCGACGCAGCCGTCGACCCCGAAGCGCTCGATGCCGGCCATGAGCGCGTCGATGGTGACATCCGGGTCGATCTGCACCTGACTGCGATGAACGACGGCATCGAGGTCACCGGAACGGTGAGCGCTCCGTGGGCCACGGTGTGCCGGCGCTGCCTCGTCGACCTCGCCGGCGTCGCCGTCGGGCAGGTTGACGAGCTGTACCAGATCGAGCCACTCGATCCGGACGCGTACCTGATCGAGGACGGCCAGCTCGACCTGGCCCCGCTCGTGCGCGAGACGGCGCTCCTGGAACTCGACCTCGAACGGCAGTGTCGCGATGACTGCGCCGGGCTGTGCCCCGTCTGCGGCATCGACCGCAATGCCGGCTCGTGCGACTGCGACACGACCGTGGTCGACGATCGCTGGGCCGCGCTCGAGGACTTCGTGCCCGACGACCAGACCTGACGTCGCCTGCTCGTCGCCGTCCGAGCGAAGCGGCCGCGGGTACGAGCGGTTGTGGACTCCGCTGGAGCGAAGGAGCATCCTGGCGTCATGGGTCTTGCCGCCGGCCGTACGTGGAGGCGGGCTGCCTCGGGGTGGTACGTGGTCGTCGTGACCGTGTCGATGGGGTTGGCGATGATCGATCCGAACGATCCGGAGCAGCCACTGCTGGTCGCGGCATGTGTGCTCTGCCTGCCCGCGATGGTGCTCGCACTGCCGGTGTTCTACGTGGTGGTGGCCACCGCGTGGAATCTGACCGATGCCGACAACGGCGGTTCCACCTGGCCGGTGACCGCGACGTATGTCGTCGGCATCGGCCTCGTCGCGGTCGCCAACGTGTGGGTGGCGCGACGCGTCGTGGGTCATTGGGGCCGCGGCCCGATAACGTGATGCAGCCCTTGCGGCACGGGTGAGCCCGGCAGCGGGCAGCAATCCACTCACGAACCGGTCGATCATCGACCGAGCGTCCCAACGAGG
>JAHENF010000030.1:15232-36543 GCA_024643255.1 Ilumatobacteraceae bacterium
CGTGGGTCATTGGGGCCGCGGCCCGATAACGTGATGCAGCCCTTGCGGCACGGGTGAGCCCGGCAGCGGGCAGCAATCCACTCACGAACCGGTCGATCATCGACCGAGCGTCCCAACGAGGAAAGCGAACGATGGCCGTTCCGAAGAAGAAGACATCGAAGTCGAAGACCCGCAGCCGTCGGGCAAGCGCCTGGCAGCTCAACGCGCCGGCACGCAGCCTGTGCCCGCGTTGTGGCAACGCCAAGACGCCGCACACCGTGTGTCCGTCGTGCGGCTGGTACCGCGACCGCGTCGTCGTCGACGTCGGCTGATCCTCGCAACGATGCTCCCCGTTGCCGTCGACGCCATGGGCGGCGACGATGCGCCAGGACCCATCCTCGCCGGAGCCCATCGGGCTGCCGCGTCCGGCATCCCGGTCGTTCTGGTCGGCCCGGCCGATCTCCAGGGCCGTACTGCAGCCGATGGTTCGGTCCTCGACCTGATCGAGGCGTCCGAGGTCATCGGCATGCACGACGACCCTGCCCAGGGCGTCCGTCGTAAGAAGGATTCCACGCTCGTACGTGCCGCTGAGGCGGTGCGCGATGGCCGCGCCAGCGCCATGATCTCGGCCGGCAACACCGGTGCCACGATGGCGGCCGCACTGCTGCGGATGGGGCGGATCTCGGGCGTCAAGCGCCCGGCCGTCGCCACGCCCATCCCAGTGCCGGGGGCCAAGCCCACGGTGCTGCTCGACGCCGGAGCGAACTCCGAGGTCCAGGCCGAATGGCTCGTCCAGTTCGCGCTGATGGGTTCGGTCTACGCCCATCACCGCTTCGACATCGAGACGCCCAGGGTCGGCCTGCTCTCGATCGGCGAGGAACCGGGCAAGGGCGACACGCTGCGCAAGGAGGCCTACGAACTCCTCGGTGCGGCCTCGCATCTCAATTTCGTCGGCAATGTCGAAGGACGCGACGTGATGAGTGACGACATCGACGTGTGCGTCACCGACGGGTTCACCGGCAACGTCGTGCTCAAGACGCTCGAGGGCGGCATGAAGGTGATCGTCAAGGCGATGCTCGAAGCCTTCGGTGCCGAGGAGCACTACAAGCCCCACGCCGACGCCCTGCTGCCGGCCTTGCTGCCGCTCTACGAATCACTGAGCCCCGACACCTACGGCGGTGCCGTACTGCTCGGCGTCGACGGCGTGTGCATCATCTCGCACGGCTCGTCGGGTGAGACGGCGATCGCAAACGGGATCGGCGTCGCACGAGACATGGTCGAGCACGACATGGTCGGCGAGATCCGCGCGGCCATCGCCGGCAACACGGCCTGAGCGAACCGGCAACTAGACTCGCTGCTCGTGCCAGCAGACACCGCAGCGGACCAGAGCCCACTCGAGCGCGAAGAGATCTTCGACATCGTCCGCGACCGGCTCGCCGACATCCTCGAGATCGACCCGTCGACCATCTCCGAGGGCCAGTCGTTCGTCGACGACCTCGACGCCGACTCGCTCGCATTGATCGAACTGGTCGAAGCGCTGGAAGAGACGCTCAGCGAGCGATCGGTCGGGTTCCGCATCGAGGACGAAGACCTCGAGGACCTCAAGACGGTGCGTGACGCCGTCGATTACGTCCACGATCGGGTCAAGTAGACCGCACGGTTGCGTGGTGACGTCCGGATCCGGCGCCGACCTCGATGCGCTGGCCGATCGCATCGGCCATGAGTTCACCGACCAATCACTGCTTCGCCGCGCACTCGCACACCGATCGTGGTGCGCCGAGACGCCGGGGGAGACGAGCAACGAGCGACTCGAGTTCCTCGGCGACGCCGTGCTCGGCTGGGCGATCGCCGACATCGTGTACCACCGCTACGACGTGGCCGAGGGGCAGTTGACCGACCTGCGCAAGAGCGTCGTGAACGCGATCGCGCTCGCGGAGGTCGCCCAGGATCTCGGACTCGGCCCCCACATCCTGCTCGGCCGCGGTGAAGCGGCCGCCGGCGGCGCCGACAAGCCGTCGATCCTGTCGGACGCGTTCGAGGCGGTGCTCGGTGCGGTCTACCTCGATGGTGGAGCGAAGGCCGCCTACGGCATGGTCGAACGGCTCGTCGTGCCGCGCATGCCCGAGACCGCGGACTCGCTCGACCAGTTCGACCAGAAGACGCAACTGCAGGAACTCAGCGCAAGAGCCGGCCGAGGGGCGCCGGTCTACGACGTGACGTCGCGCGGTCCCGACCACGCCAAGTCGTTCCACGCGAAGGTGCGCATCGACGGCGAGGTCGTCGGCGAAGGTGACGGGCGGTCGAAGAAGGCGGCCGAACAGGCGGCTGCGACGCAGGCCTGTCAGGCGTTCGCCTGACGCTTGCGGCGCGACGATCGAATGCCCGAACTCCCCGAAGTCGAGACGGTCCGCCGTGGTCTGGAGCGGCATGTCGTCGGGCGCCGGATCACCTCGGTCGACGTCGGCAGGGAGCGCACGGTGCGTCGCACGTCGCGAGCAGCGCTCGTCGCCGGAGCGACCGACACCGTCGTCGAACGTGCCGAGCGGCGCGGCAAGTATCTGCTGCTCCCGCTCGACTCGGGCGACACGATGATGATCCATCTCCGCATGAGCGGACAGGTGTTGCTCGCCCGTGAGGGTGCGGTCAGGCCGCCACACACCCACGTTGTCCTGCACCTCGACGACGGCAACGAGGCATGGTTCGTCGATCCCCGTACGTTCGGCGAAGTCGTGGTCTTCGACCCCGGTCACGTCGAGGCCGAGCTCCCCGAACTGGCTCGACTCGGTGTCGACCCGATCGCCGAGCCGTTCGATGTCGAGCGCCTCCGGGTCGCGATCGGCGGTTCGCGGCGTGCGCTCAAACCCCTCCTGCTCGACCAACACGTCGTGGCCGGCATCGGCAACATCTATGCCGACGAGATCCTGCACCGCGCCAGGCTCCGACCCGACCGAGCGGCGTCGAGCCTCGATCGCCGTCAGGTACGCGTCCTGCACGAATCGATAGTCGGCGTGCTGGTCGAAGCGATCGAGGCGGGCGGCTCGACGCTGGGCGACGCTCAGTACGTCGGCCTCCTGGGTGAGGTCGGTTCGTACCAGGACGATCATCGTGTCTATGGCCGGGGTGGCGAGCGCTGTTCGACGTGTGGGCGGGGCTGGATCCGCCGGACGGTGACCGGTGGCAGGGGCACGCATTTCTGTCCTGTCTGCCAGCACTGAGCGGAGATTCAGGGCGGATGCGGGAGGACCGGGTAGTTTCGCTGCTGCTGTGTTCTTGAAGAGTCTCAACCTCAAAGGGTTCAAGTCGTTCGCCGACGGCACCACGATGGTGCTCGAACCCGGCGTGACCGTCGTAGTGGGTCCCAACGGGTCCGGAAAGTCCAACGTCGTCGACGCCATCGCGTGGGTGCTGGGTGCTCAGGCACCGAAGGCCGTGCGGAGCCAGAAGATGGACGACGTGATCTTCGCGGGCACCGCGACGCGTCCGGCACTGGGGCGAGCCGAGGTCAGCATCACGATCGACAACTCCGACGGCACGCTCGGCGTCGAGCTCAGCGAGGTGACCGTCACCCGCGTGCTGTTCCGCAACGGTGACTCCGAATACGCCATCAACGGCGTGCCGTGCCGCCTGCTCGACGTGCAGGAACTCCTGTCGGACGCCGGAGTCGGACGCCAACAGCACGTGATCGTCAGCCAGGGCCAGATCGATGCCGTCCTGAATGCCCGTCCGGAGGACCGCCGGGCGATCATCGAAGAGGCTGCGGGCGTGCTCAAGTTCCGCAAGCGCAAGGAGAAGGCCGAACGCCGCCTCGACGCCACCGAGGCGAACCTGCTGCGGGTCCAGGACCTGTTGCGTGAGGTCCGCCGTCAGCTCCGGCCGCTCGAGCGCCAGGCGCAGGCCGCAGAGCGCCATGGATCGTTGATCACGGAGTTGGCCGAGGTGAAGACGTTCGTCGCCGGCCGTGAGATCGCATCGTGGCGGGCCAAGCTCGAATCGCTCGCCGTGACGCGGCTCGACAGCGCGGCGACGGAGGCGGACCTGAAGTCCGCCCTCGCCACGCTCGACACCCAGGTGATGGCGATCGAAGCGCAGCTGTCGGCGCGCGGTGAGAGTGACGTCAGCGATCGGCTGGTGCGCGTCGAACAACTCCGCGAGCGGGCGCGCGGTCTCGCCGCAGTGTTGGTCGAGCGGCGCCGCTCGCTCGAGCGCGACAAGGGCCAACTCCTCGACGCCGGCGTCGTCGCCAACCTCGAAGCCGATGCGGCTCGGTTCCGCGAGGAGCTCGATGCCGTGATCGTCGCCCTCGCCGACATCGAGCCGGCGTCGGAACAGCTGATCGCCGACGAGGAGTCGTTCCGCATCGAGCGGTCGAAGGTGCTCGACGCCGTCGGCACGGCTGCCACGGGAACCCAGGCCGCCAGCGCCGCGGCCGAGGTCCGCGGCGAGCTCCGCTCGGTTCGTTCCGCACATGAGCGCGCCGCCGGTGATCTCCGGCGGGTCAGGGAGCGATTCGACTCGCTCGCACAGCGACGCGACGCGAGTGTCGACGACGAGGTCAGGTTCCGCGCCGAGTGCGAAGCGGCGGGATCGATCGAGGAACCGCTCGTCGCCGAGCTGGAACAGGCCGAAGTGGCACGCGCCGAGGCCGAGTCGACCCATGAGGCGCGTCAGTCGTTGCGCAACGACGCGGCGGAGGCGGCCTCTCGGTGGTCGGCGCGGGTCGAGGCGCTGCAGATGGCGCTCGATGCGGCCCGCGCCCTCGCCGGTGCCGAACGGCTCTCCGGCGTCGATGGCGTGCTCGGCACACTGCTCGACCTCATCGAGATCGACGAAGGCTGGGAGCCTGCGGTCGAGGCCGCGCTCGGCGAGTCGCTCACCGCAGTCGTCGTCGACGATCCGGCGGCCGGCCGGCGCGCGCTGGCAGCGCTGCGCAGCTCCGACACCAGCGGTGCCGTGATCGCACTCGGCACCCGCCCGGCGAGCCCGGTGACGCCGCCGCTCGGCGACGCGGTCCGTCCGCACACCCGATCGAGCCGTGATGGGGTGAGCGCATTGCTCGACGGTCTGCTCGGTGCCGCCGTGCGTATCGACGATGTGGGCATCGCGGTCGATGCCGCCCTCGCCCATCCGCAGGCGGTCATCGTCACCGGTGGCGGGGATCGCTTCGGCCTCAGCGGCTGGCGGGTCGGCGCCGCAGGAGGCGGGGCGACCGCGGCAGCCCTCGACGACGCGATCGAGCACGCAACACAGGCCGACTCGGAACTCGCGCGGGCGACCGAGGCGGTCGCGGCCGCCGAACGCGCCCTGGCCGCGGCACGCACCGCCGAAGCCGAGCTCACACAGCGCCTGGACGCGAATGATGCGCGGTTCAGCGCCGCATCCGAGGGTCTCGCCCGGTCGCAAGGCGAACACCGTGAGGTGCTCACCGAGCTCGCGAACCTCGAACGCTCGATCGTGGATCTCACCGGCAACATCGAGCGTGACGATCAGCGCATCGCCGAACTCGAAGCGCTGCTTCCCGCCCTGGAGTCGGACGAGCAAGCCGAGGCCGACGCAGCTCGTGCGCGCGGCGAGCTGCGCGCCGACCTGGAGGCTCGGGCGGCCGCGCTCGCCTCGCGCCGCAAGGACCTCGAGGTCCACAACGCCGGTCTCCACGAACGCCAGCAACTCCTCGAACGTCGTCTCGACGAGACCGAGCGCCGCCTCGCCGCCGACGCCGAGGCACGGCTCGCCGCCGAGGGGCGACGCGTGCAGATCGAACGCGACATCGAGGCGATCGACCGTCTCGCGGGGCTGGTGACCGGCCACCGCGACGTCGTCGAGGTGCTACACACCGATCTCGTCGAACAACGCCGACGCCAGAGCGACGAAGTGCGCGGGCTCACCACGGAACTCGACCAGCATCGCCGTGCCCGAAGTGAGAAGGAGCAGTCGCTCGACGCGTCGCGCGAACGTGCCCGTCAGGCGGAACTCGGTGAGGCCGAAGCCAAGCTCCGGTTGGAGACGGCGATCGAGACGCTGCGTCGCGAGCTCGACATCGAACCAGCGGTCGCCGAGGCCGCGCCCGTTCCGGTGCTGCCGGAGGGAGCCACGCCTGCGGGACGCGTCCGCGAGCTCGAGCGCGAGCTGCGGCTCCTCGGGCCGATCAACCCGTTGGCGCTCGAGGAGTTCAACGAGCTCCAGACCCGGCACACCTTCCTCGAGGAGCAACTCGAGGACGTCCGCTCGACTCGTCGGGAACTGTCGCGTGTGATCACGGCGGTCGACAACGAGATCCAGAACGTGTTCGCGGCCGCGTTCGAGGATGTCGCGGAGAACTTCACCCAGCTGTTCGCGCTGCTCTTCCCGGGCGGCGTCGGCAAGCTCAAGTTGACCGCTCCCGACGACATGCTGAACACCGGTATCGAGGTCGAGGCCAAGCCGAGCGGCAAGAACGTCAAGAAGCTGTCGTTGCTGTCGGGCGGCGAGCGCAGCCTCACGGCGCTGGCATACCTGTTCGCCGTGTTCCGCTCGCGGCCATCACCGTTCTACGTGATGGACGAGGTCGAGGCCGCCCTCGACGACGTCAACCTGCATCGATTCCTCGGGCTGATCCAGGAGTTCCGCAAGGACGCCCAGCTGATCGTCGTGTCGCACCAGAAGCGCACGATGGAGGCCGGCGACTGCCTGTTGGGCGTGAGCATGCAGCCCGGTGGCTCCAGCAAGGTCGTCACCGAGCGCGTGTCGGCCACCTCGTACTGACCACCGATCGCCTCCCGCGACGTTCCGTGTCCGCTTCGACGCTGACTTCTCGCGTGTGTGCTGACACCGACCGGGAGGCCGCCGGGGCCGCACTCCGCCGGTAGCGTCGCCGTCGATGGGTATCGAGATTCTGTTTCTGGTCCTGGCGATCGCCGTCGTGGCGTTCGGCATCGGCGTCATCGTCGTCAGCCGACGAAATATTGCGGCGACCCAGGCGCCTCCGGCGCGCCCGGCACGTCCGACGACACCTCCGCCCGAGGCCGAACCGGACGCGGCCGATGGCGCCGGCGTGCTGGTCGAGGAGCCGCCCGTCGAGCCGGTCGAACCGGCATCGCTGCGCGACCGCCTGGCAAAGGCACGCCTCGCGTTCACCGGCGCGTTCGTCGGGGTACTCGGGCGTTCGGGCATCACCGAGGAGAGCTTCGAGGACTTGGAGGAAGCACTGTTGCGTGCTGACGTCGGGGTCGGGGTGACCACGGATCTCATCGATGGGCTCCGTGTCAAGGTGGCGGCGAAGGAGATCACGGAACCGCAGGGGCTGCTCGACGAGCTCGAGGCCGAGATGGTGTCGCGACTCGACGGCTCCGACCGCACGCTCGCGTTCGACGCCGATGCCGGTGGACCCAACGTGTGGATGTTCGTCGGCGTGAACGGCGTCGGCAAGACCACGACGATCGGCAAGCTCGCCAACCAGCAGATTCGTGATGGCCGGACGGTGCTGCTCGCCGCCGGCGACACCTTTCGCGCCGCCGCCGCCGAGCAGCTGACGACGTGGGCCGAGCGTTCGGGCGCAGAGATCGTGCGGGGCGCCGAGGGCGGGGATCCGAGTTCGGTGATCTACGACGGTGTCGAGCGCGCTGCGGCGCGCGGCACCCAGCTCGTGATGGCCGACACGGCGGGACGGCTCCACACGAAGTCGAACCTCATGGAGGAGCTGAAGAAGGTACGCCGCGTCGCCGAGAAGGGCGCTGGTCGGGTCACCGAGACGCTCCTCGTGATCGATGCGACCACCGGGCAGAACGGTCTCACCCAGGCCCGCGAGTTCCGTGAGGCAACCGACGTCACCGGTGTCGTGCTGACCAAGCTCGACGGCTCGGCCAAGGGTGGCATCGTGTTCGCCATCGAGACCGAGCTGGGCATCCCGGTCAAGCTCGTCGGCATCGGCGAGACGATCGAGGATCTCATCCCGTTCGACCCCGCCGAGTTCGTCGCCGCCCTCGTCGAACCCTGACCTATCCGCAACCTCCGCAACGCCACCCGAAATTCGGAGCGAGGGTTGCGCTGAGCGGGACGATCCCTCCGAATTTCGGGGTAGTGGGGGTGCTGGTTCGGGGTAGTGGGGGTGCTGGTGTGGGCTTCGGTGGGGGAGGGGTTGCCTGACAGACTGGCGCCATGACGATCACCGAGACGCCGTCCGCATCCACCGATCCCGAGACGCGTGAAGTCGAAGCAGCGCTCGAAGCCTTGCTCGTCGCGCACGATCCGAAGACGATGGACAACCTCGCATTCAGGGGCGCCCGCTACGACGCGGGTCTGGCCTGGGTGCACTTCCCCAAGGGGTACGGCGGCATGGGACTGCGCCCGGAGCTGAACCGGATGGTCGAGAAGCGGCTGCGGGAAGCCGGTGCTCGCCCGACCGAGCCGGCCACGTTCTTCATGGCCCTTGCCGGGCCGACGATCGTCACGCATGGCAGCGAGGAAGCCAAGGAGCGCTTCCTGCGCCCGATGTTCACCGGTGAGGAGGTCTGGTGCCAGTTGTTCTCCGAGCCGGGCGCCGGCTCCGACTTCGCCGGACTCGCGACCAAGGCAGAGCGTGACGGCGACGAATGGATCGTCAACGGCCAGAAGGTGTGGAACACCCTCGCTCATCTCGCCGACTTCGGGATGCTGGTGACCCGCACCGACCCCGAGGCACCCAAGCACAAGGGCATGACCTACTTCGCGCTCGACATGCACGCCGCCGGCGTCGAGGTGCGTCCCCTGCGCCAGATCACCGGAGAAGCCGAGTTCAACGAGGTCTACATGACCGATACCCGAGTGCCCGATGCGCACCGCATCGGTGATGTCGGCGAAGGCTGGCGGGCGAGCCTCACCACGCTGATGAACGAACGCAACGCGATCGGCACGGGTGAGGGTGCCGGCAGCGGCTCGGTGCGTCGGCGTGGCGCCGCGGCCAACGACGCGGTCGACATCTGGAAGACGCTCGATGCATCCGAGCAGACCGGTGCTCGCAAGGACACGCTCATGAAGTGGTGGGTCCTGGCCGAGGTCGGACGCCTGACCAATCAGCGTGCCGGCGAGAACGCGAAGGCCGGAAACCCCGGCCCGGAAATGTCGATCGCGAAGCTGGCCTTCTCCGAGCTGAACAAGGGGCTCTACGAGTTCTGCATCGACCTGATGGGGGCCGACGCGCTCGTCGGCTACGACTACACGTTCCGTCGTCCCGGTGATCTCGACGTGACCGGCACGATGCACGGCACCCGGTACTCGTTCCTGCGAGTCCGGGCGAACTCGATCGAGGGCGGAACGTCGGAGATCCTGCGCAACATCATCGGTGAGCAGGTCCTCGGCCTTCCCGGCGAGCCCCGCGTCGACAAGGTCGGTCCCTGGAAGGACGTCCCCAGGAACTGAGGCTCAGGGTTCGACGAGGTTGACCGGACCGAAGATGTCGAGGGCGCCGAGGAGCGCCCGCAGAATGTCGACGTCGCCGCCGTCGACGGTGATCGAACCGCCTTCGATCTGCGCGTCGAGTCCGTCGGAGGCCGCGATCACCTCGATCATCGTTGCCCGGCTGAGCGTGACGGCGACGTCAGCGTCGGTGTTCTCGGTGTCGTGGTGGATCGTCTGGTTCTCGACCGTGAGGCGGTGTGTGAGGGGTTCGGTCTCGGCGTCGAGGTCGGTCACGGTGAACGCAACCGACAACGTGTCGAGTTCGCACCTGGCAGGGTTGAAGCGGGTGCCCATCATGTCGATCAGTTGCTCACCGGTCATGCCGGCCGCCACCGGCGAGGGCCTGCCGAAGCCGAGCTGGATCGAGCCGTTGCGCAATTCGTGTGCACCCATCAGGTAGGCGTTGCGCCACGTTGCCGACTCGGATTGGTAGCCGAGTTGTTCCATCGCATCGGCCGACAGCGATCGGGCTTCGCGGTGTTCCGGATCGGAGAAGATCAGGTGCTTGAGCACCTCGACCACCCAGCGATAGTCGCCGTCGTCGAAGGCCGTCTGTGCACCGCGCATCACACCGGTCGGGCCGCCCATCATGTCGACGTAGCGCTTGGCGGCGTCGACCGGCGGATGTGGGTGCAGGTTCGCCGGGTTGCCGTCGTACCACCCCAGGTAGCGGTTGTAGACCGAGCGGACGTTGTGCGACACGGTGCCGTAGTAGCCCTGGACGTGGGACTGTTTCGCGAAGCAATCGGGGAGTTGCGACAGCTCCGCGGCGATCTCGTCCGGAGTCGAACCGCCGTTTGCCAGGCGCAGTGTCTGGTCGTGCATCCAGCGGTACACGTCGCGCTGGAGCGTGAGGAACGCCGCGACGTCGTCGCCACCGAAGCGGGGCCAATGATGGCTGGCAAACATCGTGTCGGTGCGGTCGCCCCACATCCCCAAGGCCTCATGGATGTACTTGCTCCACGCCAGCGCATCGCGCACCTGGGCGCCGCGAATCGGATACAGGTTGTGCAGCGTGTGGGTGCAGTTCTCGGCCATGCACAGCAGGCGCTTGTCGGGGAAGAAGAAGTTCATCTCCGACGGGGCTTCGGCGTCGGGGGTGTTCTGGAACACGATGCGGATGCCGTCGACGTCGAGCTCGTCTCCGGTCTGGCGAATCGTCTCGGTGGGAGCGACGAGACCCGAGGTGCCGATCGGGGTGGTCTTGCCCAGCCCCGCGTCGACCTGACCCTGCGGCCCGAACGCCAGCAACGGCCCGAATTGATACAGCGCCCTCCGACCCATGATCGGCCCGGCGAGCACGTTCTCACCGACCGCCTCGTGCATGAAACCCTCGGGAGCGATGACCCGCACGTCGCCGGCGTCAACCGCCTCTCGGGTGGTCACGCCGAGCATGCCGCCGAAGTGGTCGAGGTGGCTGTGGGTATAGATCACCGACGTCACCGGCCGCTCGCCAAGGGTGTGGTTGGCCAGTTCGAGGCAGGCTCGGGCGGTCTCCTCGCTGGTCAACGGGTCGATGATCAGCCAACCGTTGTCGGCGGCGATGAACGTGATGTTGCTGATGTCGTAGCCGCGTGCTTGCCACACCCCATCCGCGACCTCGAACAGTCCGTGGACGGCGTTGAGCCGGCCCTGGCGCCACAGCCCGGGATGCACGGTGTCCGGCGCCGGGTCGTCGGTGCGCAGGAAGTCGTGGTGAGCCGTGTCCCACACCGGACGGCCGACGCGCTCGATGCGGCCGGTCGGGTGTTGGGCGATCAACCCGCGCGACGCAGCGGCGAAATCGACGCCGTCGTCGAAGTCGACGACGGCGGCCGAGTTTCGGGCCCGCGTGAACGTGGTGGCGGGCTTGAGCGCATTGCGATCGGTGTCGGCCATGTGGCCAGTAGAACAGACGGGGCAGGTACTGCAGGTCTCGGACGGTCACGCCGGGACCGGTAGCCTTGGGGGCCTGATGTTCGACAATCTGTCCACCCGACTCGAAGGCATCGTCAAGAAGATCCGTGGCAAGGGCCGCCTCACGGAGGCCGACGTCGACGAGGTGATGAAGGAGATCCGCACGGCGCTCCTCGAAGCCGACGTCAACGTCGCCGTCGTCCGCTCCATCTGCAATCGGATCCGTGAAACCGCCATCGGCGCGACCCGTTCGTCGGCGCTCGATCCGGCCCAGCAGGTCGTCAAGTCCGTCAACGACGAACTGACACGTGCCCTCGGCGGTGAGACGCTCTCGATCACCTACGCGTCCAAGCCTCCGACCGTCGTGTTGATGGCCGGCCTGCAGGGCTCCGGCAAGACCACCAACTCGGCCAAGCTCGCCGCCTGGTTCAAGGGCCAGGGGCGTCAGCCGCTGCTGGTCGGGGCTGACCTCCAGCGCCCGGCCGCAGTCGAGCAGCTCCGCACACTCGGTCGTCAGATCGACGTGCCCGTCTTCTCCGATCCGTCGGATCCCGTACGCGCGTCGGCAGCCGGTCTCGAGGAGGCCAAGCGCCTCGGACGTGACGTGGTGATCGTCGACACCGCCGGTCGTCTGTCGATCGATGCCGAGATGATGGAGCAGGTCCGTCAGATCTCGGCCGCGGTCGATCCCGACTTCACGTTCCTCGTCATCGACGCCATGACCGGCCAGGACGCGGTGCAGACGGCCGAGGCGTTCCACGCAACGCTCAAGATCGACGCCGTCATCATGTCGAAGATGGACGGCGACGCCCGCGGCGGCGCGGCATTGTCGGTCAAAGAAGTCATCGGGGTCCCGATCGCTTTCGCGTCGACCGGCGAGAAACTGACCGAGTTCGAGCAGTTCCACCCCGACCGCATGGCGGGCCGCATCCTCGGCATGGGCGACATGCTCACGCTCATCGAGCAGGCCGAGCGGGCGTTCGAAGCCGATCAGGCGGAGCAGGCCGCAGCGAAGTTGATGGAGGGACAGTTCACCCTCGACGACTTCCTCGACCAGATGCAGCAGATCAAGAAGATGGGATCGCTCGGCAGCCTCATGGGGATGATGCCGGGCGTACCCAAGGAGCTCAAGGGCGCCAAGATCGACGACGACGACCTCAAGCCGATCGAAGCGATCATCCGGGCGATGACCCCCGACGAGCGTGCCCAGCCCGTGATCATCAACGGCAGCCGTCGCCAGCGCATCGCCAACGGTTCCGGCACACAGGTCGGGGACGTCAATCGCCTCGTCAAGCAGTTCGGCGAAATGCAGAAAATGATGAAGAAGTTCGGCATGGCGGGCCAGAAGCCCGGCAAGAAGGGCAAGAAGGGCAAGAGGAGCGGCGGGCCGAAGGGGCGCGGACTCCCACCGGGCCTGCTCGATCCCAATGCCGGCCAGGGCATTGACCTTCCCGGGCTACCGGGCATGCCGAACATGCCGGGGATCCCCGGTATGTCCAACCGCTGAACCCAATTGACGGCCGCCGAGGGAAGCGCCAGCGACGAGGCGGTGTGAGGCCGACCCAGCGTGACCAGTCGCCGACTCGCGATGAGGCCGAACGAATCAGAGGGGATCACCCCGTGCGCCGCTAACCTTGCGACGTTCTCATTTGCACCCAGGAGTAGCGATTTCAGATGGCAGTCAAGCTGCGGCTCACCCGCATCGGCAAGAAGAAGCAACCCCAGTACCGCATCGTCGTCGCGGACTCGCGGTCGCCCCGTGACGGGCGCTTCATCGAAATTCTCGGTCACTACGACCCGCGTCAGGACCCGTCGGTGCTGACCGTCGACAACGACAAGGCCGTCAAGTGGCTCGGAGAAGGCGCTCAGCCGACCGAGCGTGTCGCCAAGCTCCTCCAGATCTCTGGCGCCATGGAGCAGTTCGAAGCCGCCAAGGCATCGAAGTGAGCGACGTCGACAACGACGCGATCGACAACGACACCGTCGAGAGCGACCAGATCGCTCCCACGGCAGTCGCCGTACTCGAGCACATCGTCAAGTCGATCGTCGACGATCCTGATGCCGTCACCGTCGAGGTCGACGACTCGGGCCGTCGCCCCACGCTGAACGTCCGTTGCGGCGAGGGTGACCTCGGCCGGGTCATCGGTCGTCGTGGACGCACCGCGTCGAGCATCCGCACCGTTGCCCGCGCCGCCGCGAGCAAGGACGATGTCGAGATCGACATCGAGTTCCTCGACGACTGACGTCACATTGTCCGACGACGATCTGCTCGAAGTCGGTCACATCCGCCGGGCCCACGGGCTGCGAGGCGAGGTGTTCGTCCAGCTGATCTCCGATTCCGACGTCCGCGTCGCGCCGGGAGCCGAGTTCGTCGCCGGCGACAAGACGCTCGTCGTCGAGTCCTCGCGAGTGGCATCGAGCGGTCGACGCGTCGTCAAGTTCGTCCAGATCCCCGACCGCACCGCGGCGGAGACCTACGCCAACCAACTGTTGCGCGGCCGCCCCATCGACGACCCCGATGCACTCTGGGTGCACGAGTTGATCGGTCGGCGTGTCGTCGAGGTCGACGGCACCGATCACGGCGAGTGTGTTTCGGTCATCGCGAATCCGGCTGCCGACCTGCTCGAACTCGACTCGGGAGCACTCGTCCCGTCGAATTTCGTGGTCTCCAACGCCGACGGTGTGATCGTCGTCGACACGCCCGAGGGGCTGTTCGACCTCGATTCGCCATGAGCGCGCTGCGGATCGACGTCTTCTCGCTGTTCCCCTCGCTCGTCGACGACTTCTGCGCCGAGAGCCTCCTCGGCAAGGCGCGTGGAACGGGTCTGCTCGATCTTCGTTGCCACGACATCCGTGAACAGACGACCGATGTCCATCGCACGGTCGACGACGCGCCGTTCGGTGGTGGCGCCGGCATGGTGATGCGGGCCCAACCGATCTTCGAGGCCGTCGAAGCCGTCGATCCGCCTCGACCGTTGTTCCTCCTCGGTCCAGGCGGCCGAGCCTTCGATCAGGCGCTGGCCGACGAGTTGGCGGCGACCGATGGGTTCAGCCTGCTGTGTGGGCGCTACGAGGGCGTCGATCACCGTGTCCGCGAACATCTCGTCGACGGCGAGGTCAGCGTGGGCGATGTGGTGCTGAGCGGGGGAGAAGTTGCAGCGTGCCTGGTCATCGAAGCTGTGACCCGACTCCGCGACGGCGCGATGGGCAATGCGGTGAGTCCGGTGACGGAGAGTTTCGGTGAGTCCGGACTGCTCGAGGAGCCCCAGTACACCCGGCCGGCGGAGTTCCGCGGGTGGGAGGTGCCCGATGTGCTGCGCAGCGGCGACCATGCGCGGATCGAGCGCTGGCGACGCGCGCAGCGGCTCCACCGCACGATTCGCGACCGTCCCGACCTGATCGCGCGTCTCGGAGGACTCTCGACAGATGACGCGCGCCTGTTGGAAGAGTTCCCCCCCGTCCCGTATCATTGACGGGCCCCATCGGCGCGAGTGTGCGTCCGTGATCAGCACACAGAATTCGCATCGGCCATCCGGCTCGCAGCACCACTCGCAGCCCCGACAACGCAGGTAGACGCCATGAAAGCCACTGACCTCATCGACAACGACTCGATCCGCGACGACATCCCCGACTTCCAGGCGGGTGACGAGCTCAAGGTGCACGTACGCGTCGTCGAGGGCGGCAAGGAGCGCATCCAGGTGTTCCAGGGTGACGTGATCGGCCGTCAGGGTGGCGGCTTGCAGGAGACCTACACGGTCCGCAAGCTCAGCTACGGCGTCGGGGTCGAGCGCACCTTCCCGCTGCACACCCCGACCGTGCAGAAGATCGAAGTCATGAAGCGCGGCGACGTTCGCCGGGCGAAGCTGTACTACCTGCGCGATCGCAAGGGCAAGGCCGCCAAGATCCGCGAGAAGCGCGACTTCTGAGCGTCGGACGCCGCTCGGCGTCCCCCATCGGGCATCGGCCCCTCCCATCACCTTGACGGAGGCAGCCATGACCGCACGTGTTCCACCCACGCCCGACCTCTCGAATCGCGCGCGTGGCCGCTGGGGCGAGGATCTCGCCGCGGCGCACTACCGCCGGTCGGGCTATGAAGTGCTCGATCGCAACTGGCGTTCACCCACCGGTGAGCTCGACCTCGTCGTGCGTCGCGGACCGACGATCGTGTTCAGCGAGGTCAAGGCTCGCCGCACCGCCGACTTCGGGCCGGCCGCGGCGGCGGTGACCGTCGCGAAGCAGCGCCGCATCCGTCAACTCGCGGTCGAGTGGCTGCGCGCACACGAGTTGCACGCCGACTCGATCCGCTTCGATGTGGTCGCGATCACCGGCAGTCGGCTCGAACTCATCACCGACGCCTTCTAGTCGGTGACGGCCCAGACCAGGCACCGGCGTCACCGGTCAGCCGGCGATGGCCCAGACCAGGAGTGCGAGGGATACCAGGAGGGCCGCGGCGACGAGGACGTAGTCGGCCGGCTTCGCCTTGAACTTCCGGTACGGGTTGTATCCCACGCCGGTCAGTATCGTCGGCCGACATGGCCTCCGACACCCGCGAGCTCGAATCCATCACCGTCGACCGCACCGACGGGGTGGTCACGATCACCCTGCGACGTCCGGAGAAGAAGAACGCCGCGGACGCAGCGATGTGGAACGAACTCCTCGCAGAGTTCCGGGCGATCGCAACCAACTCGGCCGATCGTGCCGTCGTGATCACCGGAGCCGGCGGCAACTTCTGCTCGGGCGCCGATCTGTGGCAGGGCGCCTCGGGCGAGGCCCCGCCCCACCAGCTCACTGCGATGCGCCACATCACCGACGTCTGTCTGGCACTCCACCGGATCCCGCAGCCCACGGTGGCCAAGGTCCGAGGCGTCGCCGTCGGCGCCGGATTGAACATGGCACTGTCGTGTGACCTGATCGTCGCTTCCGAGAACGCCCGGTTCTCCGAGATCTTCGCCAAGCGCGGTCTGAGCCTCGACTTCGGTGGGTCGTGGCTGCTGCCGCGGTTGGTCGGGATGCATCGTGCCAAGGAGCTGGCGCTCCTCGCCGAGATCATCGACGCCGACCGCGCCGAGGCGATGGGACTCGTCAACCGGGTCCTCCCCGACGGCGAACTCGATGCGTTCGTCGACGACTGGGCGGCTCGTCTTGCCGCCGGCCCGCCGATCGCGCTGGCGATGTCGAAGCGACTGCTCAACAACTCGCTCGCGGTGACGATGGAGGAAGCGCTGGACGACGAAGGACTGTCGCAGACCGTCAACTTCGGCACGAAGGACACCATCGAGGCGATCAAGGCCTTCATGGAGAAACGCGACCCGGTCTTCGAAGGCCGCTGAGGTGTGCCCAGGGCAACACCCGGCAGCCGGGCACCGCCGATAGCGTGATCGCTTCGAGCGCCTGAGTTGAAGTCGGCGTTGACCGCCGATTCCTGAGGTGCCCATGACATCACAACTTGCCGCAATGACGCGCGCGCCCCGCCTGCCGGGCGGACGCAGCGACTGGCTGACCGACCCGAAGACCAATCTGCTCTCGGGCCTCGTCGTCGCCCTGGCGTTGATTCCCGAGGCCATCTCGTTCTCGATCATCGCCGGCGTCGATCCGAAAGTCGGGCTGTACGCCTCGTTCTCGATCGCGATCATCATCTCGATCGCCGGTGGCCGCCCGGGAATGATCTCTGCCGCAACCGGTGCGATGGCGCTCGTCGTCGTACCGCTCGTCGACGAGCACGGCGTCGGCTACCTCTTCGCAGCCACCGTGCTCGCCGGTGCACTGCAGATCGGTTTCGGGTACCTCGGCGTCGGCGGGCTCATGCGGTTCATCCCCCGCACGGTCATGATCGGCTTCGTCAACGCGCTGGCGATCCTCATCTTCCTGGCCCAGATCCCGCACATCCTGCTCAACGGCGACGACGCCGACTCGAGCATGTTCTGGTTGAACCTCGCGTTCATCGCGATTGGCCTGGGCATCATCTACGGCCTGCCCCGCGTCACCAAGGCGATCCCGTCGCCGCTCGTCGCGATCGTGGTGCTCGCGGTGACCTCGATGGTCTTCGACCTGCGCCTGCCGACGGTCGGCGACATGGGCGAACTGCCCTCGTCGCTGCCGATGTTCGCGCTGCCGGACGTGCCGTTCTCGTTCGAGACGCTTCGCATCCTGGCGCCGTTCGTGATCACCCTGGCGCTCGTGGGGCTCCTCGAATCGCTCCTGACCGCGCAGCTGCTCGACGACCTCACCGACAGCGACTCCGACAAGAACATCGAGGCACGCGGGCAGGGCGTCGCCAACGTCACCACCGGCCTCCTCGGAGGAATGGCGGGCTGCGCCATGATCGGCCAGTCGATGATCAACTACCGAACCGGTGGTCGAACGAGGCTCTCGACGCTTGCCTCCGGGGTCTTCCTGCTGGTGCTGATCCTCGTGTTCGGCGACTTCGTCGCTCGGATCCCGATGGGCGCGCTCGTCGCCGTGATGATCATGGTGTCGGTCAGCACGTTCAACTGGGCGAGCGTCAAGCCCAGCACGCTGCGCGTCGAACCGCGCCCGGAGATCGTCGTCATGCTGGCCACCGTCGCCGTCACGGTGCTCACACACAATCTCGCGTACGGGGTCGGCGCCGGCGTGATGCTCTCCGCGGTGTTCTTCGCCCGCCATGTGGCCCACGTCGTCAGCGTCACCAGCACGGTCGATCCAGTCGCCGGCGAGCGGATCTACGACGTGAAGGGTGAGCTGTTCTTCGCGTCGAGCAACGACTTCATCCACGCCTTCGACTACGACGCTGTCGGGGTCGACCGGATCGAGATCGACATGAGGCACGCCCGCGTGTGGGACACCTCAGCGGTCGTCGCCCTCGACGCCGTGGTCGCGAAGTTCGCCGAGCGCGGCATCTCGACGGAACTCGTCGGGCTCAACCGTCATGCGGAACAACTGCATCGCAACACCAGCGGCCGCTCGAAGCCCGGGCACTGACTGCCGTTCAGGCGACCACGGCGTTCGTTAGCCTGAGCTGGTGGCTCCACGGATCGTTCGCCTCGGCCTGACGGGCCTGATGTGCATCCTCGCTGTCGGCGCCACCGCAGGGTCCGTCGCTGCTGCGCCACCGTCACCGAACGGCGATCAACCGGCGTTGGTGCCGGTTCCGCCGGGATGTCCCGCGCCGGATCCGGCAGCGGTCGCCTTCGTCGGGACCATGATCGGCAAGGACGATGTCACCCAGGTCGTCCGCTTCCGCATCGACCAACTGCGCGCCGGTTCTGCTGCGCCGTGGGCGATCGATGGGCTGATCGACGTTCGGTACGGCAATGACTACCGGTTCCTCGTCGAGGGCGATCAGTACCTGATCGGTGCGGGCTCGGATCCGGTCTACGGCGTGTTGTCGTCGACGGTCCGGCCGGCCGAGCCGACGTTCGGGGGAAACGATGTCGTCGGGGTCGACGACATCGCCGTGACCTGCCCGCGGCTCGACGACCCGGTGCGCACGGTGAATCTCGACGGCACGAGCGTCGATTCCGGAGTGCTGAGCCTCATGACCGGGGATCGTCGACTCCTCCTCGCAACCCTCGCGGTGCCCACCGCGATCGTCTTCGCCGCGCTCCTCGCCCTCGTGATCTTGAAGATGTTCGGCCGCCTCGCGTTCCAAGGCGTGTGGCAGCTCGGTCGCGCCGCGGTGACGCCCGTCGCCGACCATCGAGCTGTTCGAGTCCGGACGCATCGGTCGGTCGAGGAAGCTCCGGTGCTGGCCGGCCACGACGTGCCCGACACGTCCTGACACGACCTCCCCGGGCCGTTCGCCCCTGCCGCTCACGAGCGCACTTCGCCACGATGGTGGTATGGAGCGACCTCTGGATGTCGATGGTGTTGCCCGCGTTCTCTGCGTCGGTCAAACGACGTACGACCACGTCCTCGGGGTGCCGGGTTCGGTCGAACGAGGCCGCAAACATGTGGCCGACAGCCATTGCGCCGTCGGAGGTGGCGTGGCCGCGAATGCTGCGGTGACGGTGTCTCGTCTCGGCGGGATGAGCGTGTTGGTCAGCTGCATCGGCGATGACGCGGACGGACGTGCCGCGCTGGAAGGCCTGGCGCTCGAGCACGTCGACACCCATTTCATCCGACGGGTGGTGGCGACGACCACGCCGTTCTCGACGGTCGTGGTGTCGGCAGACGGCGCACGCACAGTGTTCAACCACACGCCGCCGTCGTTGTTCGATCGGCCGTGCCTTCCGCTCGACGGCCGCCGAATCGATGCCGTGCTCACCGACTGTCGATGGCCTGCCGGCACCGAAGCGGCGCTGCGTCTCGGGCGCGAACACGGCGTGCCGTGTGTCGTCGACATCGACCGCCGAATCAACGATGACGTGACCCGGAGGGCCGTCTTCGAACTCGGTACCCATCTGGTGTTCAGCGAGGACGCACTGCGCGAGTCGACGGGATGCCCGTCGAGCGCCGACGGGCTGTTGTCGATCGCACGCGAGACCGGCGCCCACGTCGCGGTGACGCTCGGCGGGCGTGGTGTCGAGTGGCTCGACGGTGGCGTCCTGAACTCGCTCGACGCGTTCGCGGTCGACGTCGTCGACACGACGGCGGCCGGAGATGTCTTCCACGGTGCGTTCGCCCTCGCGCTCGCAGAGGGCCTCGACGAACGCGAGGGCTTCCGTTTCGCCGCGGCGGCGGCCGCGCTCAAATGCATCCAGCTGGGTGCACGCGTCGGGATACCCGACCGTCGCGCCGTCGATGACTTCCTGTTGGGTGCCATGGCGGTGCGGCCGCTGTGAGCGGTGTGCTCGTAGTCGCGCTCGGTCGTCCGACATTCGACCTCGAACTGGCCGCCGAGCAGGTGGCCGCTGCTGATTCGGTGCTGAAGGACCTCGGTGTGTCCGTTGCGGACCGCCTGGAGATCGTCACCGACATCGAGACACTGGACGATCGACTGGAGTCGATCACCGATCCGCCGGCGCTCGTCGTCGTGCTGCAGGCGACATTCGCCGATGCATCGCTCGTCGGTCGGATCGCCGACCACGTCGACGCCCCGGTGCTGGTCTGGTCGTTCCCCGAGGCTCGTACGGGGGGACGGCTCCGCCTCAACTCGCTGTGTGGCGCCAACCTTGCCGCATATCTGCTCCGTCGGCGTGGCGTCCGTGTTCGATTCGTCCACGTGGATCCGACGAGCCCGCAGGCGCCGGAAACCGTCGGTTCCGAGATCGACGCAGCCCGCGAGCTGCTGGTGGTGGCGTCCGTCGGCGCGCCGTCGATCCCCGCGCACGACCTCGGCTCAGAGGTGCCGGTCCGGGTCGCAGGATTCGCCGGTCGGCGCATCGGCGTCGTCGGCGAGCCACCGGCAGGTTTCGAACCGTGCGAGGGAGATCCGGATGAACTCCGACGGATCACCGGCATCGAGGTGGATCGTGTTCCACTCGGGGAGCTGTTCGCCGCGGCCGATGGCGTCGCTGACGTGGAGCGCCTGGCAACGTCACAACGGGTGCTCAGCACGATGGACGTCGACGTCGACGTTCGCGAAGCCGGCATGGATCGCAGCGTGGGCCTGTACGGCGGGCTCGCCGCGCTCGCCGAGCGGCATCGGTGGTCCGCCGTGGCGACCCGATGCTGGCCCGAATGCATGACCGAGTACGGCGGCGCGATGTGCACGCCGATGGCGATGCTCACCGAGGACGGTGTGCCTGCGGTCTGCGAAGCCGATCTGTACGGCGCCGTCACCGCTCTGTTGCTCGAGCACATCAGCGGAGCCGATCCCTTCATCGCCGATCTCGTCGACGCCGACACCGCAGATGAAACGTCGGTGATCTGGCACTGCGGTGTCGCGTCTCCCAGCCTGGCCGACCCGAACGAGCGGCCGGTCGGGATCACCCACCCGAACCGCCACCGTGCGCTGGCCAATCAGTTCGCGCTCCGACCCGGCCGGGTGACCGTGGCCCGACTGAGCCAGTCGGCCAACGAGGTCTCGATGGTGGTCGGCAGCGGCGAAATCCTGCAACGGCCGCGGCCGTTCCAGGGGACGTGCGGCGTCCTGCGATGGGACCGCC
>JAHENF010000031.1:0-3181 GCA_024643255.1 Ilumatobacteraceae bacterium
TCGGCGATGCCATCTACGAACAACTCAAACAGGCCGACTCCGGCGCCACCCTCTGAGCGCACTGCAATCCCAGGAGAACAACAGTCATGACCATGACCGAATCAAGCACTGACCTCAAGGATGGCCGCATCGTCGGCATCGCCGGCCCCGTCGTCGACGTCGAGTTCCCTCGCGGCGCGCTGCCCGAGCTGAACTCGGCCGTCGAATTCGACATCAGCCTCGAAGGCGAGACCATCACCGTGATGGCCGAAGTCGCCCAGCAGCTCGGCGACGGCCGCATCCGAGCCGTCTGCCTCAAGCCGACCGACGGCCTCGTGCGTGGCACCCCTGTGCGCAACCTCGGCCACGGCATCACCGTGCCGGTGGGCGAGAAGGTGCTCGGCCACATCTGGAACGTGTGGGGCCAGCCGCTCGACGACGCTCCTGATGGATTCGAGGACATGGAGCGCTGGGAGATCCACCGCGATGCCCCCGCGTTCGATGCACTCGAGCCCTCGGCGCGCATGTTCGAAACGGGCATCAAGGTCATCGACCTCCTCACGCCGTACGTCGCCGGCGGCAAGATCGGCCTGTTCGGCGGTGCCGGTGTGGGCAAGACCGTGCTCATCACCGAGATGATCAACCGCGTTGCCTCGCAGCACGGTGGTGTGTCGGTGTTCGCCGGTGTCGGCGAGCGCACCCGTGAGGGCACTGACCTCCGCCTGGAGATGATGGAGTCGGGCGTGTTCGAGAAGGCCGCCCTCGTGTTCGGCCAGATGGACGAGCCGCCGGGCGTGCGCCTGCGCGTCGCGCTGTCGGCGTTGACGATGGCGGAGTACTTCCGCGACGTCCAGAACCAGGACGTGCTGCTGTTCGTCGACAACATCTTCCGCTTCGTGCAGGCGGGCTCCGAGGTGTCGACGCTGCTGGGCCGCATGCCCGCGGCCGTGGGTTACCAGCCCACGCTGGCCGACGAGATGGGCCAGCTGCAGGAGCGGATCACCTCGACCCGTGGTCGCTCGATCACGTCGCTGCAGGCCGTGTACGTCCCCGCCGACGACTACACCGACCCGGCACCGTTCACCACCTTCACGCACCTCGATGCCACCACCGAGCTCTCCCGCCAGGTTGCCGCCCTCGGCATCTACCCGGCGGTGGACCCGTTGGCGTCGACGTCGACGATCCTGTCTCCCGAAGTCGTCGGCGAACATCACTACAGGATCGCCCGCCGAGTGCAGGAGACGCTGCAGCGCTACAAGGAGCTGCAGGACATCATCGCGATCCTCGGCCTCGACGAGCTGTCCGAAGAGGACCGCCTGATCGTCAACCGGGCCCGCAAGGTCGAGCGCTTCCTGTCGCAGCCGTTCTTCGTCGCCAAGGTCTTCACCGGTCTCGACGGCGAGTTCGTCCCGGTCGCCGAGACGGTCGAGTCGTTCGAGGCCATCATCAACGGTGAACTCGACGAAGTGCCCGAACAGGCCTTCCTCAATGTCGGCAGCGTCGAGCAGGTCCTCGCGAAGGCCAAGAAGCTCCAGGAGAGCTGACCATGGCGGAGCCGTTGATTGTCGAAGTGGTGTCGCCCGAGGCGGTGCTGTACACGGGTGAGGCCGACATGGTGATCACGCGGACGCTCGGCGGTGGCGAGGTTGCCTTCCAGGCGGGACATGCGGCATTTCTCGGCGCCCTCGTCGAGAATCACACCCGCGTGTTCCAGACCGACGGCACGATCCAGGACATCGCGATCCATCGCGGTTTCGTCGAGGTCAGTGGGAATCCGACGAAGGTCTCGATCCTCTCCGACACCGCTGAACTCGCGCAGGACATCGACGTGGCACGGGCAAAGGAAGCGCTCGAGCGTCATCAGCACATGCTGCGTGACCAGACCATGGACGCCACGATGATCGAGGTCGCGACCGCCGGCCGCGATCGCGCCCAGGCGCGCCTGAAGGCGACCGGCACCACCTTCACCGCCTGACTCTCGAACGGTTACGCCGGTGCCAGGCACCGGCGTCACCTGACCGGGCGGTAGGTTGCCGAGCATGGCGAAGTATCCGTTCAGGTCTGCACTCGTCACCGGCGCATCGTCGGGTATCGGTGCCGAGATGGCCCGGCTGCTCGGCGAGGCCGGCGTGCCGACCGTGCTCGTCGCCCGGCGCGGTGAGCGGCTTCGTGAGATCAAGGATCGATACGACGACTTCGAGGTCTTGGAAGCGGATCTCGGGACCGCCGATGGGCAGGCCGCCACTGCAGAGCGAATCGCGTCGGATGACGCCCCGGTCGACCTCGTCGTCAACAACGCCGGGTTCGGAACGAGCGGTGTGTTCCACGAGCTCGACGTCGAACGCCTCGCCGGTGAGGTCGAGCTCAACGTGAAGGCGTTGACCGTGCTCAGCCACGCGGCGTTGACTGCCATGGTTCCCAGGGGGCGGGGGTACCTGTTGAACGTGTCGAGCGTGGCCAGCTTCCAGGCATCGCCCGGACTCGGGGTGTACGCGGCCACGAAGGCGTACGTCACCAGCTTGACCGAGGCGCTGCATTCGGAGGTCAAGTCGTCGGGTGTGCACGTCACCGCACTGTGTCCGGGCCTGACCAAGACCGAGTTCCAGGATCACAGCAACACCTCCGGCCTCGCGTCGAGGGTTCCCGACCTGGCGTGGACCTCGGTCGGACAGGTCGCCTCGACCGGATTGTCCGATGTCGCGTCGAACCGGACGATCTCGGTGCCGGGGGTGCTCTACAAGACCGCAGTCACCTTCAGCGACATCATGCCGCGCTCGCTGACGCGTTGGGTGAGTGGCACCGTCACCCGCTGATCCCGTCCCGAATGGTTACGGAGGTGCCTGGCACCGGCGTGACCGGGTCAGTAGTCGATGGCGGAGAACTCGCGGAGCTTGGCGAAGCGATGGTGGGCGTCGATCAGGCGGACGGTGCCACTGCGCGAACGCATGACGAGGCTCTGCGTGCGAGCACCGGTCGCGTCGAAACGAACACCCCGGAGGAGTGCGCCGTCGGTGAGGCCGGTGGCGGCGAAGAAGCAGTTGTCGCTCTGGATCAGATCGTCCTGGTCGAACACGCGGTCGAGATCGAAACCGGCATCGACCATCGCGTCGCGCTCGGCGTCGCTCTGCGGGAGAAAGCGCGCCTGGATCTCGCCTCCCATGGCCTTCATCGCGGCGGCGGAGACGACCCCTTCGGGTGTTCC
>JAHENF010000031.1:3281-6399 GCA_024643255.1 Ilumatobacteraceae bacterium
TCGGTCGCTCGCACCAGCTCCATGGCGAGGTTGCGATCTGGCTGTTGGCGTGACGTCGTTGTCATGGGTTCAACGTATACCCGAGGCCGGTGGATCCCGGAAGTGTCCGGGATCCACCGGTGGTTCAGGGCCGACGATCGCGCGACCGGAAGCGATGACGCCCTCGGACGGCACGGAACTGGCGCGAGTACTCGGCGTCGCGCCGGAGCCGGGCATGTCGCTCACGGATCTCGGCGAGTTGGTAGTCGGGATGGATGGATTGGAACATGGTGGTGCCTTTCTGTTGGTGTTGTCGGTGGAGCAGGAGGGACACGCCCCCGGATGCCGCGGGCCGAAGGAGTCGGGGCGTCGATGGCCTGGGGCCTGTCGGCAGCGGCCCCGGTTGCGGAGCCGTGGGGTGTTGCGCTCGGGTCAGCGGCGCACGAATCGAACGGCGCGCTCGGTGACGATGAGCACACGGGCGACAGCCCGGGGAGATCCCATCCGATTCTTGGTGGTCGTCGTGTTCATCGTTCACCTCCTCGGTGCGCTCGTGGTTCGATCGCATGCAGTGTGTCGAACGCAGATCGGGTGATGCAAGGAGGTTTCGTCGCCCGGGAGCGATCGGCCACGAAGTTGCCCGGCCGCCGTACAGTCGTAGGCGTGTGTGCCCTTGGTCCGATTCCGCTCGAGCTCGTGCTCTCGGGGCGAGATCTCACCGAACCGACCCTGTCACCGGACGGCGCCCGCCTGGCCTTCGTGGAACGATGGCGCGGGGCGGCCGCGGTCTGCGTGGTCGAGCTCGATCGGCCGGGCCCGCCGGCGATGCTCACGTTCGGCCCTGATCCGGCGCCCGGTCGCGGGCTGGGGGGAGGCGCGTACGCGTGGTCCGCGGATTCGGCCGGCGTGGTCTACGCCGCGGTCGACGGCGAGCTGTGGAGTGTGCGCGGATCGGCCCTGCATCGGCTGACCGACCACGGGCGCAACGCGCGGTCGCCGTGGGTGTCCAGCGACGGATCGTTCGTGGTGTACGTCCTCGACGAGGCGGAGGTGTGGTTCTGCGAACTCGACAACGGTCGCTGCGGTCGCCTCGACGACGGACGGCACGAGTTCTGTTTCGATCCGGTGGGCTCCGCCGATGCCACGGTGATCTCGTGGCAGGGGTGGTCGCCACCGGCGATGCCGTGGGACGCCGCCGAACGCGTCGATTGCCGCGATCCGTTCGGGTCGTCGACGATCTCCACGTGGCGGCCGCGTGAAGCCGCGGTGCAACAGCCGCGCTTCGCTCCGGACGGGACTCCGGTCTGCGTGCACGACGGCACCGGTTGGCTCAATGTGCACGTCGGTGATCGCGCCGTCCTGGCCGAGCCGGTCGAACATGGTGGCCCGACGTGGGGAATGGGCCAGCGCTCGTATGTGATCCTCCCGGACGGTTCGTGCATCGTGGCGCGAAATCTTGCCGGGTTCGGTGCGCTGTCGATCGTCGACCCCGACGGCCGTGTCAGCGACCTGACGCCCGGGTTCACGGGTGTCCACGGCCAGCTCTCCGTCGCCGGCGACCGGCTCGCCGCCCTGCGATCGGGGCCGACATCGCCACCCGAAGTGGTGCTGTTCGAACTGTCCGCCCTCGATCGGTCGCCGCGCATCGTCGCGACGGGCGGGGCGACTGCCTGGGACACGGTCGAGCTGCCGGCTCCCGAGGCGATCACGGTCGAGCACGACGGTGTGATGCTGCACGCGCGCCGCCATCCGGCCGCGCAGGGTCGTCTGTTGTGTTGGATCCATGGCGGCCCGACCGACCAGTGGCAGGTCGACTTCCGTCCGCGGCTGGCCTACTGGTGGAGCAGGGGATGGGACGTTCTCGTCGTCGACCCGCGCGGCACCACGGGTCACGGTCGCGCGTATCAGCAGAGCCTGAACGGGTCGTGGGGTGATCGCGACGTCTCCGACACCGCAGCGCTGATCCGCCACGCCCATGATGCCGGGTGGGCGACGCCGGCGACCACGGTGGTGATCGGTGGATCCTCTGGTGGCCTCACCGTGCTGGGGGTCCTCGCTGATCACGGCGACCTCGTCGCCGGAGGAGTGGCGTCGTACCCGGTCAGCGATCTTGCCGCGCTGGCCGATGCGACCCACCGGTTCGAGGCGCACTACACCGACACGCTCGTCGGGCCGCACGACAGCCCCGGGATCCCCGAACGGTTCCGCTCGCTGTCGCCTCTCTCCCGCGCCGAGCACATCTCGGCGCCGTTGTTGCTGTTCCACGGCATGGACGATCCCGTCGTGCCGGTCGCCCACAGCATCACGCTGGCCGAACGGATCCGCCGCAGCGATGGGGATGTCGAGATCGTGGTGTACGACGGCGAGGGTCATGGGTTCCGCGACCCGATCAACCAGCGCGACGAGTACGACCGGACCGAGCGTTTCCTGCGACGAATTCTCACGGTGAACTGAGCGTCCGACTTCGGGCACCGTCAAGGTGCCGGTAGCGTTTCGACGTGGCATTCGTGAACAAGTCGTCGGGCGAAGACAACCAGGAATCGACCGGCACCTCGGGGCAGCCGATCGATTTCGATCCCTTCGATCCCGATGTGATCAAGGTGCACTACGACATGTCGGTGTGGACCTTCGACCAGCGTGCGGAGTTGTCCGAGGCGCTCGCCGATGCCGAGTTCCCGCACTACTGGGACGGCGACGAACTGATCGTTCCCGAGGCGGTCGAGGACGACGTCGACGCACTGTTCGAGCGGCTCGAGGCGCTGTTCGGTCCGTTTCCGATCATCCTGCAGGACGATGCCGAATCGACCGAGTTCGGCCTCGACGAGTGGTCGGACGCCGACCGCAAGGTGCTGACCGAAGCGTTGATCGATGCCGAGATCCCGCATCGCTGGGACGGCACCGCGGTCATCGTCGCCGTCGATGCCGAGCATGCGGTCGACGACCTGCTCGATGCGATCGAGTCGGGTGAACTCCTCGGCAACGTCACCGACGAGGCGGCCGCTCCGCCCGACGGAGCGATCAGCACGATCTTCCTCGCCGCCGACAAGCTGGCGAAGGATCCGCTCGATGCGAGCGCCCGAGGAGCCATGATCGAGCTGCAGTCGCAGATCGACGCCAAACACCCGCCCTACGGGCTCGC
>JAHENF010000031.1:6499-35641 GCA_024643255.1 Ilumatobacteraceae bacterium
CCGCCGTCGAAACGCGACGTGATGTCGAAGTTCCGTGAACGCATGCGTGACGTCCATCCGGATCACGGCGGCGACAGCGTCGACGCGGCCAAGGCGATGAGCGATCTCGCCGAGGCACGTCGGGTGCTCAGCGTGGCGCCGGAGTGAACCGAGCCGATCGCTGATGGCGAAGCCGACGGTGATGCTGTACCCGGGAGCCGGGTCGAGCCGAGATCACACCAGCCTGGTTGCGATCGAGCACCGCGTGGGTCGGACGGCATCGGTCGAGCGCATCGATTTCCCGTATCGACGTGAAGGCCGGCGCGCCCCGGACCGGGCGCCGAAGCTGATGGCGTCGATCCGCGATGACCTGGCGGGCTTCGGCCGGCGCCGTGGACCGGTGGTGATGGGCGGCCGTTCGATGGGCGGTCGCATGACGACGATGGTGGCCGCGGACGTCGACGAACAGGGCCCCGTGGATCGTCTCGCCGGGCTGGTGCTGATCTGTTACCCGCTGCATCCGCCGGGCAAGCCCGAGAATCTCCGCGTCGAGCACCTTCCTGCGATCTCGGTGCCGTGCCTCTTCATCTCGGGCACGAGGGATCCGTTCGGTTCACCGGACGAATTGTCGTCGTGGACCTCGACGATGACGGTGCCCGTCGAGCACGTCTGGGTCGAGGGTGGCCGCCACGACCTGAAGGGCGCCGATGCGTTGATCGCCGATGCCGTCGCCGACTTCGTTGCCCGCGTCGCCGCGCCGTGAACGTGCCCCGTCACACGGTGCCGGGTCAAACGTGACACAGGCCGCGCCGGGTCCGAAAACGCCGAGGGCCGCCGACCAGTTCAGGTCGGCGGCCCTCCTCGGAGTCTGACGATCAGACGGCTCGGACGTTCTGGGCTTCGTCGCCCTTGCGGCCTTGGCCGATGTCGAATTCGACGTGTTGACCCTCGTCGAGAGACTTGTAGCCCTCTCCTGCGATGTTGGAGTGATGGACGAATACGTCCTCCCCGCCCTCGCGTGAGATGAAGCCGAAGCCCTTCTCGCTGTTGAAGAATTTCACGGTGCCTTGCATTGGTTCGCTTTCGTTTGGAGCACGCCATCGTGACGTGTTCTGCCTGCACCCTACGGTCGACGCGTGCCGATCCTCCCCAAACGGCCGATCGCCTTCGCCAGCCACGGCCCCGACCTGCTGCGGAACTGGTCCTGGCGCAACCACCATCCGTGATGGCTCGCCATGGTCGATACGTATTTCGGGCCGTCCGGTCTTGCGTGAGGTGTCTCCTCCTGCGCACGATGCACTCTCGCCGACGCGTGCCTGCGCGGTCGGAGCGTGGATCCGATTGCGGGAGGACAGATGCCGAGCGACGACGAGATCAGAGACGGCCAACGAGTGACGTGGGCGCATCTCGCCGCCGGTTGGGAGAAGTGGGACTCGGTCATCACCGATCAACTCGGTCCCGTCGGCGTCGCAATGATCGAGCATCTCGGACTCGGTCGAGATCATCAGCATCTCGACATCGCCTCCGGCACGGGAGAGCCGGGCCTGAGCATCGCTGCACTGTTGCCGCATGGACGCGTCGTGCTGACCGACCTCGTCGCGGAGATGCTCGACATCGCCGCACGGCGAGCCGCAGCGCGGGGGATCGAAAATGTCGAGACCAGGGTGTGCAGCGCCGAGGCGCTGCCATTCGACGACGCCACATTCGACAGCATCTCGGTGCGTTTCGGGTACATGTTCTTCCCCGACGTTGCCACGGCGACAACCGAGTTCGCTCGTGTGCTCAAGCCGGGTGGACGTCTCTGTGCGTCCGTGTGGGTCAAACCGGAGGAGAATCCGTGGACGACGATCGCCATGCAGGCAATCGCGACCGAGGTGGCGGTGGCGCCACCCGACCGGGACGGCCCGAACATGTTCCGATGTGCAGCGCCGGGCTGTGTCAGCGCCGTGTACCAGGGTGCGGGGCTACGTGACGTTGCCGAGTGGGATGTCGGGGTCGAACTCGTGACGGATTCGCCAGAGCAGTACTGGGAGATGATCAGCGAGCACGTGTCGCTCGCAGTTGCGGCCCTCGCGCAGGTCGACGAAGCGACGCGGGAGCGGATCCGGGCAGCCGCCATTGCGATGGTGGGCGCGTTCGAGTCGGACGGCAAGGTCAGGGTTCCGGGCCTGGCGCGGTGCATCGTGGGAACGAATCCGGATTGACGCAGAAGCGCCAACTCAGCTCTCGCCGGGTTCGGCGTGTGGGAACGCGGCATCCAGTTCGTGCAGGTCGATCGGTGCGTCTTCGGGGTTCAGCGCCTCGAGTTCCTGATGCGCCGTCTCGGGAAAGCCGACGACGACGAGCACGGTGACGATCAGTTGGCCGACCGCCAGTGTGGTCAGGACGCCGGCGTACGACCAGCCTGCATCGAGGAGCGCCCCCATGCTCAGCAGCCCGAGGATGCCGCCGATCAGCGCCGCCGCGGTGACGAGACCGCTGGCACGGCTGCGATTGCCGGTCGGGAAGAGCTCGGTGCGGTACACCGCCAGTGCCGGGTAGGCCGCGCTCAGCAGCATGCCGCCGACGAGTGAGAGCACCCACAGCGGGACGCCCCCCACGGCGAACGCGCCGACGATCCCTGCGGTGCCCAGCGGAACCGTGACGGCGATCAGCCGCCGTCGCCCGCGGGTGTCGGCGATGCGTCCCCCGAGGATCAAACCGATGCTGGCGGGAGTGCCGACCGCGATCGAGAACACCGCGATCATTCCGCCCGAGAAGCCGCGGATGTCGGACAGGTAGTTGTTCTGGAACAGGCTCGCCGGAGCGACGAAGATGTTGCCCGCGAACGCGACGGCGCTCAACAGCAGCAGGCGCCGCCGGTTCATCCTCGGCGGCCGCATGGTGGCGACGATGTGCGCGGCGGTGAACCGGCGGGTCTCGGGAAGTCGGCGTGTGAGATCGAGCGCGACGATGCACCAGATGGCCGCGAGCAGGTACACGAATCGCCAGCCGCCGGCGCCGAGATCGGCCAGGCTCAGCGCGATCACCGCAATGCCCGCACCGAGGCCGGCGGCCATGGCGAGGATGCTGACCGCGTACGTCCGGCTGTTGCGAGGCATCTCCTCCGAGGCGACGACCCCGACGAGGAAGGCGAGGGCGATGCCCATCGGTCTGGCGACGGCCTGCGTGGCGACGAGCACGACGAACGACGGCGCGAGCGCTCCGAGGATCGACAACAATGGGCCGAGCCACGCCACCGCCACGATGACGCGCCGCCGCCCGATGCGGTCGGCGATCACCGCGGCAGGGATCGCCAGGACGATCCCACCTCTGACCACGGCGCCGGCGACGCCGATCGCCGTGTCGCTGGCCCCGAAGTCGTCGGCGGCGAAGTTGACGGTCTGCGTGAACAGGGTATTGACGAACGCGGCGCTCATCGAGGCTGCGGCGAGCAGCCCGACCACCAGGAGTTGTGTGGCGTCGAGCCGATCCGGGGGCGCCCACCAACTGTTGGAGGAACCCTTGCGGGCGAGAACTCGCGCCACCGGCCACCGGAAGAGCCATCCGAACCAGGGGACCGTCAGCCGGTAGGCGGTGGTTTCGACCAGCTCGTCGCCGTCGATCGCGACGGTGCGTTCGTACCGGCTGAAGGGGCCCTCGTCCTGCACGAATCGTGCGGGCAACCGCGCGCCGTCCGGCTCGTCCGACGCCGATGTTTCGAGCAGCAGATCGTCACGGGGTTCGGTGAGACGCTGCCGTTCGGCAGCGGTGTCGGGCCGGCGACGGATGAGTATGCGCCCGCCTGGCTCCACGGCGGGAGCATACTGGGAGGCCATGAATCCGATCTCCGAGGCTCTCAGCGACGCGCCCACGATCGTCGTGCGCGGCGGCGGCCCGCTCGCCGGAACGGTCGCCGTGCCCGGCGCCAAGAATTCGGTGCTGAAGCTGATGGCCGCCACACTGCTGTGCGACGGCACCTTCGAACTGACGAACGTGCCCGACATCGCCGACGTCACGATCATGGGTGATCTGCTCGAGGCGATCGGTGTGTCGATCGAACGGCCAACGCCGGATCGGCTGCTGCTGACCGACCACGGCAACCTGACACCGGTCGCGCCGTATGAGCTCGTCGAACGGATTCGAGCATCGATCAACGTGCTCGGGCCCCTGCTCACGCGTTGCGGTCACGTCCGACTGTCGATGCCGGGCGGCGACGATTTCGGGGCCCGTCCGATCGACATGCACGTCGCTGGTCTCGAAGCCATGGGTGCCACGTTCAAGTTCAGCCATGGCTACCTCGAGGCATTCGCCGATCGGCTGCACGGCGCCGACATCACGTTCGACTTCCCGAGCGTCGGGGCGACCGAGAACCTGCTGACCGCGGCGGTGCTCGCCGATGGCCGGACCACGATCGACAACGCGGCTCGTGAGCCGGAGATCGCTGACCTCTGCGAATTCCTCGTGGCGATGGGCGCAGAGATCTCCGGCGTCGGGACATCGACCCTCGTGGTCGATGGCGTGGAGCCCGGATCGTTGCGGGCGGTCTCCCATCACACGGTTCCCGATCGCATCCAGGCCGCGACTTATGTCGCTGCGGTGGCGGTGGCCGGTGGGCAACTCGACATCGCGGGTGCTCGTCCCGAACACATGACGATGCTGCTCGACCGGTTTGCCGACATGGGGCTCGAGATCACGATGGTGAACGATCGTGGGGGCGACCTGATGCGCGTCGTCGCGCCGACGCAGTTGCGATCGATCGACGTTGCGACGTTGCCGTACCCGGGGATCGCCACCGACTACAAGCCGCTGATCATCACCATGCTGGCCGTGGCCGACGGCGTCGGGATCGTGACCGAGAACCTGTATCCCGGGCGTTTCCGGTACGTGGAGGAGTTGCAGCGGCTCGGGGCCGATGTTCGAACGAGCGGGCATCATGCCGTCGTTCGCGGGGTCCCGCGCCTGTCCGGGGCCCCCGTGCGGGCACACGACATCCGAGCGGGTGCTGCGATGGTCGTGGCCGGTCTCGCCGCGGAGGGTGAGACCGAGATCACCGGCATTCATCACATCGACCGCGGCTACGACGACCTGGTCGGCCGCCTGTCGGCCGTCGGCGCCCACATCGAGCGTCGCTGACCCGCGTCAGATCGGTGTCACACGGTGCCGGGTCAAACGTGACGGTCGGTGTCGGGTTCCGTCACGTTTGACCCGGCACCGTGTGACGCGGCGTCGACGCGGCGTTTGGCGAGCCACAGCAGGCCGATGATGATCAGGATCGGTGCACCGATCAGCAGCGCCTCGTCCCAACCACCCTGGTGGGCGACGAGCACGGGCGTTGTTGCGGTGGCGAACACACTGATCACGGCTACCGATCGTAGAGCCTCGGCTGATTGAATGGTCGATGCCATGCGTGAACAGGTCGAAGCCACCATCGAGGTCATCCGTCCGGCACTGCAGGCCGACGGCGGCGACATCATCCTCCACGACGTCGACGAGAGGACCGGCATCGTGTCGGTCGAACTCATCGGGGCGTGCGTGGGCTGTCCGGCGTCGACGCAGACGCTGAAGGCCGGGATCGAACGCATCATGCGTGATCGCGTCGACGGTGTCACCGAAGTGGTGAACATCGCCGAAGAGGCGGCATGAGGCCGATTGCGTGAGCCGTCGTCAACTTCCTGCTCCCGAGCTCTTCCAGGCCGCCGTCAACGGTGATCGGAGCGCGCTCGCCCGTCTCCTCTCGCTCATCGAGCGCGGCGACGACGATGCACGCACGATCGGTCGCCTCGCATATCCGCTGAGTGGTTCGGGCTACACGGTCGGGCTCACCGGTGCTCCCGGGGCCGGCAAGAGCACATTGACCAGTTCGCTGATCGGGCATCTCCGGGCGCAGGATCTCGAGATCGCGGTGCTGGCGATCGACCCGTCGTCACCCTTCACCGGCGGAGCGATCCTCGGCGATCGGGTGCGCATGCAGGATCACGCCACCGACCCCGGAGTGTTCATCCGCTCGATGGCCACGCGCGGGCACCTCGGCGGGTTGTCGCTGGCGACACCGGAAGCGGTACGAGTGCTCGATGCGATCGGCCGCAAGTGGATCCTCGTCGAGACCGTCGGTGTCGGGCAGGTCGAGGTGGAGGTCGCAGGCAAGGCCGACACGACGATCGTCGTCGTCAATCCGGGTTGGGGCGACAGCGTGCAGGCGAACAAGGCGGGCCTGATGGAGATCGCGGATGTGTTCGTGATCAACAAGGCCGATCGCAAGGGGGTCGAGGAGACGAGCCGCGACCTGATGCAGATGCTCGATCTGTCCGACCTGCCTCACGACACCTGGCGGCCACCGATCATTCCGACCACGGGCACCACGGGCCAAGGGGTGCCCGAACTCTGGGACGCGGTCCTCGCGCATCGCGAGTACGCAGAATCCTCGGGTGACCTACGCGAGCGACGAGCCTTCCGGCTGCGCGAAGAACTGCGCGAGATCGTGGCGACCCGACTCGGTCGGCGCGCCCGCCAGATCTGCTCGGGTGAACGGTGGGACCAACTCACCGATGCCGTCGTCGAGCGGTCCACCGACCCGTGGACCGCGGCCGACGAGATGCTCGCCGCCGTCGACGCCTGAGCCGGTGCCGGGCACATCGGCAGGTTGATCGTCAACAGGTGAGCGCCGCGGTCGATCGGCAAGACTTGTCGGATGGCCGACTACGAACTGCTCACCCTCGATCGACGTGACGACGGTGTCGCCGTCATCACCCTGGCGAACGGCAAGGTCAATGCGTTGTCGCAGGAGCTGCTGGCCGAGATCCGTGTCGCCGTCGGCGAACTCACCGCTGACCTGCCGGGCGCGGTGGTCGTGACCGGCGGCGACCGGCTGCTCGCCGCCGGCGCCGACATCTCACAGTTCGGAGGTCCTGACGAGGCAGCGAAGATCGCCGAGGGGTTCCACTCGACACTCGATGCGCTCGCCGCACTTCCGCGGTTCGTGATCGCTGCGGTGAGTGGGTATGCGCTGGGCGGCGGGTGTGAACTGGCGCTTGCCTGCGACTATCGCATCGCATCGGAGAAGGCGGTCTTCGGGCAGCCCGAGATCCTGCTGGGGATCATTCCGGGCGGGGGAGGCACGCAACGACTGCCCCGCACGATCGGAGTCAGCCGCGCCAAGGAGATGTGCATCACCGGCCGTCAGGTGCGAGCGGACGAAGCGCTGCGCATCGGTCTCGCCGACGAGGTCGTCGCGCACGACCAGCTGCACGAACGAGCGCTCGCCCTCGCCACCCAGGTCGCAGCCGGCGCGCTCGCGGCCCAGGCGATCGCCAAGCGCGTGATCGACGAGGGACGATCGACGTCGCTGGCGGATGGTCTGATGCTCGAGCGCGCGGCCTTCGTCGAGGTGTTCGCAACCGAGGACTCCCAGATCGGCGTGGCGAGCTTCCTCGAACACGGTCCCGGCAAGGCCTCCTTCACCGGCCACTGAGCCGACATCTCGCGACGGGAACGGCTCGCGATCACTCACGCGATGGCGACGTAGACCGTACAGGCCGACTCGCCGCCGGTATAGAAGTTCGGGAAGCTGACGACCTGCGCGGTGGCGGTCGCGAAGTGTTCCTGCAGCAGTGCGACGAACGGGTCGTCGGGCGGGTCGTCCGACCAGAGCGCGAATACGCCGTCGGTGAGGAGCTGCTCGCGGACACGGATCAGCCCTGCCGGTCGGTAGAGGCTCGCATGGCTCGGGTCGAGGAGGTGGCTCGGGGTGTGGTCGATGTCGACGAGAATCGCGTCGAACCGTCTCGGCCCGTCGTCGTCGAACTCGATCCCGGCGGCCACCATGGCGAAGAAGTCGCCGTGTACGAACGTGCAGCGATCGTCGGCCACGAGGTCGGCGCCCAGGGGAACGAGGTTGTCGCGGTGCCAGCCGATGATCTGCGGCAGCACCTCGACGACCTGCAGGCGGGCGACCCGCTCGTCGTCGAGTGCGGTCTTTGCGGTGTGGCCGAGCCCGAGCCCGCCCACGACGACGTCGAGGCTCGTGCCGGCGCGCGCCGCGAGTCCCAGCCGTGCCACCGCTTCCTCGCTCGCCGTGAAGAGGCTCGACATCAGGAACTCGTCGCCGAGTTTCACCTCGTACACGTCGACCTGGAGCGTCGGTTCGAGCCGCCGACGCAGGCTGATGTCACCCATCGGCGTGCTCTGGTGGTCGATCTCCTCGAAGGCGCGGCTCATCGTGCACACACTCCCACGAGACGTGGTTGCCGGCTGCACTTCGGGCCGGCACGACGAGCTGTCAGATCCGGCCATCGGCTCGGTCTGCGACACTGGAGCGATGCTGACACTGGCGCTCGACGTGGACGGCGTGATTCTCGATCCCGATCGTGGTGGTGAGGGGCACTGGACGAACGCACTCGAAGGCCGCTTCGACATCAGTCGGCCACAGCTCCGGGCGGAGTTCTTCACGCAGGATTGGGACGACGTGATCAACGGTCGGCTCATGATCGAGGTGGCGATGGGAGATGCCCTGGCGCGGATCGGGTCCGATGCCGGCGTCGAAGAGGTGCTCGAGTGTTGGTTCGAGTCCGACTTCGTCGTGAGACCGACGGCCATCGATCTCGCGAAGCGAGTGACACGTCAAGGTGGACGTGTGGTGCTCGCCACCAACCAGGAGCATCGACGCGCGGCGTTCCTCGGTGATCGTCTCGGCGCCATGTTCCCGATTGACGACGTGATCTACTCCGCGGAGCTTGGACACCAGAAGCACGAACCGGAGTTCTTCCGACTCGCGACGAGGCGGCTCGACTCGGACCCGGGCGACATCCTGTTCGTCGACGACGTCCTCCACAACGTCGAGCAAGCGGCCGGAGCAGGCTGGCGCGCCGTCCACGCTCCGCCTGGTGTTGCATGGGAACCGGTGGTCGCCGATCGTCTCGGGCTCGAGTGACGCTGCGCCATCCGTCCCTCGATTCGGCGCCCCGAGGGGTCGGCTGCTGAACTCGGGTGGTCTGCTGCAACAGTGGGTTCCGCCTCGAGCCGTCGAGCGGATGACACGAATCGAGAGCCGAAGATGCCCGACGACCTGGTGACGAGAACCGACAGTCAGGGAGTGGCGACGCTCACCTTGAACCGCCCGCTGAAGCTGAACGCACTGACACCCGGGTCGTTCGTGGCGCTGCGCGGCCACCTCGACGCACTCGTTGCCGACCGCTCGATCGGATGCGTCGTCCTGGGCGGCGCCGGCCGCTCGTTCTGCGCAGGGCACGATCTGGAGTCGATCGCCGCCGGCGAGCGGGCGCCGAGCCGACACTTCGAATCCGAGACGGTCGACGCACTCGAGCGCCTGCCGCAACCGACGATTGCACGGATTCACGGGCACTGCTTCACCGGTGGTCTGGAACTGGCGCTCGCGTGCGACATGCTGATCGCCGCCGAATCGACCAGGTTGGGTGACACCCATGGCCAGTGGGGGCTCGTGCCCATCTGGGGGATGTCGGTCAGGTTGCCCGAGCGGGTCGGGCGCTCCACGGCGAAGGAACTGATGTTCACGAGTCGCCGCATCGACGGCCGAACGGCGGCAACGATCGGTCTGGTCGATCGCTGCGTGCCCGACGACGAGCTCGATGATGCGGTCGCGGCGCTCGCCGGCGAGATCCTGGCGAACTCTCGCGGCACCAACCGGATCGTCAAGCAACTCTTCGTCGCGCAGAGCGACCTCGGTCGCACCCAGGCACTGCTGCACGAACGGACGCTCCCGTTCGGGATGCCGGAGGACATGCAGGAACGAATGTCCGGTGGGTGACGCACGTCTTGCTGCCGCCCGGGGGATCGACGACTTTCCCTCCCGCGCCGAACTCGAGATGCAGCTGATGGGGCTGCTCCCCGAAGAATGGTGGGACGCCGTCGCGGAGGGTGACGACGATCGTCTCGACGGACTCAAGGCGGCGATCGACAACCCGGCCATCGTCCGAGCGCTGGGTGAGGCGGGCTGGGTGGCACCCCACTACGCCATCGAGCACGGCGGGCGAGGTCTGTCGGTCAGCCAGGCGCAGCAGGCGCTCGGCCTGCTCGACTGGTTTGAGGTTCCACGCGTACCGAGGGGGTCCGGACTGCCGCTCGCCGCCCCGACGATCCAGCAGTGGTCGATCGACGAGACGAAGCAACGGTTGCTGCCGCCGCTGGTCGCCGGCGTCGAGCGATGGTGCCAGCTCTTCTCCGAGCCCGGTGCCGGCTCCGACATGGCCTCGCTGGCGACGACGGCAGTGCGCGACGGAGACGAATGGGTCGTCAACGGCCAGAAGGTGTGGACGACGTTCGGGCACGAATCGGAGATGGCGATGCTGATCGCCCGGACCGACCCCGACCAGCCCAAGCACAAGGGGATCACCTACTTCGGCCTCGACATGCGCGCTCCCGGCGTGGAGGTTCGTCCACTCGTCAACATGGCCGGCCAGCTCGAGTTCAACGAGGTCTTCATGACCGACGTGCGCATTCCCGACGTGCTCCGGATCAGTCCGGTCGGTGACGGGTGGTCGGCGGCGATGACCACACTCGGAGCAGAGCGCCACGCGCTGTCCGGTGCCAGGAAGAAGCGGAGGTCCTCGGACGAGATCCTCGGTGGCAAGCCCTACGCCGAGGTGGCCGCGATGGGGGCCGTCACGGGGTCGCTCGGCTCGGCGATCGGCCGCGATCGATTGGTGGTCGACTACGTCTCCGATCGTCTGCTGTCGCTGACCTCGCAGCGGGCGCGTGCTCGCGCGGCCGCCGGACAGCCGGCGGGCCCGGAGGGGTCCGTCAGCAAGATCGCCAAGGCCGCCGCGAATCAACGGCTGCAGGAGTCGGCGATCGGCATGCTCGGGGCAGCGGCAATCGCCTGGGACGTCGGCGACACCGAGGCGGCGTCGTGGATCGAACAGTTCCTCCGGACCCGAGCGAACTCGATCGAGGGTGGCACGTCGGAGATCCAGAGGAACATCGTGGGTGAACGGGTGCTCGGCCTGCCCAGGGAACCCGACCCCTTCCGGGGGGTTCCCTGGCGCAGCGTTCCGCGGAGCTGACTACGAGGTCCGGCGGCTCAGTCCGGCGAGGGCCGAGCCGACAGCGATCAGCAAGCCGGCGATCACCAGGATCATCGAGACCGAGCCTCCCGTGGCCGCGAGCGAACCCGAGGCGACGGCTGGCGTGGCCTCAGGAGCCTGCACCGCGGGAGTCACCACCGGTGGGAGCACCTCGACGTCGGGATCGACGGCGGGATCGACGACGGGCGGATCCACCGGCGGGGCTGCGAGCTGCTGGAACACCACCGTGTGCTCACACCAGAACGTTCCACCGCCGCCGCCGCCTCCGCCGGATCCCTCGTGGCCGGCACCGCCTGTGTCGCCGCCGGCTGCGTCGCCGTCGGTTCCTTCGTGACCGCCGCCTCCCTCGCCGTCACCGCCGCGAGGACAGAGGTCGCGCGCCGAGTACGGGCCGGCGTTCGCACCGTCGATCGTCCAACCGCTCGGCGGCCAGACCACGCTGACCTGATACGTCGCGGTCGGCCGTGCGGGGATGACGAGCGCATCGGCTTCCGACTCGTGGCCCGGATTGTCGAACATGCACTGGAGCACGTCGTTCCCGAGGGGATAGAAGCAGGTCGCCGACGTCGGGTTGCCCATTCCCGTCCGGCTCGATGCCGAGAGTTCGAACACGCTGCGCCAGTCGGTCGGGAGCACCGCGTCGAGCACCGCGATCGGCGTACCAGCCGGATCGAGCCAGACGACGGTGAATGTCATCCGATAGGGATTCCCCTGACCACCCGAGGCGCCTTCGTGTCCGGCGTCCGGTTCCGTGGCCGTGACGTCCGGAGGCGCGCTGTCGGTCATTTCGTCGGCCGCCGGCGCGTTCTTGTCGGCGTCGATCAGCACACCGTTGGATCCGACCGGTTCGGACTCGAGCGTCACGATCTCGATTGCGGCGACGTCGTCGATCGCCGGCTCGTTCTTGTCGATCGAGTACGGCACGGTGGTTTCCGGCTCGTTCTTGTCGATCTCGAGCGGTTCGGTCGACTCGGGTGGCGCGGTCGTGGTCGCGATCGTGGTCGACGGATCGGTGGTGACGGATTCGGCGACGAGCACCGACTCGTCGGTTGGGGGTGGGTCATCTGCCGCCACGGCGACGGAGGTCACCAGAGCTGAGCCGACGATGGCGCCTGCGGCGACCAACAGCCGGATCAGACGAACGTCGAACCCACGCATGGCAGACCTCGATTCCTTCGACCGGACGGGTCCTGGCGGACACCGGCCGGTTGCGACACGGCTGTGGCTCGACGACCGGACCCTCTCGTCGCCCGCCGCGGAGCGACGCGTCATCTGCCCTTCGAGCGTCCGCCCACGGCATGCATCGGACCAGGGTCGAATGTCCCGACGGTCCGGACGGCCGCCGACAGGCGCTCGCCCGCCAAAGCGTTCAGCTCATCGAGGGATCCGGGCGAATGTGGTCAACCGGTCGACACGGCGGGCGAGGGTTCCGGCCCGACGGGATCGTCGACGTGCAGCGGACGGGTGAGCGACCAGGCCGAACGGGCGAGCCAGGCGCCGGTCGCGACCAGCACGAGCATGACGGCGCCACACACGCCATAGGCGACCGTGCGTCCGAACTGGTCGTAGAGCGTCCCGGTGACCACGGCCATCACGCCCGCTGCGAGCGCCTGCGCACCCCCGAGCACGCCCTGGGCCCCGGCCTGGCGATCTTCCGGAACGGTCATGCCGACGGCCACCCCCGTGCTCGACACCGTCAGGCCATCGCTCACCGAATGCAGCATCGCCACCGCGAAGATCAAACCGCCTGTCGGCATCACGCCGTAGAGCGACATGAAGACGGCCCCGCCGATCAGCCCGCCGACGGCGACCCTGAACGGTCCGTACACCTGCGCCCATCGACCACCGATCGGACCCAGGATGATCAACGGCAACGCGAACAGCGTGATCCCGAGGTTCGCCAACCACTTCGTGGTGCCGAGGTCGGCATGCACGACGGCCCAGAGCGAGTCGAACGACCCGATCATCACGAACACCGCAGCACCGAGGACGACGGCGCCGGCGAACGGACGGATCCGCAACAGGTCGACCGCCAGGCGCCGATGGGCGGTCGGGCTGCTCTCGGTGACCGCCACCTGCGCCACGAACGGCAGCATCACGACCGTGGCGACAGCCACCACGACGAATGGCGCTGGGATGCCGAGCGGTCCGACGAGGAGGGCTGAGATTGCCGGGCCGAGGGCGAAGCCGAACACTTCCGCGGCGAGGAGTCGTCCGAGATTCTGGCCGAGATGATTGGGATCGGACAGGATCACGATCCGGCGCGCGGCCGGAATCGCTGCGCCGATGCCGATTCCCGAGATGAACCGGCCGACGAGGATGGGCGTGAGCGTCGTGCTGAAACCCATCAGCAGGAGTCCGACGACGTTGATTGCGACGCCGAACAGCACGACTGTGCGGGCGTGGCCGCGGTCGGCGAGGGGAGCGATGAGCACCTGCGACAGGAAGGCAGCCACGAATCCGATCCCGATGATCACGCCGATGGCGGTCTCGCTGATCCCGAACTCATCGCGATAGTCGTCGACGATCGTGAACAGCACGCCGTACCCGGCCGCAAGGCTCGCCATGAGCCCGCCGAACGCGATGAACAGCATCCGCGGCGACGGCGCCGGACGCTGGGCGGGTGCGGGGTTGACCATCGTCGGCAGGCTAACGATCGTCGCCGCCGCTCCTGCGCTCGATTGGGATCGGATCCGATCAGTCGGTGGCGACGAGGCCCGTGTCGATCGGGCCGGTCAGCAGACGGTGTGTCGGCATGGCGCGCACCGTCACACCCCAGCGACCGGCCTCACCGGGAGTGAACGCCGCGGCGTAACGGTGGTCGTTCTCGGCCGTCATGTCGAGCACGATCATCCGCTGCTCGTCGAACGACCCGTCAGCGGTGACCGGACCGTGGACCACCTGCACGGTGAGTTCCTCCGCGCGCAGCGCGCCGGGATCGACGCGAGCGACGACGCGTCGCCCGTCGGTGGCCGTGCCCGGCTCGAGATCCGACTCGTCGGCATCGATCGACACCCGCACACCGGGCCACGCATCGGCGACCCGTTGCTTCCATGCGGCCAGCTCCCGGGCCGGGCCGGCGCCATCAGCGACGATCGCGTCGGAGCTGACGGCGGCGGGCTCGTAGTACTGCGTCACGTAGTCGCGCACCATGCGGCTGGCGATCACGTTCCACCCGAGCGTCGCCCAGTTCGTGGTGATCCGATCGAGCCAGTCGTGCGGAAGTCCATCGTCGCCGCGCTGGTAGAACGACGGCGCGATCTCATTCTCGATGACGTCGAACGCCGCTGACGCTTCGCGTCGATCGCGTCGCTCCAGGTCGAGGTCGTCGCCGAACGACGCGATGTCGAAACCGTTGCGGTCCGCCGACATCTCGTCCCACCAGCCGTCGCGGATCGAGCAGTTGAGCACGCCGTTCAGCGCGGCTTTCATCCCGCTGGTCCCGCACGCCTCCATGGGGCGTCGCGGTGTGTTCAGCCACACGTCGCAGCCGTGGTACATCGTTCGGGCGATGCCGATGTCGTAGTCGGCGATGAACACGAAGCGATGGCCGACGTCGGCCGTACGCGCGAGCCGGTCGATCTCGCGGATCATCGCCTTGCCGGGTTCATCGGCCGGGTGGGCCTTGCCGGCGAACACGAACTGCACCGGGCGGTCGGCGTGCAGCAACAACGCCTTGAGGCGTTCCATCTGGCTGAGCAGCAGTGTCGAGCGCTTGTACGTGGCGAAGCGTCTCGCGAACCCGATGGTCAACACGTCGGGATCGAGGACGTTCTCCCCGGTACGCCGGCGTACCATGTCGACCAACTCGCGCCGCCCCTGATTGCGGACGTCCCAGATCTCGTGATGGCTGAGGTGCTTCACGCTGGCCCAGTCGCTCTCGTCGGCGAGATGCCATTCGTCGCCGATCGCCTGGCCGAGCAACTCGTCGACGCGGTCGCTCACCCATGAACGGGCGTGGACGCCGTTGGTGACGTGGCCGATCGGGACCTCGCGGACAGGCAGGTCGGCCCACAGTCCACCGAACATCTGGCGGGACACCTCGCCGTGGAGCCGGGCGACGCCGTTCGCCCGTGCGGCCAACCGGAGGCCCATGAGCGCCATGTTGAACTTGCCGTTCTCCGACGCGCCCTGCCCGAGCCTGACGAGTTCGTCGATCGTGACACCGCACTGCTCCGCGAACGATCGGAAATACGGCTCGAAGAGTTCGAGCGGGAACTGGTCGATGCCGGCAGGCACCGGCGTGTGCGTCGTGAAGACGCTCCCTGCGCGTACCGCCTCGATCGCCTCGGCGAACGACAGACCACGGTCGACCCACTCGCGGATACGTTCGAGCCCGAGGAATCCGGCGTGGCCCTCGTTGGTGTGGAACACCTGCGGATGGATGTCGAGGGCGCGAAGGGCGCGCACGCCACCGATGCCGAGAATGATCTCCTGGCGAAGTCGATGCTGCTCGTCGCCCCCGTACAGCCGATCGGTCACCGCGATCGCCTCGGGCGGGTTGGTCGGCACGTTGGTGTCGAGCAAGTACAGCGGGATCCGCCCGGCGTCGACTCGCCACACCCGCACCGTGACATCGACGCCCGCGAGGTCGACATGGACCTCGACGCCCGTCGGCTGGATGCCGAGCGCGTCGGGGTCGATGCGCTCGTTTCGCTCGCGCTGCCAACCGTCGCCATCGAGTTCTTGGTGGAAGTACCCCTCGGCGTAGAGCAGCCCGACCCCGACGAGCGGGACGCCGAGATCGGAACTCGCCTTGAGGTGATCGCCCGCGAGCACACCGAGGCCGCCCGAATACTGCGGGAGCGCCTCGGTGATGCCGAATTCGGGCGAGAAGTACGCGACGAGATCGAGTGGGCTCTGGCCGTCGTCTCGGCGCCGTCCGAACCAGCTCGATCCCTGGAGCGCGTCCTCGAGTCGTTGGCTTGCCTGCGCCACCTGTTCGATGTAGTGATCGTCGTTCGCGAGCCTGTCCCAGCATGACCGCGAGGTGCGACGAACGAGATCGACCGGGTGTTGACCGGTCTCGCGCCACCACCGACCCGAGGGTGATCCGTCGAGGCGGTCGAACAGCTGCGCCGACTGACGGCTCCACGCCCAGTGCAGGTTCGCCGCAAGTGTCTCGAGCGCGGCCAACGACGGTGGGACGCTGCTGGTGACGGTGAATTCGTGGAGAGGTCGCATCGGTCGCAGACGCTAGCGAGTCCTCAGCGAGGTCGTTCCCGCCGACTCCGAGCGTTCACGAAGTCGCGAGACCGGCCGCCTCGTACACCCCGACCGTCGCCCGGGCGATCGCCCCCCACGCGTACTTGCGTTCCACGAGGTCGCGGGCATTGGCGACCAGGATCGTGGACAGTTCGTCGTTGGTCAGCACCTGTTCGATCGCGTCGGCGAGGTCGTCGGGATTTCCCGGCTCGAAGGTGACCCCGGCGTGCGTCCCGACGACCAGTTCTGCGAGGCCGCCCGTTCTCGCCACGATCAGCGGAGCACCAGCCGCGAGCGCCTCGAGGGCGACGATGCCGAACGGCTCGTACAACGACGGGATGACGACGCAGCCCGCACGATGCACCAGGCTGCGCAGGTCGGCATCGGCGACGAATCCGGGCAACTCGATGAGATCGCTGACGCCCTCGACGTCGATCTGGGTCTGCAGCTCGGGGAGGTAGCTGCCTCGTCCGGCGATCACGCCGTGCACGTCGGGGACACGGGGGCGCAGGGCGTGTATCGCCCGCGCCAGGATCTGGAAACCCTTCTCGTACTGCACGCGTCCCCATGAGACCACCAACGGATCGCGCTGGCGGGTGGGCACGATCGCGGCGCCATGGGGGCGCCACAACGCTGGATCGATGCCGTTGGGGATGTGGGCGATGTGGTCGACGTCGAGTTCGAACCCGGTGACGAGCTGTTCGACGATGAATTGCGTCGGGGCGATCATGCGGTCCGCCTGGAAGGCAAGCCACCATTCGATCGAGTTGATGTCGGTCGGGTGGCCGAGCGGGAGCTGGCCCCCATGGCGGACACGTTCGGTTCCGTGCATCGTCAGCACGAACGGCACGCCGTACCGGGCGGCGAGTGAGTCGGCGGCCCACCCGAGCTGCCAGTCGTGACCGTGGACGACATCGGGCTCCCAGCCGGCGAGTTCGCCGGTGAATCGCGAACCGAGCTTGGTGACCGCGTGATTGGCCGAGGCCGTACAGGTGACCGTCTCCACCGGTGGGAGCCACGGCAGGTCGACCAGGGTGCGCAGCACCCGGACCCCCTCCGGTGGTTTCGCTTCGAGTTCGGCGGGTCGATCGGCAACCGTCAGCACGACGACGTCGTGCCCGTCGGCTGCCAACGCGGCGCTCAGACCGCTCACCTGCGCGGCGATACCACCGGTCGCCCGGGGCGGAAAATCCCACGACAGCATCAAGACACGCACGAGCGCGCACCCTACTCGTGGCAACCGCCTACCCTGGGTGGCGATGGCTCACGTCGCCCGCCCGATCGGTGATCTCGACCTCCACCTCTTCGGTGAAGGGACGCACCGGCGACTCTGGGAGCTCCTCGGTCCGCAAGCGATGCTCGTCGACGATGCCGGATCAGCGCGCTCGATCCGGTTCGGTGTCTGGGCACCAAACGCAACCGCGGTTGCGGTCATCGGCGACTGGAACGACTGGACACCCGAAGCGCTGGCACCGGTGAAATCCGACGCTCCGACCGGGATCTGGACGATGGTGGCGCCCGCTGCGTGTACCGGTCATCGATACAAGTTCGTGATCACGACCGCCGACGGCCGCACGCTGTACAAGGCCGACCCGATGGCCCGCCAGAGCGAGCTCCCGCCGAGCGATGCGAGCGTCGTCCCGACGGTCGCCGCGCACGAGTGGACCGACCACGAGTGGATGCACGGCCGGCGAACCACGCTCGACGGGACGTCGCCGCTGCGGATCTACGAAGTGCATCTCGGCTCGTGGAAGCATGGGGTCGACACGTGGGACGAACTCGCCGATCAGTTGGCGGGCCACGTCCTTCGCCTCGGATTCACCCACGTCGAGCTCATGCCGATCGCCGAGCATCCGTTCGGCGGCTCGTGGGGCTACCAGGTGTCGGGGTACTTCTCGCCGACCGCGCGGTTCGGGGATCCCGACGGCTTCCGCCGTTTCGTCGATGTCCTGCACCGCCGTGGCATCGGAGTGATCGTCGACTGGGTCCCGGCGCACTTCCCGCGCGACGAGTGGAGCCTGGCGCGCTTCGACGGCACGCCGCTCTACGAGCATCCCGACCCGCGCCGGGGCGAGCATCCCGACTGGGGCACGTACGTCTTCGACTACGGCCGCAACCAGGTGAGGAACTTCCTCGTTGCCAACGCGCTGTACTGGCTCGATCAGTTCCACGTCGACGGTCTGCGTGTCGATGCGGTCGCCTCGATGTTGTACCTCGACTACTCGCGAGCGCACGGCGAATGGGCGCCCAACGAGTACGGCGGACGCGAGCATCTGGAGGCGTTGGCCTTCCTGCGCGAAACCACCGGTGTCGTCGCCGACGAGTTTCCCGATGCCCTGATGATCGCCGAGGAGTCGACGTCGTGGCCTGGGGTCACCGCGCCGACGGCGAACGGCGGCCTCGGATTCACCCACAAGTGGAATCTGGGGTGGATGCACGACACGCTCGACTACCTGGCGCTCGATCCGGTGCATCGCAGCCACCACCACAACGAGATGACGTTCGCGCTGCTCTACGCCTACGACGAGCGCTTCGTGCTCCCGCTGAGTCACGACGAGGTCGTGCACGGCAAGGGGAGTCTCCTGCGCAAGATGGGTGGCGATGACTGGCAACGGTTCGCCGCGCTCCGTGCGCTGTACGCGTGGCAGTGGTCACTTCCCGGGGCGCCGCTGCTGTTCATGGGGGCCGAGCTGGCTCCATGGCAGGAGTGGAACGACGAGTCCGGACTGCCATGGCATCTGCTCGACCACGCCGCGCATCGCGGGGTGCACGACCTGCTCGGCGCGCTGAACCGCTCTGCCGACGACTGGCCGGCGCTGTGGCGCCGTGACGACGACCCGGGCGGGTTCCAGTGGCTCGACGCTGACGATGCCGCGCACAGCCTGTACGCATTCACGCGTTGGGATGTCGACGGCACTGCGGCGGTCACGTGCATCGCGAACTTCACGCCGGTACCGCGCCCGGGCTACCGCGTCGGCCTGCCCTGGGGTGGGCCGTGGGAGGTGGTCGTCGACACCGACGACGCGACCTGGTGGGGGAGTGGACACCGAGGTGAGGAGCAGCGGTCGGTCACGGCCACCGACGACGCCTGGCAGTCGCTCGGTTCCTCGGCACTCATCGACATCGGACCGATGTCGATGGTCTGGCTCGGCGCCCGCTCGCCAGGATGAACCAGCGGCTCAGCGTGCGTCGACGACTCGCCTGAGTGCCTGGAGATTGCGACGCCAGATCCGACCGAGCACGAGTTTGCCGCCCACGATCTCGCCGAGCCGTCCACCGAGGTACCACGGGAACTCCAGGTTCTCCGACCACGTGAATCGGGTACCGGCGCCGATCGGCTCGATCGTGAACACGCCGCTTCCGGTGACGATGCCGGTGTGGCGCACGCCCATGCGCCCGATCTGTGCGTCGGTGGTGCCATCGGCGTCCACTGCGGGCATCCACTCGGTGATCTCCATCCGGTCGGTGAGGCGGATCGGGCCGACCTTGGTGTCGCAGAGGAACTCGGTGCCCACGCCGCGGGTCTGATCGGTCTCGAAGCGGATCGAGACGGCGTCGGCCATCCAGTCGACGTGACGTTCGATCGGCTCGACGACGCGCCACACCTCGCCCGGGGTCGCGTCGAGATCGATCGACACCGTGACGTCACTCATGACCACATGCTCCTGTCCGTCGACATGATGCTCGGCTCAGGCCGAGGCCGCCACGGACCGCAACGTGTCGCACGCCTGCTCGGGCGGCACGATGTTGATCATCACGCCGGTTCCCCGCTCGAAGCCCGCTTGGGTGACCAGATTCGGCCAGACGTGGGCATGCCAGTGGTACTGGCCGGTGTGCTGGTGCGGCGCAGTGTGGAAGCCGAGGTTGAAGGCGACGTCGCCGAGCGCGGCGTGGAGATGGCCGAGCGCATCGCGCAGCGCAATGCCGACGGCCGCCAAGCTCTCGTCGGGAGCGTCCTGGAGATGGCCCTCGTGATGGCGCGGCACGATCAGCATCTCGTACGGGGCGCCGCTCCAGTAGGGAGCGATCACCGCGACGTCGTCGTTGGCGAAGATCACACGCTCGTCGGCGGACAGTTCGGCTTCGACCGTGGTGCACAACAGGCAGCCGCCGGCGAAGCGGGCGAACGCACGCTCCTCGTCGAGGATTTCGCCCGGGACGAACGGCAGGCCGAGGATCTGGCCGTGCGGATGGGCGATCGAGGCGCCCGCCTCCCAGCCGTGGTTGACGATCGCCTGGGTGTAGCGCACCTGCGGAGTGGCGGCGTGCTCGGCGAAGCGGTCGCGCAGGACTCGCATCAGCTGTGCGGCGTGATCGTCATCGAGCAGGTGGAGTCCCGAATCATGATTCGGCGTGTACACGAAGACCTCGTGGATCCCGCTCGCCTCGGCCATCACATGGACGGGCCCGAGGTTGTGCACGGCGAACGCTTCCTCGCCGTCGAAGGCCGGATATCGGTTCGGGATGACACGCATCGACCACGTGCCGTCGGCCTCGACGGTTTCGAGCGCCGGTGGCGTTGCTTCTTCGTTCCCTGCGCAGAACGGGCAAGGGCGGCTGCGATCGGATTCGACCGAATGATCACGCGGCGCGAAGTCGGTCGGTCGTTCTGCCCGCTCGGCAACGATGGTCACCCATCGTCCGTTGAGAGGGTTCAATCGCATCTGACTCATTGTCAGATCAAGGATACGACCAGTCGACCCCTCATGCGTGACACTGCGACGAACTGCTCGCCGGGTGCTGGTCCGCGAATCGGCGATCGAGCCGTTCCTGGTTCCATCGGTGCAGACCCCACCCGATCAACGCGCCGATGCCGAACACGGCGAGGCCACCGATGCCGTCGAGCCAGTAGTGATTCGCGGTCACGACGATCGCGAACAACGTGGTGGCCGGATACAGCAGGACCAGCGCCTTGGTCCACCTCCGGCGCAGCAGCGGCCAGACAGCGATCGCGCACCATGTCGACCACCCGATGTGCAGGCTCGGCATGGCCGCGTACTGGTTCGAGATCGAGGCCATCGTCTCGGAGTCGAACGACCAGGGGCCGCCGTAGTCGGCGAGCGTGTCGACGAACCCGAACCCGGCTTCAGGGCGCAGGTCGCTGTCGATGCAGCCACCGCCGTAGCTCACTCGGACGTCGATGGTCTCAGCGATCGCCGCCGGAATGGGGCACGGTTCGTCGAGCAGCCTCGGCGGCATCAGTGGGAACCAGGCGAACCCGATGATCGCGAGCGCGGTCATCGCGGCCAGCGTGTTGCGCCATTGGGGGAACACGTCGGCGCGCTTGACGTAGAGCAGGACGAAGACGCCGAGCGTGACGATGAAGTGTGCAGTGCCGTAGTAGACGTTCCAGAACTGGATGAACAGTCGGTAGGGCAGGAACCAGGACTGCACCGTCTGCTCGTGGTACATGTGCAACCAGATCTCGGTGCGCAGGACCCGCTCCGCGTTGGTGAAGGCCTGCTCGGGGATGCCGTCGGCCGCGATCTTGTTCGACCCGAACTGGTTGCGGGTCCACGAGTAGATGCCGTAGAAGATCGCGACGATCAAGGCCTCTTTCCACCAGAACACCCGGTGTTGCCGCTCCGGCGCGTCGGCCTCGTCGGCGACCTTCATCACTCCGGTACTGTAGGCGCGGATTACGGTCGGGGGACATGGCACTGATCGAAGGACACGCCGGCGAGCAGGCGGTTGCCGCTCTGTCGGGATTCGGCACCGATGTGATGTTCACCCTCAACGGGGGGCACATCTGGCCGCTGTACGACGCAGCACGCAACCAGGGCATGCGCGTGATCGACACCCGCCACGAGCAGTCGGCGGCGTTCGCGGCCGAGGCCTACGCGAAGCTCACGCGGCGCCCTGGCTTCGCGGCGCTCACGGCCGGGCCGGGGATCACCAATGGCGTGTCCGCGGTGACGTCGGCGCATTTCAACGGCTCGCCCGTGGTGGTGCTCGGTGGTCGGGCACCACAGGGACGTTGGGGTGCCGGCTCGCTCCAGGAGCTCGACCACGTCCCGATCCTGCAGTCGATCACCAAGATGGCGGCCACCGTGACCGACGCCGAGCAGGCGGGCACCATGGTGCACGAGGCCGCTCGTCTGGCGATCGAACCACACCGTGGGCCGACGTTCCTCGACTTCCCCCTCGACGTGTTCGGTCCTTCGTCCGGTGACGTGCCTGCGGTCGTCGCCGATGTCGGGCGAGGTGTGACTCCCGACAGTGACGCCGTCGAGGCACTCGCCCGGCTCGTGGCCGGCGCCGAGCGGCCGGCGTTGTTGGTCGGCTCGGACGTGTACTGGGACGGTGCCTGGGAGGAACTCGAGGCTGCGGCCACGGCGCTCGGGGTTCCCTGCTTCTTCAACGGCATGGGCCGTGGGCTGCTGCCGGCTGATCACGACCTCGCGTTCCTGCGCACACGTGGGCTGCTCAAGCGGCGCGCCGACGTCGTCGTCGTGCTCGGTACGCCGCTCGATTTCCGGCTCGGATTCGGATCGTTCGGCGCGGCCACGGTTGCGCACGCGGTCGACGCCGAGTCGCAGCGCGCCGGCCACGTGGACGTGCTGACGGTGGTCGGCGACCTACGACAGACACTCGCCGGCCTCGCCGGCTACGGAGGTGACCGCGTCGATCACACCGGATGGATCGCGGAGCTCCGTGAGGCCGAATTGCACGCCGCCGCGGGCGAGGTGGCACTGATGGAGGCCGAGGGGGATCCGATCAAGCCGAGCCGGATCTACGGCGAGCTGCGCAAGCGGCTGGAACGTGACGCGGTCGTGATCTGCGACGGGGGCGACTTCGCCTCGTATGCCGGCAAGTTCATCGAGGTGTTCGAGCCGGGGGGATGGCTCGACACCGGCCCGTACGGGTGCCTCGGCAACGGACTCGGCTACGCGATCGCTGCGCGAGTCGTGCGGCCCTCGTCGCAGGTCGTGCTCCTGCTGGGTGACGGCGCCGCAGGGTTCAGCCTGATGGACGTCGATTCACTCGTTCGTCATGGTCTCCCGGTCGTGATGATCGTCGGGAACAACGGAATGTGGGGCCTGGAGAAGCATCCGATGCAGGCGATCTACGGATGGGACATGGCGTGCGATCTCCAGCCCGGTTGCCGCTACGACGAGGTGGTGAGGTCGCTCGGCGGCGGCGGCGAGACGGTCGAGTCGCCTGCGGAGATCGGCCCGGCGCTCGATCGCGCCTTCGCGAGCGGTGTGCCGTACCTCGTCAACGTGCTCACCGATCCCGGCGACGTGTACCCGAGGTCGAGCAACCTGGCGTGACGCTCGTCGCTTCAGCTCAGGTGGTGCAGCACTTGGCCATGAAGCGCTCGACGTCGACCAGCACACGCGTGATCTTGCCGGCCGCGACGAGACCACCCGAGTCCGATGCCGACACCGTGAACTTCAGGCGTCGACCGTCGATCTTCTCGAGCACGGCCTCGGCGACCACTTCAGCGCCGACCGGGGTCGGCTGCAGATGATCGAACTGGATCCGCATGCCGACCGTGGTCGTGCCCTCGTCGAGCGCGTTGGCGAGCGCATTGCAGCAGGCTTCCTCGCAGAGTGCCACGAGCCGAGGTGACCCGAGCACTTCGACGGTGCCCGAGCCGAGCGCCAGCGCCGTGTCGGCAGCGGTGACCACGAGCTTGGCGTCGCCGCGCATGCCTGTTTCGAGATTCACGGCCAACACGCTAACGCGGCCATCGCCGACCACGTCGTGACCGCAGCGAACGATGTGCCGACCCTGTCGGGAACAACGCCCTGGCGTGGCGGGGGACCGGGGCCTCCCCGTAGGCTCGGCGGCGTGATCGCAGCGGACGTCCTGGAACGAGTACTCGCCGGTGCGGTCAGCACCGGCGGCGACTTCGCGGAGATCTATGCGGAGGACAAACGGTCCACGTCGGCGGGTCTCGACGACGGCAGGGTCGAGCAGGTGTCGAGCGGACGCGACCGCGGGGCGGGCATCCGCGTCGTGGCCGGTGAAACCACCGGCTTCGCCTACACGTCGGATCTTTCCGAGCCAGGTCTCGCCGCTGCCGCGAGCGCGGCAGCGGCCGCGGCGAGTCGAGGCGGGGGCGGCGTTCGAACGGTGCCACTGAGCGCGTCGGCACCGCATCGGCCGAACGTGATCGAGCAGGACCCCGACTCGGTCGCGAAGGCGGCCAAGGTCGAGTTGCTCGAACGGATGAACGACGCCGCCCGGTCGTTCGGCCCCGAGATCGTGCAGGTGTCGGCGGGTTATGGCGACAGCTGGAAGAAGGTGCTCGTCGCCAACACCGACGGTGTGCTGGCCGACGACGAGGTCGTGCGCACCCTGTTGCGCATCAGCGCGGTCGCCGATGGGGACTCGGGCATGCAGACCGGCTACCAGTCGATGGGCCACACGGTCGGCTTCGAGATCTTCGACACCGTCGACGTCGAGGAACTCGCTCGCGAAGCCGCTCGTCAGGCGATCACCAAGCTGCGCGCCCGTCCTGCCCCGTCGGGAGCGATGCCGGTCGTCATCAAGCACGGCACCGGAGGTGTGCTCTTCCACGAGGCCTGCGGCCATGGGCTCGAGGCCGACCACATCCAGAAGGGCGCAAGTGTCTACGCGGGCAAGGTCGGCCAGCGGGTCGCCTCACCGCTCGTGACGCTCGTCGACGACGGCACGATGCCTGGCGAGTGGGGAACGCTCGGCATCGACGACGAGGGTCACATCACACAACGCAATGTCCTGATCGAGGACGGCATCCTCACCGACTACATGTGGGACTACCTGCGCGCCCGCAAGGACGGCCGGCCCCAGTCGGGCAACGGTCGACGCCAGAGCTACCAGTACCTACCGATGGTGCGCATGACCAACACGTTCGTGCTCGATGGTCCTGACGACCCCGACGACATCATCGCGTCGACCCCCGCCGGCGTGTACGTCGCCAAGCTCGGCGGAGGCAGTGTGAACACGGCGTCGGGCGACTTCGTGTTCGGGATGACCGAGGCCTATCTGATCGAGAACGGCGAGATCACCGAGCCGTTGCGCGACGGCAATCTGATCGGCAACGGTCCCAAGGTGCTCGCCGACATCGACATGTTGGGCAACGACTTCGCGATGGGTAGTCCTGGCACGTGCGGCAAGGACGGCCAGGGTGTGCCGGTCGGCGACGGTCAGCCGACCTTGCGCGTGAAGTCGCTGACGGTGGGCGGTACGGCATGAGCCCGGTCACCGGACAGTTGTTCGGCGGCGGGCAGCAGGGCGGTACGGCATGAGCCGGTTCGAGAGCGACCTGCAGGTGGTCGCCGATCGGGTCGTCGAACGCGCCGGGCCGGGCGAACAGATCGAAGCGTTCGTCGCCCGCGGTGGCGAGACCGAGGTGCGGGTGTACCAGGGTGATGTCGAGCACTTCGTGTCGGCGCAGAGCGAGGGCATCGGCGTCCGGGTGATCCGTGACGGCCGCACCGGGTTCGCCTATGCGGGCACGCTCGAGGACGCCGCCATCGCCGAGGTGCTCGCGGAGGCGCGCGACAACGTGCAGTTCGGCACCGTCGACGAGTGGGCTGCACTCGCCGAGCCCGACGGCGTGGCCGTGACAGAACAGCCCCTCTGGAACGACGACCTGGCCGCCTATCCGACCGACCGCAAGATCGATCTCGCCAAGCAACTGGAGAAGTTGGCGTCGGGAGGCGACCCGCGGGTCCGTGTCGACGACGCCAACTATGCCGATGCGCACGGCGAGTCGGCCGTGGCGTCCACCACCGGCATCAGAATGTCCGGTCGTGAGAACGGCTGCTACGTGTCGGTGTCGACGCTGGCCGACGAGGGCGAAGGCGACGACGCCGAGACCCAGACGGGCTTCGGCTTCTCGGTCGGCCGGTCGCCCGATGAGTTCGATCTCGACCGCGCCGCCCGCGAGGCCATCGACAGAGCGACGCGTCTGCTCGGTGCGACCCAGCCGCCGAGCCGTCGGGTCACCGTAGTTCTCGATCCGTACGTGACCGCCCAGTTCATCGGTGTGATCTCCTCGACGCTCAACGGCGAGGCGGTCGTCAAAGGTCGGTCGCTGTTCCGGGATCGGCTCGGCGAGACCGTCGCCGCCTCCGGGGTCACGCTGATCGACGACCCGACGAATCCGTTGGCCTACACCGCCACGGACGTCGACGGCGAGGGGCTCGCCGCGAGGCGCAACGTCCTGATCCGCGACGGCGTGCTCCAGCAGTTCGTGCACAACTCCTACTCGGCGCGCCGTGCCGGCACGGTGTCGACCGGCAATGCGACTCGGGGCGGCTTCGCCGGCACCCCTGGCGTGGGGTGCCTGGCGCTGTCGCTCGAGCCGGGAACGCGCACCCAGGACGAGCTGATCGCCGATGTCGACGACGGTCTGCTCGTGCAACAGATGCAGGGCCTGCACTCAGGCGTGAACCCGATCAGCGGTGACTTCTCGACCGGCGCCGCGGGGCTGCTGATCTCCAACGGCACCGTCGGTGCGCCGGTGCGCGAGATCACGATCGCGTCCACGCTCCAGCGGATGCTGCTCGACATCGTCGAGATCGGTGGCGACATCGAGTGGCTGCCGATGCGTTCGGCCGGGATGAGCCTCGTGATCCGCGACGTCACGATGTCGGGGTCCTGAGGTCACCGTCCGGATGGCTGCACCCTCGCCCGAGGCGATCGGACGTCATCCGCATCTCGCGGCGGCACAGAGCGCCGACAGCGTGCGCGTCGACCTGCACACGCACACGATGTGGAGTGGCGACTCGACGACCACGCCCGAGGAATTCGCGGCCGCGGTGAGCTCGAGTGGTCTCGACGTGGTGTGCGTCACCGACCACAACGCATTGGCCGGCGCGGTCGAACTCCGCGATCTCGTCGAGGCCCGAGTGATCGTGGGGGAGGAGCTGCGCACGGCGATGGGCGAGATCATCGGGTTGTTCCTCACCGAGCGGATCCCGGCCGGGGTCGGCCACGTCGACGCCGCCAAGGCGATCCGCGACCAGGGCGGCGTCGTGTACATCCCGCATCCGTTCGACCCGATGCGGCGCAACATGAGCGAACCGGCACTCCGCGAGTTGGCCGAGGCGGACCTCATCGACGCGATCGAGGTGTTCAACGCCAAGACGTCGTTGGCGAGCCTCAACCGTCGAGCCGAGGACTTCGCCGCCGAGTTCGGCATCGTCGGCGGAGCGGGGAGCGACGGCCACGTCCCTGACGCGCTCGGCTCGGCCTACGTCGAGATGCCCGACTTCGCGACCCCGCTGGAATTCCTGGCGGCGCTGTCGCGTGCCGACGTGATCGGGCATCACTGGGACGAGCCTCGCCCCTGGACGCCGAGAATCGTGCCCAGCGTCAAACCCGTCACCTGAGCCGAGCAGCGGTTCGGTCGTCGCGGCACGTGCTCACGGGAGATACTCACGGGAGATAAAGGAGCGCGGCCGTGCCCTGCTGCGCTGCCGCCGCGACCGTCGGGCCCTCCGACAGCGCGACCGCCACGAACACCACGTCGTCGATCGCGTCGACGACGGTGGCCGATTCGGCGATGACCAGGCCGTCGGCCGCCACCTGCACGGAGATCCCGATGTCGACGCTGCGGCTGAGCGGATCGGAGAGCGCAACCACGACGGTTCCGGAGGCGGCTCGCGCGGCCGGCCCGGACGTCGCGTCGATGTCGAGTTCGGTGAGGACCTCGCCTTCGCCGACTCGTCGGCGCAACTCGACGGGTTGCTCGAGTACCGACACCGCGCCCGGCGGGACCAGGGCGACCGGGAACTCGACGGTCCGCACTGCGATCGTGTCGCCCGGCTCGAGTGTTCGTTCGGCGACCAGCACGCTGCGGGTGACGCCCCAGTCGTGTCGTGCTCGCTCCAAGGCAGCCAGTCGATCGTGCACACCGGTGGTGAGCACTGCCGCGAGTGCGCCGACGACGGCCCAGTACAACCAGGGTCGTCGGGCGAGGACGAGTCGGGCTCTGGCCACGACGTGCATCGTTGTCTCCTCTGATCGGGATCGATCGGAGGGAGCCGGCGACGTTGGAGGCTACCGACGCCGCCGGTGCGTCAGCTGCTGGTGCTGCTCGAGTCGCTCTTCTTGGACGGAGCCGACTCGGACTTCGACGTGGACGCCGCCTTCGACTCGGACTTCGACTCGGACTTGGACTCCGACGTGGACGACGACCTCGACGACGAATCGGAGCTGCTCGAATCGCTCGATGTCGAGGCGGGAGTACTCGCCGACTTCTTGCCGCGGTTGTCGGTCTTGAAGAAGCCGGAACCCTTGAAGGTCACACCGACAGGGGTGAACACCTTCTTGACGGGCAGGACTTCGCCGGTGTCGGGATGGGCGATCTCGGTGAGATTCTCGTCGTGGAAGCCCTGTTGGACTTCGATGGTCTCGCCGGTCTCGACGAACTTGTAGACATACGTGGGCATCGAGTTCACCAAGATATCGTCCGAACCATGCAGGTCCGCAGCGCAGTCATCCCCGCGGCCGGGCTCGGCACCAGATTTCTTCCGGCCACCAAGTCGGTTCCGAAGGAACTGTTCCCGATCGGCGACCAACCAGCGATCCAGATCGTGATCGAGGAGGCGCTCGGCGCCGGCATCGATCACATCGTGGTCGTCAGCAGCCGGTCGAAGCCGGCCCTCGACGCCTACTTCGCCCCCGACGAGGCGCTGATCGCAGCGCTCGAGGCCAAGGGCAAGGTCGAGACAGCCGAGCGGCTCCGTTCGATCGGTCGCGACTGGCGCGTGACGATCGTCTACCAGGACGAGCCCAAGGGGCTCGGCCACGCGGTGGGTTGTGCCCGTTCCGCCGTGGGCGACGAGCCGTTCGCCGTCATGTTGCCCGACGAACTGATGGCGAGCTCGGCCGTGCTCGCCCAGATGAACGGGGTGTGCGCAGCCACCGAGGGCAGCGTGGTCGCGGTCGTCAACGTGCCGCGCGAGCAGGTCGGTTC
>JAHENF010000076.1 GCA_024643255.1 Ilumatobacteraceae bacterium
GCCTCGGTTCGTTCGCGCTGGTCGAGGTCGTGGCTCGCTTGGAGAAACTCGATCTCGGGTGGGTTGAGGACCTCGGGGAGCGCGGCGTCCTGGGCGGCGACGAGGCGGCTGCCCCGGAAGAGCATCGCTTCGTCTCGACCCTGCTCGACCCAGTCGTGTGCTGCGGCGCGGATGGCGCGACGCAGCCGGATCACATCGCGGTCCTCGTCGATCCATTCCCGCAGCCGCGGCCACTCCCGCAGGAGTGCCTCGTGGGCGACTTCGACCACCGGTTCGCGTGTGACGGGATGCACGTCGGTCACGAGGAGCCGGTGGGCGAGGAACCGGTCGATGACGCTGGGCTCGATGCCCGCGAGTTCGTCGCGGTCGGCGCGCCGTCGCAGATCGTCGTTGTCGTCGCCGGGCGTCACGAGTTGGGTGAACAACAGACGTACGTCGTGGCGCTCGTAGGGAGAGGTTTCGTCGTAGAGCTGTTCGGCACGGCGGGCGATGGCGCCGCCGATGCCGCCGAGCTCCATGTAGGCGTCCGCGGTGACGACGCCGTTGATGCGTTGCTCGAAGAGTTCGGTCAGTGCGAACTGCAGGAGTGGCAGCGCTCCGGGTCGGCTGACGACATCACCGACCATCGTGGCGACGAGACCGGGCTCGAAGCGAACGCCCGCTCGCTCTGCGGGCAGCGCGATCGCATCATGGAGTTCGGTGGACGTCATCGGTGTAACAGCGAAGGTGGCGTCACGAACGATCGGCCCGAGCAGGGGGTGCTGCAAGGGTCGGTCGTAGAGATCGGCTCGCAACGTGGCGATGATGCGGATGTCGTGCTGGCTCGCGAGCGCGTCGGCGATGCAGGCCCCGAACCGATCGCGAACCGCATCGGAGGTGACCAGCGTCCAGAGTTCCTCGAACTGGTCGATCACCAGCACGAGCTGGCCGCCGCCGGTGGTGATGTCGGCGGCGATGTCGCCCAGGCCGTTGCGATCGCGGAGGCGGGCGCCGATGTCGCCGACCTCGGTCGTGGCGACTCGGCGCAGGGCGGCCTCGAGTTCGACGAATGGGTCGGCACTGGGCACCATCGAGACGACCAGTGCGTCCTGTCGACGCAACACGGGCACGACACCGGCGTGTACCAGCGAGCTCTTGCCCGACCCGGACGGGCCGACGACCAGTACGAACGGGTCCGCGTCGACGCGCTCGACGAGCGCGTCGACCAACTCGGTTCGACCCTTGAACTCGGCGGCGTCCGCCTCCCGGAACGCCCGCAGGCCCTTGTAGGGGTTGACCGACCCGAGCGACAGGCTGGCCAGCGTGCCGGCGGCGCGCATCGCTGCGGGTTCGGCGTGCAACCCGCCGGTCGTCCGTGTCGTGTCGGTACCGGCGCAGGCCGTCGCCCACGCATGCACGAACTCGGTGACATCGCGATACCGATCCCCAGGAATCGGCGCCGACGCCCGCTGCAGGACCGCATCGAGCGCCCGGTAGCTGTCGGACGCGTCCGGGATCGTCGGCAGCGCCTGGCCGAGCTTGTTGCGCACGACCTCCGTGGCGGTCGCCCCGGCGAACGGTGCCGTGCCCGTGAGCGCCTCCCACGCGACCACCGCGAGCGAGTACTGATCCGATGCTTGTCCTGCGACGCCATCGCGGGCCTGCTCGGGGCTCGCATACAACGGAGAACCCGCCGAACGCAGCGCAATGTCGAAGGTCTCGCCGCCACCGTCGGCGATCCCGAAGTCGGCGAGGTAGCTGTTGCCCGCCTCGTCGAACAGGACATTGGCGGGCTTGACGTCACGGTGCACGATCCCGAGGGCATGGGCGGCAGCCAGCGCTCCGCCGATCTCCTCGACCAACCGTGACACCTCCGCGAGGGCGAGGGGTCCGTCGCTGATCCGGTCGGCGAGCGAGCCTCCGCGAAGGAGTCGGAACACCAGGAACGCCGCCCCCGGCTGACGCCAGTAGTCGTACAACGGCACCACGTGCGGGTGCTCGAGCCGGGCCACGAGTTGCGCCTCGGTCTCGAAGCGTTGGACGAAACGCGGATCGTCGGCCAGTTCAGCTCGAATCGCCTTGACCGCGACGTCGCGCCCGAGACTCGGCTGCATCGCTCGGTAGACCGCGCCGAAGGCGCCTTCGCCGATGAGGTCGCCGAGTTCGTAGCCGGGGATGGCGGCGGCGCTCGTCGGCGCCAGCGACGGATCACCGATGAGAATCCGGTGTTCGAGGTCGACGAGCATGTCGGAGGGATCGAGCCCGGTCTCCTCGGCCAGATAGTCGGCGAATCTGCGGTAGCTCCGCAACGCTTCCGCCTGCCGACCACTGAGATACAGCGCCCGCATCTCCAACGCGATGAACTGCTCACGGAGCGGCTGGTCGGCGATCAACCCCTGCAGGTCGGCGACGGCCTCGGCATGACGACCGATCTCGATCAACCGAGCGCATCGTTCCTCGTGTGCAACCAGCCGGAGTTCCTCCAACCGTGTCGCCACCGGCGACAGCCACCACTCGGAGCCTTCGTCACCGAACGCTCGGCCGGACCACAGCTGGAGGGCGTGGTCGTACGCAGAGATCGACGCCGTCCCGGACGAGGCTCGCGCGACGGCCAAGCGCGACTCGAAGTCATCGGCGTCGTACGACGCATCACCCAACAGCAACTGGTAACCATTGGCGCCCGTGACCACATGGTCGCCACCGATGGCCGCTCGCAGCCGTGACACGTAACTCATCACGGTGCGTCGCGCTCCGTCGGGCATCGCACCGTCGGGCCAGATCGTGTCGGCCAAGCGGTCGGCACTCACCGCCGCGCCCTGCGCCGCCAACAACGCCGCCAGCAACCGCTGCTGCTGCGGACCACCGATCGGCACCGCCTCACCGTCGCGAACCACCCCGACACCACCGCGCAGTGCGGTGAACCGTACCTGCGACGTCGACGTGGCGGACTCCTCGCCGTCGGCGAGCGACGCGACTCCCTGCTGGTGGTCGTCGGTCATCGCCATGAGGAATCCTCGCGCTTTTCGTCGGACAGCCGCGCCGGTTCCGCCCACAACAGCGGGTGCAGGAGGTGCCGACCGACCAGGCCCTTGAGTTCGACCTCGCGAGAGGCACCGAACGACAGATCACCTCTCGACTCGACGATCTCTCGCACCAACGACGACACCAGGATCTCCCCGCCGGTGGCCTGATTGGCGATCCGGGCCGCCAACACCACCGGCCGGCCGAACAGGTCACCGTCCTCCTCGATCGCCTCACCCGTGTGCATCCCGATCCGCACCCGCAATGCGTCGTTCGGTCTCGATCGGCCGTGCACCTCGAGCGCCCGCATGATCTCCATCGAGCACAAGATCGCAGATCGCGCGCTCGGGAACGCCAGCATGAACCCGTCACCCTGGGCTTTCACCTCGTACCCACCGGCCCGCTCGACCTGTCGCCGAACCAACCGGTTGTGGAAGTTCAGCAACTGCATCCACGCCTCGTCGCCCAGCTGCTCCGCCCGCCGCGTCGAGCCCTCGATGTCGGAGAACACGATCGTCAACGTACCGCTCCCCGTCTGCACCATGGGCGCCCGGTCCGCGCCCGCCGCGGCGGCGACGAGGTCGATCGACGTCCGCCGGATGCTGTCGTCGCCCTGCACCGCCCCACCGACAGGCGAGATCACCTCGACCGTGCAGGCACCGAACGTCGCCGACTGCCCAGGGAGCAGCGGCGTCGGTCGTTGCACCGGCACACCGTCGATGAACGTGCCGTTCGTGCTGCCGAGATCTTCGAGCGTGACCCGTCCCCCGGTCGAACTCAGACGCAAGTGACGGCGCGACAGCAGCGCATCGGTGAGCAGCACCCCGTCGCAATCGCGGCCGATCTCCACCGGCCGGTGCAATTGCAGGTGCAGCGGCATCCTGCCTGGTTCGGTGATCTGGACCACGGTCTTCTCCACGCCGCAAAGGCTCGTTCGAACCGTCTGCAAACCGTCGACAACGTCGTGTCGACGGGCTGTCAGCGCCAGAGCGCACTGTGCCATCAGCAGGCACTCGACGGAGGTTGGTCATGGTCAGCACGCAGGTTCCGGACAGGAGAGCAATCGTTGTGGGGATCGTCTTCGCACTCGTTGGCGGGCTGATCGTGTCGATCGGCATCGTCCAGGCCGCAGGCGAGGGCCCGGGCCACGGCTCGAGCACAGCCGTCGCGGCGCCGGTCGGGCTCGATCGCCGGATCTCGGCGGCCAACCCTGCCCAGCGGCCCGTCCAGACGGCAGACGCCACGTCGAACGTCAACCGGACGCGGGCGCTGCTGAACACCCGGGAGCCTGTCGACTGGGCGCGTGCGGAGCCGGCAGCGGTCATCGACCGACTGGTGCTGGTGGGCGACTCGCTCGCCGAGGCGGCCGCGCCCGTCATCGAGTACTTGACGCCGGGGAAGCAGTTCGTGAAGAGGTTCCTGGGCGGAACCGCGCCGTGCGACTGGATCCACCATGATCTGGAGGCCACGCCGACGACGGTCGTGGTGATCACCTTCACCGGCAACAACCTGACACCGTGCATGCTCGACGATGCCGGCGCGAGGTTGGTCGACCAGCCGCTGGTCGAGCAGTACCGCATCGACATCGGCGTGTTGATCGAGCATGCCACCGCGGCCGGGGCATGGGTCGTTCTCGTCGGCCAGCCGGTCCGCCATCCGCGGTTCGACGCCGATCTCGAGGTCGAAGGCATCAACGCCGTGTACCGGGGGTATGCGGCCGGAAGGGCGCATGTTTCCTACGTCGATGCCGGCCAGTTCGTCGAGACCGCGGACGGGCGCTACACGGATCGGCTGCCCTGCAACGAGTTCGACACCGATTGTGCACCCGACGGGACCACGGTGGTGCGCGGCGACGGCGTGCACTTCTGCCCGGTCGTCGACGTGGTCCCGTGTCCGGTGTGGTCGAGCGGTGCCGTCAGGTTCGGCCTGGCAATCGCATCGGCCGCCGCCGAGCCCGCCCGCTTCGACTGAGTTCGTCGCCTCACTCTGCCTCGCTCGTTCACCTCACGTGAGGTTTGGCCGCGGGATCGGCCTCGTTCCAGTGGAGCGGGCAGAGTTCGTGGGTACCTGCAATACCCTTGAGTTCGGCGACGATTGGCGTTCCGAACTCGAACTCGGCGTCGTTGATCATGTCCACCGTTGAGGCGGAGACGAGAATCTGACCGCCTGTTGCCGCGGCGGCGACCCGAGCGGCCTTGTTCACGGTGAGCCCCAGGTAGTCGGAGGCGGTTCGCACCACGTCGCCGGTGTGAATCCCGATGCGGAGGTCGAGATGTGGGCCCGGGGCGTCCACTGCTGACTGCTGCATTGCGATCGCCGCTCGAAGCGCCGCAGTGCCGGCGGCAAACACGTACATGCCACCGTCGCCGAGCGTCTTGATGACGGTTCCTCCATGTTGGGCCACGATGGCTTCGGCTGCAGAGAAGTGGCCGCTGATCAACTCCGACCAGGCCCGGTCGCCCATTGACTGAGACAGCGCGGTGGACCCGACGACGTCGGTGAACAGCAGTGATGCCGTACGAACGGTTCCGTCCTGGTCGCCGTCACTCTCGGCGTCGGCGCCGGCATCGATGGAGGTCAACAGATTGGCGAGGGTCGAGGTCAGGCTGACGCCGAGTACCTGTTCGTCGGCCACCGGGATCGAGAAGTGGATCTGGATGAGCTTCCATGCATAGTCCTCGAGAACGAAGACCATGGTGATGCGGAAGACGAAGACCTGCCCGTTGACAAGGGTCCGTTCCTGCTCGACGGCGGCCCAACCAGTGTCTCCGTTTTCGTATGCCTCGATCCGCAGAAGCGAAGCCTTGGTCACTCGCCAGGAGTCCTGGAACTGATTGTCGATCCACGCCTGAACCGTGGCATCGAAGCCCTGTCTCCACTCGTCTCGATCACTGCCGATCTGACGCAGGAACCCTGATTTGGAGTTCAGCGCCTTCATGGCGTCGACATCCAGGGCGACCCGTGCGTCCAAGAATCTGCGGACGACAGCTTCCAGCTCCTTCGATGGGTGCACCGGGCCCTCACAGATTCCACAGCGGACGGATCGCCGTGTGGCACCATAGCCCAACACAAATTCCCCGACCGATCCGGGTCGATCCGTCGCCGAACATCTCGGGGTCAGCGATCCACGGCGGTCTCGAACGCCCGGCCAGGCCGCGACCTCCCCGGCGAACACAGCTCGAGCAGGCCCAATTCACGTTCGAGCTCACGCGCTCCACCGAGCAGCGGCCTGAGCGTCGAGCGCCGGTTGGTGAGCAGTCGTTCGCAACCGTCCCGTGCTCGCCGTCGGGCTCGGAGCACCTGAACAGATTACGGCTGAAAGCGTCCATGTGGCACAAGGTCTGGGGCAACCGCGCCAGGACCTCGAAACACCATTCGCGTTCGTCCCAGACCTCGACCGTCGCTCGCAAGTCCTCCGGCGGGAACAGGCGCCGGATCCACGGATCGTCTGCCGAGCGTTGGAGAAGCTCGATCATCGGAGCGTTGTACCCGACGTACCCTCGCAGCCAACCGCGACTCAGCCACGGCAGATCGGGAACAGGTCGGTCCGCAAGGAAGGCCCCGCCGAGCTCGCCGAGATTCGATGCGGCCGCCGTGAAGTGCGCCATCGACCACTCGGCCTGGACGTCGTCCACGTCTTCGAGCCACAGCCCCACCAGACCGGGTTCGAACTCGTGCGACGCGAAGCAGCGCGGTGCGCGTAGACGCCCGGGCAGGTCGTGGAGGAAACCGGACTCGTAGGCATCCGCCTCCCGACGCCAGCAGTTCCAGCTGCTCGGCGAGTCGGCTTCCACACCGTACTCAACCTTCGACCACGGTCGGACTGGACCAGGCGGCATCGATCACGCGGAGTGTCTCGACAACGAGTGCAGGGCGGGTCGAACGAGCGCTGCCGGCGCGGGCGCGTCGTGGGGGTCGTGTACCTTCCACTGCAACAGATCGGGGGCAGGACGAATGAGTGGTCGTGAGATCGGCGCCGTGATCGTCATTGCGGTCGCGGTCGGCGTGGCGGCCTATCTGTTCGGGCGCTCGCGCTCGATGTCATCAGCCCGCCCCGCCGCCGCTTCGGCCGGGAAGCGCTTGGAGGAGTACGACTTCTACCCCTTCGTGATCGACGCCTCGGGGCACGTCGACTTCGATCCGGCGGCCTTTTCGACGGCCGTCCTCCACTTCCTCGACGAGCCGAACGGGCGCGCGGCCCGCGAGCCGATCGTCGTCGGTGATCAGAATCTGGTCCGCGACACGTTCCCCAGTGACGGGCTCGATCGGTACAAGGAGCTCTACGCCCGCTGACGACGGCGATGCCGTCGTCAGCGACAACGACCTCTACCTAGAGAACTACGTCCGTCTCGTCCATCAGATTGGCCGGTCGTTCCCCAACACCGGCATCGAGATCCTCCTGCACAACCTGGTCAAACCCGCACGATCGATTCTCGCGATCGAGAACGGCGCAGTCACCGGACGTCATGTTGGTAGTGACGCCACCAATCTCGTACTCGACCTCAAGACCCGGCGCCAGCGCGGCGAGGACAAGGTGAACGATGAGCCCAACATCGAGTCGCGCCAGTTTCAAGTGCACGATTGACTATGCGGCGGCCCGACGAGCCGAAGAGGCGACCGAGTTCGCCGGCTCTGGGTGGGTCAGTCGTCGAGTTCGTCGCTCATCCGGTCGAGCTCGCTGATTGCAGCGTCGGCCTTGCCGGAGTCCTGGACGAATGCCCCCCTCGCAGTCGTTTCAGCCACGGCCCAGGAGGTGCTGTGACGACCGGTGAGGTTGCCTCGGCGTGGTCGATTGTCTCGATGACCGCGGCCAATCTGGTCGCCGGGCGCTGCGATGACCTCTGACATCGACATCTGCGGGTGCCCCTTCCGACGCCCTTCGTCGAGGTCATGGCGAGCCAGGCACCGGATGTTTCACGATGCCCGACGTTCATCGCGCCGGAGCGCCGGGCCGTAGGTGAAATCATCAATCGTGGACAGCTCCAGCTTCACCTGTGGCGACGAAGCCTTCGGCCCGGTCAGAGCGGTCAGGGACACCCGGTGACGGTGAGGTCGTAGCGGTCGACCCTCACCGAACCACTCGACTCGACGAACACGATCCGCTCGTGGATTTCGATCGTTCCTGGGAAGTCGTGGAACTGGCTCGTGTACACGACTGTCCCGCTCGGAGAGATGTTGAAGTGGCCGGCCTCGGTGAACTGGCTGGCGTAGTCGTCGATGGACGGGTCGTCGAAGTCCGTCTGGTACCGGCCCGTCTCTCCGAAGACCACGAGCAGGCTGTCCCCGGTCGACTTGACGATGTAGCGCCAGGTGGTCGTGAATGTGGTCGTATTGGCTCGGTCGCCGCAGATGTCGTCGGCGAATTCCTCCGTTGTCACCTCCTTGTGCACGATGGTCCGTTCGATCGACGGCTTCGCGCCCGCGGCCTGGGCCGGGGCCGAGGCGAGTGTCATCAGCCCTGCCACCAACAGGATCCGAGTGTGCTTCTTCATGACATGCTCCTCTCTTTGGCTCCCGGCATCGGGAGCCGTTGGTGAACCCACATCGTGGATGTCGTTGGTCAGTGCCTGATCGCACCGCACCCGAGTCCAGAGGTGCGTGAGGAACACTTGAGAACAGCTGGAGCACCCGGTGAGATAGCGTTCTTCGATGGAGTTCCGAGCGCTCGGTCCGGTCGGAGTGACCGCCGATGGTACCGAGGTCGTTCTCGGCGGATCGAAGCAACGACTGGTCCTGGCGCTTCTCCTGATTCGTGCGAACGGCACCGTGTCGAGCGGCCGACTGATCGATGACGTGTGGGGGGAAGCACCCCCATTGTCGGCGCGGAACACGCTTCAGACCTATGTGTCACAGCTACGCAAGGCGATCGGGCGG
>JAHENF010000032.1:0-16009 GCA_024643255.1 Ilumatobacteraceae bacterium
GGCCCGGGCATCGAGACCCTGCCGCAGTGGATCCTGAGCAACCTGACGAGGCCGAACAACGTGCCACTCGTCAACGTCGTCGCCACGGTGACGATGTTGCTGTCGATCCCGCTCGCGTGGCTCGCGCAGCGCCTGTCAGACGGCGCGACGGCGGCATCGTGACGATGAACACATCACACCCCTATCTCGACTGGCCGGGTCCGATTCCATTCGCCCACCGTGGCGGGACGAGCAGCGCTCCCGAGAACACGATGCCCGCGTTCGAACATGCCGTGGCCCTCGGCTACCGGTACCTCGAGACCGACGTCCACCTCACCGCCGACGGCGAGCTCGTGGCATTCCACGACGCGGACCTCCAACGAACCTGTGGTGTCGACGTCACGATCGCCGACACGCCGTGGACCGAGCTTCGCGACCTCCGCGTCGACGGGCGCGAACCGATCGCGCTGATGACCGAGCTGCTCGACCGATTCCCCGACGCCCGGTTCAACATCGACTGCAAGTCGGACGCCGCCGCACCGGCGCTGGTGCAACTCGTGCGTGAGCGCGAGCTGATCGATCGCGTCTGCATCGGCTCGTTCAGCCACAGCCGACTCGTCAAACTCCGCTCGCTCCTCGGCCCCGGGCTGCTGACCTGTATGAGCCCGCAGGAGATCGCCCGCCTCCGCCTCACCGGGCGCACGAGCGCAACTGCGAGGCGTGTGGCACAGGTGCCCGTCCATGCGGCCGACTCCGGGCCCGGCCGGCGCGTCACGGTCGTCACCGAACGTTTCGTGCGAGCCGCACACCGCCACGACGTGGCCGTCCATGTCTGGACGATCGACGATCGTGTCGAGATCGAGCGCCTGCTCGATCTCGGTGTCGACGGCATCATGACCGACCGTCCGGAGACGCTGCGCGACGTGCTCACCGAACGCGGTGAGTGGTTCGCATGACCCGCGCGTAAGGTCGGCGAGATGCCGCCTGTGAATGTCCCCACGAGCACGGTACGCGCACCTCGACACATGGTGGCGAGCGCGGACCACCTCGCAACCTCTGCAGGCATGTCGATGTTCGCCCTCGGCGGCAACGCGGTCGATGCCGCCATCGCGTGCAACGCGGCGATCGCCGTCACGGGACCGCATCTGTGCGGGCTGGGCGGCGACCTGTTCGCTCTCGTACACATCGACACTCCTGATGGCTCGAGCGAGACCCACGCACTGAACGCGTCCGGCCGCGCCGGATCGGGCGCGGACCCCGATGCCCTGCGCGCTGAGGGCCGCTCCGACATGCCGTTCAAGCTCGACGTGCGCACGGTCACCGTCCCCGGATGTGTCGACGGATGGATGGCGCTGCACCAGCGGTTCGGGTCGCTGCCGCTCGACATCGTGCTCGCCCCTGCCCGCCGCCTTGCCGCAGACGGGTTCCCGGCGAGCCCGCTCCTCGTCGGGTCGCTGCGGCGACTCGACGCCGAGAGCCGGTCGCATCTCGCCGAACTCGCGACGCAGGCAACAGCGAGCGGGGCCACCGTTCGTCGCCCCGGTGCGGCCCTGGCCCTGGCAGGGCTCTCGGCGTCGGGTCGCAGCAGCTTCTACGGTGGTGCCTTCGGCGACGGCCTGATCGAACTCGGCAACGGGTTGTTCACCCCGGGCGACCTGGCGGCGTGCCAGGCCGACTGGGTCACCCCGCTGAACACGTCGGTCTTCGGTGTCGACCTGCACACGATCGGTCCGAACTCCCAGGGATACCTGACGCTCGCGGCGGCACGCCTCGCCGAGCACCTCGACCTCCCCGATGATCCCGACGACGAACGCTGGGCCCACCTGCTCGTCGAAGCGGCGACGGCCGCCGGATTCGATCGGCCCGACCAGTTGCACGAGCACGCCGATGGCGACGCCGTACTCGAACTCATCGATGGCCGGCTGGGGATGATCGGACTCGAACGCTCGAGTGGGCGTACGGCTCCGGCGTCCGACGGCGACACGACGTACCTGTGCACCACCGGGACCGGACCCGACGGTGTACGGATCGGTGTCTCACTGATCCAATCGAATGCATCGGGATTCGGGAGTCACCTGGTCGAGCCGAACACCGGCATCAACCTCCACAACCGAGGCCTCGGCTTCAACCTCGTCGCCGGCCACCCGGCCGAGTACGGGCCCGGGCGACGGCCGCCCCACACGCTGTCACCCGCCCTCGCCACGCGTGCCGGCCGGCTCGCCGCGGTGTTCGGCACGATGGGTGGCGACGCGCAGCCCCAGATCCTGTTGCAGATCCTCACCCGGCTGTTCCATCACGGGCAGTCACCGGCCACCGCCGTCAATGCCGGCCGGTGGGCGCTCGATGGCCCACTGACGGGTTTCGACACCTGGACGGGCGCCGGTGGGCCGTCGGTCGGCGTCGAGGGTCACGCACCTGCGGGCTGGGTCGACGCGCTCCAGACCCGGGGCCATCAGGCCGGTTCGAAGCCATCCTGGGACTCCGGTTTCGGGCACGCCCACGCCATCGTGGTCGAGCCCAACGGCATGCTCGCCGGCGCCGCCGACCCCCGCACGCTCATCGGCTCCGCCGCCGGTTCCTGAGCTCAGAGCAGCGGCAACACCTCTTCGGCGAAGCGGGCCATCTGCTCGTCGGCCTTCTTGTAGGGGTCGCCCAGCATGTGGGGGAAGAGCGTGAGGTACTCCAACCCGAGCAGATCTCGGTAGAACGCGATCTCCTCGGCAACCTTCTCGGGAGGTCCGACGATGATCGTCTTGTTCTCGATCGATTCGTCGAGCGACGGGATCAGTCCGGGCTTGGCCGGCTTGCCGTCGGGGCCCATGTAACCGCGGCTCCATCCATAGGGACCGAGGAACTTCCAGAACTCGTCGTGGCCCGGCAGCGCCGAGGCCCGCGCCTGCTCCATCGTGTCCTCGATGCGGTACGCCAACACGAGCATCCGCTTCTCGTGTGGCTCGAGTTCGACGCCGTGCGAGGCCGCGTACGTCTCGCCGTACTTGTCCCAGAACCGCTTGATGAAGCTGTAGTGCTGGTTCCAGAACACCGCTCCGTGGCCGACGACGGGCACGTAGTCGAGCGTCGGGGGCGATGTGACCGCCTGCCAGATCTCGAACGGATGGATCGGCCTCGGGATCAGCGTCAGCTCCTGCACCGTTGCGCCGCGGTCGGGGATCCCGGGAATCGGGATCTGGAAGTGCGTGCCCTGGAACGAGAACGACTCCTGCGTGAGGGCACGCCGGATGATCTCCATCGACTCCTCGAAGACTTCGCGATTGTGGAGGTCGGCGTCGACCTGATCCGGGTTGTCGAGCGAACCGATCGACACACCCTTGTCGTTGAGGTGCAGGACCTCACGAGGCACGGTGCCACGACCGACACCGAGCATCGCCCGCCCGCCGGACAGGTTGTGCAGCGTCGCGAAGTCTTCTGCCAGCCGCAGCGGATTCCACTGCGGCACCACGTTGAACATCGCCCCGAAACGCAGCGTGGTCGTCTGGGCGGCAATCCATGTGGAGATCAGCAGACCATTGGGGATGACCTCGTAGCCCTCGTACTGGAAGTGGTGCTCGGTCGTCCAGAACGAGTCGAAGCCGAGCCGCTCGGCCTCCTTGGCCGAGTTGACGTAGTCGAGGGTCGCCTTCCAACACTCGTCGTTGGAGTACCGACGATCCATCGGGTCGGGTTTGCCGGCCCCCGCATCGTCCATCTCGACGCCTCCGAAGAAGAAGGCTCCCAGCTTCAGGTCGGGGCGTTCAGACATGCGGGTAGTTTCGCGCAGATGCCCAGCACCCTCCTACAGCAGGTCACGATTGTTCACGCGGCCGTGACAGACGAGCCGACGGACGGGCCGATTGACGTGCTGATCGTCGACGGAGTGATCACCGAAGTCGCCCCGGCGATCGCTGCGGCAGCGGACGAAACGCTCGACCTCGCCGGCCACCTGTTGTCGCCGTCGGCGGTCGAGCCGCACGCCCATCTCGACAAGGCGTTCCTCGCCGAGCAGGTCCCGAACGATGCCGGCGACCTGATGGGAGCGATCGAGGCGATGTGGGCCCACCGCAGTCTGCTCGGTGTCGAACACATCGTCGAGCGCGCCGAGCGCGCCGCACGCCTGATGGCGGCCAACGGCTACCGGTTCGTACGGACCCACGCCGACCTGACCACCGAGCACGGTCTGCGCAGCATCGAGGCGTTGAGCGAGGTCCGGCGGCGAGTCGCCGATCTGATCGACGTCGAGATCGTCGCGCTGTGTGACTGGCCCGTCGTCGGCCCGGCTGGCGCGGACCAGCGCGCGCTCCTGCACGATGCACTCGACGCCGGAGCCGACCTCGTCGGCGGGTGCCCCCACCTCGAAGACGACGGCGACACGCGCGGAGCCACCGAGGTCTTCCTCCAGATCGCCACCGATCACGGCGTCGGTGTCGACCTGCACACCGACGAGACCCTCGACCCTGACGTGCTCGGCCTCGTCGACCTCGCCGAGCAGGTCCTCGCCGGCTTCGAGTATCCCGTGACCGCCAGCCACTGCGTCAGCCTCGGCATGCAGCACGCCCGGCGCCAGGCCGAGATCGCCGAACTCGTCGCCGCCGCCGGCATCAGCGTGATCGCCCTCCCCCACACCAACCTGTTCCTGCAGGGCCGGGGTCACGCACCGATGCCCCGCGGACTCACGGCGGTCGCCGCGCTCCGCGCGGCGGGGGTCAACGTCGCCGCGGGCGCCGACAATCTCCAGGACCCGTTCAACCCGGTCGGGCGGGCGTGCCCGTTCGAGACCGCCGGCCTGATGATCATGACCAGCCACCTCCTCCCCCACGAGGCCTGGAATTCGGTCACCGACAATGCCGCAATCTCGACCAACGCCGGCGCGGTGGCGTGCATGCCGGGTTCACCGGCCGACCTCGTCGCGATCCGAGCGACGACGGTCAGAGAAGCGATCGCCTTCGGTTCACCCGACCGTCTCGTGTGGCGCAACGGGGTCCGGATCGGGGAAACGCGGAGTTAACAGAGCGGCCTCCAGTGGGCCGCCGCCAGGGACCTATAGTGGCGGCCATCATGGTCGACAGCGGAGGACGCCTCGTGCCGACGGGTGGACGTTTCACGGACCGCCGGGTCGTCGTCACCGGCGCGGCGCGCGGCATCGGGGCGGAGATCGCCCGCCAGTTCGCCAGCGCCGGAGCCCGCGTGGCGATCCTCGACCAACTCGTCGACGAAGCCCAGCTGCTCGCCGACGACCTCGGAGGCATCGCCATCGACTGCGACCTGCTCGACGCCGGTTCCACCACCGAGGCCATGGACGTGGCGATCGCCGCACTCGGCGGGATCGACGTCCTCGTCAACAACGCCGGCGTGTTCCGGATCACGCCGCTGCTCGACATCTCCACCGACGAGTGGGACTGGGTGTTCGCCGTCAACGTCCGTGCGATCCTCGTGACGACCCAGATCGGCGCCCGCGCGATGATCGCCCAGGCAACCGGCGGCAAGATCGTCAACATGGCGAGCATGGGCGGCAAGGTCGGCGCGGCGGGCCAGGCCCACTATGCGGCCTCGAAAGCGGCCGTGATCTCGCTCACCCAGGTCGCCGCAGCCGAGCTCGGCATCCACGGGATCAACGTCAACTCGATCTGCCCGGGCTTCGTCCTCACCGAGATGGGCGCCGCGACACGCACGCCGGAGCAGGTCGAGGAGTGGTCGTCCAGGTCTCCACTCGGCCGGCTGGCCGAACCGTCCGATGTCGCCGCGATGGCGTTGTTCCTCGCCTCGCACGACGCCGACTACTGCACCGGCCAGGCGATGAACGTCACCGGTGGAATGATCACGCACTGAGGACAGATGACCGACACGATCGAAACACCAGCGACCTCCACCCAATCCGCCGTCTCCTTCCGCGACGTCTCGATGACGTTCCCGGACGGCACCAAGGCGCTGGCCGACACGTCGTTCGACGTCCGGCCTGGCGAATTCGTCACCGTCGTCGGTCCGTCAGGGTGCGGGAAGTCGACGCTGTTGCGCATCGCTTCGGGCCTCACGACACCCACGACCGGTTCGGTGAGCGTCGACAGCTCCGGACTCGGCTACGTCTTCCAGGACGCGACGCTGCTCCCCTGGCGCACCGTCATCCAGAACGTCGAGCTCCTCGCTGAACTCGAGGGTCTCCCCAAGGACGAGATGCGTCGCCGGGCCGTCGAGAACATCGAGCTGGTCGGGTTGACCGGCCACGAGGACAAGTACCCCAAGCAGATGTCGGGGGGCATGCGCATGCGGGCGTCGCTCGCGCGCAGCCTGGTGCTCGAACCGAAGGTCTTCCTGTTCGACGAACCGTTCGGTGCGGTCGACGAGATCACCCGTGAGCGGTTGAACGACGAAGTGATCTCGCTGTTCCTGCGCAAACGGTTCGCCGGGCTCTTCATCACCCACTCGATCAGCGAGGCGGTCTTCCTCTCGACGCGGATCATCGTGATGAGCGGACGGCCCGGATCGATCGTCGGCGAGTTCGAAGTGCCGTTCGAGTATCCCCGCGACCCCGAGTTGCGGTTCGACCCGGCATTCGCCGAACTGTGCGGGCAGGTCTCGCATGCCCTTCGAGGGGCCCACTCGTGAGCGCGCCCACGAGCGAGTACGCAATCATGGGATCACTCGGCGCGGACCCAGCTCTCGTCGGCGACGTCGGACCGTCCGGCCAGCCGACGGTCAAGAACTTCCTCCGCGCGCTGATCGGTCCGATCGTCTTCCTCGTGCTCTTCCTTGCCGTGTGGGAGTACTTCCACCGCGACGGCATGCGGCGCTTCTTCGACAAGCCCGGGTTCCTCGTTCCGTCGCCAACCACCGTGTTCGACCAGTCGTTCCTCAACTCGGCCGTACGCGGACAGATGATCGAGGGGCTGGCCTGGACGACGTTCACCGCACTCGTCGGCCTCGCCATCAGCGTCGTGCTCGGCATCACGTTGGCGGTCGTGATGGCCCAGGCCCGCTGGCTCGAGCGCTCGATGTACCCCTATCTGGTGGCCGCGCAGGCACTCCCCGTGCTCGCCGTCGTCCCGCTGATCGGATCGGTGTTCGGCGGCGGGATCGGCGCCCGCATCTTCGTGTGCGTCATGATCTCGATCTTCCCGATCGTGACCAACACCCTGTTCGGGCTCACCTCTGCCGACGTCTCACAGCACGAACTCTTCACGCTGCACGGCGCCACGAGATCGACGCGCCTGCGCAAGCTGCAGTTCCCGGCAGCCATGCCGTCGATCTTCATCGGATTCCGCATCTCCGCAGGCCTCAGCGTGATCGGTGCCATCGTCGGCGAGCAGTTCTTCCGAGCCGGCCAGAAACCGGGCATCGGCGTCGTCATCGAACAGTTCCGCCAGAAGGCACGCTTCCCCCAGGTCTACGGCGGTCTGCTCGTGGCCGCGTTGCTCGGCATCGCCGTGTTCCTCGCGTTCGGTGCGTTGCGCAAGCTCGCCATTGGTCGTTGGTACGACGAATCGTCCTGACCGACCCACCTCTCCCATCCACCGGAATCGTCATGATTCCCCGATCCCAGCCAGCGTGAACCCCCAACAAGGAGCAACCATGAAGACCACCCGCAGTGCCAAGCTGCTCGGCATCACACTCGCCGCCGGCCTCGCCGTCGCAGCGTGCGGCAGCGACAGCAGCAGCTCGTCCGACACGAGCAGCAGCGGCACCACCGCGACCACCGACGCGATGGCCGAGACCACCGATGCGCCGACCGACACGACCGCGACGACCGACGCGATGGGCGAGGGCGTGTCGCTCGCCGGCGACTGTCCCGACACCGTCGCCATCCAGCTCGACTGGATGCCGGAGGCCGAACACGGCTTCCTCTATCAGATGATCGGCGAGGGCTACGAGATCGACGCCGGCAAGGCGTACGTCACCGGGCCACTGATCGATGCCAGCGGGCACGACACCGGTGTGAAGATCCAGATCCGCTCCGGCGGTGCGGCCCAGAACTTCTCGCCGGTCACGCAGATCATGTATGCCAACGACGACGTGCTGCTCGGATTCGTCTACACCGACGAAGCGATCCAGTTCTCGGGTGATTTCCCGACCGTCGCCATCGAGTCCGGCTACGAGAAGAACCCGCAGATGATCATGTGGGACCCCGCGACGTACCCCGACGTGACCGGCATCGCCGATCTCGGCACCGCCGGCGTCAAGGTGCGCTACTTCGGCGGCGCGGCCTACATGGACTTCCTCACCGGAACCGGCGTGCTCAGCGCCGACCAGGTCGACGGCTCCTACACCGGCGACCCGAGCCTGTTCGTCGCCGACGAGGGCAAGTCGGCCCAGCAGGGGTTCGGTTCTGCCGAGCCGTACCTGTACGAGGTCGAACTGCCCGACTGGGGCAAGCCCGTCGCCTACGAGTACATCAACGACATCGGCTGGGAGAACTACGCCCAGTCGATCGCGACGAAGCCCGAGAACGTCGACAAGTACAGCGCGTGCTTCACGAAGCTCGTGCCGATCATCCAGCAGGCCAGCATCGACTACCTCGCCGACCCCGCTCGGACGAACGCGATCATCCTCGATGCCGTCGACCAGTTCGGTGCCGACTTCGGCTGGGACTACACCCAGGGCGCTGCCGACTTCGGCGTGAAGACGATCCAGGCCGACGGGCTGATCGCCAACAGCCCCGACGGTGTCATCGGACAGTTCGACACCGACCGGGTGGCAAAGCTCATCGAACTGGCGGTGCCGATCTACACCGCACAGGGCGCCACGCCGAAGGATGGCGTGACACCTGACGACATCGTCACCAACCAGTTCATCGACACCTCGATCGGTCTCTGATCGAGTTCACCTGAACACGAACACCTGAACATGTGGCGAGGGGCGCTCTCAGGAGCGCCCCTCGTCCGCGTCGCTCAGCTGTAGGCGCAGAGATCGAAGGCGTTGCCGTCGGGATCGCTCAGATTGGCGATCGACCCGTACGGCTCGCGGCGAGGGTCGGCCACGAGACGCGCTCCGAGCCCGACCAGCCGGGCGAGTTCATCGTCGAAGTCTGCCGGCGTGCAGGCCAGGTCGAGATGGATCGACCCGGCACGGATCGCTCCTCGTTGGATGCCGAGTCGGCGCATCCCGTCCGCGTCGGCGAGCACGATCCAGCGGTCGATGTCCTCCCGCTCGACCTCATGGAGCGTGGCGGCGGCCGACCAGAACCGGGCGATCGCCTCGGTGTCGGGCGAGTCCACCGTGACGAGATCGAAGCGCGCCGACACGGTCAGTCCGTCGGGGCGTCCTGCGCCAGATCGACGACGACCTGGAGCAACACGTTCGCCCCGGCCGCGATGTCGGATGCCTCGGTGAACTCGGCGATGTTGTGACTCAACCCGTTGACGCTCGGCGTGAAGATCATCGCCGTCGGACAGATCCTTGCGAGCATCTGGGCATCGTGGCCCGCTCCGCTCGGCATGCGGCGCGTGGAGTGGCCGAGCCGCTGCGCCGTCGATTCGACCCGGTCGACCATGCGCGCGTCGAACGCGACCGGTTCGAATCGAGCGAGCGAACGCGTCGAGATCTCGACGCCCTCATCGAGCGACAACTCCTCGAGGAACGTCCCGAGGCGTCGTTCGGCCTCCTGGAGCATCGACTCGTCGGTGTTGCGGAGATCGACGGTCAGCACCACACGAGAGGCGACGACATTGACCAGGTTGGGGTACACGTCGACGCGCCCGACGGTGCCGACCTGGTCGTGGCCGAGCGTGCGCGTGAGGTCGCGCACGTACGCCGCGATGACACCGGCGCAGTACACCGGGTCATGGCGCAGACGCATCGGTGTGGTTCCCGCATGGGCCGACTGTCCGACGATGACGACCTCGGTCCACGAGATGCCCTGGACACCCTCGACCACGCCGATCGTCACTCCTTCCGCCTCGAGGATCGGGCCCTGCTCGATGTGGAGCTCGACGTAGGCGTGCGGCGCAGCCGGGTGCGGGCACGGCACCGGCCCTGCGTACCCGATGCGTTCGAGCTCGTCACCGAGTCGGGCGCCGTCGTCGGCGGCGACGATGTCGAGCGCCTCCTCGAGCGCCAGGCCACCCACGTACACGAGGCTGCCGAGCATGTCGGGGGCGAACCGGGCGCCCTCCTCGTCGGTGAAGAACGCCACCTGGACCCCCCGCTCGGTCACGACGTCGTGGCGGGCGAGCGTCTCGATCACCTCCAGGCCGGCGAGCACCCCCAGATTGCCGTCGAAGCGACCGCCGGTGCCCACCGTGTCGATGTGTGACCCGACCATCACCGGTGCGAGCGTCCGATCGGCACCCTCCCTGGTGCCCACGACGTTGCCGAGGGCGTCGATGGCGACGTCGAGACCGAGATCGCGCATCCAGGTGACCACGAGATCCCGTCCTGCCCGGTCGGTATCGGTCAAGGCGAGGCGGGCGTTGCCCCACTCGCCGTTCGGGCCGTCGATCCGACCGATCTCACCCAGTGCGTCGATGCGACGCAGGAGACGGTCGACGTCGATCCTCAGATCGTGGAGTCGCGACTCGCCGGCCATCATCAGCCGATCGGCAGTTCGAACTGTGCAACTTCGGCGAGCGCCTCACAGAAGGCATCGACCGCCGCGTCGAAGAGCTCGGCGCCACGCTCCGCCGAGGCGGCCGTCGGATCACCGATGTGCCCGTCAGGCCCGAAGTCGTTCGACAACCACCCGAAACCGACCGCCCCGCCGAAACGGACGTAGCGATTGTCGGCGAGTGCGACCGGGACGTTACGCGTGGCCGTCGACATGTCGACCAGCTCCGGCACGAGGTGCAGCATGATCGACGTCTCGTCGGTACCGCCGTGGATGCCCATCCCGAGTTCACCGGCGGGCGACGTGCCTCCCTGGTCGGCGGGCACCCCGGGATGCGCCAGGAACGTCATCAGCCCGTGGGCGAGGCGGATCTCGCGGTTGGCCACGCCGACCAGCGCCGAGTTGCCCCCGTGGCCGTTGAAGAACACCAGCTTGCGCGCCGGGGTCGTCGCCACGCACCGCCCGATGTCGTCGAGGACTGCGAGCAACGTGGTCGCCGAGAGCCAGATCGTGCCCGCCGACCAGGCATGTTCATTCGACTTCGTGTAGGCCAACGGCGGGAGCAGCCACACGTCGAGCGCCTCGCCGACGCGCTGCACCGCCGCCGTCGACACGCGGTCGGCGATCAGCAGATCCGTGTTGAACGGCAGGTGCGGACCATGCTGCTCGACCGCCCCCAACGGCTGCACGAAGATGCTCTGCGGGGTGATCAGTTGCTCGACCTGGGGAGCACGCAGGTCGGCCAGTTGACGCGTAACGAAAGACACACGAGCACGTTACGCCCGCGACACCGAAGTGCGAGAGACTCTGCGCCGTGTCGTCCCCAGCATCATCCGACTTCGATGCCATCGTCATCGGCGCCGGCCACAACGGCCTGGTCACCGCCGCCTATCTGGCCCGATCGGGGATGCGGACCCTGCTGGTCGAGGCGCGTTCCGACGTCGGGGGAACCGCGGCGAGCGAACCGTTCGCCGGTGCCACGGTCAACATCTGCAACTGCGATCACCTGACGTTCCGCACGACGCCGGTCGTCGAGGAACTTCGCCTCGGCGAATTCGGCCTGCGGTACATCGACGTCGAGCCGGCACAGCACAACTTCTCGTGGGCCAGCGCGGCGGAGGGCCGCGGTTGGTCGCACCATCACGACCTCGAGGCCACGCTCGACGACATCGGCACGCACTTCCCGAGCCAGGTCGACGGCTACCGGCGCTACGCGCGAGCGGCGATGCCCGCCATCGAGATGGTCTTCGAAGCAGCGGCCGAGCCGCCCACGATCGCCGGCCTCACACGGCTCGCACTGCGCCGGCGCCTGAGCGGTGCCTCCACCCTGATGCGTTGGTCACGGCGCAGCGCTGCCGACGTCCTGCGATCGTTCTTCAGCGAGGACGCCATCGCCGGACCGGGCGCACTCACCGGGCCGATGGTGTGGGGCATCTCACCGGAGACGCCGGGCACCGGCCTCGGCGCGCTGCCGCACGCGATGCGTCACGTCGGCACCGTCGGCCGTCCTGTCGGTGGCAGTGGACAGGTCCCGCTCGCCCTGCTCGCCGCTTTCGAGGCCGCCGGTGGCACGCTGCGAACCAAGAGCGCCGTCGACACGATCATCTGCAGCGGTGAGCGGGTCGCTGGGATCGCACTCGTCGACGGCACCGAGATCACCGCCCCGATCGTGGTGTCGGCGTGCAACCCGCACGACACGTTCCTGCGCTGGCTGCGGACCCCTCCCCCGTCGGCCACCGACCTGGTACGACGCTGGAAGGGCATCCACCACGACGAGGGCTACGAATCGAAGGTCGATGCCGTCCTGACGGCGCCGCCGGTCCTGCGAGGCTTCGACCGCCCACTCGGGCCGACCACGGCGATCGCGCCGGGCCTCGCCGAGATCCACCGCGGCGCCGGGATGATCGCTTCGGGCCACGTCATGGATCGGCCAGGCATGTTGGTCAACGTGCCGACGGCGCTCGATCCGTCGATGGCCCCGGCAGGTCGCCACGTGTTCAGCCTGGAGGCGATCTACACGCCGTTCGGCCTCGTCGGCGGGTGGCCCGGCTCACAGGAGCCCCGTCGCTGGCTGGAGGCATTCGCCGACCTCTGCGAACCCGGATTCCTCGATTCGATCATCGAGTGGCGAGCGATGACGCCCGACGTCTACGAGCGCGACTTCCACCTGCCCGCGGGCCATGCGACCAGTTTCGCCGGTGGCCCGCTCGCGGCGTTCCGCAATGCCAACCCCGAACTCACCAAGTACGAGACGGCGGTCGACGGGCTGTATCTGACGGGTGCGGCCACCTTCCCCGGCGCTGGGGTGTGGGGGGCGAGCGGTCGCAACTGTGCCACCGTGATCCTCGAACAACGCAGCTGAGCGGCCCGGCCCCACGGAATACCGGTACGGCGTCGCCGGTTCCATCCACCGTGCGGCGAAAGGAGCACTCCATGTCCACCGGTTCGATCCGTCTGGGGACCTACGCCGGCATTCCCGTGAGGGCGCACTGGAGCATGGCGCTCGTCGTGGCGCTGTTCGGGGTCAACCTCGCTGCGCAACTCGGCACGTTCCCGGGACTCGTCGCCACGGCGCTGTTCTTCGCCTCGATCCTGTTCCACGAATTCGGCCACGCGCTCGTCGCGCGGCGCTACGGGGTCCAGACCGAGTCGATCGACCTGTGGGCACTCGGCGGCGTCGCCCGACTCGATCGGGAGCCGCCGACGCCGCGCGCCGACGCGCTGATCGCGTTGGCCGGCCCCTCGGTCAGCCTCGTGATCGGCGTCGTGGCGCTGGCCGCCGGCCTGGCGCTGGGTTCGCCGATGCTCACGTGGATCGGGCTGGTCAACGTGATCCTGACGGTGTTCAACATGCTCCCGGGTGCGCCGCTGGACGGCGGCCGGGTCCTGCGAGCCCACCGTTGGTCACGGACCGGCAACAAGTACCGCGCGATGCGCGATGCCGGAAACGCCGGCCGGCTGATCGGCTGGAGCATCGCCGCCACCGGCGGCGCCCTGATGCTCCACGGTCACTTCGGCGTGTTCGTCCTGATCACCGGAGTCTTCATCGCAATGAACGCCCGAGCCGAGATCATGGCGTCGTACATCGGTGAGCAACTCGACGGCGTCAAGGTCCGCGACCTCACCTCCTTCGGCGTCGCCCATGCCGGAGCCGACATGGACGCCGACTCGATGCTCTGGCAGCGCCAGCGGCTCGGTGACGTCGGTGCGGTCGCCGTGGTCGACGACGACGGCCATCTCGACGGCCTGGTGATGGAGGAACAGTTGTGGGCGGTTCCGTCCGAGCGCCGGCCGCTCGTGATGCTCACACAGTTGATGGTGCCCTTCGGCAACCTCGCCCGCGCCTCGCTCGACGATGACTTCACCGCGGTCCTGACGCGTCTCGACGCTCGACGGCCGGTGGTCACGGTCTGGCACGACGACACACTGCTCGGCATCGTGACGCCCAAACGGATCGAGGAGCGCTTGAAGCTGGCGCAACGCACCGCGTTCCCCAACGTTGCCGGAGCGTGAGGCTCAGGCGTCCTTGACGGACCAGTCGCGCTTGGCGACCGGATCCTTGTCGCTCCACGGGAAGTTGATCCACATGTCGGTGCGCTTCCAGATGTAGTCGCACTTCACGAGCGAGTGCGACTTCTCGTACAGCACACCGGTGCGAACCTCGGCCACCTTGCCTGCGCAGAACTCCTGCACGGAACGCAGCGTGTGGCCGGTGTCGGCCACGTCGTCGACGATCAAGATGCGCGCATCGGACACGTCGACGAAGTCGGGGGCCGGCGGCAGGATGCGGGGGACTTCGAGACGCTCGTCGACGCCGGTGTAGAACTCGACGTTCATCGTGTACACGTTCTTCACCGAGAGCGCGTAGCCGATCGCCCCGCCGATCAACAGCCCACCGCGGGCGATCGCGAGCACCATGTCCGGCTCGTAGCCGCTGTCGACCACCATCTGGGCCAGGTCTCGTGAGGCCATCCCGAAGATGTCCCAGGTCATGATTTCGCGCTCGTCGGGCATGGGCGCCGAACCTAGCCGGACCGCGGCCTTGCTCCGACATCTGGTGACGTTTCCGAGGTCACGCCAGAAGTCACGCCTCGGTCGTGTGTCAGAGGCAGATGTCGCTGGGACGCACGGGGACGCGGTCGAGGGGTTTGCCGATGCCGTCGATCTGGCGCAGGGCGTCGCGGATCGCATTCACGATCGCCGGCGTCGACGAGATGCACGGTGCCTCACCGACGCCCTTCGCGCCCATCGGCGCGTGCGGGTCGGGTTCCTCGATCAAGGTCGCCACGACCTGGGGCATGTCGAGGAACGTGGGCAGCAGGTAGTCGGTGAAGTTGCCGTTGCGGATCACGCCGTCGATCTGGATGATCTCCTCCATCACGGCGAGGCCGAGCCCCTGCGCGATCCCACCCTCGATCTGGCCGAGCACGGACAGCGGATTCAGCGCCCGGCCCACGTCCTGCGCGGTCGCGATCTGTACGACCTTGACCAGCCCGAGCTGTGGATCGACATCGACGACCGCTCGGTGCGCAACGAACCCGAACGCCGTGTGGCAATTGCCCTGGCCGTTCTCGTCGAGCTCCTCCGTGGGCGGATGGCGGTACTCGACGGTCTCGTCGAACTCGGCGCCGGCGGTCGCGTCGGCGACCGACAGGCGCCAGCCCGACACCGTGTCGACGACGTCGGTCCCGTCGACGGCCAGACGGATCGGATCGACCTGATGGGTGCGCCCGACGTGCTCGAACATCCGCTCACGGACGCGGCGGCACGCAGCATCGACCGCTCCACCGCTCATCCAGGTCTGACGTGAGGCCGACGTCGATCCCGCCGACCCGACCTGCGTGTCGATGCGATCCAGTTCCACGATGTCGACGCCCAGGATCGTGCGGGCGATCTGCGGTGCGATCGTCACGAAGCCCTGTCCGACCTCCGACGTGGCGAACTTCAGCGTGGCCACGCCATCGGACAGCCGACAGCGAGCGGTCGCGTAGTCGTCGAACCCCTCGGAGTACATGAGATTCTTGATCCCGACGCCCCAGCCGATGCCGCGCACGATGTCGCCGCGGTCAGCGGTGCGTCCGGCGCCTCCCGGCAGGCGCATCGCGTCGATCACTCCGTCGCGACGATCACCCCCGATCGGCGCATCCGGCAACGGCAGCGCCGCCGTGTCGCGTATGCACCGCTCGACCGGAGCGACGTTCAGTACGCGTTGCCCGGTGATCAGCGGATCGCCGGTCCGCATCGCGTTGCGCAGGCGGATCTCGACCGGATCCAGTCCGCACGCCAACGCCAGCTTGTCCATCTGCGACTCGTGGGCGAAACACGCCTGCACGACCCCGAATCCCCGCATCGCTCCACATGGCAGATGGTTCGTACGCACGGCGTATCCGTCGACCACGGCGTTCGCGCAGCGGTACGGCCCCTGTGTGTGGGTGACGGCGTTGATCAGGACCGCCGACGAGGTCGAGGCGTACGCCCCGCCGTCGAAGACCATCCGCG
>JAHENF010000032.1:16109-21862 GCA_024643255.1 Ilumatobacteraceae bacterium
TCGAGCAACTCGTAGTCGACAACGATCGCCTCGAGCGCGCGACGACAGGTCTCCGGATGATCCGCGGCCACCGCGGCAACGGGTTCGCCCACATAGCGAACGACGTCGGATGCGAACACCGGCTGGTCCTGGCTGATCAGGCCGTACACGGCAACGCCCGGCACGTCGGCAGCGGTGATCACGGTCTCGACGCCGTCGATCTTCCAGGCGCCGCTGACGTCGATCGACCGGATCCGGGCAGACGGATGCGGCGAGCGCAGCGTGGCCCCCCACAGGCAGCCGTCGGCCGACAGGTCGGACGAGAACTCGAAGCTCCCTTGCACCTTCGCGGTGCCGTCGGGACGCGTCGTCGACGTGCCGATCGTGCCCGGACGCGTCGAGGTGCCGGCGGGGGCGGCATCGACGACGGTCACTGTGCCCGCCCGCGTTCGACGGCGACGCGCTGCACCGCTTCGATGATCCGCCCGTAGCCGGTGCAGCGACAGACGTTGCCGGCGAGTTCCTCTCGGATCTCGGTCTCGCTGGGCATCACGTCGCGTTCGAGTAGATCGTGGACCGCCATGATCAGCCCGGGCGTGCAGAATCCACACTGCACCGCACCGGCTTCGACGAACGCCGCCTGGACATCCGACGGCGAACCGACCGGCGCGATGCCTTCGATGGTCACGATCGGCTGATCGACGGCACTCGCCGCCATCACCAGGCACGAACACACGAGCACACCGTCGACCATCACGCTGCACGAGCCGCATTCGCCCTGCTCACAAGCACCCTTCGTGCCCATCAGGCCGAGCCGGTCCCGGAGCACGTCGAGCAGGCTCTCGCCGAGCCACGAATCGGTCACCTCGCGCCGCACGCCGTTGACGTCGAGCACGTAGTGATCACTGTCGTGACTCATACGGTCACCTCCTCGCTCGACGCCCGCCGCACGAGCCTTCGAGCCAACACGCCGACGGCGTGACGGCGATACTCGGCGGTCGAACGATGGTCGGTGATCGGGCGGCTGGCCGCCGACACCAGGGTCGCGAACCGCTCGAGGTCCTCCCCCGCCACGCGCAACGTCTCCCAGTCGATCGAGGCGGCAAGATCATGCTCGGCCTCGGGACAGCGCAGGATGGTCGGTCCCACCGACCCGAGGGCGACCGCGACGCGCCGCTGCGCTCGATCGAGCACCACACACGTGCTGGCGACCGCGATCACCATCGCGTTGCGCACCCCGACCTTCGCGTACCCCTGCCATCCGTCGATCAGCGGCAGTGTGATCGACACGATCATCTCCCCCGGCGCGAGCGCGGTTCGCTTCACCCCGACCATGAACTCACCGATCGGCACGACGCGACGCCCATGCGACGACGCGAGTTCGACCGTCGCATCCAGGGCCGCGAGCACCGGGAGTCCGTCTCCGGCGGGCGAGCACGTGCCGAGATTGCCACCCAGCGTGCCGGCATTGCGGATCTGCGGTGATCCGACGGTCCTCGCCGCCTCACCGAGCGCTGGGAACATCTCGCCCAGCGGACCGGTTTCGATCTCGCGATAGCTCACCGCCGCCCCGATCGTGACCGCACGCGCCGCTGCATCGCGTCGCCACGACCGCAGCTCCGCGATCCGGTTGACGACTACCACGTCACCACTCGGACGACGATGGCCGTCGTTGACCTCGACCATCAGATCGGTGCCACCCGCGAGCAGGGTCGCCGACGGATCCGCGGCGAGATGTGCCACGGCGGCATCGACGGTGTCGGGCAGGTGGACCGGCATTGAGCGTGACTGTACAAAACGTCAAGGCTGCGGACGCGCTCATCCACGGGGAATCACACGGTTTCACACGGCCGCAACGAACGGACACGACGCTTGCGGATGTGCCGACAGGTACTCGACGGCGTGTCACGGCCGATACCGGGCGGTGTCACCGGCTCCGTACACTCCCTGGCTGATGTCCCGGCGCCTCGGCTACCTTCCGGCCCTCGACGGGCTCCGGGCGATCGCCGTCACGTCGGTGCTGCTGTACCACCTCGACGTCCGGTGGGCGAAGGGTGGATTCCTCGGCGTCGACCTGTTCTTCGTCATCTCCGGCTTCCTGATCACCGCGTTGCTGCTGCGCGAACGCGACGACACCGGACGGATCGGTCTGGGATCGTTCTGGACCAGGAGGTTCAAGCGGCTGGTCCCGCCGCTCGTCGTGATGACCGTCGTCACGATCGCCGCGATGCGACTCTGGGGCCTCCCCCAGCAGCTGGCATCGGTTCGCTGGGATGCAGCTGCCGCGCTGGCGTACGTCGCGAACTGGCGATTCGTCTTCGCCGACCAGAGCTATTTCGAGTCGCTGCTCGGTCCGAGCCCGCTGTTGCACACCTGGTCGCTCGCCGTCGAGGAACAGTGGTATCTGCTCTGGCCGCTGGCAATGGTCGCGCTGACAGCACTCGCCGCCCGTCGCCGCAGAGGCAACGCGCTGGCGCTCGCGATCGTCGTCGGCGCATCCGTCGCGTCGGCGGTGTGGATGAGCATGGTGTACGTGGCCGCCGACCCGTCGCGGGCCTACTTCGGCACCGACACGCGTGCGCAGCAACTGCTGATCGGCGCGGCGCTCGCGTGGCTCGTCCAGCTCGAGCCCCGACTCACCCGGTTCGGCGAGCAGACCAGGGGTGCAGTCGTGATCATCGCCGCCGTCGTGATCTACCTCGTCGTCGCCGCGGTCACGCCCGACGACGCCGCCTGGCTCTATCACGGCGGTTTCCTGGCGGTCTCCGCGCTGTGTGCGCTGCTCGTGCTCGGCACCGCAACAGCGAACGTCGCACGGCCATTGCGCTGGCTGACGTGGCCCCCGCTGCTGTGGATCGGCGTGCGTTCCTACGGCATCTATCTCTGGCACTGGCCGGTCATCGTCTTCGTCGGCGAACCGATGGGCGTCGACCTGCCACGAGTGCCGCTGATGATCGTGCAGGTCGCGATCACGCTCGCGCTGGCCGACCTCAGCCACCGGTTCGTCGAACGCCCGGTCAGGCGCACTCGGTGGAGGCCCAGCGCGGTGATCTGGGCATGGTCGGGGGCCGCGGTGCTCGCGGTCGGCGTCGGCTTCGTCGCCCTCGTTCCTCCGGACCGACCCCAGATCGCGGGCATGAGCGGGCTCGCTCCCCTCACGGTCCCGACCGCGGCGGGGCCGGCCCGGTCGACGACCACGATCGCCACCGACTCACCCCGTCCGACGCCACCTGACTCTGCCCCTGCCGTGGCGCCGCGCGTTCTCCTGCTCGGTGACTCGACCGCCACGGTGTTCGCGGTCGACCGGCCGCCGGACAGCACGGGTGCGTGGGAGCTCTACGGCTACGCCGCACTGGGCTGCGGGATCTTCGACGGGGCGACGATCGACTCCGACGCCGCTCGACCGAACCCACCGCCGCCCGAATGCGCGTCGTGGCGCACCGAATTCCAGCGGACGGTCGACCTGTCCCAGCCCGATGTCGCGATCATCATGGTCGGCGCCTGGGAGGTGCTCGATCGACGCATCAACGACACCGACCTGCGTTTTCCCAACCCCGAATGGACCGCCGAGGTTCGCGCCGAGTTCAGCGACGCGATCGACATCGCCGGCAGCACCGGCGCCACGGTGGCGGTGATGTCGGTGCCGTGCATGGCGCCGTCGGGCGACGAGAACACGACAGGACGAACCGATCCGGCGCGCGTCGGCGCGGTGAATGCCATCATCGACGAACTCGTCGCCACCACTCCCGGCGCCACCGTGTTCGACCTCGGCCAGCTGCTGTGTCCCGACGGTGTGCTCCTCGAGCAGCTCGACGGAGAACTCGTGCGCTACGACGGCGTGCACCTCAGCAAGGCCGGCGTCGCCTACGTGTGGAAGTGGCTCGTGCCGCAGCTCGATGCCGAGCTGGCCCGGTCCACCGTCATGCCCGGTTGAACCGCCGGCGCGCTGATAACTTCGCGGCGACCTCAGGGCCGCTGCCCGCGACGTCCGCCAAGATGACCGACACCTCCAACGAATCCACCGCATCCACCGAGGCACTGCGCGCCGCTGACGAAACGGACGACGTCGACGAGCCCTCCTGGCGCCGCGCCGTCACCGTCGGCCTGGCTGCGTTCGCGATCTCCCGCCTGTGCGTGATCGCCGGGGCGGCGGTTCGAGCCGCTCAGCTCGCCGTGGACGCGCGAGCCGACGGCAAGCCGGAGGTCGGCGCCGGATCGGTGATCAGCCAGGTTCTCACCTCATGGGACGGGCGCTGGTACCTCGAGATCATCCGCGGCGGCTACCCGTCGAAGGTCCCTGCGAACATCACCTACGAACAGCTCGAGGCCCGCGCCGCGTTCTTCCCGATCTTCCCGTGGCTGGCCAGAGGCGTCGATGTCGTCCTGCCAGGCGGAGACACGTTCGCCGCCCTGTTCCTGAACTTCCTGCTCGGGGCGCTCTCGGTGGTGCTCGTCGGGGTCCTCGCCCGCCGCCTCTACGGCACGAGCATCGCCGCGCGGTCGATGACGCTCTACGCCATCTTCCCCGGCAGCGTCGTGCTCTCCTTCGCCTATGCCGAAGCACTGCTGATCGTGCTTGCCGCGGCCTGCCTCATCTTCCTCATCGACGAGCGGTGGCTCCTCGCCGGCCTCACCGCGGCACTCGCCACCGCGACGCGCCCCAATGGCATCGCACTGGTCGCGGCATGCCTGGTCGCGAGCTTCATCGCGATCCGGCGCTCCCGGCAGTGGTGGTCGCTCGTCGCGGTGGTGCTGGCGCCGATCGGGTTCATCTTCTTCCAGTGGTACGTGGGGGTCACGGCCCATGAGCGCGGCGTGTGGTTCCGCGTCCAGCGCGAGGCGTGGGCCGAAGGTACGAGCTTCGGCGGCACCGCGTTGACCAACACGTTCGACTTCGTCGCCCATCCGCTCTCGTCGCCGACGGACGCGCTGACCGCCCTCACGATGCTGGCGCTGTTCGGCATGATCTACTGCGCGTGGAGGGTCAAGCTGGCCTGGCCGCTGATCGCCTACAGCGCGGTGATCGTTGCGCTGATGCTGATCCCCGAGACCGTGACGGCCCGCCCCCGATTCCTGTTCACCGCGTTCCCGTTCTTCATCGCCGTCGCCGCCTGGTGGCCGGAACCGATCCGCGACCCGCAACACCGACGCGCCAGCTGGGAGTACGTCGGTTGGGACCTCACGCTCGTGCTCTGCGGCGCGGGCATTGCGGCCCTCACCGGGCTGTACGCGGTCTTCGGCGTCATTCCATGAGGCCGGCGGCCCGCCTCAGCCGTCACACCACTGCCATCTGCGTCGGGCTGCTCGCGGCGCTCGCCTACATTCCTGCGCTGGCGAGCTCGCCGGGCCGGATGCCGGCCGATACCAAGCTGTACCTCTACTTCGACCCGGCCCGGCTCGTCGGGCGAGCGGCCTCTACGTTCGAGCCCGACCAGTTCGCAGGATGGGTTCCGCACCAGCAGATCACCTACCTCTGGCCGAGCGGGCCGTGGTACATGCTGTTCGACGCCATCGGGGCCCCCGACTGGATCGCCCACCGACTGTGGATCGCCACGATCATGTTCCTCGCCGGTGCCGGTGTGCTGTGGGCCGCCCGGCTGCTCGGGGTGACGCTGCTCGGAGCACTCGCCGGTGCCATGGTGTACCAGCTCTCGCCGTTCCTGCTCCCCTACATCTCGCGCACCTCGCTGTTGTTGCTGCCCTGGGCCGGCCTCGGATGGATCGTCGCGCTCACCGTCCGGGCCACGTCGCCCCGACGCGACCTCGACAGCGAC
>JAHENF010000032.1:21962-34096 GCA_024643255.1 Ilumatobacteraceae bacterium
GCGACCTCGACAGCGACACGAGCTGGCGCCACCGCCTGGGGCCCTGGCGGGATCCGGCACTGATCGCGCTCGTCGTTGCGACCGTTGGGTCGGCCAACGTCACCACCCTGCTCATGATCGTGCCCGCACCGGTGCTCTGGATCGTGCACGTGGCGTGGCAACGCCGGATCACGTGGCGTCGGGCCGCCGGCGTCGCGGCGCGCACCGCGCTGCTGTGTCTCGGCGTCTCGACGTGGTGGATCGCGATGTCGTACGTCCAGTCGAAACACGGCGCCCCCGTGCTCGACTACTCCGAGACGCTCACCGATGTCAGTCGCAACGCCACCGGCCCCGAGGTCTTGCGCAGTCTCGGCTACTGGCTGTTCTACCAACGCGATCCGTTCGGCCCCACCACGACCGAATCACTCGGCTACCTCGTCAGCGCCCGGATGATCGCCGTCAGCTACGCCGTGGTGCTCGTCGGGCTCGCGGGGCTCGCGCTCACGTCGTGGACCCATCGTCGTTACGCCGCGCTCTGCGCCGCCGCCGGGATGGTGCTCGCCGTCGGTGTCCACCCGATCGATTCGCCATCGCCGCTGATGCGACTGTTCGCCGGCGACGGCTCAGGGCTGGCCTTGGCGTTGCGCAGCAGCACACGCGCCGTCCCGGTGTTCCTGCTCGGCATCGCCCTCGGCGCGGGCGCACTCGTCAGCGCCGTTCCCGCGCTGGCGCGCTCGACGGCGGCACCGAGGCGCGGCGTCGATCTGCGGCCACTCGCCGCTCTCGGCGTCGCCGTGCTGGCGATCGCCAACCTGCCGGCACTGTGGAACCACGCGTTCGTCGATCCGGCGATCGACCGCGACCAGGATCCGCCTGCCGCCTGGAATGCCGCGGTCGAACGCCTTGCCGACACCGATCCCCAGTCGCGTGTGCTCCAGGTACCCGGCGCAGAGTTCGGCGCGTTCCGGTGGGGCTACACGACCGACCCTGCGCTCGTCGGGCTGACCCGCAAGCCGCTGGTGACCCGCGACCTGCTGCCGCTCGGATCACCGGGGGCGATGGATCTGCTCTTCGCTCTCGACGACCGCTTCCAGGAGGGCACCTTCGAGCCGGCCTCGCTCGCGCCCGTGTCACGACTGCTCGGTGCCGACACGGTCTGGCTGTCGAACGACACGGCCTTCGAACGGTTTCGTACCGCCCGGCCGGAACTGGTCGATGCGGCGTTGACCACCGCCCCGCTCGCTGTGGGCATCGATTCGGTCGAGCGATTCGGAGAACCGGTCGCCAACACCCCCGACGTCGCAATGGTCGACCCCGCCGCACTGACCGAATCCGCAATCGGCCGACCGCTGTCACCCGTCACGCTGTTGTCGGTCGACGATGCGGTCGCGGTGATCCGCGCCAAGACCGATTCGGTCGTCGTGTCGGGCTCGGGCGATGGCCTCGTCGACGCGGCCGCGGCCGGTCTCCTCTCCGGCCAGGAACTGGTGCGGTACAGCGGCTCGCTCGACGGCGCAGCACTCGACCAGGCGCTGGTCGATGCGCGGTTGCTGATCGTCACCGACTCCAATCGTGATCAGGCTCACCACTGGCGGGGCTCCCAGGACGTTCGCGGTCACACCGAGCCCGGCGGGCCGGGCACCGACGTGCTCGACGACACCAGCGCCGATCAGCGCCTCGACGTCATCGCCGACGATCCAGCGCTCCAGACGGTGGCCATCCAGGTCGGTCCGGTCACGGCGATCGCGTCGAGCTATGGCGAACCGTTTGCCTACCGCCCCGAGGACCGCGCCGTCTTCGCCATCGATGGCGACCCGACCACGGCCTGGACGGTGGCCGACCACGGCGACCCGATCGGCGAACGCATCCGACTCGACGTCGTCGACGATGGGGGTGCCGACGTCACCTCGTTGCGCCTGGTGCAGGCTCCGGTCGCCACCGGCGGACGGTCGATCGCCTCGATCAGTGTCATGGTCGGCGACCAGCCCCCCGTCGACGTGGCGATCGACGACACCTCGCTCAGCGCTGACGGCCAGGAGGTCGCGATTCCGACCGTCCACTCCGGCGACTCGGTGACGATCGAGATCACGAACATCGTGCCGGGCCAATTCCCGTTGGCGGCGTCGTTCGGGGGCGTCGGCTTCAGCGAACTCGATCTCGGGCTCGGCCCGACCCGCGAGATCATCCGAGTGCCGACCGACGCCACCTCGGCGGCCGGCGCCGACACCCCCCTGGCCCTCGTGTTCACCCGCTGGCGAACCGACGACAGCGACCCGTGGCGTTCCGACCCCGAGCCCACACTCCAGCGACGGTTCGAACTGGCGAACGAACGATCGCTCGAGCCGACCGTGACGCTGCGACTCGACCAGCGCGCCGGTGACGAGCTGCTCGCACAGTTCCTCGCCCCGGCCTCGTCGGCGCCCGAACGCTCGGCGACCGCCGATTCCCGGGTGACCGGCGGTGTCGCCCAGCGCGGCGCCGCGGCGGTCGACGGCGATCCGGCGACGTCCTGGGTCACCGGTTTCGACGACGCCGTCGGCGCCACGCTCGACATCGGAACGAGCGGTCAGCTCGGCGCGGACCTGGTCATCGACCAGCCGAGCGGCCACTACTCGACGATCGCGGGCATCAACCTCGACGACGGGACCGCCGCCGTCGATCTCGTCGTGCCACCGCCCGACGGATCGGGTCGCAGCGTCGTGACGCTGCCGGACGGCATCGGTGCCGCCGGTCGACTCGCGCTGACGATCACCGCGATCGAGCCACGCACGACGATCGATCGACGCTACGGCGATCCCCGCACGCTGCCGGCAGCGATCGCCGAGCTGACGGCGACGACCGGCATCGACCCTGTCACCGTCGACGCGACGACGACCGTGTCGGTCGACTGCGCGGACGACTACCTGACCGTCGACGGCAATGCGGTCCCGATCTCGTTCGACACGACCGTGGGAGCTCTGCTCGATGGCGCCACCGTCGAAGCCCGCAGCTGCGCTCCCGTGCGACTGGCGGCCGGCGTGCACGACCTGTCGACCGCGCCTACCTCACCGTTGACGGTCGATCGTGTGGTGCTCACCGATTCCCCGACCGCTGCGTCCGGTTCCGGTGCGGTGGACGTCGAGGTCACCCGCGACGACCCTCGGGCCCGGGATGTCACGGTCGCGCCGTGCCCGCAGGGCTGCTGGGTCGTCCTCGGCGAGGGGTACAACTCGGCGTGGAGCGCACGTGTCGACGGCGAGTCGCTCGGGCCGGCGTCACTCGTCGATGGCGGCTTCAACGGATGGTGGCTCCCGGCGAACACCGCGCCGACGGCGATCGAGTTCCGCTGGACAGCGCAACGCCCGGTGACGATGGGGCTCGCGGTCTCGATCGTCGCCGTCATCTCGTGCGCGGTGCTCGCGTTGCTCGGGACACGTCGCCGGTTCGATCCCCTCCCGGCATCGCCTCCGGTGTTCGCACCACGGGCACCGACGCGACGCCAGGTCGCACTCGCCGCGGGAACCCTCGTGATCGCGAGTTCGTTGTTGATCGATCCGCTCTGGGGTGCGATCGCGTTGCTCCCCGCCGCCGCGACGGCAGTGGTCACGGCGCGACGAGCGCGTGGATTCGAGACGCGGGTGTTCGAGATGACCGGACTCGGACTGGCCGCGTGCACCGCCATCGGCGTGCTCTGGATCGAACGTCGCGAACGGCCCTTCCCGAATGCCGGCTGGACGATTCCGTTCGATCACCTCACCGGGCTCGCCGTGTTCGCGATCCTCTGCGTCACCGTCGGCGCGATGTTCGGGCCCGATGCCGACCGCGAGCAGGCCTGACCCTGTACGTTCTGGCCCGATGTTGCGGGCGATGACCGAGCGCGCCGGGCGCCACCCGAACCGCGCGGCGGCACTGATCCTGGCGGTGTGCGCGTACGTCCCGATCCTGCTCACCCGACCCGGACGGGTCAGCGCCGACACCAAGACGTACCTGACGCTCGATCCGTCAGCGGTGCTGCGCCAGGCGACATCGATGTGGGATCCCAGCGTGGGCGCCGGAACGGTCCCTCACCAGAACATCGGCTACCTCTTCCCACTCGGTCCGTACTACTGGGTGATGGAGGCGATCGGCTCGCCCGACTGGATCACGCAGCGTCTGCTGTGGGGCACCCTCGTGTTCGCGGCCGCCTACGGCACCTTCCGTCTCGCCAGATGGCTCGGGTGGAGTGCGTCCGGGGCCCTGGTCGCCGCCTTCGCCTACGGGTTCAGCCCGTACCTGCTCAGCTATCTCGCCCGGCTGTCGGTGATTCTCGGTCCCTGGGCGGCGCTGCCCTGGATGGTGCTGCTGGTGGCGAAGGCCGCCCGCACCCGCTCGTGGAAGCCGGCGGCACAGTTCGCTCTCGTCGTTGCGCTCATCGGCAGCGTCAATGCGACCGCACTCGTGCTCGCCGGGATCGGGCCGGTGATCTGGCTCGTGACCGACGTGCTGTCTGGACGGGTGCGCGTCGGCGCCGCAATTCGGGCCGCCGCCAAGATCGGCGTACTCAGTGCCGCCGTGTCGCTCTGGTGGATCATGGCGCTGCGCATCCAGGGGAACTACGGCCTCCCCATCCTGCGCTACACCGAGACCTACGAGGCCGTCGCCGGTTCGAGCACCCCGGCCGAGATCATGCGCGGGCTCGGCTACTGGTTCTTCTACGGCGGCGACCGGCTCGACCCGTGGGTCGGGCCGGCAGCGCCGTACTCCGACAGCGTGGTGGTGATGGCGCTCGGTTTCACGATCGCCGGCCTCGGCCTGCTCGGCTTCCTCACACGATTCTCCGGGCGGGCGTCGGCCACGATGCTCCTGTTGATCGGTCTCGCCGTCAGCGTCGGCGCGGCGCCACTCGGCAGTTCGACGCCGTACGGGGCGCTGTTCAGGTGGTTCGCCTCGGACACCACCGCGGGAATGGCGCTGCGCTCGACACCTCGCGCGGCGCCACTCGTGATCCTCGCGCTCGCGTTCGGACTCGGTGCCTCCTCCGAGTGGCTGCGCTCGCGGCTCGCGGATCGATCCCGATCACGGGTGGTCGGCACCCGCTGGGGCATCGCGGTCTCCGCCGGAGCCATCGGCCTCGTGGTCGTGCAGTTGTTCCCGTGGTTCACCGCGAACTCGATGTCGTCGTCGATCGAGCGCGACGAGACCCTCCCGGCATACGAGACCGATCTCGCCACTTGGCTCGACGCGCACCGGAATCCTGACGGCACCGGCCGAGTCTGGGAGATCCCGGCATCCGACTTCGCCAATTACCGGTGGGGTGGCACGGTCGATCCGATCCTCCCGGGCCTCATCGACCGGCCATACCTCTCTCGTGAACTCGTCCCGCAGGGCAGTGCCGCCACCGCCGATCTCCTCAATGCCTTCGAACGCCGGCTCCCCGAGGGCTGGTTCGAGCCCGAGACCCTGCCGCACATCGCGCAGGCCTTCGGCGTCGACACGATCGTGGTCCGCAACGACCTCCAGCACGAGCGCTACCGGCTCGCCCGTCCGGGCCCCCTGTGGAGCGACCTGCAGACCGTGCTGGGTGAGCCAGATTTCGCCGGACCGATCGTCACCGACGACACGGTGATCCCGCTGGTCGACGAGCGAACGCTCGCTCACCGCGACGTCGCCGACTCGTTCCCGGTCGTTGCGGCGTGGGATCTCGAGCCGTCGCCACTGGTCAACGCCTCCCCGGCTGATTCGCCGATCGTGCTGGCCGGCAACGGTGAGGGCCTCGTCGACCTCGCCGGGACCGACCTGTTCGATCCCACGCGAACCGTGCTGTATGCCTCGACCCTCCACGACCTGGTGACCACCGGCAACTTCGACCCGGCGATGGTCGGCCCCGACACGTGGTGGGTCGTCACCGACAGCAACCGCAAGCAGGCCCGGCACTGGTCGACGGTCAGCTCCAACCTCGGGGCCCTCGAGACGACCGGACCTGTGTCGATGGAGACCGATCCGAACGATCAACAACTCGACGTGTTCCTGCCGGGCGACGAGAGTGCGCTCGCCCGTCAGACGATCGCGGTCCATGAGGGCGACATCGCCGATGTCCGGGCCAGCTACTACGGCAACCGGATCGCGTTCACGCCCGGTGACGCACCGTCGTTCGCCATCGACGGTGACCCGACCACCGCATGGCGTGCCGGCGCATTCGGCCCGACCGGTGGGATCCGGTGGGAGGCCGACCTCGTCGAACCGGTGCAGGCATCGTCGATCACCGTGCAGCAGCCGATCACCGATGCGACCAACCGCTACATCATCGATGCCCGGATCACGCTCGATGCCGGGCTCCCGACGGAGGCGTCGTTCGACGTTGTGCTCGACGAACGATCTCGTGCCGAACCCGGCCAGCGCATCGATCTCCCCGTCGATTCGTTCGAGTCGATCCGCATCGAGGTCGTCGACGACAACATCGGCAAGAGCGCCGACTACACCACCCTGCCTGGCATCGGTCTGGCCGAGGTGACGATTCCCGGGGTCTCCGACGACCTGGTCGTGCGCGTTCCCAGCCTCGACGCGTTCGGCATCGTCGATGGGACGTCCATCGCCGACCAGCGCATCACCTATCTGTTCACCCGACAGCGGATCGATCCGGCCACGCCGAACGAGTCGCCGGCGGAACCGACGTTGGTGCGCGAGTTCGACGTCGTCGACGCGCGGCCATTCACGATCGGTGGTGATGTCCGGCTCTCGTCTGCCACCTCCGAGCAGATGTTGAGCACGATCTTCGACGACCCCTTCCCGGTCGTCGCCGATCGCCGCCTCAGGGGCAGCCCCGAATCGCGCGGCGCCGCGGCGCTCGACGGCGACCTGACCACGGCATGGCAAACCGGGTTCAGCGACGTCGCAGGAGCGTCCCTGACCGTCGATCACCCCGAACCGATCACGACCGACACCATGACGGTGTCGTGGCTCGACGACGGCCGACATTCGATTCCGACCGAGGTGACCGTCACCGGTGATGACGGAGTCAGCCGCGTGCTCAGCGTCCCCGCCACTGCGCCCGTCGACGGCGTGGCCACCGCGGTGCTCGCACTCGACGGGTACCGCGCCTCGCGATCGACGATCACGTTCACCGGCATCGACGAGCGCACGACCCCCGAGTACTTCTCGCGGCTTCCCGAGGTGCTCCCCCTCGGAATCGCCGAGATCCAGCTCGGCGATCCGGTGGTACGGCGCGACCCGAACCTTCCGATCGACGACACCTGCCGGGCCGACCTCGTCACGATCGACGATGTCGCCATCCCGGTGCGGATCGTCGGGAGCCGTCAGGAGGCGGCGTCGCGCTCCGAGATGTCGTGGGAAGCCTGTGGCACACCGATGGAACTCGCCGTCGGGGTCCATCGCCTCCGCGCCGCACCGGGTGTGCTGAGCGGCTTCGATCTCGATCGCGCCGTACTCGACGGTGGCGGCGCTGCCCCCCGTCCGGCCAGTTCGTCACCACCCGCCACGACGTCGAACGCGACCGCCGATACCAAGATCGACGTGACCGTCGACGCGTCCGACGCGCCCGTGTGGCTCGTCCTCGAGCAGAGCTGGAACGCCGGCTGGACGGCCTCCAGCGACGGCGTCGATCTGGGCCCTCCCGTCCTCGTCGACGGCTACGCCAACGGCTGGCTGCTCGCACCGTCCGGCGACCGCTCGATCGTGCTCGAGTGGACACCCCAGCGCAACATGGTGCGCGCGCTGTGGTTCTCACTGCTCGCCGGCCTGGTCGTGATCGGCATCCTCGTGTGGACGCGACGCGACCGCTTGGCGCGCTCACTCGCCGAGGTCGAGCAGGGCGACAGCTGGGTCGGATGGTCACGGACGAGTCCGCTCGTCGCGCTCGGGCTACTCACCCTGGTGACGTTCCTCGCGGGTCCGATCGTGGGCGCCGGAGCGCTCGTCGTGCTCCTCACGCGTCGACGCTGGCCCTGGATTCCGCTGGCCACCGTCTTGATCGCCGGTTCCGTCGTCGCCGGCCTGGTCATCGCCTCCGAATGGCGGTTCGACTACCCGCCCGGGCCGGACTGGCCGAGCCGATTCGGATGGACCTCACCGTTGGTCTGGATGGCGGTCGCGTCCGTCTCGATCGCGGCACTGATGCCCGACGGCATCCGTCGCAAGCGGTAGGGTTCGGCCTTCGTGCGCACGCTCATCATCGTGCCGACCCACAACGAGGCGGCGAACATCTCGGAGATCCTCGAGCGGATACGCGAGCACGTTCCCGATGCCGATGTCCTCGTGATCGACGATCGGTCGACCGACGACACCCGCCGGATCGTCCACGAGCGCGCCGACACGGACAGCCACCTTCGCATCGTCGAACGTGAGGTCAAGCGGGGTCTCGGTGACGCCTACCTCCACGCATTCAGAATCGGCCTCGACGAGGGGTACGACGCGCTCGTCGAGATCGACGCGGACCTGTCACACGATCCGGCGGTCCTGCCGACGATGCTGTCGCTCGCCGAACATGGCATCGCGTTGGTCATCGGATCGCGATACATCCCGGGCGGTTCGGTCATCGGGTGGCCTCGACGCCGAACCTGGCTGTCGCGGTGGGGAAACCGCTACGCCGGCTTCGTCCTCGGCCTGGCCCTCAACGACGCGACTGCCGGGTATCGGGTCTACCGGGCAGACACGTTGCGGCGGATCGGTCTCGAGGGTGTCCGCGCCGATGGGTACGGGTTCCAGATCGAGATGACGTATCGGACGGTTCGCGCCGGCCTGGGCGTCGTCGAGGTGCCCATCGCGTTCCGCGACCGCGTCGCGGGTACGTCGAAAATGCACCGCGGCATCGTGCTCGAAGCGTTCCGACTCGTGACACTGTGGGGCCTCAGCGACCTCGTGACCCTCCGGCGCGTCCGGCGGACCTATCGTTCGCTGCCCACGAGCATCGACGCCCCCGAACCCTGAGCCGCGAGCAGATCGAGTTGTCGAGCCGCCACGGCGGTCCACGACAGCCCCTGCGCGTGTTCGATGGCCGTCTGCCCCATACGGTGACGCCGAGCGTCGTCGGTCAGGAGCGCCGCGATCTCCGTGCCGAGGTCGGCGAGATCGGCGACGAGGACACCCGTCTCGCCGGGCACGCACGAACCCCGGTGTCCGGCGATGTCGGTCGCGACGCACGGCGTCGCGCAGGCGCCGCCCTCGGTCAGCGACATGCCCCAGCCCTCCGCATACGAGGCGCTCACGACCACCCAGGCGCGGCGGTACGCCGCCACGAGCTCCTCGTCGCTCACCCGCCCCCGAAGGTGCACCCAGTCGGCGGCATCGTGATCGGCGACCCACGCCTCCACCAGCGCTCGGTCCGGGCCGTCGCCCACCACGTCGACGGTCAACTCCGGCACCGTCCGTCGGGCATCGGCGAGCGCGTCGAGCGCCACGCACTGACGTTTCACCGGGGCCAATCGACCCACCACCACCGCATGCGGGCTGCTCGACCGAACGGACTCGTCGGGTGTGAAGCGCTCGTGCACCCCAGGCGGGATGACGCTGAGATGCGACCGGTCGATGCCGAGATGTTCGATCTCGTCGGCCGACGACTCCGACAGGGTCGCGAAGCGGCTGCGACGGTAGAACAGCGGCGCGAAGCGGGTCTCGACGAACCGGCCGACCGCGTCGAGCGGGCGGGGCAGGGCTTCGGCCCACATCTCGCGGTGGACGTGGTGCATCCAGACCACTCGTCGCCGCGGGGCCCACACCGGAGCGAACCAGGGCACCCCGTTCCAGATCTCGATCGTGGCGGTGTCGCCCGGGCGCCGCCGGAACAGTTGTCGCAGCGCCACGCGCGGGAACACGTCATAGCGTCCCCCACGCTGGATCACCCGATACCCGTGACGATCGAACGATCGAGGCGCGTCACGGGTCGACGTCCGGTGCACGATCTCGACGCCGACCGCGGCCCACCGCCGAAAGATCTCGTCGGCGTGGAGTTCCGATCCGCCCGCCTCGGCATCGTCGAGGTCACGCCACGCATAGCTCTCGACGCGACGGATGCCCTGCGCCGAGAGTCGGGCGGCCGCCGCCGCCAACGCAGCGTCGCCAAACGACCCCGCGTCGCCGCTCATCGATCGAGCTTGCGCCACACCATGTCGGGGGCGTAGCGGAGCAGGCCGAACACGATCCGCAGCACGCCGGGCGCCCAGACCACCGCGCTCCCCCGGCGCAAGCCACGAGCAACCGCCTCAGCCACGTCGGCAGGATCGACGGCGAACGGCGCATCGTCGAGCCCCGTGGTCATCGCCGAGCGAACGAATCCCGGTCGCACCGTCATCACCTTCGCTCCCGATCCGTGCAGTGCGTGACCGAGGCCCGTCGCAAACGCATCCTGGCCCGCCTTCGTCGACCCGTAGACGAAGTTCGACGCCCGCGTGCGGACGCCGGCGACGCTCGAGAGCACGACGAGCGTCCCGTGGCCCTGGGCGCGAAGTCGGGCGGCCACCGCCAGCCCCGTCGACACCGCACCCACGTAGTTGATCTGCGCCAACTCGGCTGCGGCCACCGGATCGTCGAGACCGGCAGCTCCCAGTTGGCCGAACGCCTGCACGACGACGTCGAGGTCGCCGAAACGATCGGCGAGATCGGCAACGAGCGCTTCGTGAGCCGACACGTCCTTGGCATCGAAGGCGACCGCAACGATGTCCGCGTTGCCGAACGTCATCGAATCGACGTCGACCTCGCCGGGATGGCGGACCGCGAGAATCACGCGGCGCAGCGCCGGCGACACGAGCGCCGACACGATCGCCTGACCGATGTCGCTCGTCCCGCCGAGCACCAGCACGGTCTGGGGTTGCTTCACGGCATTGTTCACGTTGGACATCCTGTCAGTCGCGGGTGGGTCGGGGTGCTCAGTACAGCTCGAGCCGGCGGGCCTGGTCGCTCATCCAGACCCCGCTCGGGTCCACACGACGCCGAACGGCGAGCCACTCGTCGAGACGCGGGTATCCGGCACGGATGATCTCCGGCGTCGCGGTCGCGTCCTTCGCGAGGTAGTGCCGCCCACCGGCGTCGAGCACGCGACCATCGAGATCGGCGATCAAGCCACCGAGACCGTCGACACCGGCGGGGAGATCGAGGGTCAGCGTCCAGCCCGGGGTCGGGAAACTCAACATGCCGCCGCTCTCGGGTCCGAAGCGCTTGAGGACGGCGAGGAAACTCGCATTCCCCGACAGCGCAACGGTTTCGACGATCGAGCGCAGCGTGTCGACGGCCTCGAACGGCACGACGAGCTGGTACTGGATGAAGCCTGCTCGGCCGTACAGCCGGTTCCAGTGGCCGATCATGTCCAGCGGGTGGAAGAACCCCGTGATCGTCTCGATGCTCCATCGGGCGCGGGGTGCCTTGCGATACCAGAGTTCGTTGAACGAGCGCACGGCGAGCCGGCTCAACACGTTGGGCACGCCGGGCGGCACCGGTGGGAGCTGCGGGGGATGGAACGCGAGCGGATCGTCACCGGCGCGGGGATGCTCGGCGACGAGTTCGTCGTAGCCGGCATGGTCACCCTGTGTGAGAACCGACCGTCCGAGCGCGCTGCCCGTGCTCACCATGTCGACCCAGGCGACCGAGTACCGATGGAGGTGGTCGTCCGCAGTCATCCGCTCCAGGAGCGCATCGAGGTTCGGAACCCGTTCGGTGAGGACCTTGCACCGACTGGTCTCGATGGGGAGCAGGCGCACCGTCGCCTCGGTGATGATGCCCGTCAGCCCCATCCCGCCGACCGTCGCCCACCACAGATCGGGATCCGACACCGGCGTGACCGTCTGTCGAACACCGTCGGCCAGCAGCAGTGTGAACGACTCGACGTGAGATCCGAAGGAGCCGTCGGCGTGATGGTTCTTGCCGTGGATGTCGCTGGCGATCGCGCCGCCGACCGTGACGAACCGCGTGCCGGGAGACACCGGAACGAAGAAGCCCCGCGGAACGATGTGGCGCATCAGCTCGTCGAGGCCGACGCCGGCACCGACGGTCACCGTGGCGGACGCAGGATCGAGCACGATCGGCCCGGGCGCGAGCCGCACCACCGCGCCTCCCCCGTTCTGGGCGGGGTCACCGTAGGCCCGACCCATGCCGCGGGCGATCACTCCACGATCGGTGCTCCAGACACGCAGGGTCCGTGCATCGAGCTCGCGTTCGTCGAGATCGACCACGGTCGCGTTCGACGGCGCCGT
>JAHENF010000033.1:0-1732 GCA_024643255.1 Ilumatobacteraceae bacterium
TCAGGTGACGTGACCCCGGCTGGTCGACCGTCGCTCGTCGCCCGCGGCCCGACCGAGAGTCTGGTGGAGTGGCGCGCCCGGTGGATCCGCACGCCGGCGGTCACGTATCTCCAAGTGGCCCTCAATGCACTGGGAGCGGAGCTCGTGGTCGATGGCGTGTACGGACCCGCGACCGACGCCGCCGTTCGAACGTGTTCGCTGCTGTGTCGTCGCGACCGCATCGCCTGGCCGGTCGACGTCTGCGCCGGCGCGCCGACGGAGCCGGGCTGCACTCACTCGTCGAGCGTGATTTCGCGGACCCGCGCCAGCAGGACCTCGAGCGCCGGTCGGTTGAGTCCGCCCTCGGGAATGATCACGTCGGCGTGACGCTTGCTGGGTTCGATGAACCGCTCGTGGGCCGGGCGGACCTTGCTGAGGTACTGCTCGATGACGAAGTCGGGGGTGCGGCCGCGCTCGGCGACGTCGCGTCGGAGCCGACGGATCAACCGGATGTCGGCGGCGGTGTCGACGAAGATCTTCAGGTCGAAGCGCTCGCGTAGCGCGCGGTCCCAGAACACGAGAATGCCGTCGACGACGATGATGCGCGCCGGCTCGACGATGCGGACCTGATCGCTGCGGTTGTGCAGTGCATAGTCGTAGACGGGGACGGGGACGGAGGCGCCGTTGGCCAGCGCGGCGAGGTGGTCGTTGAGCAGCGCCCAGTCGAAGGCGTCCGGGTGGTCGTAGTTGACGGCCCGTCGTTGCTCGATCGGCGCGTCGCCGAGATCGAGGTAGTACGAGTCGAGCTCGATCAACGAGAGGTGGTCATCGCCGGTCAATGCGGCCAGACGCTCCGTGACGGTCGTCTTGCCGGAGCTGCTGCCCCCGGCGATCCCGATGATGAACGGTCGACGTTGCACGCCGGCACGCTAGGCGCTGCTCGTCGGTGTGCGGTGCGTCAAGTGGGTTGACCAAGTCTTGACTGCAAAGAGTGGTGAACCCATTGCTCAGAGTGACGAATGTCTTCTACGTTCTGGTTGGCGGCAATACCCCTCTCTTCGACACAAGGCGGCATCGTGTACGGCGACCTTCTCCAGGCGGATCTCGACACCATCGATGACACCGAGCAGACGTCCCACGACGCGACCACTCGCTGGCCGCCACCTGTCGCCCGGACGTTCCCGGCTCCGAACCCGGCGCACATCGCTCCGGCGCCGATCGGATCGTTCCCGGCGCCGTCGGCGTCGATCCCGCTGATCGCGCCGAGCGTGTTCGTCGCAGAACGCTTCGATCCGCCCGTGGAGCCGGGGAGACCGCGCCTCGGTGAGCAGTTCTCACCGCTCGGCCGACGGGGGATGCTCGCTGCGCTCGCCGGGTCCACGGTCGGACTTGCGGTGATCGTGGCGGGTTGCGCTGACAGCCCCAGCGGCGACGCAACCCAGAGCCCCAACGGCGACGCAACGCTTCCCGAGGCGAGGACCACTCCGAAGCAGCCCACCGCGCCCTCGTCGGCATCGTCGGAACCGCTGGGTCCGCCGGCACCCGGAGTCACCGCGGCGGTCGAGACGACGCCCGGCGTCGTCGCCACGCCGATGCCCGCAGTCGTGGCCACGCCGATGCCCGCAGTCGTGGCCACGGCTCCGGTGCTCGCAGTGCCCGCCGCCGCGCCGAACGCCCCCAGCGCACCGCCACCACCCGCCAGGGCCCCTGCCCCTGCTCCTGCTCCTGCTCCTGCTCCTGCTCCTGCTCCTGC
>JAHENF010000033.1:1832-33716 GCA_024643255.1 Ilumatobacteraceae bacterium
CCTGCTCCTGCTCCTGCTCCTGCTCCTGCTCCTGCTCCTGCACCACGGCCACCGGCTCCGGCGCCCGTGCCGCCGGGCCCAACGGCAGCGCAACTCGAGGTCATGCACAAGGCACAGTTGCTGAGCAAGATCACCTACGGCGCCACCGCGCCGGTCGTGGCCGAAGTGGCATCGCTCGGGGCGGTGGGCTTCCTCGATCGACAGCTCGGCCTGGCGGCGGCCGGCACCAGCGACGTGCTCACCGGCACCCACTCGCTCGACGCCGACATCGCCACCAGGTACCAACTGTTCAAGAGCACAGACAGCAATCGGCCGGCGCGTGAACTGCGCCATGCCGCGGTGATCCGTGCGGTCCGCCACGAAGGCCAACTCGCCGAGCGCATGGTCGAGTTCTGGACCAACCACTTCAGTACCGCGTCCGGCGAGGACGACAAGAACGTCCGATTCGCCGCCGCCTCCGACGACCGAGACGTCTTCAGGGTCCATGCCCTCGGCCGCTTCTCGGATCTCCTGCTGGCCAACGCCCGCAGCGTGAGCATGCAGCTCTACCTCGACAACTACCGCTCGACAGGAGCCAAGCCGAACCAGAACTATGCACGCGAAGTCATGGAGCTGCACACGATGGGTGCCTCCAACGGCTACGACGAGGCCGACGTCGAGCAGGTCGCACGGATCTTCACCGGGTGGGGTCTCGCCGGACGCCTCGACACCGACGGCCTGCGGTTCGAGTACCAGCCCAGCCGGCACTTCACCGGTCCGTGTGAGGTGACGATCGTGCACCCTGACGGCTCGGTGAACACCTTCGCCACGCCGGCGCGTTCCGGCCCCGAAGGAGAACAGGACGGCATCGATTTCCTGAACTGGCTCGCCCGGCGGCCGAACACTGCGAACTACCTCGCGTCGAAACTGGTGCGTCGCTTCGTCGGCGACGATCCACCGGCAGCGCTCGTCGCCTCCGCCGCTCAGGTGTACCTCGCCAACGACACCGCCATCGTTCCCGTGCTGCGCCACATCCTCACGAGCCGGCTGTTCATCACCAACCAGTACCCGAAGGTGCGTACGCCCTTCGAACTACTCGTGTCGATGTTGCGCACCACGGGTGCGACCGTCGCCCAGGACTTCAGTCCCACGACCGATCTGCCCGCGACCCGGTCGATCAGCGATCACCTCACCCGGCTCGGCCAGGAGATGTGGGCGTGGCCGACCCCCGACGGATTCCCCGACAACCAGAACTTCTGGATCACGACGAGCACCACATTGCGTCGCTGGGAACTCGCCGGCCGGATCGGCAACTCGACGCTCAACGGGATCGTCGTCGATGCGGCGGCGCTGTTGCCGAACCCGATGCCGGCCACGATCGATCAGGTCGTCTACGCACTCGCGGCCCGCCTCGGGCTCAAGATCACCGAGACCGACGTGTCCGCCATCGCGACGTTCCTCGGCGTGGCGACGGACGCACCGGTCGCCGACGCCCGCCTGGACCGCACGCTCGGCGACGCCATCGGCCTGCTGCTGTCGCATCCTTCGAACCAGTACCGCTGAGATCAGGAGCATCCATGTCGTCCTCCGCCACACACTCCTGTGCAACCTGCGCTCCGGTCGAGCGTCGACGGATCTCCCGTCGTGCCGTCCTGAAGGGTGCCGGCGCGGTCACCACCGTCGCCGTCGCAACGCCCGGTTGGGGAGAGCTCGCATTCGCGTCGAACAACGCCAACCGCGTCGGTGACGTCATCGTCAACATCTTCCTGCGCGGCGGCATGGACGGCCTCTCGGTCGTCGCCCCACTCCACGACGGTGCGGGCGCCGGCCTCCTCGCAGCCGCTCGGCCCACGTTGAACGTCGCGCCCGACCGACTGTTGGCGTTGAACGCCGACTTCGGACTGCATCCGATGATGGCGCCGTTGATGAACGTGTGGAACGCCAACCAGTTGGCGTTGGTCCCCGCCGCGGGATTCCCGAACGGCGATCGCAGCCACTTCGCGGTCCAGCGCAAGATGGACGAGGGCCTCGACGGAGGTGTCGTCGGGTCGGGATGGCTCGCCCGCCACCTCGACAACACGGTCTCGCCGGGCCCGACCGGTCTGCGCGCCGCGTCGATGCCGAACGCGCAGCGGAGCTTGTCGGGATCGTCGGTCGCCGTCACGATGAACAGCACGGACACCTTCCGGGTCGACGGGTTCCGGAACAGCGCGAACAGTGGCGTAGCGGTGCGCGCCGCCATGCAGGAACTCCACGCGGTCTCGGCGGGCAAGCTCGTCAACGAGCGAGCCCAGGAAGCGCTCGCCGCGCTCGACATCATCAACAGTGCCCCCCAGTCGCCTCCGTCCAACGGGGCGGTGTACCCGACCTCCGGACGAGGACGCACGATCGGGCGGGTGCTCGCCGAGGTCGCCGAACTCATCCGCGCCGACGTCGGGCTCGAGGCGGTCTCCACCGAGGCCAACTTCGGCTGGGACCTCCACGACAACTTCGGAGACGACACGACCGGCCGCCAGGCTCAGAACCTGCAGGCGCTCGCCGAAGTGCTGGCTGCATTCGCGCTCGATCTCGGCTCCGACCTCGACCGGGTGACCGTCGTGCTGATGACCGAGTTCGGCCGGACCTTCCGCGAGAACGGCGGCCTCGGCGTCGACCACGGGCGCGCCAGCACGATGGTGGTGATGGGCGGCGGGGTCCGCGGCGGACTCTACGGCGACTGGCCGGGCCTGGAGTCGCAGAACATCGACGGCAACGCCCTGCGCGTCACGGTCGACTACCGATCGGTGCTCGCCGACATCCTCCAGTACCGCCTCGGAACCGGCAACATGGCTGCGGTACTGCCCGGCTACGTGGACGCACCGGAGAAGCGTCTCGGCCTGGTGATGCCCCTCGGCGCACCGATCTGAGGGGCGATTCGCGACGCTCGCGACACCCCGGATCGTCGGGGTGCTTGTAATTCGACCCACATCGCGGCCAACCTGTGCGGTGATGCTCGACGAACGCTCTGCCGCCATGCTCGATTTCGAACGGGCGTGGTGGAACCACGACGAACCGCGTGACCAGGTCATCCGTGCGCGTTTCCAGTGTTCGCCGGAGGAATACCATGCGGAACTGACCAAGGTGCTCGACGACCCGGCCGCGATGGATCACGACCCGCTCGTGGTGCGTCGACTCAAGCGGCTGCGTCTTCGTGCCCGCAAGGCTCGGCTCGACGGCATGGTGTCCACCGGGTCAGGAGAGGGAGCGCACGCATGACCAACGAAGATCCCAACGCACCGACGCAGGGGTCGCCGGCACCCACCCGGCGCCCGCCGCGCCAAGGCATCGGTGGCTCACCGATGGGTTCGACGCTGAGCATCGTGCTCGCGGTCGTGGCCGTGGTCGTCGGATTCCTGATCCTCAACAACATCACGAACGACAGCGGAAGCTCCGACGGCGGGTCGGCCCCCGAGACCAGCGTGGCGAACACCGTCGTCGACACGGTCCCGGTCGACACGAGCACCACGGTTCCGCCACTCGTCACACAGGGCGCGACCGTCGTCGTCGCCAATGCCAGCGGCGTGCCTGGCTCGGCCGGCCGGATGTCGACCGAACTCGCGGCTGCCGGCTTCACGATGGCCGAGGCGACCAATGCCACTTCGCCGGCGCTGGAGCAGTCGATCGTCTACTACGACCCGACCAACGCTGCCGCACAGGACGTCGCGACGTCTGTTGCCCAGGTGATGGGCGGGCTGTCCGTCGAAACCGTGCCCTCGCCGCCGCCGATCGAGGGTGGCGCCCTCGGCGATTCCGGGGTGGTCGTGATGCTCGGCACCGCACAGGCCGACAAGACGCTCGCCCAACTCTCGCCGCCTGCGACGCCGACGATCACCGCGCCTCCGGTTGCGGGTGGAGCGACGGAGACGACGCCGGTGACCACCGGCGGCTGATCGTTCAGGAGTTCGCCGAGAGCCAGTCGCCGACGACCTGCTCGACGGCGCGCTTCGGTTCACGACGCGCCACCTCGTCGCCGACGAGGTCGACGAGTGAGAGCACCTCGAGGTCGTGCGGGAGCATCCGCGCGGCGACCGATCCGACCACGACCAGGACGGGGATTCCCATCTCGGTCGCGATCTGTGTGATGCCACCCACGACCTTGCCAGCGAACGACGTGTCGTCGAGCTGACCTTCCCCGGTGATGACGAGGTCGGCGCCGTCGAGATGGTCGTAGAGGTCGAGTTCGTCGGCGACCAGTTCGAACCCCGGCATCAGGGTTCCCCCCAACGCTGCCAACGCGCCGCCGAGTCCACCGGCCGCACCCCCGCCGGAGATTTCGCTGACGTCGACGTCGAAGTCGTCGCGGAACATCTGCACGAGTCGCTCGAGTCGCCTGGTCAGCATCTCGACCTGCGCGGGTGTTGCCCCTTTCTGGGGACCGAACACCGCGGCCGCGTCGCTGAACGGTGTCGTGACGTCGCACGCCACGAGCAACTCGACGCGCTTCAGCCGGGCGATGGCGTTGATCGCCCGGATCGCTCCGAAGCCTCCGTCGGTGGTGGCCGAACCGCCGAGGCCGACGATGATCCGCTTCGCGCCGGCATCGAGCGCGTGATCGATCAGCTCGCCGGTGCCCGTGGTCGTCGCGTCCAGCGGGGCGTTGCCCTCGATGCCGCCGACGAGGGTGAGGCCGCTGGCGCGCGCCATTTCGATGACGGCGGTTCCCTTGGACAGACGCCACCCGGCTTCGACGGGGTCGCCGAGGGGGCCGGTCACGATCGTGGTGCGGTTCGCTCCGCCGAGGGCGTCGAGCAGTCCGTCGCCTCCGTCGGCCATCGGCACCTCGGTGCAGTCGACGCCGTGCTCCCAGCAGGCGTGACCGATGGCGGCGGCGACGTCCCGCGCCGTGGCCGTGCCCTTGAACTTGTCCGGTGCGGCGACGACGCGTCGGATCGATCGGCGGGTGGACACGTCGGCGACGCTACTGGTCGATCGGCCACGGTGCAGGCCGATTGTCGACCATGTCGCTCGGGATTTACGCCGGTAGCATCGCCGCCATGGCAGTGACCGTTCGCATCCCCACCACCATGCGCCCGTTGACCGGCGGCGACAAGCAGGTGTCCGTCGAGCCGGGCACACTCGCCGATGTCGTTGCCGCGTTGGAAGCGGCACACCCGGGCCTCGGTGATCGGCTGGTCGACGAGGACGGCGCACTGCGCAAGTTCGTGAACGTGTTCGTCGACGATGACGACGTTCGCTACCTCGATGGCCTCGACACCAAGGTCGACGACGGCATCACCGTGTCGATCATCCCCGCCGTCGCCGGCGGCTGACCCCTTTCCGTTTGCGGCGCACTCTGGTTGGGCCGTCCCAACAGAACCGCGCCACAAGCGATGCGGTGGCTGACCCCTTTCCGTTTGCGGCGCGCACTGGTTGAGCCGTCCCAACAGAACCGCGCCACAAACGCCACAACGTGACGGCGGGGGTCGGTCTGGCAGGCTTCGGGGATGGCAGTTGTTGTGGAGGATGTCGGCGCGGTGCGCGTGGTGACGATCGATCGGCCCGAGGTGCGCAATGCGGTCGACGGACCGACGGCGCAACTGCTGTACGACGTCTTCGTCGACTTCGACGGTGACGACACCGTTGCGGTCGCGGTGCTCACCGGTAGCGACGGCACCTTCTGCGCCGGCGCTGACCTCAAGGCGATTTCAGGCGGGCGTGGCAACTCGGTCAACGACGACCCGTCCGACGAGATCGTGGGCTCGCTCGGTCCGATGGGTCCGACCCGGCTGCTGCTCGACAAGCCGGTCATCGCCGCGGTCGAGGGCCATGCCGTGGCCGGCGGGCTCGAACTCGCCTGTTGGGCCGATCTGCGCGTCGCCGCGACCGATGCCGTGTTCGGCGTGTACTGCCGCCGTTGGGGTGTACCGCTCGTCGACGGCGGCACGATCCGCCTCACGCGGTTGATCGGTCACTCGCGTGCCCTCGACCTGATGCTCACCGGCCGCAGCGTCGACGGTGTCGAGGCCGAACGTTTCGGTCTGGCCAACCGGGTGGTGGGCTCGGGCGAGGCCCTTGCCGCAGCGATCGACCTCGCCACCGAGATCGCCGCGCTTCCGCAGATCTGCCTGCGCTCGGACCGCCGGTCGAGCTACGACCAGTGGTCGCTCGGGCTGGGCGCGGCGCTGGAGCGCGAGACGCAGTTGGGACGCACCACGATCTTCTCGGGCGAAACGCTCGCCGGCGCCCAGCGCTTCGCCGACGGTGCCGGCCGCCACGGCAGCCCCGCCGACGCCTGAGCGCGACCAGCCCCCTGCCGAAGCGTTTGCGGCGCGATCTGGTTGGCCCGTCCCAACCGAAGTGCGCCGCAAACGGAATGGGAGCGGGAATGGGATCTGGGGATGGGGCGCGGTTGCGGGATTAGCAGTCGCCGTCGTAGAGTGCTAACCGGCATCGACCCGGACATCGGGCTGCCGGTGACACTCACGAACACGTCCAACGGAGGACACACAAGATGGCGAAGATGATCGCATTCGACTCCGAGGCTCGCCGAGCCTTGGAGGCCGGGATGAACCAGCTGGCCGACGCCGTGCGCGTCACGCTCGGCCCCAAGGGTCGCAACGTCGTGCTCGACAAGAAGTGGGGCGCTCCCACCATCACGAACGACGGCGTCTCGATCGCCAAGGAAATCGAACTCAAGGACCCCTACGAGCGCATCGGTGCCGAACTGGTCAAGGAGGTCGCCAAGAAGACCGACGATGTCGCCGGTGACGGCACGACGACCGCCACGGTGCTCGCGTGGACCATGGTCCGCGGCGGCCTGCGCAACCTCGCCGCCGGCGCCAACCCGATGGGTCTCAAGCGCGGCATCGAAGCCGGTGTCGCCGCGGCGATCGAGTCGATCAAGGACATGTCGATCGAGGTCGACTCCACGTCGCAGATCGCCCAGGTCGCCGGCATCTCCTCGGCCGATCCCGAGATCGGTGAGATGATCGCCGAGGCGATCGACAAGGTCGGCAAGGACGGCGTCATCACCGTCGAAGAAGGCCAGACCTTCGGCATGGAGATGGACCTCGTCGAGGGCATGCGCTTCGACAAGGGCTACCTGTCGCCGTACATGGTCACCGACACCGAGCGCATGGAGGCGTCCTTCGACGACCCGTACCTGCTCTTCGTGTCGTCGAAGATCTCGACGATCCGCGACCTCGTCCCGATCCTCGAGAAGATCATGCAGACGGGCCGCCCGCTCGTGATCATCGCCGAGGACGTCGACGGCGAAGCCCTCGCCACCATCGTCGTCAACAAGATTCGCGGCACGTTCAAGTCGGCCGCCGTCAAGGCCCCCGGCTTCGGTGAGCGCCGCAAGGCGATGCTGCAGGACATGGCGACCATCACCGGCGCCCAGGTCATCAGCGAAGAGGTCGGGCTCAAGCTCGAGACCGTCACGCTCGACCTGCTCGGCGAGGCCAAGCGCGTCATCATCACCAAGGACGAGACCACCATCGTCGAAGGTGCGGGCAACGAGGACGACATCAAGGGCCGGATCAACCAGATCAAGGCCGAGATCGAGAACACCGACTCCGACTACGACCGCGAGAAGCTCCAGGAGCGCCTCGCCAAGCTGACCGGTGGCGTCGCCGTACTCAAGGTCGGCGCGGCCACCGAGGTCGAACTCAAGGAGAAGAAGCACCGCATCGAGGACGCGGTGTCGACCACCAAGGCCGCCATCGAAGAGGGTGTCGTCGCCGGCGGTGGTGTCACGCTGCTGCGTGCGGTCGCTGCGGTCGACACGCTGGCCGACAGCCTCGAAGGCGACGAAGCCACAGGCGCCCGCCTGGTGGCTGCGTCGCTCGTCGGGCCGATCAAGCAGATCGCCGAGAACGCCGGTGTCAACGGTGGCGTCGTGATCGCCAAGGTGCTCGAGATGTCGGGCAACGAGGGCTACAACGCCGCGACCGATGTGTACGAGGACCTCGTGAAGATCGGCGTCATCGACGCGGCGAAGGTCACTCGCTCGGCGCTGCAGAACGCGGCATCGATCGCTGCGCTGTTCCTCACGACCGAAGTGGTCATCGTCGACAAGCCGGAGAAGTCGGCGGGCGGTATGCCCGGCGGCGACATGGACTTCTGACCTGTCCTGCTTCCATGCGCATAGCCTGAGGCCATGCGCATGGAAGCTGGTCTCGCCGTCGTCCACCTGTTCTGCAAGCCGACACCGTCGCTCGACCGTGAAGCGGTCGTGGCCGCGGTCAAGGCCGCCGAGGCCGACGACTGTCAGGTGATCACCGCTGCGATGCTCGGCCACAAGGCCGACGTGGCGTTCATGGCGCTCGCGCCCGATTGGCGCACACTTCGTGCGCTGCAGTCGGCCTTGCAGCATGCGGGCCTCGAGGTCGTCGACAGCTACGTGTCGATCACGGAGGTCAGCGAGTACGCCAAGGGGATGCCGGAACACATGCTGCAGGCCCGCTTGCATCCTGAGATCCCGCCGGAAGGGCTGAACGCCTTCTGCTTCTACCCGATGAGCAAGAAGCGCGAGGCGCACGCGAACTGGTTCGCCACGCCGTACGCCGAACGCAGCGAGATGATGATGGAACACGGCAAGAGCGGGCGCACGTTCGCCGGGCGGGTGGCGCAGCTGGTCACCGGGTCGACCGGCCTCGACGACTTCGAGTGGGGCGTCACACTGTTCGCCGCGAGCCCCGATGTGATCAAAGACGTCGTGTACACGATGCGATTCGACACCGGGTCGGCGCTCTACGGCGAGTTCGGTGCGTTCTACGTCGGGTATCTCGACTTCATCGAGAACGTGCTGTAGCGGTCGGCGTCAGCCGCCGATCGTGATCGTTCGATCGAAGACGTCCTCGCCGTCGGCGTCGAACACGAAGCGGTCGAACACCGCACGCGATGGGTCGCCGTTGCGGGCAATCTCGGTGAGCCCGGACGGACCGTTGTAGTCGACCTGGAGGCCCGCGTCGATCGCTGCGACGCAGTCCACGAACGCATGGCACACCGATCCATTCGAACTCACCAGGGGAATCTCGGCGGCGATGTCGGCGGCTGCATCAGAGTCGGCTCGAACCGCCGCGATCGCGACGAGATTCACGCAGTCGTAGGCGTTGGTGGCGAACGCGCCGGCGGGTTCGAACGGCGCGGCCGGATTCGGCGACTCGGCTTGGGGAGCCAGGCCGACGATCTTGCCCCGGAGATCCGGGTCGAGGTTGGCGATGCGTTGTGGCGTCGCGGGGTCGCGGAACGCGTCGTTGACCACCACCGCCGTCAGCGCGCTGGTGTCGAGGTCGCCGAGCGACTCGAGGAATCGCGTTCCGTCGTCGCCACCAGCGAGCACGATGGCCACCGATGCGCCTGAGGCGAGGACCTGCCGCGCCTCGTCGGTCAGGTCGTCGTCGCGTCCCGAGAATGTGATCGTGTCCGCAACCGAGATCGCCCCACCTGCCACCGACGCCTCCACGCTGTCGGCGAAGTCGCGGCCGTACGCGTCGTCGACATGGACGATCACCGCCTGCAGCGCGCCGGTCTGGTCGGCGACCTCCGCGATGGCTCGCGCCTGCAGGGAATCGCTCGGCACGGTACGGAAGAAGAGACCACCATCGGGGAAGCCGTCGAGCGCGAGTGCGCTCGCAGTCGGCGAACAGCTCAGCGTCCCCGATGACACGATCGCGGCAAGTGTGCTGAGCGCGATCGTCGACGACCCCGGTCCGACGATCACGTCGACGTTGCGATCGATCAACGACTGGATCGCGGCGGTCGCCGAGCCGGTCGTCGTTCCTTCGTCGGCGACCACCGAGCGCACCCGTCGGCCGAGGGCGCCACCACCCGTGTTGATCTGATCGACCGCCATCTGCGCCGCGGCGACCATCGGCATGCCGAGGACCGAGTCGCCGGTCGGCAGGAGGATGCCGATGACGAGTTGGCCGTCGCCGACGGCAGCGGGAGCCATCGTGGTGGTCGTCGCGACGATCGATGTGCTCGTCACCGCCTCACCGCCACTCGTGCAGGCAGCGAGTGCGCACGCGAGGGCGATGGCGAGCATCCGGGGGGCGCGTGACATGATGCTGCAGCGTAGAAGAGGTGGCCCATCGACAGCGGGCAGGGCCACGAAGCCGCCACTCGGGGTGCCTGCTCGGGCGCCTTGCGTGGTGTTGCCCGTCGAGGCGCTCAAGATTGCGTCTGTATTGTTCGATTCCCGGGTCGACAGCGGTTGGTGGGTGGGATCGTTGCGCCGGGTGACCCGAACGGGTCCCATGAATTCACCGATGCGATGACCGAACCAGTGCCATTTCCCAGCGATCGTCAGCTCGTTGCCGCGACGCGGGAGGGTTCCGATGAGGCCTGGGGCGAACTCGTGGAGCGGCACCGCCCGGCGCTCGATGCGCTGGCTCGCGAGATCCACCCGCGCGACCCGAATTCAGCGGTCGAGGCTGCCCTTGCGTCGCTCCGACGCGACCTGATCGAGACCGACCCGGCATCGGACGAGGCCTCGCTGGGGTTCGCGGTGCGAGCGATCAGGCCGCGCTCGATCGCGCTGTTGTCGGGCGGTACGTATTCACCGGTGGCACTTGCGCCGGAGCATGCTCCGGGCGACGACGCCGTCATCGACGATGCCGACGGCGCGTCCATGCCGGCCGGTGCAACTCCGGCGTCGCTGGCGGCGATCGCTGTGGCGTTCGGCCGGCTGTCGGAGCCGTGGCAGACCGTCTTGTGGCACCGCGTGGTGGACGGCGAGCCGGCGGCGTCGATGACGGCGGCGCTCGGGCGCAGTCCCGCCGATGTCGTCGCGCTGGAGGGGGCCGCGGAGCGCGGGCTGTTCGAGGCCTACGCGGCCGTCGAGCTCGAGACCCCTGGATCGGTCGAGTCGGCGTGTCGGCCGATCGTGCCGCTGCTCGCGGCCCATCAGCGCGGGACACTTGCCGACCCCGAACGGCGCCGCGTCGACGCGCATCTCGGCAGCGAGGCGTCGGCCGACGGACCGATCGATGGTGAGATCGGATGCTCGGCGTGTCGCGGACGACTCGACGTGATGTCCGACCTCGACGCGGTCCTCCCGCTCGCGTTGGTCCCCGGGTTGACCGGCTCGAGCGTCGGGGACTACCGGCGGATCATGGGCATCGTTGCCGCGTTCGGCGCCGCCGCACTCGTGGCGCAACGCTCTGAGCGGGCGAATCGTCGAGCGCGCGTCGGTGCCGCGTTGATCGTCATCTTTGCGTTGCTCGGAGCTGCACTGTTGATCAGGAACCCGTTCGGCGACGTCGACGGTCGGATCGCCGACCTGCTCGACCCGACGACCAGCACCACCGTGCCTGCCGGCGGGCCATCGACGACGACACCGGGGTCACTCGAGCCGCTGCCGAGCCGCATCGAGATCCTGTTCCCTGGCGTGCCGCAGGGCATCACGTATGTGCCGGGTGGTCCATCGGCGGATCTCTCGTTGTCGTTGTCGTCGCCGGCGCCGGTGTATCGAGGTGGAACCGGAACCGTCGACGCCGGGCTGACCAATGAGTCGGCCACGCCCCTGACGGTGGACTTCGTCATCAAATCGTCGGAGGGAGTGTCGTTCGACGAGGTCGCCGAGGGAGGCGCGACGTGCACGCGCGACGGAGCCGGTGCGTTGTGCAAGGTGAGCCTCGATGCCGGCGCGACGGCCGAGATGGCGTTGCGCTTCGCGTTCGATGTCACCGTCCCCGATCGGGTCGTCGTCGCGTCGAGCATCCGCTCGCGCGTCCTGCAACTCCCGGTCGCCACGGTGCCCGGACTCGTCCTCGGTCTCGTTGCTCGCGGCGAGCTGGTGGTGGCCGGAAACGTGCTGTCGTCCTCGTCGTCGGCGCTGCTCGACCTGCCGGCCGACGTGGAGATCGACGAGGCCCGGCTGGTGTGGCAGGGTGCCGAGCCCACCTCGGCGTGGGTCGACGAGATCGGGATCATCGTGCCGGGCGAGTCGAGCTCGCAGCCGGTGATCGCAGCGGGCCGAGTGGGGCCGGGCAGCGAGCAGCAGGTGGGTTTTCGTTCGACCGCCGACGTCACCGACCTGGTCCGTGAAGCTGGGTCGGGTCGATACACGGTGGTTCGTCCGTCGGGCAACACGGCGCAGGTCGAGGGCGCCTGGACGTTGCTCGTGATCACCCGGCAGGCCACCGCGGTCCGCCGTCTCGTCGTCGTCGTCGACCCACTTCGCCCGGCCCCTGCGACCTCGCCTGTGGTCGTCGACGTTCCGATCGAGTCGGCCGCTCCTCCCGGTCCGCCACGATCACCGGGGCGCCCCACGGACGTCACCGTGAACGCACCGTTTGCAGAGCCCGGAGCACGCGCCGACGTGTCCGTCGCGGTGAACGGTGACGTCGTGATCGCGACACCGGACGACACCTCAGTCACCACGTATGCTCTCGACATCGATGCCACCGAAGACGTTCTCGCCGTTGCCGTGTTCACGACGACGCGCCCGTACCGCATCGCGGTGATCGGTCTCGCCGTCGACATCGTCACGTGAATGAGCTCAACTCGGCTGCGAGTCGCCGCACGGAGCGTCTCGCCGAGGCCGACGCCCGGGTCGATCGGTACGGCCGTGAGTACTGCCGAACCCTGGCCGAACTGACCGACGACTGGGTGGTCGAGCTGTTCGAGACGGCGGTCCGCGAGCATCCCCCGAAGTCGGGGAGAGTCGCACTCGTGGCGATCGGGGGCTACGGCCGCGGCGAGCTCGCCCCCGGCAGCGACCTCGATCTGCTGCTGGTTCACGACGTCAAGGCCAGGAAGGTCGGCAAGGACATCGAACCGACGGCCAGCGCGCTCTGGTATCCGCTCTGGGACGCCGGGATCAAGCTCGGACATGCGGTGCGGCGAATCGACGAGCAACTCGACCTGGCGCGAACCGACCTCGACTCGGCAACGGCGCTGATCACGGCGCGGCCGCTCGCGGGCGACGACCGTCTCGCCGAGGAGGTCGTCGACACGGGCCGTGCGCTGTGGCGTGACAACGCGTCGAAGTTCCTCGGCGAACTGCGCGATCGCGTCCGGGTTCGTCAGGAGTCGGCGGGCGACGTCGCCTATCGGCTCGAACCCGACCTCAAGGACGGTCACGGCGGCCTGCGCGACGTGCAGTCGCTCTGGTGGGCCCAGGAGGCCGGCCTCGATCTGCGCGCCGAGGATCTGATCGATCTCGACCACTGCTACGACGTGCTCCTGCGGGCGCGGGTTTCGCTCCATCGCTCGACGGATCGCGCCGGCGACATCCTGCGTCTGGAAGATCAGGACGCCGCTGCCGCTGCGGGGGGATGGAACGACGCGGACCACATGATGACCGACGTGGCGGCCGCCGGCCGGACGGTGGCGTGGTTGTGCGACGAGAACTGGGGCCGCGTGGGCGCCGCCCCCGAGGGCCCCGAGCGCGCCGTCGCCCCAGGGGTCGTGTTGCGCCGCGGCGAGGTCGAACTCTCCGCGACGGCCGACCCCGCCGCCGACAGCACGCTCGTCTTGCAGACCGCGATCGCTGCGGCCCGCCACGGCGCTCGAATCGGACGTTCCACACTCGATCGCCTGCACGATGGTGCGGCCGGATGGTCCGGGCCGTGGCCGGTTGGCGCCACCGACGATCTGATCGCGCTCCTGCTCGAAGGCCAGCGAGCCGTGCCGGTGCTCGAGTCACTCGATCAGCGCAATCTCGTCGCCAGGCTCCTGCCCGAATGGGAACCGGTGCGCTCGAAGCCGCAGCGCAACGCCTACCACCGCTTCACGGTCGACCGACACCTGTGGGAGGCTGCGGCCAACGCATCCGAACTCGTCGACCGGGTCAGTCGTCCCGACCTGCTGGTGTTGGGGGCACTCTTCCACGATCTTGGCAAGGGGTATCCAGGCGACCACACGATCGTCGGCATGGAGTTGATGCGCTCGATCGGGCCGAAGTTGGGTCTGTCACAGCCCGACGTCGACGTGCTCGTGACGTTGATCGAACAGCACCTGCTGCTTCCGGACGTGGCGATGCGACGCGATCTCACCGACCCCGCCACGATCCGCCAGGTCGCCGAAGCGGTCAAGACGGTCGAGGTCCTCGACCTGCTGCATGCGCTGACCGAGGCCGACTCGCTCGCCACCGGCCCGTCGGCCTGGGGAGATTGGAAGGAGGGCCTCGTCGGCGAACTCGCCGCCCGGGTTCGCCACGTGCTCGGCGGTGGCGATGTGGCCGAGGTGACCTGGCGGTTGTTCCCCGACGCCGACACGCTCGCCGCGATGGCCGTCGGCGAACTCGACATCGTTCGCCGTGACGACGTGATCACCGTTGTCAGTCCCGATGCCGCCGGGAACTTCAGCCGCATCGCCGGGGTGCTCTCGCTGCACGGCCTCGACGTCACCAGCGCTCAAGCGCATTCCGACGAGGGTGGCATCGCCGCGTCGCAGTTCCGGATCGTCGTGCCGGAGAACGGGCTCAACTGGCGAGCGGTCAAGGCCGACCTCGGTCGAGCGCTCGCACATCGGCTGGCAATCGAAGCGCGTCTGGCCGAACGCGAACAGACCTATCGGCGGCGACGGCGGACGCAGGCCGCCGCGCCGGGGCCCCCATCGGTCGTCTTCGACGACGAGGCGTCGAGCAACGCCACGGTGATCGTGGTGCGTGCGGTGACTCGCATCGGCATCCTGCACCGGATCTCCAAGGCGATCGGCGAGCTCGGCCTCGACATCCGCCATGCCACGGTCCAGACCATCGGCATGGAGGTCGTCGACACGTTCTACGTGCGTGCGAATGATGCGCTGGTGACCGACAGTGCCTATCGCAAGGAGATCAAGCGGGCGCTGCTTCATGCCGTGTCGTGATGCCGTAGCGTGAGCGCCGTGACGGTGACTGGACGCGACTTGGCGCGATGGAGCGAGACGCTGGCGGCGATCGCTCGCACGGGGATGGGGTTCACGGAGAACCTGTACGAACGCGAGCGCTTCGAGGAGGTGCTCCACGTGGCTGCCGACATCAAGGCTGCGGCGCGTGAGGCCGACGCCGAGACCGACGACATCGAGGCGCGGCGCGAGGCCGACCACTTCGTGCAGGAGTGGCTCGAGTCGATCGGTGAGGGGATCCCCGGCTACGTCACCCCCAAGGTTGCCGTCGGTGCGATCGTCGGCAACGACGCCGGCGAGATCCTCTTGGTCCAGCGCAAGGACTCGGGCATCTGGTTGTACCCGACGGGCTGGGCCGATGTCGGCTACTCGCCCGCCGAGGTGGCGGTGAAGGAAGTGAGCGAGGAGACCGGCATCGAGTGCGAGCCGCTGCGACTGCTCGGGGTGGTCGACGGCCAGCGCATGGGGTTCAGCCGTTTCGGGATGTACATGCTGCTGTTCCACTGCGTGGCAACCGGTGGTGAACTGATGCCGCATCCGCTCGAGACCGCCGACGTCGGCTGGTTCGCCGCTGACGCACTCCCCGAAGCGACCGCCGGCGCGCAGTGGTGGGGACCGATGGCGTTTGCGGCGATCGACGGCGTGGAGTCGGCCGCCACGTTCGATGCGGTGCGGTCACCGATCTGGCGTTCGGAATGAGAGACGGGGTCTGACCCCTCGCCTCATTCGGGGTCGCGGTCGCGCAGGAACTGCTCGACTTCCTCGACCAGCGCGTCGGGATCGAGCGGCGTGTCGTTCGTCATGTCGTCGTCGTCATCGGAGCCATCGTCGCTGAGTTGCTCGAGTCGCGACAGGTATTCGATCATGTCGTCGTCGTCGCCGATCATCGCGGCCACTCGAGCGTCGTACTCGGAGGCCTCGACTGCGAGTTGGGCGAGCGGTGCCGGTGTGCCGATCATCGAACAGGCCCGTTCGACGAGTGCCAGCGCGGCCTTCGGGGAGGGGATCTGCGAGGCGTAGCCCGGTACGGCGGCCCACAGCGATGCCGTCGCCATGCCGGTGCGATTGAGATGATCGTGGAGCACGCCGACGATGCCCGTGGGGCCTTCGTACTGCGAGCGGCGCAGTTCGAATCGCTCGATGAGTTGGTCGTCGGTCGCCGTGCCGATCAGCGGCACCGGTCGGGAGTGCGGGACGTCGGCGAGCAGCGCACCGAGCGAGATCGCCATCGTCACACCGAACCGATCGGCGATGCCGCCGATCTGTTCACAGAACAGCCGCCAGCGCAGTGCCGGTTCGGGACCGAGGACCAGGATCACATCGGTGCCCGGGAGCGACACCGACCACACGCCGACGGTCGGCCACACGATCGAGCGGTGGTGGTCGCCGTCGAGGCGCACCGAGGGCCGCACCGTGGCGAAGTCGGTGAACGGTTCGGGGTCGATCTCCGCGAGTGCCTTGGCTCCCCACGATTCGATCATCGTGCGCAGGGCGCTCGACGCGGCGTCGCCGGCATCGTTCCACCCGGTGAACGCGGCGACGAGCACGGGACGATTGAGGCTGGCCTCTGCCAGCCAACGGACGTGCTCGGTTCCCACGGCGACCACGCTACCGGTGTGGGGCACTAGCGTCAGCGGGTCGTGACCCCGAACGATTCCACGTCCTCCGTCATCATCGAACGAGCGACCGATGTCGACGACGAACTCGTCGACGCGTTCCAGCGGTTGATTCCGCAGTTGTCGTCGTCGTCACCGCCGCCGTCGGCCGCAGAGCTGGACGCGCTGGTGTCGAGCCCCGACACCGTGCTGTTCCTGGCCCGCGTCGAGGGCAGGATCCTGGGGAGCCTGACGCTCGCGTTCTACCGCATCCCGACCGGCCTCAAAGCGTGGATCGAGGACGTGGTCGTCGACGCCGACGCGCGGGGTCACGGCGTCGGCGCCGAGCTCAATCTCGCCGCGCTCGCCGAGGCGAAGTCCCGGGGGGCCAAGGACGTCAGCCTCACCAGCCGCCCATCGCGCGAGGCGGCCAACCGGCTGTACCAACGCATCGGCTTCGAGGCCCGCGAGACCAACGTCTATCGCTACAAGTTCTGACCTGGCTCGGCCGACGCGTTCAGGACTGCGCGCGGCGGAGGTCTTCGGCGGCCTGGCGGACCTGCCAGTCGCGATCGGTGAGCGCGTGCTCGATGGCCGCCTCGACGTCGTCGCCGTCGAACGGGGCGAGTGCGAGCACGGCGCGGCGCCGCACCGCCGGCTTGTCGGCACATGCAGCGACGATCGTCGGCACGGCGCGCTCGTCGCCGATCGCGCCGAGCGAGGCAACCGCGGCTTCGCGAACGAGCGCATCGTCGGCGGTCCCGGCGAGGGCGATCAGGGCGTTCACCACGGCCTCGCGGTTCGACTCGTGCTCACCGCACGCCCACGCAGCGACCTCGACCACCCGTGGATCGGCGTCGGCCAGAGCTGCGACGAGATCGATGTTGCGATGACGAGCAGCGATCTCGCAGGCACGTCGACGCACGGTCACCACGGCGTCGCCGAGCGCCGTCCGCAATTCGTCGTCGGTGAGCGCCTCGAGCCGTTCGAGCGCGCCGATCGCGGCCGCCCGGACCGTCGGGTCGTCGGCCGTGAGTCCGGCGCGGGCTGCACTGACGTCGCCGGTGTGTCCGGCGATCGTGACCGAGCGTCGATCGGGCCCGGTCACTTCTTCAACAGATCGGTGAGCGTCATCACGAGCAGTCCGGTCGCGAACGCGATCACGACCGCGGTGACCGCACCGATCACGATCGCGATGCCCGATCCGGCCGCGACCGCCCACAGTCGACGCAGCAGACTTGGCCGCTTGTAGAGCGAGGTCGTGGTCTCGGCGATCGGGACCGGTTCCCATCGCCGCCGCACGAGCGGCTCCCCGCGTGGTGTTCGGGTCGTGGCTCTGGCATTCTTTCGCCACCCGGCCAGGACGAGCGCAAACATGGCGAGTCCGGCCATCCACGCAGCCGAAGTAGTGAGATCCGTGACCGACACGACAACCGACATCGTAGTGATCAGCCCCCGCAATCGGTGGTGGGCCTGGGTGCTCGCTGCACTGGGCCTGGTGGCGCTCGCCGTGATCGGCATCGCATCGTTGGTGCCGTCGAGCCTGGTGTCCGACAAGGAGAACCAGCGCACCGGCGAGACCGAACCGACGCCGTACGCCCTCACGCCTGCGTCCGCGGACCCCGTGAACGACCGGATCGTGTTCGGTGACCTCCCCGACGGCGTCGAGCGATTCGACCCGGATCACAGCTTCGTCTTCGTCACGGTGACGGCGCCGAGTCAGTCGGCGCTCTCCTGGTTCGCCGGCCGTGACGATCCGGCGGTGAGTTTTCTGACCCAGGAGGACAAGTACGGCGCGCGGACTCCGAGTCAGCGGCGCGAGTTCAACCTGCAGATGATGCGCACGGCCGAGCAGGAAGCGCAGTTCGTGGCGCTGAAGAAGCTCGGTTACGACGTCAACATCACCAAGGGCGACGTGATCGTGCAGGACGTGCTGTGCAAGGTGCCGTCGGACGACGGCGGTGAATGCGCCGAATGGTTCCCGTCCGACGAGCAGATCGACCCTGCGGATCGGATCATCGAAGCCGACGGGGTGAAACTCGAGTCGACCGACGACCTGAGCGCCGTGCTGGCCGACAAGCAGCCGGGCGACAAGATCGACCTCCTGATCGACCGTCCCGGCGACGGCGAGAAGACCGTCACCGTCGAACTCTCGGCGTCGCCCGACGATCCGAATCGCACGATCGTCGGATTCGTGCCGTTCGATACCCGGGCGATCGATCTGCCGTTCCAGGTCGACATCAACACCGGTGACATCGGCGGCCCGTCGGCCGGTCTGGCATTCACGCTCGCGTTGATCGACGAACTCTCGCCGGGGGCGCTGACCGGCGACCAGAACGTCGCGGTCACCGGCACGATCGATCTCAACGGTGACGTCGGCGCGATCGGTGGGCTGGCGCAGAAGGTGTCGGCAGTGCATCAGCGCGGTGTCAGGGTGTTCCTGGTCCCCGCTTCCCAGTCGGAGCTGAAGACTCCCGAGGGTCGCCAACGCCTGGACGATGCCGGACGCGGAGAGGTGAAGATCATCCCGGTGGCGACGCTCGACGAGGCGCTCGCCGCGCTCGAGGAGCTCGGCGGCGATCCGTTGGTGGCGGTGTCGTGACCGCTTGCGCGCGGTGAGCGCGTCGATTGCCACCATCTGAAGCTGCGTACTGCGTAGCGTTGGGGAATGGCCATGTCGTTCTCACGCCCCGATCCGTCGTCGCCGGCGTCGGTCGCCGATGCCGGCTTCGGCACGAGCCGTCGCGGGTACGACCAGGGCGAAGTCCGCGACTTCCTCCGAATGATCGCGGCCGAACTCGGCCGCCTGCAGGAACGTGAACGCTTCCTCGAGCGCGAGCTGCGGACCGCCCAGACCAGCCCCGACCTCAATTCGGCGCAACTCGACGACGCGACGCTGACCCGCCTGCTCGGCGAGGAGACCGCACGCGTCCTGACGACGGCGCGCGAGAGCGCAGTCGAGATCCGCCAGAAGGCCGAGCAGGCGGCGTCGCAGATGTTGACCGAGGCCGCGGAAGAAGCCGGCCGGATGCGCGAGGAAGCGGAGATCGAGGCGTCGCGCCGACGCACCGACGCCGCCGCCGACGCCGAAGCCGAGTTGTCGATGGCCAAGCAGCAGGGCCGCGAGATGGTCAACGAGGCCCGCGCGTATCGCGAACGCGTGCTCAGCGAACTCGCCCGTCGTCGCGAGTTGGCACGCGAGCAGATCGAGCAGCTGTTGCACGGCCGCGATCGATTGATGCAGTCGTTCGAGCGGGCGCGCCTCGTCGCCATCGATGTGGTCGCGGAACTGCAGCCGCTTGGGGAACCCGACGAATACGTGAATCTGGCGCCGACCACGGGTCCCGTGCCGGTGATGGTTCCCAACGCTCCGCGGCCCGCCGAGCCGCATGTCGAGGCGGCGAACGAGACCGAACCGGCCGAGGTGGAGTCGCACGACGAGGGTGCAGGGGCCGTCGGGCTGGCGCTCGTCGCCGATGATCGCGACGCTGCCACCGACGATGCTGCCGCCACCGATACCGCGACGGCCGATACCGATGCCGAGTCGGACGTCGACCTCGAGGTCGAGGCCGCAGAGCCCGAGTCGGACCTCGAAGCCGATGACGAGACGGTCGATGTCGCCGACGAGTCCGTCGACGACGCTGACGACGCTGACGACGACTCGGGTGACGACGTGGTCGTCGACCTGTTTGCCCGCTTGCGCGCCGAGGCGGTCACGGTCGAGTCCGACGACATCGTGGCGGACATCGCCGAGGAGACGGTGGAGGAGGCCGACGCCGACGACGAGAGCATCTGGTCCGAGCCCGAGCCCGAGCCCGAGCCCGAGCCCGCGGCCGCCGAGACCGCGGTTCCCACGGCGTTCGAACAGCGCGACGCCGACCTGACGCCGATCATCGTGGGTGCCGCCCGCAAGCTCAAGCGCGTGCTGGCCGACGAGCAGAACGAGGCGCTCGAAGCCCTCCGTCGCAAGGAGCCGGTGCGCAGCCTCGACGATCTGTTGCCGGCGCCCGACGCCCATGTCGAGCGCTACACGGCGGCGATCTCCGACGATCTGCTCACTGCTGCGGGCGCCGGTGCCGCGCTGGTGTCGCCCGGCGGGTCGACCAAGTTGAACAAGACGTCCGGGAAAGCCGCGACGGAGGCCGCCGATGCGGTGCTCGGCGAATGGCTGGTCGTGCCGTTGCGGGAACGTCTCGAGCGGTGTGTCCTCGACGGTGACGCCGACAACGTCGGGATCGGCAAGCGAGTCCGCGCCGTGTACCGCGAGTGGAAGACCCAACACATCGACGAACAACTCGACGATGTCATTCGTGCCGCTCACGGCCGCGGGATGCTCGCCGCAGTGGGCGAGGGCACCGCGGTGGTGTGGGTCCGCGACGACACGCAGCAGGGCTGCAGCGACTGCGACGACAACACGCTGGCCGGTGCGATCACCGCCGGTGAGGCATTTCCGACGGGGCACACGTTCGCACCGGCCCACATCGGATGCCGATGCCTGTTGCTCCCTGCCGACCGTTAGTGTCAGGCGCCAATGGCGCGCAATTCTGAGGTCTCTGTCGATCGGCCACGCCGTCGCATCACCGGTCGCGGCATCATCATCGTCCTCGGTGGTCTGCTGTTGTTCGTGCTCGTGTTCGGACGCGCGATCGCCCGCTTCTACGTCGATTATCTCTGGCACCAGTCGCTCGGCCGCGAGGACGTTTTCTGGGGTGTGTTGCAGGCCAAGCTCACGCTCTTCGCCATCTTCTTCGTGGTGTTCGCGGTCATCTCGGCGCTGAACCTGTGGATCGCCGATCGTGTGGCGCCCGTGTCGTTCCCGGCCAACGTCCACCCCTACGTCGAACGGTTCCACGACGTGTTCGGGCATCGTCTGCGTCTCGTGCGCTACGGCCTCGCCTTCATCTTCGCGCTGCTGCTGGCGCTGCCGGCGGTGGCGCTCTGGCAGGACTGGCTGTTGTTCCGCCACGCCCGCGAATTCGGCATCGCCGACGCCCAGTTCGGCGCCGACGTCGGTTTCTACATCTTCCAGTTGCCGTTCCTGTCGTTCGTGCTCAACTGGCTGTTCGCCTCGCTGATCGTCGTGCTGTTGCTGACCGCAGCCGCTCACATCCTCAACGGTGGGGTGGTGTTCGTGTCACCGGTACCGGTGGTGCGCCAGTCGACCAAGGCCCATCTCGCAGTGCTGCTGGCAGTGCTCGCCGTGGTCAAGGCGGGCGACTACTGGCTCGACCGATATGCGATCACGAACACCGAGCGCGGCATCGTCCAGGGAGCCACCTACTCGGTGGTCAAGGCGCAGCTCCCGGCGATCATGTTGTTGATCCTGATCGCCCTGCTCACGGCAGGGTTGTATCTCTCGGTCGTGCGCAGCGGATCGTTCCGGCTGCCGCTGATTGCATCTGCGCTCTGGCTCGTCGTGGCGATCGTCGGGGGCCTGATCTATCCGGCTGTGGTGCAGGCGCTCGTCGTCAACCCGAACCAGGAGGTTCGGGAGGCGCCCTACATCGAACGCAACGTGACTGCGACCCGTGATGCTCTGGGCATCACCGATGTCGACGTTCGCACGGTCGACTTCCAGCCGCTGACCGCAGGAGACGTCGAGGCCAACCTCACGCCGCTCGCGAACGCCCGGCTCCTGAATCCGGACCAGATGAAATCCCGCTTCGTCGTCGACCGCGGCGAGGTCGCCGGTCTGACGATCGACGATCTCGACGTCGACCGCTACGTGCTCGACGGCACGGACCCCGAACAGGTGCTGATCGCGGCTCGGGAGTTGGATCTCGGCGGTGTCACCAACAAGAGCTGGCAGGGCCTGCACCTGATCAACACCCGCGGGTGCGGCCTCGTGCTGGCGCCGACGGGACGGGTGCTGGAGAACCAGCGACCCGACTACCGCAACGTCGACCTGGAACGGCCCGAGCTGTACTTCAGCCCGACGCTCACCGGCTATGCGATCGCCAACACCGATTCCTCCGAGCGGGAGTGTTCCGAGCCCCACACCTACGAGGGCACCAACGGTGTGGCGATGAACTCGTTCACCCGACGGGCGGCATTCGCGCTGGCGTTCCTCGACTACAACGTCCTCGGGGCGGGAGCGGTCAACGACAACTCGCAGATGCTGTGGGTGCGCGGGGTCAACGATCGCCTCGAGAAGCTGGCGCCGTTCCTGTCCTACGACGCCGACCCGTACCCGGTTGCGGTCGACGGCCGGGCGGTGTGGGTGACCGACGCCTACACGACGTCGACCCGCTATCCCTACGGCCAGCGCGTCGGCGATGTGCAACGGGCAGCGAAGTCGGGCCTCGCCGACGGCGACAACTACATCCGCAACAGCGTCAAGGCCGTGGTCGACGCCTACACCGGCAAGGTCACGTTCTACGTGATCGACGACAAGGATCCGGTGCTGAAGGCGTGGCGTGGCGCGTTCCCCGACCTCTTCACACCCATCAGCGAAATGCCCGACGAGCTGCGCCAGCACCTGCGGTACCCCGAGGATCTGTTCCGGATCCAGACCGACGTGTACTCGAAGTACCGCATCGACCCGGCGCTGTTCTTCCAGCGCGACGGCAACGCGTGGTCAGTGGCGCAGGCGCCAGGCACCGAGCCGTCGCAGCTGACGCTCGCGGCGGCCGGTCCGGTCACGGCCGACGGCACCAACACCGCCGCGGAGAACACGTTCGCCACCGAGGCGAACACCAGCCGGTTCGTGCCGTACTACACGATGTTCGACACCAGCTCTCCGGGGACCGCGCCGGCCGATCAGTTCGTGATGCTGCGGCCGTTCGTGCCGTTCTCGTCGAACGATGCGCGCACCGAGCTGCAGGCGTACATGACGGCCTCGAGCGACCCCGACAGCTACGGCAAGCTGACGACCTACATCGTCGAGGATCCGTCCGGCAACCTGCCCGACGGCCCGCTGCGTGTTGCCGGCCAGGCCGAGTCGACCGAGGCGATCTCACGGCGGATCTCGCTCGACAACGTGGGCGACGGTGGCACGCAGGTACGTTTCGGCGACCTGCAGATGATTCCCGTCGCGGACGGCTTGATCTATGTACGCCCGTATTACGTGTCGGTGCCGGCGAACTCCGCCGATGTCGGCTCGGTGACCGAGTACCGCGCGGTGATCGTGTCCTACAACGACCGGGCGGTGTTGGAGCCGACCATCACGCAGGCGCTGGCCCGGCTGTTCCCCGGCTTCGCCGGTGACCTGGGCGAGCAGATCTCGCAGCCCACCGACCCGACGACGACCCCCGACACGGTCCCGACCGATCCTGGCTCGACGTCGGACGATCCGGCGACGTTGTTGAACGATGCCGATGCGCTCTTCGTCGAGGCTGACGATGCCCTCGCGCAGGGCGACCTCGGGCTGTATCAGGAGAAGATCGACGCCGCCCGCCAGCTGATCGAGGACGCCGTCAAGCTGCTCGTCGACCAACCCTGAGCGTCACACCGTGCCGGGTCAAACGTGACGCGGCAGTGGTGCCGTCACACTTGACCCGGCACCGTGTGACGGTTCAGGAGGTGTGGGGGCGGCGGAGGCGTTCGGCCAGTTCGGCGAGGTCGGCTCGGAACTGGATCTCGTAACGGGCCTGTTCGGCGGCGAGCTTCTCGGTGGTGTCGAGCACGTCGTCGATCGCGCTGTCGAGCCGCTCGGCCAGCCGTGCCTCGATCTCAGCGGTGTCCACGTCCATCGGGGTCCCGTCGGTGATGCCGTCGTCCTGTGCCGCTGAACGACGATTGAGTTCGTCGATGTCACGGCTCAGCTCGGTGAGCTGATTGGCGAGCTCGGTCGAGACGCTCGTGACGCGGCCGTCGATCGAGGAGATGCGCTCGGTGACCGAGGCGAGCTGTTCGCGCAGCGGGGCCATCTCGTCATCGGCCTCGCCGGTCTCCTCGCCGGCCGCCTCGATCAACGCGGCCAGGTCGTCGATCTCGGCGAGCCGGAGCTGTGTCTCGGCCATCGCCTCGGTGTGTGCGGCGACCGCCGCGGCCAGCGCGTCGAGTTGGGCGGCCATCTCGTCGGCCCGGTCGTCGGTCACCGGTGGCGGTGGCGGGGGTGTCGCGGTCGGAGGTGGAGGGACAGGCGTAACTGGCACCGTGGCGGGGGGCGGCGGAGGTGTGGTGGAGATCGGCGTGTCGATGCGAGCCGTCAGCGTCGCGAGGCGAGCGTCGAGATCGTTGACCGCAGCGAGTCGCCGCTCGAGTCGCGCGGTCGAACCCGTCAGCGCGGTGATCTTTTCGCCGACCATCGCCACGCCCTGGTCGAGCGCGCCGAGGCGCTGGTCGAGCTGGGCGCGTGACTCGTCGAGGGCACCGATCTGCGTGCCAACGGCGGCGGTGGCATCGTCGAGGCGCTGCAACCGGGCCTCGAGTTCGGCGCGGGCCGACTCGCTGGCGGCGAGGCGGTCCTTGATCGTCGCGAGTTCGGCCTGCAGGTCGAAGGCCGGGGCCGCGTCGCCCTTGGCCTTGGCCTTGCCACCCTTGGTCTTGTCACCCTTGGTCTTGGCGTCCTTGGGGGTGTCGTCCTTGGGTTTCCTGCTGAACAGTCCCATCAATCCTCGTTCGTCTCGGCTTGGCTGAAACGTACCTGACTACGGTTGGTCGATCATGGCTTCCTCACCAGCCCACCAGATCCATCTCGACGAATCGGAGATGCCGACCCAGTGGTACAACCTCGTCGCCGACCTCCCGACGCCACCTCCGCCGGCGTTGCATCCGGGGACGCATCAGCCGGCCGGACCGGACGACTTCGCTCCGCTGTTCCCGATGGCGTTGATCGAGCAGGAGGTCACGACCGAGCGCTACGTCGACATCCCCGGTGGGGTGCTCGACGTGTATCGCCTGTGGCGTCCGAGCCCGCTGTTCCGGGCGCGTCGTCTCGAGGAGTTGCTCGACACCCCGGCGCGCATCTACTACAAGTACGAAGGCGTGAGCCCGGCGGGTTCGCACAAGCCGAACACCGCCGTGCCGCAGGCGTACTACAACCATCAGGAAGGCATCAAGAAGCTGACGACCGAGACCGGCGCCGGTCAGTGGGGGACTGCGCTCGCGTTCGCGACGGCGCAGTACGGGATGGAGTGCGAGGTCTGGCAGGTGGCGGCGTCGTATCGCCAGAAGCCCTATCGCAAGACGATGATGGAGATCTGGGGTGCGACCGTGCATTCGAGCCCGTCACCGCTGACCGAGTTCGGACGGTCGCTGCTCGCCGAGAATCCGGATCATCCGGGCTCGCTCGGTATCGCGATCTCCGAAGCGGTGGCGATGTGTGTCGCCGACCCGAACGTTCGCTACGCGCTCGGGTCGGTGCTCAACCACGTGTTGATGCATCAGACGATCATCGGCGAGGAGGCGTTGCTGCAGCTGGCCAAGGTCGACGAGGTGCCCGACGTGCTCGTCGGCTGCACGGGCGGTGGTTCGAACTTCGGTGGGTTGGCGTTCCCCTTCCTGCGCGAGAAGTTGGCGGGGAAGATGAATCCGACGATCCGCTGTGTCGAGCCGGCGGCCTGCCCGACGCTGACGAAGGGCGAGTACCGCTACGACTTCGGCGACACCGCCGGCATGACGCCGCTCATGAAGATGCACACCCTGGGGCACACGTTCATCCCCGAGCCGATCCACGCCGGTGGTCTGCGTTATCACGGGATGAGCCCGTTGGTGTCGCACGTGTACAACGAGGGCCTCGTCGAGGCGATCGCGATCCCACAGCGCGAGTGCTTCGCCGGTGCGCTGCAGTTCGCCCGCACCGAGGGCATCGTTCCCGCTCCGGAGCCGACGCATGCGATCGCTGCTGCGATCCGTGAGGCGCTGGCGTGCAAGGAGTCGGGCGAGGAGAAGGTGATCCTCACTGCGCTGTGCGGCCACGGCCACCTCGACCTGGCGAGCTACGAGAAGTACCTGTCGGGCGAGATGGTCGACTACGACCTGCCCGACTCGGCCATCGCCGAGGCCATGGCCAGCGTCCCCGTCATCGCCTGACCCATTCCTCCCCCAGCACCCTCATCGTTTGCGGCGCGGTTTGGTTGACCCGTTCCAACGCAATCGCGCCACAAACGTGCTGAGGCCGCGCTCTCGTCGTTTGCGGCGCGGTTTGGTTGACCCGTTCCGACGCACTCGCGCCACAAACGTGAATGCTTGGGGGTCAGAGATCGAGGTCGAGGACGTCGGTGCCGGCCACCGGGTGGAAGCCCATGCGCTCGAGGTACTTGCGGTGCGTGTCGGTCGAGCCGTAGCTACGGACCGTCTCGATGCCGTCGCGTCGGAACACGTCGGCGCCACGGCCGAACAACCAATGCCCCAGCCGTGAATCGCGGTAGGCGCGGAGCACGTAGTCGAGGTCGATCGTCATCGTCGTTCCCTTCACGCGGCCGATCAACAGGCCGGCGGGCAGACCGTCGCGGGTGAGCAGCCATGACGTGACGTCGTCACCGGACGTCAGGACGAAATCGGGCTGGTACCGGTGGATGTCGATGAGGTGGAACTCGACGAAGTCGCGCAGGAACGGCGAGTCGGGACGGATGTGCGATGCCCCGAGGTCGAAGCCGTGGCCTGACCCGGAGGCGAACTCCTTGCGGAGGAACCACACGTTGATGAACAAGATCGCCGCGTTGGTGACGACGATCGGGGCCGAGTCGATCAGCAGCCCGTAGACCACGAACGTGATCGCGCCGAGCAACGAGATGATGCGCAGCCGGACGACCGACGTCATCGTCAACGAGACGACCACGAGCGCGGACGCCAGGTAGCCGACGAGTGCTTCGGGGGAGAGTTCGAACACGGGTCGAGGCTAGTGAGCCGTGTCGCGATGCTCGTCGATCGTCGCCGAGGCGACCGGCGCGGCGGCGGGCGCGGGTGTCGCCTGGCTGCGCACCACGATGGCCAGCGCGCCGATCACGACGGCCATGGCCGCCGCCTGGACGGGGGACACCGCCTCGCCGAGGAACGCCCACGCCATGATCGCCGAGAACACCGGGATGAGCAGAGTGAACGTCGAGCCCACCCACAGCGGGATGCGCACGAGCGACCAGTTCATCATGGCGTGCCCGATCAGCCCGGAGCTGACGGCCATCGCGATCAGCAGGCCCCAGTTCGACAGCGACGGCCACGACATGTCCTGGCCGAACGCGAGGCCCAATGGCGCACAGATCAGCATCGTCCAGAGCGCGGTGCCGGCGGTGAACTCCGTCGGCGTCATCGTCTTCTTCGAGTTCTTCGATGTGATGAAGTAGGCGCTCCACGACAGCATCGCCGCCAGCGCGAGCAGGTCGCCGCGCCAGTCGTTCGTCGCATCACCGGCCGACGACGCGACGACCACGAAAGTGCCTCCGAGCGCGACGAGCGACCACAGCACATTGCGGAGCCCGATGGTCTCGCCGAAGAACTTCGCGGCGATCACGCCGACGACGATCGGTTGCATCGAGCCGATGATCGTGGCGTTGACGACGCTCGTCAGTTTCACCGCCGAGAAGAACAGGGCGATGTCGGCGCCGAGTGCAATGCCGCCCCACAGCGCGTCGCGCATCACCCGAAGACGGAACGGCGTCCCCTGCGAGTACATCCAGACGACGATCATCAGCCCGAAGAACAGGAACCGGTAGAACCCGATCGCCAGGCTGCCCATGTCGATGTACTTGGCGAGGATCGTTCCGGTCGACCACGCGCACACGGCGATGCCCGCGCCGACGAGTCCGCGGGAGAGATCCTTTGCCTCGGCGGCGGCGGCGCTCGCGGAGTCGGTCGACGTCGTGGCCACGCGCGCAACGTAGCGGTCCGATCGGCCGACGATGCCATCCTGGGCCGATGGCACAGCATCCGACCACCGGCTTCGACCTCGAACAGACCGACCTTCTCCTGAAGACGACCAAGCAGGTCCGCAAGCGCCTCGATCTCACCCGATCGGTGCCGTACGAAGAACTGCTCGAGTGCATCGACGTGGCGAATCATGCGCCGATGGGCGGCAACCTGGAACGCAACCGGTGGATGATCATCGACGACGCAGACACGAAGGCCGAGATCGCCGAGTACTTCGCCGCGGTCGGGCGGCCGTATCTGGCGATGAACGCCGAAGTGCGCGCCGACGATCGCAGCACGAAGGTGATCGACTCGGCGACGTTCCTCGTCGATCACCTCCACGAGGTGCCGGCGCTGGTGCTGGCGATGCGACTCGACCGCGTGCCCGACGGGTCGTCGACCGGGGCGTACGCCGGCTACTACGGCTCGGTGTTGCCCGGCGTGTGGAGCTTCCAGCTCGCGGCGCGGTCGCGGGGTATCGGGTCGGCGTGGACCACGTTCCATCTCGAGCACGAGGCCGCGGTGGCCGAGTTGCTCGGCATCCCGCCCACCGTCACGCAGGTCTGCCTCCTCGCGGTCGGCTACTACACCGGCGACTCGTTCACCCCGGCACCGCGCCGCCCCGCTGCCGACGTGACCTACCTCAACCGGTGGAAGCAGCCGGTGCAGTGACTCTGACGAGGCTCTCGTCGCCTGCTCAGCCGACGGCGACGGGGTGTCTCGGTGCCACCGGAGCGTGAGGGAGGCGCGATGCGGTCAGTAATGAGACACCGAGCGCGAGCGTCGACAGTGCGAGCATGGCGCCCACACCGCTCGCGTCATCGCTCACGATGATGGTCAGCAGGATGCTGGCGATGATGCTGCCGACGTAACGGCTCATCGACAGCAGACCGGCGGCGAGGCCGACTCGCTGTTCGGGGGCGGCTTCGATCCCGGCGGTCAGGATGCCTGGCGATGCGACGCCGTAACCGAGACCGAAGGCAAGCAGCGTGGCGATGAGGACCGCGGAAGCGACTGCCGTACCGAAGGCGGCACTCGTCGCCACGGCGATCGTGGAGACGAGCAGTCCGAGCACGACGGGTCGGCGGCGGCCCCATTCGTCACCGAGCCGACCTCCGGTCGGGCTCATCACGATCATGCCGAGCGTCAGGGCCGACAGTGCGAGACCGATCGTTCCGGTGCCCCATCCGCGATCGTCGAGGAGTATCGGACAGACGAGCAGCAGGGCGTATTGGGCAAAGACCGCCAGTGCTTGAGTCGAGAACGCAGCGACGAAGGTCGGGTTGGCGATGGGCGGTTGGACGGCGGTGGATGCCGTTGCCGCTCCTTCGGCGGTGAGCGCGATGGGCTCATCGACCGTGGCGGGTACCGACCGTCGGAGGACGATGAGCACGATGATCACGATCGGCAGGTTGATCGCGAAGATCGCCCGCCATCCGAACGCCGCGAGCAGGAGCCCGCCGACGACCGGCCCCAGGCCGGCGCCGGCCCCGATCACCGATCCCTGCAGACCGAAGGCGCGGCCACGGGTCTCGGAGTCGGTGACCTTTCGGACCAGCGCCTGCACGCTCGGCGACAACGCTGATGCGAACACGGCCTGACCAGCGCGGATCGCGACGAGCATCGCGAACGTCGTGGCGAACATGGCCCCGGCGGAGCAGATCCCGAAACCCGTCACGGCGATGATGGCGAGTCGTCGGGCACCGATGTGATCCGCGATCCGGCCGGCAGTTGGCTGGCCGACCAGCATCGCGACGAGATAGACGGTGATCAGCACACCCGCATGACCCTTCGTGATGTCGAACTCCTTGGCGAGGGTCGGGAGCGCGACCGCGATCATCGTCGAGTTGAGCGGAACGAGGGTCGAGGCCAGGGCGATGCCGACGATGGTGAACGTCGACGCGCCCTGGGCCTGTTCGGGCATCAGAGGATGTCGACCGTGCCGGCGGTGCCGTCGACGCGCACACGTGCACCGTCATGAATTCGCGCCGTGCCGTTGACGGTGCCCACGACCGAGGGGATGCCCATCTCGCGCGACACGATCGCGGCATGGGATGCGAAGCTCCCATGATCGGTGACGATTGCGCCAACGAGATGCAGCATCGAGTTGAACGCCTCGCCCGTCGTCGGGGCGACGAGCACGTCTCCCGGTTCGAGCGCCATGAGGTCGTCGATCGAGCGGACCAGGCGCGCCGTGCCCTCGTAGAGTCCGGCTGCGCCGGCGATGCCGATGATCTGGGTCGCGGTGCCCGCTGGTTCCTCGAGCTGCCCGAGGATTCCCTCGATCGAGAAGCCGACGGCAGCCATCACCCGCGCCGTGGGCGGAGGGAGCATCTCGAGCGGCGGAGGGGGCGGTGGGGGAGGTCCGAGATGCCGAGGTGGTCCGTCGAGTGTGAGTTGGAGTCGACGCTCGCGGCGCTGCTCGAGTTCGGCGGGACTCGGCCCGACCGCGCCGGTGAGGAGTGTCCCGAGTTCTGCGGAGCTCAGCTCGAAGGTGTGTTCCGGGTCGGTCATCTGTCCCGTAGCGACCAGTCTCCGACCGATCTCGAGGAGGGTGAGGCGGAGGAGTCCGATGGCTGCGATCTCGCTGTAGATGCCCCGCTCGTCACGCAACCGGTACACGAGGCGGGCCTCGGCGAGCAGGTCGTCGAACTCCTCCTGGTGCTCGGCCGGTACGTCGGCGCGCACCGACGCGGCGAGCGCTTCGGCCCGCTCGATCGACGGGTTGCCCGTGATGGCCACCGCGGCGCCGAGGCGGCCGATGATCACGTCGGGACACTCGCCGGTCGTCGGGTTGACGACGTCGAATCCCTCGATGAGCCGGAAGTGGACGTTGGCGACGTAGTCGTCGACCGCGGGGATGCGCGATCGCAGCTCCGCCAGGACCGCTGCGGGGTCGCCACCCGACTGGAGCAGGTCGAGTGCGGTCCGATCGGCGCGCAGCGCGGCGACCGAATCCTGGATCTCCGGCGACGAGACGTTCGACACCGGCGAGTAACCGTCGAGCACCCCGTAGAGCGACATCGGCGGGCGATGGGTCCATCCTGCGGTCTGGAGCAGGAAGTCGCCGACCGGGACGAGCGCGTGGCAGTTGTAGCGATGGTGTTGATAGACCATCGCCGTCACGTGCTCGAGGCAGGCCTGGAGATGGGTCAGCAGGTCGGCGTCGTCGAGGGTGGTGAGGTCGACCGATCCGAGCCCGCGGTGGCGGGCCTGGGCGGCAGGCTTCACCTCGGCGTCCCACCTGCGAATCTCGTCGCGCCAGATCTGATCGGTCATCGCTCGGGCCGCGACTTCGGTTCGTCGACCGATCTCGGCACCGATCCAGTCGGGATCCTTCGGGCCGTCTGGTCCCGGCATGTCGAATGGCTGGGGCTGGTGGTAGGTGAATCCATTGACGACGCCCATGGCCAGCCGGTCGAGCAGCAAGCCGTAGCCGGCGAATGCTTCGGTGAATCCCTTGTTGAACCCGGCCGGGTAGATCTCCTGCATCAGCGCTGTCTGGGACACCGGGTTGTGTGCGCTGTCCTGTTGCCAGGGCCCAGGCCCCGGTGGGTCCCATGTGACGGTGTTCATGATCGCTGCCCCATTTCTCGCGTTCCGAGGGACCGACCCCCATGGTCGATCCCGACGTCGAGGAGATGAACGATAGGTGAACGGAAGGGGGAGGGAGTGACCGAAGACGCGCGCGAGGCGGTTGCGATCG
>JAHENF010000077.1 GCA_024643255.1 Ilumatobacteraceae bacterium
TCGGTGCCGACGAAGGCATCGGGCTCCTCGGTGCACCACCAGCCGAATTCACTGCCGCCCTCGCCCCAGTCGCGGCGCTTCCACTCACGCAGACGCGAGGTGACATGGCCCGACTCGTCGGTGGAGTGCTCGAGCCGCAGTGGTACCTGCCAGCACACCGACGGCTTCCAGTCCATCGGTCGTTCGCCGGCCTCGAGCGCACCGATGTGGAGTGCGCATCCCACGCCGCCCTCGAAGCCCACCCGATTGAGGAAGATGCAGGCGTCGGCGACGAGGCGCGTCACGGTGACCGGTGCACCGTCGTCGTCGGGCTCTCCGGCGTCGAGAAAACCCTTCTTGCCGTGGCCCTTCTTGTGGAACTGCCACTGTGACGGGGTGAGCCGCTCGGCATGCCGGCGAAGGTTCGCGATGTCGTCGTCGTCGACGAAGTGGGCGCCGTGGCTGCAGCACCCGAGCTGGAGGTCTGGGGCAGGCTCGTCGAGGATTCCCTTGCATCCGCAGCCATAGATGCACATGTAGTTCGAGCGCAGGTAGGTCGCGTCGAAGACCCACGTGCGTTGCTCGTCGGGATCCTCGAAGCTGACCCACTCGTGGAGGTCGTCGGGCGGGGACGGCAGCGGCGACCGTGCCGGTGGATCCGGGGCTGATGCTGGAGTACTCACTCGGGAGCAAGCTAGCGGCGTCGATAGGCTCGCCCGGGATATGACGCCGTCGATGAACGCCGACCAACTCCGCGACTCCTTCCGGGACTTCTTCGCGGCCAAGGACCACACGCGTGTTCCGTCGGCGAGTCTCATCCCACACGACCCGACCGTGCTGTTCAACGTGGCCGGCATGGTCCCGTTCAAGTCGTACTTCGTCGGCGACGAGCAGCCGCCGTACAAGCGCGCCGTCAGCTCGCAGAAGTGCGCCCGCGCGGGCGGCAAGCACAACGACCTCGACGATGTCGGCCGCACCAAGCGACATCTCGTGTTCTTCGAGATGCTCGGCAACTTCAGCTTCGGCGACTACTTCAAGGAGTCGGCGATCCCGTGGAGCTGGGAGCTCGTCACGGGCGATCCGGCGTCGGGCGGATGGGGATTCGATGGTGATCGCCTGTGGATCACCGTGCACGAGTCCGACGACGAGGCCGAGGCGATCTGGCACGAGACCGTCGGCGTGCCGATGGACCGAATCCAGCGGCTCGGCGACAAGGACAACTACTGGCAGATGGCCGACACCGGACCGTGCGGCCCGTGCAGCGAGATCCACATCGATCGCGGCCCCGCGTTCGGCCCCGCGGGCGGACCGCTCGGCGATCCCGGCGGCGACCGTTTCATGGAGTTCTGGAACCTCGTGTTCATGCAGTTCGACCAGGCGCCCGACGGCACTCGGACCCCGCTGCCGAAGCCGTCGATCGACACCGGCGCCGGGCTGGAGCGGATCCTCGCACTCGTCCAGGGCGTCGACTCGGTCTGGGAGACCGATCTCATGGCGCCGCTGATCGACGAGGCGTGCTCGATCACCGGCAAGTCGTATCGGGTCGGCGACTACGACGACCGTGACAGCTTCGCCATGCGCGTCCTCGCCGAACATGCGCGATCCGGCGCGATGCTGATCAACGACGGGGTCTTCCCGTCGAACGAGGCGCGAGGGTACGTCCTGCGGCGGATCATCCGCCGTGCGGTGCGCTACGCCTACCTGCTCGGCACCGACTCGCTCGTGATGCCACGGCTCGCCGAGGTGGCCATCGACGTGATGGGCAACGCCTACCCCGACATCGTGAAGAACCGCGACTTCGTCGTCAGCGTGATGTCCAAGGAGGAGGAACGTTTCCGCCAGACGCTGAAGAACGGTTTGAGCATCCTCGACAGCGAACTCGAGTCGAGCACCGCCGAGCTGTCGGGCTCCACCGCGTTCCTGTTGCACGACACCTACGGATTCCCGCTCGAACTCACGCAGGAGATCGCCGGCGAGCGCGATGTCGCCGTCGACCTCGACGGGTTCAGCGCAGACATGGCCGGACAGCGTGAGCGGGCCAAGGCTGCCCAGAAGGGGGCGGGTGACGGGGTCGATCTCGACGCCTATCGCGACGTCGTCGAGCAGTTCGGTGTCACCGAGTTCGTCGGCTACACCAGCGAGATCGCCGAGAGCCGTGTGCTTGCCGTGATCCCGGTCGAGTCCGACGGTGATGGCGGCCTGGTGGACATCTTCCTCGAACGCACACCGTTCTATGCCGAATCGGGCGGACAGGTCGGCGACACCGGCACGATCACCACCGAGACCGCGCGAGCCGTCGTGCTCGACACGACGTTCGCGCTGCCGCATCTCCGTCGCCATCGCGCCCGTGTCGAGTCGGGGACGCTGACCCCCGGCCACACGGCGACCGCGGCGATCGATGCCGACCGTCGCGCCGCGATTCGTCGCAACCACACCGCGACCCACCTGCTGCACCACGCGCTGCGCCAGGTGCTCGGCGAGCACGTGAAGCAGGCCGGCTCGATGGTCGGTCCCGATCGTCTCCGTTTCGACTTCAGCCACTACGACGCCGTGACGGACGAACAGATCCTCGACATCGAGCGACTCGCCAACGACGAGACCCTCGCCAACTCGCCGACGCGCATCTTCGAGACGACGAAGGACGAGGCCGAGGCGCTCGGGGCGATCGCGTTCTTCGGTGACAAGTACGGCGACATCGTGCGGGTGCTCGAGGCGGGCTCGTCGATCGAACTGTGCGGTGGAACCCACGTCCGCGCCACCGGCGACATCGGCACGATCAAGGTCGTGAGCGAGTCGTCGATCGGCTCGAACCTCCGGCGTATCGAGGCCGTGACGGGCGCTGCCAGCGTCGCGCTGCTGCAGCGCGACGAGCAGCTGCTCGCGGCCGCCGCCCGCCTCGTCGGCGCACCCACCGAGGACCTGCTCGCCGGCGTGCAGCGCAAGCTCGACGAGGTCAAGTCGCTGCACGACGAGATCAAGTCGTTGCGTGGCCAGCTCGCGATGGGGCGTGCCGCCGAATTGTCGGCGATCGCCCATGAGGGCGTCGTCGTCACCCGTGTCGACGGCCTGGCGCCGGCCGACCTGCGTGATCTGGCGATCGCCGTACGTCAGCAGCCGGGAATCCGTCTCGTGGTGCTCGTCGGCGAGACGACGAGCGGGGGAGTCGGCCTGGTCGCCGCGGTGCAGCCGGGCAGCGATCGGCCGGCGAGCGACCTCATCAAGGATGCCGCGAAGGCGGTCGGCGGCGGAGGCGGCGGCAAGGGCGACATCGCGACCGCGGGTGGCAAGGACGTCGGCGGGATTCCCGCCGCGCTGGAACTCGCAGCGCGGGCCGCCTCCGAGGCGGTCAGCACCGCGACGTGAGCCCCGCCGGAGAGCGCTCGGTTCCCGGTGTTCGCGCGCTCGGCATCGACCTCGGGTCGAAGCGGATCGGCATCGCGGTCAGTGACTTCTCGGCGACGATCGCGTCGGCGTTGACCACCGTTCATCGATCGTCGTCGCGGCGTCACGACCATGCCGCGATCGCGAAGCTCGTTCGTGACGAGGAAGCGGAGGTCGTGGTCGTCGGACTTCCGCTGTCGCTCGATGGGGGTCGAGGCCCTGCTGCACGGTCTGCCGAGACCGAGGCACGCCAGCTCGCTAGCGTGGTCGGCGTGCCGGTGGAGATGTATGACGAGCGGTTCACGACGGTGACCGCCGAGCGGGGCATGCTCGAGGCCGGGCTCGATGCCCGTCAGCGGCGCAAGGTCGTCGACAAGGTCGCGGCGGCCGTCATGTTGCAGGCGTGGCTCGATCATCGTCGTTCGACATGGGACGCGGGCGAGCGCCGGTGAAACGCCTCGACCCGCTGCTTCCCGAGGCGCAAGTCGATCCCGACAGCCGCCCGGCGCTCGACTGGTCGAGCGATCCGTGGGATGCCACCGATCAGACGGGCGCGGTCGAACGGCTGCGCCAGCAGACCCGTCCGCTGAAGTGGGTCGTCTGGCTGTCGATGGTGCTCGTGGTCATTGCGATCCTCATCGCGGGGGCGGTCGGTTGGTGGTATCTCGGCAAGATCAATCCCGAGGGGGCACCGGGCGACGTCCAGAGCTTCACCGTGAACGCCGACGACGACCTGCAGTCGATCGCCGAGCGGCTCGCCGACGACGGCTTGGTCTCCGATGCCGGCGTGTTCGTCTGGTACGTCGAGCGCGAGGGCGGTCTCGAGCCCACGGCGGGCTACTACGAAATCCGGCCGAACGATCACATGGGCAACGTGCTGGGGCGACTGCGCACGCCGCCGGGGCAGACCTACACCAAGGTCACGTTCCCCGAGGGATTCACCGTCGCGAAGATGGCGTCGCGTCTGGAGACCTCGGTCGACCGGTTGAGTGCCACGGAGTTCCTCGCGGCCGCGTCCGACGGAACGATCCGCTCGTCGTTCCAGCCGCCCGGGTCGACGTCGCTCGAGGGAATGCTGTTCCCCGACACCTATCAGGTCTCGAACGCCGAGGGTGAAGGACAGGTCCTCGAGCGGATGATCGCACTCATGGAACGCGTCGGCGACCAGGAGGACATCGTCAACCGGTCCGCGGGGTTCGGTCTGACCCCATATGAGACGCTGATCGTTGCGTCGATGATCGAGCGCGAGGCCAAGGTCCCCGGCGACCGGGCGAAGATCGCCCGCGTGATCTACAACCGTCTCGGGCTCAGCCGGCTCGTCCCGGAGAATCCGTTTCCGCTGCAGATCGATGCGACGGTGCTGTACGGGCGCGACCTTGCCGGGATCGACCCCGAACTGCCGTTCTCCGAGCTCCGACAGATCGACACGCCCTACAACACGTACCTGCATCCGGGTCTGCCCCCGACGCCGATCGCCAATCCCGGCCGGGCCTCGATCCAGGCGGCGCTGAACCCGGCGCCGAATCCGCCTGCCGGGGATCCGATCTGTGCCGAACTCGCCGATCCGACGAGCTGCGCCTACCTGTACTACGTGATCGCCGACGAGGACGGCAGTCACGTGTTCGCGTCGGAGCCCTGGCAGCACGAACGCAACGTCGAACTCGCACGTCAGAAGGGCCTCCTGTGACCGGCCGCCTCGCGGCGCTGATCGGGTCACCCGTCGAACACAGCCTTTCTCCGGTGATCCACCGAGCGGCGTTCGACGCGGCGGGCGTCGACTGGTCGTACGTCGCGTTCGACGTGGCCGAAGGTCGTGGCGCCGACGCGCTCGGCGCCATGCGCGTGTTGGGGATTGCCGGGCTCTCGGTCACGATGCCCCACAAGCGTGATGTCGCCGATGCCGTCGAGAGTCTCGAGCCGGCGGCGCGTGCGTTGAAGTCGGTCAACACGGTCAGTTGGGACGGCGACCAACTCGTCGGGTCGAGCACCGACGGTGCTGGATTCATCGCCTCGCTCGCCGAGGAGGGCATCGACGTGGCCGGTTCCCGGGTCGTAGTGATCGGTGCCGGAGGTGCCGCCCGCTCGGTGATCGACGCCCTCGGACGGGCCGGTTCGACCGACATCACCGTGCTGAACCGGACGCGCCGGCACGCCGAACTCGCGGCGACGCTGGCGTCGGCGGCGTCGGTGGGGATACCCAGCGATGTCAGCAGGGCCGACATCGTGGTCAATGCGACCAATGTGGGGATGGGCGCCGATCTTGCGGGGGCGACCACCGATGACCTGGCCTGTGATCCCGAACTGCTCCGCGCAGGCCAGGTGGTGGTCGACCTCGTCTACCACCCGCTGCGCACACCGTGGTTGGCCGCTGCGGACGCACTCGGCGCGCACACCGTCGACGGCCTCGGCATGCTGATCCATCAGGCGGCCCTGCAGCAGGAACGCTGGATCGGTGTGCGGCCGGACACGCGGGTGATGCGAGCCGCCGCCGAGGCGGCGCTCGCCGACCGATAGCCTCGACGAGATGTTGCGGTATCTCACGGCGGGCGAGTCCCATGGTCAGGGCCTCGTGGTGGTCATGGAAGGCCTGCCGGCCGGCCTCGAGATCACGGTCGAGCAGATCCAAGAAGAGATGGGCCGTCGCCGTCTCGGCTACGGCCGTGGCCCTCGTCAGCGTTTCGAAGTCGACGAGCTGACCCTGATCGGCGGTGTGCGCCACGGGCGCACCCTCGGGTCGCCGATCGCCATCGAGATCAAGAACACCGAGTGGTTCCGCAGCGACAAGTGGCACCAGGAGATGGACCCGGCTCCCGGTGCCACCAAGGAGCCGCTCACCCAGGTCCGGCCGGGCCACGCCGACCTCGCCGGCATGCAGAAGTACGGGTTCACCGATGCTCGCGACGTGTTGGAACGCGCGAGCGCTCGCGAGACGGCGGCGCGTGTCGCTGCCGGCGCCGTGGCCAAGGCGCTGCTGCGCCCGCTCGGCGTCGAGATCATCTCGCACGTGATCCAGATGGGTGACGTCCGGGTGCCGGCCGAAGCGGTGCGCCCGACCCCCGATCAACTCGAGCGCGTCGACGAGAACCAGGTCCGCTGTTTCGACCTCGACGCGAGCGAGGCGATGATCGGCGAGATCAAGGCTGCGGCCAAGGACGGAGACTCCCTCGGTGGCGTGGTCGAGGTGCTCGGCTTCGGTGTTCCCGTCGGTCTCGGCAGCCACGTCCATTGGGATCGTAAGCTCGACGCCCTGCTCGCGCAGGCGATCATGAGCATCCAGGCCGTCAAGGGCGTCGAGATCGGTGACGGTTTCGAGGTCGCCGGTCGACGCGGCAGTGTGGCGCACGACCCGATCTCGTGGGACGCCGACGCGAAGGCCTATCGCCGCGGCAGCACCCTCGCCGGTGGTACCGAGGGGGGCATCTCGACGGGCGAACTGCTCGTCGTGCGGGCGGCGATGAAGCCGCTCGCCACGCTCAACAAGCCGACGCTCGAAACGGTCGACACCCAGACCAAGGAGTCATCGGTGTCGTTCAAGGAACGCACCGATGTGACGGCGGTGCCGGCGATGGGTGTCGTCGCTGAGACGATGGTGGCGCTCGTGCTCGCCGCCGAGGCCCAACGCAAGTTCGGAGGCGACTCCGTCGACGAGTTCGTCCGCAACGCCGAGGCGTTCACGGCATCGTTGTCGTGAACGATCCAGGCCCCGACCACTTGGTGCTCGTGGGGATGATGGGGGTCGGCAAGTCGACAGTCGGTCGGATGATCGCCGCTGAACTCGATCGCCCATTGCACGACTCCGACGAGATGATCGAGGAACGCACGGGACGCACCGTTCGGGAGATCTGGTTGACCGACGGCGAGCCTGCGTTCCGCGCGCTCGAGAGCGAGGTGCTCGTCGAGTCGCTCGCAGCGTCGGAGCCGTCGGTGATCGCGGCGGCAGGCGGCGTGGTGTTGAGCGAGGCGAATCGTGACGCGTTGCGGGGCCCCGAGGCGCACGTGGTCTGGTTGCAGGCAGATGTCGACGTGCTGCTCGAGCGTGTCAGACGCGGTGTTCACCGACCGCTGCTCGACGACGACCCGGAAGCCACGCTTCGAACGATGTACGAGCAACGCGCCCCGCTCTACCAAGAGGTCGCCGACGCGATCGTGTCGGTCGACAACCGTTCGATCAACGATGTCGCCAGGGCGGTGCTGCGATGCTGCGGGTGACCGTGCCGCTCGCCGAGCGGTCGTACGACGTCGTGGTCGGCCACGGAGCCATCGGCGAACTCGATGCACTCCTGCCCGCCGACGCGTCGAGGGTGGCCGTCGTCACACAGGACTCGATCCCGGTGTCGTGGGCGTCGGCCGACCGATCGGTCGAGACCTACGTGATCGGTCGCGGCGAGGCCGCGAAGACACTCGCCACGATCGAGACGTTGACCCGAGGTTTCGCCCGCCAGGGATTGACGCGACGCGACGTCGTCGTCGGCCTCGGTGGCGGCATGGTCACCGACGTCGCCGGATTCGCGGCCGCGTCGTGGCATCGCGGGACGCCGGTCGTGCACGTCGCCACCACCCTGCTGGGCATGGTCGACGCGGCGATCGGTGGAAAGACCGGTGTGAATCTCCCGGAGGGCAAGAACCTCGTCGGCGCCTTCTGGCAGCCGTCCGGTGTGATCTGCGACCTCGATGCACTCGCCACACTGCCCGAGCGTGAGATGCGCTGTGGTCTGGGAGAGATGTCGAAGTACCACTTCTTGACCGGGGACGATCTGTTGGCGCTGCCGCTCGACGAGCGCATCGCCCGCTGTGTCGAGATCAAGGCCGACGTGGTGTCCTCCGACGAGCGCGAGGGCGGTCGACGGGCGCTGCTGAACTACGGCCACACGCTGGCACATGCGATCGAGATCGCGACCGACCACGACATTGCTCATGGCGAGGCGGTGGCGATCGGGCTGATCTTCGCGGCCGAACTCGCACACGAGTTGGGTCGCATCGACGGCGCCCGCGTGGACGAGCATCGCCGCGTCGTCGCGGGGGAGTACGGCCTGCGCATCACACCCCCGGAACGACTGGATCCGGACGAGCTGATGGCGTTGATGGCACGGGACAAGAAGGC
>JAHENF010000034.1 GCA_024643255.1 Ilumatobacteraceae bacterium
GTGTTGCGATGAGGTTGTGGCGCGACGGGTGGGCCGGAACCTCATCGCTCGGGGTGGGGGGACGGCGGGTCAGGGGATGGGACGACCGGCGGCCCAGCTCGCCTCGGCGGCACCGAGGTCGGTCGCCGGTTCGCCGTCGGCGATGTACTCCAGCAGCATCGCGCGCCACGGACCGGTCGCCTCGAGCTTGCCGAGGATCGCGCTGACCCCCCACACCACGCGGTCGAGGATCACGAAGCTCGGCGGCATGTTGAGCTGTTCGATCACTGGTGCGTGCGGGCCCTGCACGTCGAAGATCTTGCCGATCGTGTCGCGCATCCAGTCGCGGGTGAACGTGAACTCGTCGGTCAGGTACGGGATGTACGGGCTCGACACGTAGTCGTAGACGAGGGACGGGTCGAGACCGTGGTTCGCGGGGAGGAACTTCGACTCGACCATCGCGTCGACGAGCTTGTCCGGGTCACGGTCGATGATGATCGCGTCGACGGTCGGGCGCAACGATTCCCATTCGCCACTCGACCAGCGCTTGACGAGGCCGTAGTCGAGGAACGTGACGCTGCCGTCGTGGTGGAACTTGTAGTTGCCGGGGTGCGGATCGCCGTTGAAGATGCCGTGGCGCATGATCGCACCCTGAGCGAATCGCCAGATGACCTCGCCGGCGCGCTGTTTGGTGGCGTACGACTCGGTCTTGCGGAACTGGTCGAACGTCAACCCGTCGACCCATTCGGTGGTGAGCACCCGGCCGCTGCAGAGTTCGGGGACCAGCTTCGGGATCCGCACCCATGGATGGCCCTGGAACCGTGCCTCGAACTCGGCCAGGTTGCCGGCCTCGATCGAGTAGTCGAGTTCCTCGCGCATCCGATCGCGCAGCTCGTCGACGAGACCCTTGGCGTCGAGACCCTTGAGCATCATCGAGGAGAACATCGCGTACATCACCTCGGCAGCATCGAGGTCGCTTTCGATCGCCTCGTGCACACCCGGGTACTGGACCTTGACCGCCACATCGCGGCCGTCGTGGGTGATCGCCCGATGGACCTGGCCGATCGAGGCTGCCGCCACGGGCATGTCCGACCAGTCGAGGAACACCTTCTCAGGCGGCTTGCCGAAGTCGCCCTTCACCACGTTGGCGGCGAGCGTCGGGGCCATCGGGGCCGCATCGGATTGCAGCGTGGCGAGCGCCTCCTGGGCCTCGTCGGGCAACGCCTCGAAGATGAAGCTGATCAGCTGGCCTGCCTTCATCAGCACGCCCTTCATCTCGCCGAGTTCCTTGGCGACGTCCTCGGCCGTGCGGATGGCGAACTGCTCGTCGAGCTGGGCCCTGCGTTCCTCGGCGGAGCCGATGCCGCGCACCCGCGACACCGCGAAGCGCGCGGAGTTGCGTGCCGACAGCTTCCACACACGCGCCGACCGGTTGAAGCGGCTGGTGAGCGGGGAGGCCTTGGCGCGCTGTGCGGCCGCAGCCAGGCCGGCGGCCAGTGCGAGGACCGATGCAACCGAGGCGACCGCCTTCTTCTGCATCAGGCGCGCCGGGTGAGCGGGTCGTCGGTGAGGACGTTCGCGGGGATCGGCTCGCCGGTCACCTCGTCGGTCCAATACGTGCCGTCGGCCAGCCGGCTCAGCGCCAGCTCGACGGACGACAGATCGCGTTCGATCGCATCGAGGTCGACGGCGGCGACCGGCGCGGCGGGCACGGGGGCCGCTTCATCTGGCAGTTCACTCACCCTCGGCACGCTAGCCGTCTCCATCGCCGGCCGCCGATCGAACGTCACACGGTGCGGGGTCAAACGTGACACGCCCGTCACGTTTGACCCGGCACCGTATGACGGTTTGGGTGGGCGGATAGGGTCGCAGGCATGGCTACTGCATTTCCCCCTTTCGACGGTTCCGCGCCCAAGACGCAGGACTTCAACGACGTTCCCGAGATGGGCATCGACCCGTCGAAGCGGTACACCGCAACGCTGTCGACCTCGATGGGCGACCTCGTCATCGCACTCGACGCGATCAAGGCGCCGAAGACCGTGAACAACTTCGTCTTCCTCGCACTGCACCACTACTACGACGGTGTGATCTTCCACCGGATCATCAACGGCTTCATGTGCCAGGGTGGCGATCCGACCGGCACCGGTCGCGGCGGCCCCGGGTACCGCTTCGAGGACGAACTGCCCAAGCCGCGTGAGTACCAGATCGGTTCGGTCGCCATGGCCAACGCCGGCCCGAACACAAACGGCAGCCAGTTCTTCATCGTGTCCGGCCCGTCCGGTGTCGGCCTGCCCCCGTCGTACAGCCTGTTCGGCCAGGTCGTGAAGGGCCTCGACATCGTCGACGAGATGCAGCGCGTCCCGACCGGCGGTGGCGACAAGCCGAAGACCGACGTGGTGATCAAGTCCGTCGCCGTCACCGTCTCCGACGACTGACGACGTACAGATCCAGGGGAGCGACTCGGGTGGCGACGTCGGCCGAGTTCTCCAACGCCCAGGCTCGCCGGCTCGCGCTCGGCGCCCAGGGTTTCAACGACCCCCGTCCGGCGGGTCGCGTCGACCGACGCCATCTGCGGCGCGTCGTCGACCGGATGGGTCTCATCCAGATCGACTCGGTCAACGTGCTGGTGCGCAGCCAGGAGCTCCCGCTGTTCGCGCGGCTCGGCGCTCACCCGCGCACGTTGATCGCCGACGCCAGTCGCGACGGCGAGCTCTTCGAGTACTGGGTCCACGAGGCCTGTCACGTGCCGGTGTCGTTGCACCCGTACCTCAGGTGGACGATGAACTCCGAGCATCGGTGGAAGGCGGTCGCCAACCTGCGGCATCGTCGGCCGGAGTTCATCGACGAGGTGCGGATCCGGATCCGCGACGATGGGCCGCTCGTCGCCGCGGATCTGAACCAGCGGGTGGGTCCGAAGGGCACCTGGTGGGACTGGGACGACGGCAAGATCGCGCTCGAGCACCTGTTCTTCTCGGGTGAGGTCGCGGCGATCCGCCGCCCGAACGACTTCGCTCGCACCTACGACCTGGCGCATCGAGTGCTGCCTGCCGAGGTGCTCGCACTCCCGACGCCGCCCGAGATCGAGGCACGCAAGGAGTTGCTCGTGCGCGCCGCGCGCCATCACGGCATCGCGACCTTCGAGGACCTCACCGACTACCACCGTCAGCGCAATCCGCCCTGTCGCCCGTTGATCGGTGAACTCGTCGAGGAGGGACGGCTGATCGAGACGTCGGTCGAGGGATGGTCGAAGCCGGCCTACCTCCATCCCGACGCGGTGGTCCCGCGTCGCATCAACGCGCGTGCGCTCCTGAGCCCGTTCGATCCGGTGGTGTGGAATCGTGATCGCACCGAGCGGTTGTTCGGGTTCCGCTATCGCATCGAGATCTACGTGCCGGCGGCGAAGCGGCAGTACGGCTACTACGTGCTGCCGTTCCTGCTCGGCGACGAACTCGTCGCACGAGTCGATCTGAAGGCCGACCGCGCGGCGGGGCGGCTCCTCGTGCAGGCCGCGTTCGGTGAACCGGGGATCGACGAGTCGTACGTGTCCGGCGAGCTGGCCGGCGAGCTGGCGGCGATGGCCGACTGGCTCGGGCTCGAGCGAGGCATCGAGGTGATGCGCCGGGGAGATCTGGCCGGCGCGCTCGCCGACACGGTCAGTTCGCGCAGCCGCGGATCGTGAACACGCCGTTGTCGATGTCGGCAAACGTGACGGTGTACTCGGTCTGGTCGAGGGTCATCTCGGCGGTGGCGACCGATTGGCCGGCACCGCTGACGGTGAGCGTGAGGTCGGTGCCCGTCGTCGGATCGAACGTCCCGACGTAGTCGCCGGGGTCGAGGCCCTCGGCCACGACGGTGACCATCGTGCCGCCCTCGGCCGGGTCGCAGTTGACGGCGACGACCATGTCGCCGCCCGCAGGAAAGACGACTTCGTCGTGTGACTCCGACTCGATGATCGCCTGTGTGTACGGGTCGCCGGTGCCGCCCTCGGGCACCGCGACGGTGCTGTTGTCGCTACCGCAGGCGATCAGTGTCAGCGCCGCCACAGCGAGCACGGCACCCAACCGGAGTCGTCGCGGGGAGGTGGACGTCATCGAACTCATCATCGTGAAATCAACGGTATCGACCGTCTCCCGGGTCGATCAGGGCCCTTCGTCCCGACCCTCAGACTTCGTTTGCGGTGCATTTCGGTTGGGCCGGCCCAACCACATCGCACCACAAACGGAATGGGAGGCGTGAGTCGAGGCCGGTCAGGATCGTGCGGGGACGGCCCAGCGGATGGTCCGGGTGATCAGCTCGCCGCCGGGGCGCAGTGCGAGCGTCTCCGACACCGGCAGCCATGGCAGACGCAGCGGCAGTCGTGTCCACGCGGGCATCAAGGCGACGGCTGCCCCGGCGATCAGCCCGTACGCGGGTCGAGCGGTGAAGGGCAGCGGCGGCTGGACGAGCAGGTAGCGGGCCGCGTCACGGGCCTCGGTCGTGCCGCGCAACTCGGACCGGTACCAGACGAGCCGTTCGCGGAGCGCGGCCTCCGACTCGGGTGGCTCGATCACCCCGAGCGCGCGTGCCACCACAGCGGACTCGGCGACGTAACGATCGCGGTCGTCACCGACGAGCGGCCGCTCGCCGTAGCGGTCGTGCGCGGCGAGGAAGCTGTCGAGTTCGGCGACGTGCACCCACTCGAGCAGATGCGGATCGTTCGCCGCGTACGGCCGACCATCGGACGCAGTGCCGGTCACGCGCTCGTGGACCCGGTGCACGGTGTCGACCGCGCGCTGAGCCTGCGACGCCGGACCGAACGTGGTCGCCGCGACGAAGTCGGCGGTTCGCTGCAGGCGTCCCCACGGGTCGCTCCGATAATCGGAGTGCTGGGCGACGCCGGCCATCGCCAGTGGATGCAGCGACTGGAACAGCAGCGCTCGGAGTCCTCCGACGAACATCGACGCGTCGCCGTGCACCCGACGGATCGGTGCGTCGTCGGCGAACCATCCCTGCTCGTCGGTGTCGAACAGTTCGACGTGGCGCTGCGGCCCGTCGGGCCCGATCACGCGACCGCGGATCTGATCTCCCAACCACGACCGCACATCCATTGTCTCATCGTGCCACGGCACCGTGAGTACCATCCGAGCGTGCCCGAGGATTCTGCTGACGCGCCTGCCGACCCTCGCGCAGACGGCCCACCCTCCGCCGGAGCGACCGACACCACGGGCCGCCGATTCGATCGGCGCGCCACGGACCGCACACTGCCGCGTTGGGCGATTCCGGCGATCCTGCTGTTCTGGACGGGCTACCTGCTCACGTTCACGGCGCGTCACGTGTTCCACCGCCTCTCGGGCCTCTTCATCCTGATCCTCGTGTCGGTCTTCCTGTCGCTCGCGATCGAGCCGGGCGTCAACCGACTGGCCGCGCGAGGGTGGCGGCGAGGGCGCGCCACGATCATGATCCTGCTCGGGGTGCTGACGGCCTTCCTGATCTTCGCCGGAGCGGTCGGCACGCTGGTGGGCACCCAGGTCGCCGAGTTGTTGCAGGACTCCGACCGGTACATCACCGACACCGTCAGGTTCCTGAACGACAACTTCAGCACCAACATCGACCCACAGGACGTGATCCGCGAGTTCAACGATCCCAACGGTCGTGTGCAGGAATTCGTCCGGTCCCAGAGTGGGCAGGCCGTGCGCCTCTCGCTCACGGTCGTGGCAGTGATCTTCCAGGCGCTCTCGGTGCTGTTGTTCACCTACTACCTGGTCGCGGACGGACCGCGCCTTCGACGAGACATCTGTTCCCGGCTCACACCGGCCCGGCAGGCCCGGGTGCTCCAAGCCTGGGAACTGGCGATCACGAAGACCGGCGGCTACCTGTACTCGCGCGCTCTGCTGGCGATGCTGTCCGCGTTCTTCCACTGGATCGTGTTCCAGTCGATCGGTACGCCGGCGCCGATCGCGCTCGCACTGTGGGTCGGTCTGGTCAGTCAGTTCCTGCCGGTGGTCGGCACCTACCTCGCCGGCATCCTGCCCGTGCTGCTGACCCTCGTCGACTCACCGCTGAATGCGTTGATCATCATCGTGTTCATCGTGGTGTACCAACAGATCGAGAACTACTTCTTCGCCCCGCGCATCACGGCGCGCACGATGGAACTGCATCCGGCCGTCGCCTTTGGCGCCGCGCTCGCAGGCGCTGCATTGCTCGGGTTCGTCGGTGCGCTCCTGGCGCTGCCCGCGGCCGCGATGGCGCAGGCATTCCTCAACGAATGGGGGAGTCGGTACGAGGTGATGGACAGCCACCTCACGTCGATCCCGCCCCCGAAGAATCAGCGCGCGCCGGATCCGCCACCGGCCGCGGAACCGACGTGACCCGTTTCGATCACGCCTTCGCGCCGATCGCCGTCGCCACCCGGAGCGGATTCGACGAATCCCTCCACCATGGTGCCGGCGCCGTGCTCGACGCCGATGGAACGCTGCAGGCCCACGTCGGCGACCCCCGCCTGGTGGTCTACCCGCGCTCGAGCCTCAAGCCGATGCAGGCGCACGCGATGGTCGCGCTGGGCCTCGACCTTCCCGACGAGCTGCTTGCCGTTGCGTGCGCCAGCCACGAGGGTTCGGCACACCATCTCGACGCGGTTCGCGCGATCCTTGGCCGATACGGCCTCGACGAGTCGAAGCTGCAGAACACGCCGGGCCACGCGCTCTGCGACCACCATCACGAGCACCCGGCCACGTCACTGCAGCAGAATTGCTCGGGCAAGCACGCCGCGATGCTGGCCACCTGCGTCGTCAACGGTTGGTCGACGGAGAGGTATCTCGACGTGGACCACCCGCTCCAGGTGGCGATCACTGCGACGTTCGGCGACCTCGGCTGTGTCGTGCACCATGTCGGCATCGACGGTTGTGGCGCGCCAACCCATGCGTTGGCCCTCGACGAGTTGGCCGCGGCGTACGCCCGGTTGACAGCGACCGGCGCGCCGGTCGCGCGGGCGATGATGGCGTACCCCGAGATGGTCGGCGGGGCGGACTTCGAGGCGACGTTGTGGATGCGAGCCATCCCGGGCCTCATGGCGAAGGAGGGCGCAGCCGGGGTGATGGCGATGGCTCTCGTCGACGGTCGAGCGGTGGCCTTCAAGATCGCCGACGGCTCGGGTCTCGCTCGCCAGGCGGTGATCCCGCAAGCGTTGCGAGTGCTCGGCATCGACGTCGATGCACTCGCGGCGGGGACGCGCGATCGCACCGTCGTGGCGATGCTCGGGCACGGTCGCGAGGTCGGTCGGATCGAACCGCTGGAATGGTCGCCGTGGAGTTCCTGACGCTCGACCGCGACTCGTTCACCTATGGCACCTCGCAGGCGGTTGCCCCGCACGTGCGGCGGGTGATCGCCGAGAACCCCTCCAAGTTCACCTACCACGGTACGGGGACCTACATCGTCGGCGGGGACCACGACGGGCGTGGCGATGTCGTCGTCATCGATCCGGGGCCGCGGCTCGACACCCATCGCGACGCGCTCGCCGCCGCGCTCGCAGGCTGCACGGTCAGGGCGATCCTCGTCACCCACTGCCATGCCGACCACTCCCCGCTCGCTGCGTGGCTGGCGGCCGAGTCGGGCGCGCCGACGATCGCGTTCGGTCCTCACGGCGACGACGCGTGGGACATCGGCGACGATCCGGTCGTCGACGAACCGTCGCCCGACGACACTGCCACCGACACCGCCGACGAGCCGGTCGTCGAGGAGACGACCGACCGGGACTTCACGCCCGATGTGGTCGCGGCGAGCGGCGATGTCGTGGCCGCGGCGGATGGCTGGGTGGTCACGGCGCTGCACACGCCCGGTCACACCTCCAACCACACGTGCTTCGCGCTCGACGATGGCACGACGCGCTCGCTCTTCACCGGCGATCATGTGATGGGTTGGAGCACGACGGTGGTGTCGCCGCCCGACGGCGACATGACGGCCTACCTCGAATCGTTGCGGGTGGTCGCGGGCCGTCGCGACGACGTCGCCATCCCGACCCATGGCCCGCCGATCCCGAATCCGGCGGTGTTCGTCGGCGGGCTGATCGACCACCGGCTCCTGCGTGAGGCACAGGTGCTCGATGCCGTGCGCGGCGGGCTCGACACCGTCCCGGCGATGGTCGAGGTGTTGTACGCCGATGTCCGCCGGGAACTCCACAAGCCGGCGCGCCGCTCGGTGCTCGCTCATCTGGTCAAGCTCGTGGACGACGGCACCATCGCGGTGGATGGAGCGTCGCGGCCGCGGCTCGACGCTCGCTACCGCCTGCTCTGACCTCGATGATTCGCGTCGTCGTCCGATCTCGGGCGATCATGGCGGTCATGTCCCGACGCGCCATCGTCATCGCGGCGCTGTCGTTCGTCGCGCTCGCGTCCTGCAGCAGTTCGGGCGACGGAGTGTCGTCCGTAACCGACTCGCCCACGACCAGCGCCGCGGTGATCAACGACGCGACGTCGACGACCGCGGTGCCGGTCACGACCGGGGCCCCGACCACCACGGCGGTTCCTGTGACCACCGAGGCGGTCCCGATCACCGTCGGTGAGTGGCAGGCCATCCCCGGTGGACAGGACTGCGAGTGCTCCGATGGCAGCCCGTTCGAGCTGTGGGAGCGGCCGGCGGACCCCACCAAGGTGATGCTCTTCTTCGAGGGTGGCGGCGCGTGCTTCAGCGCGGAGACGTGCGGCCCGAACAGCAAGACCTACAAACGGAATCTCACGCTCGGTGTCGCCCCGGATCGGGGTGGCATCTTCGACGAGACGAACCCGGAGAACCCGATCGCCGACTGGTCGATCGTCTTCGTGCCCTACTGCACGGGCGACGTGCACCTCGGCGACGCCGTGCGGAAGTATTCCGACACTGTCACGATCGATCACAACGGCTTCGACAACGCGGACTGGGGGCTCCAGACCGTCCTCGCCGACTACCCCGATGTCGAGCAACTGCTCGTCGCGGGTTCGAGTGCGGGTTCGATCCCGACACCCGCATTCGCCGGCCTGGCTGCCGACGCGCTGCCCGCCGCACGGATCGTCACGTTCGGCGACAGCTCGGCTGCGTATCCCGACGTTCCCGCACTGAACGCGGCGATCGGCGGCCTGTGGGGTGTGCTCGAGAACGTTCCCGACTGGCCGGTCAACCAGGGCCTCGCACCGCAGGACTGGAGCATGCCCGGTCTCTACGTACAGGCGGGGACCCAACATCCCGAGATCACGTTCGCCCGGTTCGACTTCGCCTACGACCAGGTGCAGACCGCGTTCAGGTCGTTGGGCGGGAGTCCCCCAGCGGACCTGCTCGCGAGCATCGAGCAGTCCGAGCTCGACATCGAGGCCGCCGGGGTGCCGGTCGCCTCCTACATCGCGCCGGGGACGGCGCACACGATCCTCGGCGGGAACGTGTTCTACGACATGGAGGTCGAAGGCGTCCGGCTCGTCGACTTCTTCGCTGCGTTGGTGGCAGGAGATGTCCCCGACGACGTGCGCTGCGCCGAGTGCGAGCGTCCCGCCTGAGCGGTCAGATGCCGTCGGCCGCGGCGGCGCCGGCGGCGTCTTCCTCCGAGGGGGCGGTCGCGGCGGCGCGAAGACGGGCGAAGACCTCGGGCGGGTCTCGCCACGGATCGGCGAGCGTGCCCGCTCGCGCATCGCGGATCGTCGACCAGACACGTTCGGGTGTGCAGGGCAGGTCGATGTGGCGCACGCCGAGATGCGACACGGCATCGATCACGGCGTTCTGCACCGCCGGTGTCGCGCCGATCGTCGCTGCTTCGCCGATGCCCTTCGCCCCGAGCGGGTTGAGCGGTGTCGGCGTCTCGGTCGAGTGCGTCTCGAACGAGGGCAGTTCGGCCGCGGTGGGAATGCCGTAGTCGGCCAGGTTCGACGTCACCGGGTTGCCATCGGTGTCGAAGCGCACCTCCTCGAAGAGGGCTTGGCCGACGCCGGCGGCGATGCCGCCGTGCTGTTGCCCCTCGACGAGCAGCGGGGCGAGCACGGTGCCGCAGTCGTCGACGGCCACATGGCGCAGCAGGGTGACCTTGCCGGTGTCGGCGTCGACTTCGACCACCGAGATGTGGGCTCCGAAGGGGAATGTGGCGCCGTCCTGGTGGAAGTCGAACTCGCCGTCGAGCTGGTCGCCGACCTCGGCGGCGCGGGCCGCGAGGTCACCCCAGCCGATCGCCTGGGCCGGCACACCGGCGACCCCGATCGTGCCGGCGGTGGTGTCGACGACGATGTCGGCGACGTCGGCCTCGAGCAGCCTCGCCGCGAGTTGCCTGGCCTTGGTCACCATGGCCTCGGTTGCGCCCCGGATGGCGGATCCGCCGAGCTGCAGCGACCGTGACCCGCCCGTTCCGCCGCCCGTGCGCACCCGATCGGTGTCGCCGTCGACGAGCGTGATCCGGTCGACGGCGATGCCGGTCTGGTCGGCGACGAGCATCGCGTACGCGGTCTGGTGTCCTTGACCGTGTGACTGGGTGCCGGCGTAGATCGTCGCCGAGCCGTCGTCGTGGACCTCGATCGCTCCGAACTCGTCGGCTCCGCCGCCGGCGGTGATCTCCACGTATGCGGCCACGCCGATGCCGAGCAGTCGATGGTCGCCGTTCGTGCGGCGCTGGGCCTGTTCGGCGCGGAGTGTGTCGTACCCGACCGCCTCGGCCGCTCGTTCGAGGGGGAACGCGTACCGGCCCGAGTCGTAGGTGTTTCCGGTGAGCGTGGTGAAGGGGAACACGTCGTCGGCGAGGAAGTTGCGGCGGCGCAGCTCGATCGGGTCGATCCCCAACTCCAGCGCGGCCTGGTCGACGAGCCGCTCGAGGAGCGCCGTCGCCTCGGGCCGGCCGGCGCCGCGATAGGCGCCCATCGGCGTCGTGTTGGTGACCGCCACCGCGACGTCGAACTCGATCGTCGGGAATGCGTACGTGCCCTGCGCCATGCGTCGCGTGCCACCGGGCAGGTACGCGCCGACCGACGGGTACGCGCCCGCATCGCCGACGAGGCGAACGCGCAGACCGGTGAAGTCGCCGTCGGTGGTGCAGCCGAGTTCCGCGTACTGGATCTGGCCGCGGCTGTGCGGAAGTGCCTTCATGTCGTCGCTGCGTGGCGGCACCCACACGACGGGGCGGCCGGTGCGTCGGGACGCAGCTGCGACCACGGTGTACTCGGCGTGGATGCCGGCCTTCCCGCCGAAGCCGCCGCCCACCTGCGGTGTGATGACACGGATGTCGGCGGGCTCCATGCCCAGCGCCCCGGCGAGCTGGCCGTGCAGCCCGTGGGGCATCTGGGTCGACGCCCAGAAGACGAGGCGTCCGTCGGTGCCGATCTCGGCTGCGCAACAGTCGGGTTCCATCGGGACGACCGCCATGCGCTGGTTGACGTAACGGCCTCGCACGACGACGTCGGCGTTCGTCAGATCGGTGCGTGGCTTGTCGAGGATCACCAGTGCTTCGTTCGAGCCGTGTCCGGGGAAGATCGTCTCGGTGTCGAGCCCGAGTGCGTCTTCGGCGTCGACGTAGGTCGGCAGCGAATCGATGTCGGCCCAGACCATCTCGGCGGCATCCTCGCCCTGTTCGAACGTCTCGGCGAGGACGACGGCGATCGGTTCGCCGACGAATCGGACCCTCCCGTCGGCGAGGGGTGGCCGGGCGAAGTCGGGATGGACGGCGACGAACCCGTGGTGCGGAGCGATGCCGAGTTCGGCTGCCGTGAGGATCTCGACCACACCGGGGAGCGTGCGGGCCTCGTCGGTGTGGATGGCGTTGATGATCCCGTGGGCGATGTCGCTGCGCACGAACACCGCGTGCAGTTTGTTCGGCAGGTCGAGATCTGCCAGATACTTCCGACTGCCCGTCAGCAGGCCGGGGTCCTCGGTGCGCAACACCCGTGTGCCGAGGATCGATCCGGGTCGTTGCAGCTCGGGTTCGCGCGAGGGGTCAGTCATCGCCGCCGAACCTACCCTCGATCGCCGTACGGGTCCGATCCGTGTGTCGGTTTCTGGCTCAGCCCGTGGTCGCGGCGTCGAGCGCGTCGACGACGGGCGCAGCGAGGGCGATGCCGTAGCGGTAGGCGCCGCTCGACCACACGGGGCAATCCTCGGTGACTCCCTGTACTGCCTGACCGCTGACGGGGCAGAAGTGGACGCCGTCGGCAGCGCGCACCACGTTGACCGCCACGCCATCGGAGTTGTAGCCGCCTCCGCACGGTTCCGACGACAGGCACGGCAGCGTCAACGTGTAGCTGTCGTCGGCGAGCACTGCGGCGCCGGCGTCGACGTAGCTCACACCCGTGAGCCTGTTCGCGAGCTCCTCGTAGAGCGCGTTCAGCCGTCCGACTCCGTCGGCCGACGGGCCCGAGGTCGGGGCGCCCGCGAACACCACCTGTGTTCCGATCGGCGCGAATGTTGCGACGACGGTGGCGGCGTCCGCTCGATACCGTTCCGTCACCGCCGTCGCGTCCAGTGGGAGCCCGTCTCCTCCCTGCATGCACGGCGTGAAGCTGTTGCCGCTGAACTCCACCACGACCATCCCCGGTGTCAGCGAAGCGGCATCGTCGGCCATGGTCGCGAGCCAGTCGCAGATCGCCGTGCCCCCGAACGTGCGCGTCACGACCTGCATGCCGGGGTGGGCGGCGAGCGTCTGCGTGAACGAGTCGCGGGCCTCCCAGGCGAGTGAATCGCCGTACAGCACGACGACCGGACGCGACAGTGCAGTGATCGCCTCGGCGATCGGCTCCGTGGTCGTCGGGGCGACGCTGGTGTCCGGTGACTCCACAGCCGGTGGCTCCACAGCCGGTGGCTCGGTGGTGGTCGGCGAGGCGGCTGGCGTGGTGGTCGGTTGGTCTGTCGCTCCGACGTCGGCGCTGAGGGCTCCGTCGGGCGGCGCGAGGGTGATGCCCTGGCGGGCGGTGTCGTCGCCCGGGGCCGCTGCACCCGTTGCTGCATGGAACCCGACGACGACGATCAGCGCGGTCACCGCGGTGAGCCCGATGGCCATCGGGCGACGGACGTGGTCGTGAGAGCGCACCTCGCCATGGTCTGCCTGATGCCTGCGGGGCACCAGCGCCTCGCGCACACATGAACTGTGCGCTCGGCGACACAACGGTGGGGTGAGCGGTCATCCGGCACAGTCCCCGGCGGCGGTTGCGCAGGCAGCACTATGGTTTCGGCGATGTGGGAACCGCCCGTCGCGGCTGCACTGGGGACCGACTGGCGCCAGCTCAGCGCTCAGGCCGGCCTCGACGAGCGCGAGTTGCGCCGGGCCTGTCGGCGGCGGCGGTATGCCCGCGGGGAGGTGATCTTCCACGAGGGCGATCCGGCCGGTCCACTCCATTTCGTCGAGGTCGGTCACGTTGCGATCCGGCTCACGACGGTGCTCGGCGACGTGTCGATCATCGACGTGCTGCAACCGGGCGACAGCTTCGGCGAGAGGGTGCTGATCCACGGCGACGGCGATCGCACGGCGACGGCGGTGGCGGTCGACAAGGTCGAGACGCTCACGCTCGATGCGGCGGGCTTCGAGCGCCTGGGCGCCGGCCGCCCGGAAACGACGCGCTTCCTCCTCCTGGTGTTGAGTGAGCGTCTTCGCGCCACGAATCAGCAGCTGCTCGAGGCGAGATATGTCACCGCCGACGAACGGTTGTATCGGTGCCTGTGTCGCCTCGGCGAACAGTTCGGCGCCATGCACGACGGCGCGATCCCACTGACGCAGACCGACATCGCATCGATGACCGGGGTCACGAGGTCGACCGCCAATCGCCTGCTGCGCCAGGCGGAGCGAGACGGCCTCATCGTCACCGGTCGCGGGCGCGTGGAGATCGTCGACGCTGATGCGCTCCGGCGTCGCGCCGGCCTGCCTGCCATCGGGAGTCGCTGATGACGGTGAAGGTGCTCGGCGTCCCGTACGACGCGCACTCGTCGTACTTGCGTGGGCCTGCACTCGCGCCATCGGCGATCCGGGCGGCGTTGAGCTGTGGATCGGCGAACTGGTGCACGGAGTCGGGCATGGACCTCGATCCGGCGCAGACCGACGCGTGGGTGGATCTCGGCGACCTCGCGCTTGCCGACGACGGAGCAGCGGCGGTGGGGATCATCCGCGCCGCAGCAACGAAGGCGATCGCCGACGGGTCGGGGCTGCTCTCGCTCGGCGGCGACCACATCGTGACGTGGCCGCTCGTGCAGGCGATCAGCGAGCGCCACGACGATCTGACGATCGTGCACTTCGATGCTCACCCCGATCTCTACGACCATCTCGACGGCGACCGGTTCTCGCATGCGTGCCCGTTCGCCCGGATCATGGAGGAGGGTCGGGCCGCCCGTCTGCTGCAGTTCGGCATCCGCACGATGACGCCGCACCAGCGTGAGCAGGCCGATCGGTTCGGCGTGGAGGTCCACGAGTTCCGCGACTGGGACGGCATGATCCCGGCGCTGCACGGGCCGGTGTACGTGACCGTCGACATGGACGCGCTCGACCCGGCGTTCGCTCCGGGGATCTCTCATCACGAGCCGGGCGGCATGTCGACGCGGCAGTTGCTCGACGCGATCCGCCAGATCGGCGACAGCGGAGCCACGATCGTCGGCGCCGACATCGTCGAGCTGAACCCGACGCGCGATGTCAACGACACGACCGCCATGGTCGCCGCGAAGATCTTCCGCGAATTGCTCGGCCTACTGCTCCAACGTTGAACCAGCCGCACCCGATGATCCCGAGCGGGTTCGCGATGACGGTGCCCGGTGGCTACTGTCGGCCCGGGGTGCATCCGGGGGATGCCGGCGACTCGGAAAGGTGGAGAATCGGTGACACTTGCGGCCATGTTCGTCGACAGCTTCGCGTCGTCGGCCCGTTCGGTGACCCTGGCCGATGGTGACGTACTCGTCGAGCAGGGCGATGCCGCCGACAACGTGTACTTCATCAAGTCGGGCACGGTTGCGGCGTCGAAAGCGACCCCGCAGGGCGAGGTGATCGTCGGGACGGTCGAGGCCGGGCAGGTGATCGGCGAGGTGACCGTGGTGGCCGGCGGGTTGCGCACGGCGACGCTGCGCGCGGTCGGCCCGGTCGAGGTGTTGGAGGTCGATCGGGCCAGCTTCGAGGCCTGGCTCAACGACAATCCGGAGATGGCCGACAGCGTTTCCGACGAAGCGCGCGAGCGCGTCGATCGGACGAACGTGGCGACGATGGTCGCCGACCTGATGGGCAGCACCGACCAGGCGCTCGTGCAGCAGGTCGTCGACCGGGTGGAGTGGCGACGCCTCGAAGCCGGCGAGGTGTTGTTCCGCGAGGGCGATTTCGCCGATGCTGCGTACTTCGTGGTCGGCGGTCGTCTCATGGTGCTGGCCGAAGACGACAACGGCGACGAACAGTTGATCGCGGAACTCGGTCGCGGTGAGGTGGTCGGTGAACTCGGGCTGCTCGACCGGGCCCCGCGCTCGGCGACGGTCCGGGCGGTGCGCGACACGACGTTGGCGTCGTTCTCGACGTCGATGTTCGAGGAGCTCGTCGCCACGTCGCCGGCAATGATGCTCAATGTGACGCGAGGGATCCTGACGCGTCTTCGCCGGCCGACGGCGCGACGATTCGATCGGGCCGCGTCGCTCACGGTGGCGGTCACCGCCCGCGGCGATGCCGACGCGCTGGTCGCCGAGATCGTCGCCGAGATCGCTCGATTCGGCACGGCCAAGCATCTGTCGAGCGATCGAGTCGACCGGGTGCTCAACCGCACGGCGATCTCCCAGGCGGCGACGGACAACGTCGGCGTCCCTCGTCTCGCCGAGTTCATGCACGAGGCGGACGTCGGTAACGACCATGTCGTGTTGCAGACCGACCGCGAGATGTCGGCATGGACGCGCCGGGCACTGCGGCAGGCCGACCGGGTGGTGGTCGTCTGCTCGCCGTATCCCGATTCGGCAGAGCTGGCACTGATCTCGGAGATCTTCGGCACCGTCGAGGACGCCGGCCACGTCGCGCGCATGCTCGCGGTGCTGCATCCGGCCTCGACCGAACGGCCGCGCCACACGGCGTCGTTGACCAGTCGATGGGACGTCGACGACGTGGTGCACGTGCGCACCGGTTCGAGCGCTGACCTTGCACGACTCGCCCGCCTCGCGTCCGGCCATGGCTACGGCCTCGTGCTCAGCGGTGGCGGGGCCCGCGGGTTCGCTCACCTCGGGGTGCTGCGGGCGCTTCAGGAGCACGGCATCCCGGTCGATCAGGTCGCCGGTTGCTCGATGGGCACGGTGGTGGCCGCGGCGATCGCGCTGGGCCACGAGGGCGATCGGTTGATGGAACTCGCCGAGGAGCAGTTCGACCACCTGCTCGACTACACGCTGCCGATCGTCTCGCTCGTGAAGGGTGCCCGCATCACCCGCAACATCGAGGGCACCTTCGGCAGCTGGGACATCGAGGACCTGTGGTTGCCGTTCTACTGCGTGTCGACCAACCTCACGAAGTCACGACTCGAGGTGCATCGACGCGGGAGCACGGCCCTCGCAATTCGTGCCAGCGTGGCGATCCCGGGGATCCTGCCGCCGGTGCCATATGAGGGTGACCTGCTCGTCGACGGCGGTGTGTTGAACAACCTGCCGTTCGAGGTGATGCGCGACAACAGCACGATCGAGACGATCGTCGCCGTCGACGTCGCCCCCGACCAGGGGCCGCGTGCCCGCGCCGACTACGGGATGTCGGTCTCCGGCTTCCAGGCGCTCGCGGCGTCGCTGCGACGCGGGAAGTCCGACTACCCGAGCGTCTCGTCGGTGCTGCTGCGCAGCATGCTGACCGGTGCTGTACGCAATCAGAAGGCATCCATGCAGGACGGCTCGATCGACCTGCTGCTCACGCTGCATCTCCCCGGTGTCGGCCTGCTCGAGTTCGATCGGTCGCGTGAGGTGGCCGACGCGGGCTACGAGGCATCAACACCGACCATTCGTCAATGGGCGGAGACTCGCCCGGAACTGAGCGTCACTGCATGATCCTGCTGACCTTCCGCGATCTCGTCTACCGCAAGACGCGATTCATCGTGGTGACGATCCTCGCCGCCGTGGTGTTCGCGTTGCTGTTCGTGATGACCGGTCTCGTCAACCAGTTCAATCTCGAACCGGCCGAAGCAGTCGACCAGTTCGGCGCAGACGCGTGGGTGCTGCCGGAGGGCGTCTCGGCTCCGTTCACGTCGGTGTCGGTGATGCCGGCGGCAGCGCTCGACACCGTCGACGCCCCGACGAAGGCGCCGGTGGTCATCACCCGGTCGAGCGTCGCGCAGGGCGATCTCCCCGAGGAGGTGGTGCTGATCGGTTTCGAATCGGACGGGCTCGGAGCGCCGCAGGTGGTGGAGGGCCGAGTTCCCGCCGCCGAGGGCGAGGTCGCGCTCGACCGGACGCTGGACATCGGGGTCGGCGAGGACGTCACCGTCGCGGGTACTCCGTTCACCGTGGTCGGGCTGACCGAGGCGACGACGGTCCTCGCCGGCATCCCGTTTGCCTACCTCCGTTTGCCTGAGGCACAGATGCTCGCATTCACCTCGACCGACGTGATCAGCTCCGTGCTGGTCGCCGGCGCCGTCGGATCGTTGCCTGGCGGCCTCGTCTCGCTGACGTCGGACAACGTGGTGAGCCAGACCCTGCAACCCCTCGAGGGAGCGATCGCCTCGATCGACCTGGTGCGGGTACTGCTCTGGATCGTCGCGGCGATCATCGTCGGCGCCGTCGTCTACCTGTCGGCGCTCGATCGGCAACGCGACTTCGCGGTGCTCAAGGCGGTCGGAGCGTCGAACGGCTCACTGCTCGGCAGCCTGGCCCTGCAAGCGGTTCTGATCGCACTGGGCGCGGTGGCGCTGGCGGCGATCATCCAGATCTTCCTCGCACCGCAGTTCCCGCTCCCGGTGACGGTGCCGACGGGTGCGTTCTGGCAGTTGCCGCTGCTGGCGGTGGTGATGGCGCTCGCCGCTGGAGCGATCGGGATGCGCAAGGTGCTCAGATCCGATCCGTCACAGGCATTCGCGGGGGCAGCATGACCGTTGGACCGCTCACCGTCACCGATCTCGTCGTCGAGTTCGTGCACGACGGCTACGCAATCCGCCCACTCGATGGGTTGTCGTTCGAAGCGCAGGCCGGCGAACTCGTCGTGCTCCTCGGCCCGTCCGGGTGCGGCAAGACCACGCTGTTGTCGTGCCTCGGCGGCATCCTCACGCCGACGTCGGGAACGATCCGGCTCGGCGAGGTCGATGTCACGGCCATGCGCGGCAAACAGCTCGATGCCTACCGGCGCGACGACATCGGGTTCGTATTCCAGGCGTTCAACCTGATCCCGTCGTTGACCGCTCGGGAGAACATCGCGGTGCCGTTGACGCTCACCGGTCACGATCGCAAGGCGTCGTTCGCCCGCGCCGACGAGCTGCTCGAGCAGGTCGGCCTCGCCGAACGAGCTCACCACCTGCCGAGCAAGTTGTCGGGCGGCCAGATGCAGCGCGTCGCCGTCGCTCGCGGGCTGGGCCACAACCCGCCGTTGCTGCTCGCCGACGAACCGACGGCGAACCTCGACCACATCCAGGCCGAGGCGATCATCCGGCTGCTGCAGAGCCTGCGCGACGACGGCCGGATGATCGTGGTGTCGACGCACGACGCGCGGCTCGTGCCGATCGCCGACCGGATCGTGCAGATGGTGCCGCCGGATCAGCACGAGGAACGCCCGACCCACGACGTCACCTTCGGCGCCGGCGAGTCGATCTTCGAGCAGGGCGATCCGGCTGACCTGGTGTACGTGATCAAGTCGGGTGACGTCGAGGTGATCCGAGTGCTCGCCGACGGTGGCGAGGAGCTCCTCACCAAGCTCGGCCCAGATCAATACTTCGGCGAGCTCGGCCCGTTCCTCGGCTTCCCCCGCTCGGCGTCCGTGCGTGCGCACTCCGATGTGGTGCTCACCGCCTACAGCCCCCGTGTGTTCCGCGAGAAGGTGCTCCACAAGACCTGAGTTCGCACGGTCACCATTCCGTTTGCGGTGCACTCCGGTTGGGGCGGGTCAACCAACTCGCGCCGCAAACGATGGAGTGAGGGTCAGGGGGCGACGCCGTTGTCGGCGAGGAAATCGAGGGTGCGGCCGAGCGCCATGGCGGCCGAGCGGGCGTCGTAGGAGTCGCGGGCATCGCAGCTGAATCCGTGCTCGGCACCGGGATAGACGTTGACGGGGATGTCGGGGTGGGCGGCGGCGATCGCTTCGACCTGCTCGAGCGGGATGCCGTGGTCGAGTTCGCCGAAGTGCAGCATGGTCGGCACCTTCGGTGTGCGGTCGATCATCCCGTGGATCTGGCCGCCGTAGTACCCGACGGCAGCCGTGATCGGGAGGTCACAGGCGGCGATCCAGGCGATGCTGCCACCGAAGCAGTATCCGATCACGGCGACTGGCCCGGTGTCGGCAACGTGAGCGACGGCGGCGGCGACGTCGAGCATGGCGGGGTCCCAGGCGATCGGCATCACCAACTCGATGCCGCGTGTTCGGCCGGCGTCGTCGTAGCCGAGTTCGACGCCGCGTTCGCCACGATCGAACAGGGCCGGGGCGATCGCCCGGTACCCGAATTCGGCGTACCGGTCGACCACCGAGCGGATGTGGGCGTTGACGCCGAAGATCTCCTGAACGATCACGATCGACGCCGTCGCGCCATCGGGATGCACCTCGTACGCGTCGAGTTCGTGTCCGTCGCTGGCCGTGAGTCGAATCATGCCGTGACGCTAGAACACGCTGCCCTCCCTGTCTCCGTTTGCGGTGCGTCTCCGTTGGGGCGGGTCAACCGAAGTGCGCCGCAAACGGGATGGGGAGGAGGGTGGATCAGCCGTCGCGGCGGACGATCACGAAGGGGGTGAGCACGGTGCAGTACTCGCCGTGTCCCGAGTCGGTGAGCATGTCGAAGTAGCCGCATGCGATCATGTCGGCTTCGTTGAAGTGCAGCTGCGGGGTGCCGGCGTAGCAGTGTTGGGTCATGCCGCGGATCTCCCCGGTGCAGTCGGGCAATGTCACGCCGACGGGCTCCGACCACGGACCGACGGGGGTCTGCGCGACCCGCACCGCCACACGGTCGCCCGGCCCGGGCCACGGCGTGTACACCATCACGTACGCATCGACGTCGGGGTCGTAGGCGAGGCCGAACGCGGCGACCGGGAAGGGGTAGGGATCGGTCGCGGGGAGTTCCATCGGCGCGGCGTCCGACTCGTCGGGGACCCAGCTGGCTGCATCGGTCCAATCGCCTCCGTTCCAGTGCCGCCAAGCTGACGGATCGGTCACGTCGTCGGGTTCGACCCGACCGACCTCACACGGACCCCAGTGGTCCGGGAAGGAGCCGCAGTGCTGGCCGTACAGCAAGCCGTCCGGCGCCAAGGTGAGCGCCCGTCCGTAGCCGTCTGTCGCGGTGGCGAGATCGGGTTGGGTGACGCTGCCGACGATCGGCCGTCCGATCGGCGGGTCGGCCGGGTCGTACCGGGTCTCGGCGATCGCGTAGCCGACGGTCTCGATGTCGAGCCAGCCGTCCCCGAGGCAGGCCTTCGACATCACGACGACGACGCGGTCGGCGCCGTCTGCCTGAGCGATGGCGACGGCGGCTTCTGGCCACAGCGCCGGATCGTCGAAGATCGATCCGTCACAGAGACCAGGCGGCGGCTCGGCGAACAACACCGGGCGGCCGCTGTCGGTCACCGCGTCGAGTGTCACGGTGGGAGCCTCGGCAGCGGCCCAGGCCGCGGTGTTGTTGACGAAGTAGCGGAGATGACCCGCAATGCTGAGTTCCATCGTGTCGCCGAAGAACCACATCATCGAACCGTCGCCCAGCTTCACCGACACCCCGGCATCACGCTCCATCTCGTGGAGGGCATGGTCGGTCGGCGGCTCCACGACGTCGATCTGGGCGACATCGCCCGTGGCGCCGATCGAGACGTCGCCGAGCACGACGGTCCCGCACCCGGGCTCGACGCCGAACATCCGCGTCGGGTCGGGAGTGCGGACGCTGACGGTCGTGCCCTCGGGGCACACGAACGTGGTGCCGTCATCGAGTTCGTGGAGCTCGAAACGGAACGCTCGATTCGTCACGGTGGCCTGCGTGACCACGTCGGAGCCGAGATGTTCGGTCACCACTCCGCCGGCGATCGCAACGTTCACCGACCTGGGGGCATCGGCTCCACCGACGATCACTCCACGGACGTCGACAGTGCCGTTGCGTCGAGGTGTCACCCCGGTCAGCCGGATCGACGGATCCTGGCTGACATCGGCGAGGGGTTCCGTGACGACGCCGACACACTCGATCGCCTCACCCTCCGTCGCGTCACCAACGCCCGCGTCGCCCGTGACACACACGGTGTGTTCGCCGTCGCCGACGGCAAGATCGAACACGAAGCCCGCCAGGGTCGGCTCGCCTGCCTCGGTCTCGTACTCGTCGACGGCTGCGACGGTGGCTTGTTCGGTGCCGTCCACCCACGCTGTCACGAGCACGGGTTCGGAACCGGGCCCTCGATCGGCCCAGCCGACGACGGTGATGAATCCGGGGACGAGCGAGGTGACGATCTCCACGTCGCCGGCGAGCGGACCGATCATTCCCGTGTCGACCGGCGGGAGTGTCGCTACGGGTTCGGACCCATCGGCCGCATCGAACTCGACACCCGACGCGTCGGGCAGCATCTGGGCGGTGTCGGGGTCGCGATGGGCAATGACGCCGAGCGACAACGCGACCAACGCCAGAGCGGCGAAGCGTGCTGCCCAAGCCCTCATGGTCGTCCACTTCATCGCCGACCTCCTCTCGAATCGTCTCCTCTCCGCCTTGATCATCCGCGAGCGCTGTTGCGACGCGGTTGTGGCAGTGTTGTGAACACAGGGTGGGTTTCGGGGGGCGTGGACTCGGGGTCTGCCGACGTGCCGGTCAGCCGTCGAGGGGCAGCCCGTCGAGGTCGAGCACGGCGTCGATGACCCGGGCGATCGGCGCGACGGCACCGTCGGCGCGTCGCTGCGCGAAGGCAGCGTCGAGCACCGACACTGCGTCGGGTCCCAACAGCTCGGTGTAGCGCCGTCGGAACATCGGCCACAGCGGCGCATGCGTGAGTGCCGTTGCCCACACCACGGCGGCTTCGTCGCTGCGGCCGGACAGGACGTACTCGATCGCAACGGTCTGCAGTGCGATCGCCGCCTGCAACACGTTGTGATCGTCGATCGCCATGCGCACCGCCGTGCGGAGGTGCGTCGATGCGCTGGTCGGATCGGTCGAGTGCAGCAACCTCGTCCCGATCGCCAACTCACCGAGCTGGGCGAACACGCGGGTGCCGGCGCGCTGGCTCTCGTGGAGGACCTCCTCGGCGAGCCGCTCGGTGGTGTCGAGGTCGTCGACGGCGTAGGCCGCGATCGACCGAATCATCGCGAGATGGGCGAGTCGGTGGTGGTCGTGCGTGTCGCGGAGCAGCGTCTCGGCCTCGTCGAGCATCCGGTCGACACGGTCGTCGTGGAGATCAGCGAGCACCAGGGCCTGGCTGTACTCCACGAGCACCGTGCCGCGCTGCAATGTATGTCGGGGCGCCGCCGCCAACGCCTGCTCGTACCAGATCGCAGCTCGCGATTGGTCCGCCGTGGCGAGCAACTCCATGTGGGCGCGGTCAGCGAGCGCCTGACATGCCCCGTACGGGTTGCCGGTGGAAGCGAAGGCGGTGGCGGCCGACTCGGCAGCCTCGACGGCGCCCTCGATGTCGCCGGTGAGGAAACGTGGCCATCCGATGCCGACGAGAACCCACGCGACGTCGTCGGTCGGTGCGGTCGGATCGTGTTCGGCGGCGTCCAACAGCTGCTGGAAGACGTCGCAGGCGACAGCCATGTCACCCCAATGGTCCGCTTCGCGTGCGAGCGTGTGCGCGAATCCCAGTGCGCCGCGCGGTTGGTGGACGAGGAACCAGACCAACGCGGTGCGCAGGTTCGGCGCTTCGTGATCGCGTCGTCGGCCCCAGAACGCCTCGTCGGGCCCATCGAGTCGGTCGCCGATCCGGCGGGCAAGCTGTTCGTAGTGGATGGCGTGGGCCCGCTCGGCCGCAGCGATCTCGTCGTCGTCGAGGAGTCGGCCGGCGAACATCCGTGTGGTGTCGAGGAGACGGAATCGGTCGCCGAGCGTCGCATGGTTGGCCGGCATCACGAGCCCGAACTCGGTCAGTCGGGTGAGGTCGGCGAGCGCGGGGTCGCCACCGACGGCGCGTACCCCGGCGATGTCGAACGTCCCCCGGAAGACGCTGAGGCGTCCGAGGAGTCGGCGCTCGGAGACCGTCAGGAGCTGGACGGTGTTGTCGAGGACTGCCTCGAGGCTCGAGTGAGGGCCGGTCGCACCGGGCCGGTGAACGGTCAGCACGGCGTCCTGGTCGCGTCGGATCTGCTCGACCAGCGCGGCGACCGGAATCGTTCCTACTCGTAGCGCGAGCAGCTCGATGCCGAGCGGCAACCCGTCGACGAATCGGCACAGCTCGGCGACGGCAGACAAGCTCGACTGGCCGGCCAGGCGCTCAGGGTGGGTGCAACGGTCGAGGAACAGCCGGATCGCCTCGGCGTGAGGTGTTGCGTCGGCGGTGTCGGCCGGCAACTCCATCGCCGGGACGTCGACGAGGTGTTCACCGGGGATCGACAGGGGAACGCGACTGGTCGCGAGCACGGTCGCGTCGGGGCGTCCTTCGAGCAGTGCGGCGATCGTTGAGCCGAGGGGGCCGGCCATCGTCTCCGCACCGTCGAACACGACCAATGTCGTTCGATTCGCGATCGTCATCGGGGGTGCGGCAGCCGAGGCCGCCCGGGGACCGGGACCGCTGCGGCCCGCTGGGCTGAGCTGTCGCCAGAGGTCTGCGACGGCCTCGTCGACGTCGTCGAGGCCGGACAGGTCGACGAAGAAGGTGCCACCGGGCCACCGATCACGATCGAGTCTCGCGGCCTCGATCGCCACCCGCGTCTTGCCGACCCCTCCCGGGCCGACGAGGGTCACCAGCCGGTGCTGCTGCAGATCCGTCGAGATCTCGTCGAGGAGGCGTCGACGTCCGACGAACGTCGAGACCGGAGCAGGGAGTGTCGACATGGGCGGTGGAGGTCGGAACTCGAGTTCGACGTCGTCGCGACGAATTCGGTACTCGAGTTCGCGGGTGGCGGCAGACGGGCCGATCCCGAGGTCGTCGCGCAGGACGTCGCGGAGCTCGACGTAGGACTCGAGCGCGTCGATCCTGCGGCCGGCGCGATGCAGGGCGAGCATCAGCTGGCACCGCAACCGCTCGTCGTACGGTCGTGCTTCGACCAGCTGTTGGAGATCCGGGAGCAGGCGGTCGTGGTCTCCGAGCGCGAGGTGTGCGTCGACCCGGGCGGCCGTCGCGCGGTTGTGCAGCGCCTCGAGTCGCGCGATCTGGCCTGCTCGGTATGGCCCGTCGGCGAGGTCAGGAACGGGCGAACCCCGCCAGAGTGCCACGGCTCGGTCGAGGAGGTCGGCGGCGACACGGACGTTGCCGCTCACCGCGGCGCGGTCGGCGTCGGCCAGCATCACACTCAGACGTTCGGCGTCGACGGTCTCGGCGTCGACGCCGAGTCGGTACCCGTTCGAGGTGGTCTCGATCGCGCCGACAGGAAGGTGTCGTCGCGCTCGTGAGACGTGGCTCTGGAGGGTGCGGGACGCCGAGCGGGGAGGATCGTCGCCCCACAGCGCGTCGACGAGCGTGCTGACGGAGACCGAGTCACCGACCGCCAGCGCGAGTGCCTCGATCACGGCCCGTTCGCGAGTGGTTCCGAGCTCGATCGGGCCCTCGTCCGTGGTGATCACGAGGTCACCCAGGATCAGCACATCCACGAGTCCACCGCCACTGAACCGACGCTAGTGCCCGTCCTGTCCACCCGTCTCCGTTTGTGGTGCGTCTCCGTTGGGGCGGGTCAACCGAAGTGCGCCGCAAACGTCCTCTTGGTGGGGGGATCGGTGTCGTCAGGCGCCGGGGAGGCCCTGCATGCAGTCCTCGAGTCTCCGCGCCGCGGTCGTCAGGTCGATGCCGTCGAGGCGCAGACGCTTGTGCCGACTCGAGCCACCGGATCGGACGCTGACCGCGGAGCGCCGCAATCCGAACACCTCGGCCACGAACGCCACGAGGGCCTCGTTGGCGCGATCGTCGACCGGCGGTGCGGCCACGCGGATCTTCACGGCGTCGCCATGACGTCCGACGATCTCGGTCCGGCGGGCACCGGGCTGTGCATGGACGCTCAACATCACCCCACCGTCGACCGTGTCGAGTTCGGCGCGATGCATCGGTCAAATCGACCTGAGCGTGGCGGCCCGGCCGTCGGCGGTCTGCGCCTGGATGACGTAGAAGTCGGCCTCGCGGGCGAGCCGCTGAGCCGGGTGGGCGAGATCCATCCCGCGCCCGCCCGTGGCGGCGAGCAGCGCCGTCGTCGACCGCCGGGCGAGATCGAGACAGGCGGCGCGGTGGTCGCTTGCCGACGCGATGGCGGCTTCGATGTCGTCGTCGTGGTGGGCGTCGACGAGCGCGTCGTCACGCATCCAGATGGCATCGAGCTCCTCGCCGAGGCGACTCGCCACGTCAGCGGCATCGGCCGACTGGTGCAACAGGCGGATCGCGCGATCCGCCACCCCCAGAACCGCCGATTGACCGATTGCCGCGCGGACGCGATCGGTCGCTCGCCAGACCGCGGCGTCCTCGATGGCGACGACGAGGCGATCGGGAACCGCGCAGGCTTCGAAGGTCAACGCCACCGTGCCCGTCGACGCGAACACCGGGAGATCGAGTGGCGTCGGGGTCACACCGTTGGGCGCCGACGCGGGGATCATCGACCACACGAGTTCGCCCGTCGACGACTCGGCGGCGACGCAGAACCAGTCGGCGAGGCCCCACGACGTGACCCACGGAGCGCGCCCGTCGAGGCGCCATCCGCCGTCGCCCCGCGTCGCCGTGATGGCCGGGGCTCCGACGTGGCGGGCGTGGGCGAATGCGACACCTGCCACCAGCTCGCCGCTGCACATCGGTGCGAGCAACGCATCGACGAGTTCGGTGTTCGGAGAGGTTCGCAACGACCGCGTGACGCCGAGGTGCTGCACCCAGACGAAGAAGGTGGCGCCACACCCACTGCCGATCGCGGCGATGACGCGGCGGGCGCTGTGCGGATCGAGATCACTGCCGCCATGCGATGTCGGCCCGGCGATGCCGAACATGCCCGCGGCGGCGAGCGCTCGCAGACCATGTTCCGGCGATGTCAGCCCCCGGTCGACGTCCTGCGCCCCGGTGAACAGGGCCGAGTCGGCGACGGCCTGTGCGCGCTCCACGATCGTCGGGGCGTCCGGTGGTGCCGACATCGAGCAAGTGTCGCATCTGCAGCACGGCGCTGCGTGGTCCGCGACCCACCGATACGGTCCGGTGATGGCGAACGATCGGGCCTTCCCTCCTGGGTTCTTCGACCGCACGGACGAGTCGCCCGACGCCGTCTTCTACCTCCCCGAACGACTCGTGACCCACATCGACCAGGGGGCGATCACCGCGGTCGGCGAGCTGTACGCCGAGCTCGGGCTGGCGGGTGAGGTGCTCGACATCTGCTCGTCGTGGATCTCCCACTTCCGCTCTCGTCCGAGGCGGCTGGTGGCAATGGGGATGAACGAGGTGGAGTTGAGCGCCAACGACATGGCGACGAGCTGGGTCGTCCAGGACCTCAATGTCGATCCCGTCCTGCCCTTCGACGACGCATCGTTCGATGCGGTCACGTGTTGTGTGTCGGTCGACTATCTGACGCGCCCGCTCGACGTGTTCGCCGAGGTCGCTCGGGTCCTGCGCCCGGGTGGGCCGCTCGTCGTGACGTTCTCGAACCGCTGCTTTCCGACCAAGGCGATCCGCGGTTGGCTGCTCACCGACGACGAAGGGCACTGCGCGATCGTCGACACCTACTTCGATCTCACCGACGGGTTCGAACCGGCGGAGGTACGACTCTGCACTCCCGCCGGTCGGGGAGATCCGCTCTACGCGGTCCTCGCCCGACGCGCCCGCTGAATCGTCCCGTCAGGGTGCGAGCGAGCCGTCGAACGTCAGACACTGCTCGGGGTCGCCAGTCGTGAACCCGACGTCGAACCAGTTGCGTCGTTGTTCGGCGCTTCCGTGCGTGAAGCTCTCCGGGTCGACCTCCTGGCCGGCCGCCTCCATGATGCGGTCATCGCCGACCGCTTCGGCGGCGTGGAGGGCCTCGTCGATCTCGTCGGGACGGTCGAACAACCCTCGTTCTGCCACCGATGACGCCCAGGTGCCGGCGAAACAGTCCGCCTGCAGCTCCATCGCCACCCCGAACTCGTTCGTCGAACCCGGGAACTGTTGCTGGGCGCTGCGCACCCGTCCTTCGATGCCGGTCATGTTCTGGACATGGTGGCCGTATTCGTGGGCGACGATGTACTGCGCGGCCAGATCGCCGGTCGCGCCGAACTGTTGCTGGAGCTGTTCGAGGAAGTCCAGATCGAAGTACACGAGCTGGTCGGCCGGACAGTAGAACGGTCCCGTCTGAGCTGACGCGCGGCCGCATCCCGTCGTCGTCGCCCCGGCGAAGAAGACGGTGTCGGCGCCGGGAAAGGCACCCTGGAACGACTGCGGGTACTGGCCCTCCCAGTAGATCGAGACGTCGTCGACGGCGCCGCAGACCACCTGCTCGATCTCCGAGTCGCAGTTGGTTGCGCCCGTCGCATCCGAGAATGGATCCGACGTTGGATCCGAACCCGCCGAGCCGAGCAGTTGCGGAAGGATCCACACGGCGGCGAGCACGAGCACGGCGAGGATGCCTCCGCCGGCGCCCAGCGAGGTCGGGATGCCCGACCCGCCGATCGTGCCTCCACCGCGCCCAGGGCCGGCGCCGCGGCCGAACGGGAACGCCGATGCGCCTCCTGCGGCGCGCCGGTCGCGAACACGAGTGGAGCGGGTCGAGCGGATCTTCGTCATGGCGGTCAGCGACTCATGATCGGAGATCCGTGGTGCACCACGAGCAGCCATCCGTTCTCGCCTCGTGCATACAGGTTGGTGGCCGCGACGGTGCCGGTGCCGCCCGCGTCGACGAGGTTCTCGTCGAGCGTCACCCAGGCGTGGTTCCCGTCGACGGCGACCGCATGGTTGGTGAGGATGAACTGGTTGCGGCCCGGGCCGGCCAGGATGCGCCGCCACGAGTCCTCGACGATCGGCCACGTGCGCAGGATCGGCCACCCGGGATGGACGCACACCACGCGGTCGCGGTGTTCCCACACAGCGCGCATCGCCTCGAAGTCGCGTTGCTCGTGGGCGTCGTAGAACGCCTGATTGGCGGCGAGCACCTCCTCGATCACGGGGTCCATCGGGGGTGGCTCCATCGCGCCGACCGTACTGCCGATCAGGCCGTGCGGGTACGTTCGACGCATGACGTTCAACCACGAGTCCACGACCGACGAGGTGCTCGACGGTCTCGATCTGTCCGGCCGGCGCTTCGTGATCACCGGCGCCGCCAGCGGTCTCGGTGAGGAGTCGACACGGGCGCTCGCCGCGCACGGCGCGTCGATCGTGATGCTCGCTCGTGACCCGGCGAAGAACGACGAGGCCGCGGCCCGCGTCCGCGCGGCGGTGCCCGACGCCGACCTGTCGCTCGATACGGTCGACCTGGCCGATCTGGCGAGCATCCGGTCGTTCGCGGGTCGGTATCTCGACGGCGGCCAGTCGATCGACGTGTTGATCAACAATGCCGGTGTGATGGCGTGCCCGTTCGGGCACACCGCGGATGGCTTCGAGATGCAGTTCGGCACGAACCATCTCGGACACTTCGAACTGACGAGGTTGCTCGAGCCTGCCGTGGTCGCCGGTGACCGGCCGCGCATCGTCAACCTGACGTCGTCGGCCCACGGCATCTCCGACGTCGACCTCGAAGACCCGAATTTCGAACACACCGACTACGACGCGTGGATCTCCTACGGCCGGTCGAAGTCGGCGAACGCGCTGCACGCCCTGGCGCTGTCGCGCCGCCTCGCGGGCGACGGGGTGTTGGCGTACTCGGTGCATCCGGGCGTGATCATGACCAACCTCGGCCGGCACCTGAACGACGATCTGATGCAGCAGATGATGGATCGCTCCAAGGAGCGGGCGGCGAAGACCGGTCAGCCCGAGGGGTTCCAGTTCAAGAGCGCCGAGCAGGGAGCGGCCACGCAGGTCTGGGCGGCGACGTCCGCCGATGTGGTGGAGCACAGTGGCACCTACTGCGCCGACTGTGGTCTCGGCGTGGAGGGTGGGAATGTCGGCGGCAACGGGTTCGAGCCGTACATCACGGACGCATCCCGGGCCGACGAACTCTGGGCGCTCAGCGAGCGACTGCTCGACTCCTGACTCGTCCGGTCAGGCGGTCGCCGGGCGCTTCGTGCGCCGGCGTGGCGGTGGTGGATCGAGTTCGGCGAAGCGCAGGGCCACCTCTGCACTCACCGACACGGCGAGTTCGATGAACCGCTCGGCCGCGGGCGACAGCGTGTGGCCGGAACGCCACGCGATCGAGATCTCGCGGCCGGGGAACGCCGGCTCGAGGGGGTGGAGGCTCACGCGGGGGTCTTCCGGGTCGACGCACAGCAGCGGCAGCACCGCCACGCCCATGCCGGCGCGGACCATCGCCGCGACGGTGCCGTTGTCGTTCGTGCGGAACACGTAGTTGGGGTCGAGGCCGCCCGAACGCAGCCCGGCCTCGTTGATCATCTGGCAGGAGTTGGCGTGCTGGCCGAGCAGCGGCTCGTCGACGATGGCGCTGATCTGCACGGGCCCGGCGGGGAACTGGCCGGGTCGGGCGATGAGTCGGAACGGGTCGTTGAGCAGGTGGCGGGTGTCGAAGCTCGGGTCGACGTCGCCGACGACGAAGCTCAGGTCGAGGTCTCCGGCGGCGAGTCGGTCGTGGAGCACGTCGTCGTAGTCGCTCTCGAAGGCGACGATCTCGAGGCCGGGGAGTTCCTTGCGCATCGACCCGATCAGCGAGGGGAGCACCGTGTTGGAGATGCTCTGGAACGTGCCGACGCTGAGTCGCCCTGCGTCGCCGGCGCGGAAGCGGTCGAGATCGTCGGAGATGCGATCGAGCTGGGTGAGCAGCGCTCGGCCGTGTTCGAGCAGGTGGGCGCCGAGCGGTGTGAGCTCGACGGGCCGCGGGCCGCCTGGGCGGTCGAAGACGCGGTCGCCGACGATGCGCTCGAGCGAGGCGATTTGCTGGCTGACCGCCGACTGGGTGTAGCCGAGACGCTCGGCGGCACGCCCGAACGTACCCTCGTTGGCGACCGCGTCGAACGCGACGAGCAGGCGCATGTCGAGGTCACGAAGGTCAGCCATGAGCATAAGCATAACTGATCATCATGAAGACAAAGCATCGCTGTTGATTGACCTCCTGTGTCCGTAGATTGGACTCCATGGAAGCCACCCCCGCTCTCGCTCTGCTCGACCGGTTTGCCGACGCCATCGACGCGCAGGGGATCGCGGCCGTGCCCGCCGAACTGCTGATCTCGCTCGTCGAGGTCGCCCGTTCCGTCGATGCGAGCCCGATCGCCATCGACGTGCTCGTCGATCCGACCGAGCCCGAGGTCGTGCGCGAGCGTGCCTACTGCAAGCTCGCGATCCAGGTCGTCGGACGCACGCCATCGCGCCCCGCGGTTGCCCCGACGGCACCGTCGACGCTGCGCCCGCTGCTCCCCGCCTGAGCTGACGCGGTCAAGAACGCTGCGTCGGCAGCTTCGGGACGAGCCAGTCGATGAAGTCGGACGGGCTGCGGGTCTGGATGTAGACCCGTCCCGGCCCGGTCAGTTTGACGACGAGGCCTTCGCCGCCGAGGATCGACGACTTCCAACTTCCCGCCTTCGCGACCTCGTAGCCGACACCTTCCTCCCACCCGACCATGTGGCCCGTGTCGACCGTGTAGCTCTGCCCGGCGGCGAGGTCGATCGAATGGATCGCTCCGTAGCTCGAAACGATGAGGTCTCCCGTGCCGGTGCACTTGAGCATGAAGAGGCCTTCCTTGCTGAAGAACGTCTTTGCACCTCCCCACTTGCTGTCGATGTCGATCGACTCGGGTGACGCGAGATACGACCCGGACTGCAGGTAGACCGTCTTGCCGCTGATCGGCCACATGATGATGTCTCCGGGAAGGGCCGGGGCGACGATGACGTGGGCATCGGGTCCGGTCGCAGTGAACGTGTTCATGAAGAACGATTCGCCGCCGAGCACCGAACGGCGCAGTCCCTTCATGATGCCGCCCTGTGTGCTGGTCTCGATCTCGACCGATGGCGACATCGCCATCATGGCCCCGGCCTCGGCCTTGACCGACTCGCCCGGTTCGAGGTGCAGGCTCGCCATCGCGAATGCGGGGCTGAAGCTGATCTCGGTCCTCATAGGTCCTCCTCTGGGTTCGGGTGCTCCAACCCTACGCTGCGAACCGTGAGCAATCTCAACGAACGTGAGGCCCGACGAGCGTGGTTCGAGGCGACCTGCGTCGATCTGCACGAACGGTTCGGGCCACTGCAGGACGGTGAGCCGGCCTCGTACATCCCCGAGCTGGCCGCAGTCGATCCCGATCGGTTCGCCATCGCAGCGATGACGACCGACGGTGAGGGCATCGCGGTGGGCGATGTCGATCAACCGTTCACGATCCAGTCGATCTCCAAGCTGCTCCTCTACGGCCTGGCGCTCGAAACCCACGGCCGCGACACGGTGTTGGAACGGGTGGGAGTGGCGCCGACCGGCGAGCCGTTCAACGCGATCGTGCTCGACGACGAGGCCAACCGGGCGCCGAATCCGATGGTCAACGCCGGGGCCATCGCGATCACCGACCTCGTGGTGGGAGCCGACGTCGAGGAGCGCATCGAGACGGTGCGCTCGATGTACGAGGGCTATCTCGGTCGCAAACCGGAGATCGATCGCGACGTGTGGGCATCGGAGCGCGACACCGGCAACCGCAACCGGGCGATCGCCTACCTGATGCTGAGCCGCGGGATCATCGACGATCGCGTCGAGGAGACGCTCGATCTCTACTTCGGGCAGTGCTCGGTGCTGGTCACCACTCGCGATCTGGCCGTGATCGCCGCGACGATCTCGAATCACGGTGTCCACCCGATCACCGGCGAGCAGGTGGTGCCCGCACGGGTGACCCGCGACATGTTGACCGTGGCCTTGACCTGCGGCATGTACGACTACGCGGGCGAGTGGGCGTTCTCGGTCGGTATCCCGGCCAAGAGCGGCGTCGGTGGTGGGATCCTCGGGATGCTGCCGGGCGTGGGTGGCGTGGCGACGTTCTCGCCGCGCCTCGATGAGATCGGCAACAGCGTCCGGGGTCTGCGTGTCTTCGAGGAACTGTCGCGAGAGTTCGAGATGCACATGTTCGACCCCGACCGTCCGTGGCGCCGGGGCACCTGAACGTTACGCCGGTGCCAGG
>JAHENF010000005.1:0-54833 GCA_024643255.1 Ilumatobacteraceae bacterium
GCCTGGTGACAATGTCGAGATCACGGTGGAGTTGGGTAAGCCGATCGCGATGGACGAGGGTTTGCGGTTCGCGATTCGTGAGGGTGGCCGTACCGTGGGTGCCGGCCGCGTCACCAAGATCCTGAAGTGACCTGAAAGAGACACTGACATGGCACAGAGCATCAGAATCCGCCTGAAGGCGTTCGACCACGAGATCATCGACCAGTCGACGAAGAAGATCGTCGAGACGGTGACTCGCACCGACGCCACCGTGCGCGGACCCATCCCCCTGCCCACCGACAAGCACCGCTACACGGTCATCCGTGGCCCGCACGTCGACAAGGACAGCCGCGAGCACTTCGAGATGCGGGTGCACAAGCGCCTCATCGACATCGTGAACCCGAACGGCAAGACGATCGACAGCCTGCAGCGCATCGAGCTGCCGGCCGGCGTCGACATCGAGATCAAGATCCAGAACGCCTAGGCCCCGGCCTCGGTCGAACAACCGAACACAAGCCCGAAATTCGGAGCCGACGTTGCGCAGAGCGCAACGCTCGCTCCGAATTTCGGCGTTTTCTGGGGTAGACAAGGAGGATGTCTTCGCTGCCCCCTCCGGCGCCAGGCGTCAGCGCGGTGCCGTCGGCACCCTCACCTCGTCATGCGAAGCGTCGCGCGGCGCTGCTCCTCGCCATGGTGGGCATCGTCGCATGGGTCGCCGGGCTCACGGGCGCGTTGGTCGGAGGCCAGGTGTCGAACTGGCTCGACTCGCCACCCAAGAGCGCCAGCGACGAACCGATCAATGTGTCCGATCCCAGCGGTGTGATCGAGACCCGCCTCGACGTCGGCAAGGTGATCGACCACATCGCGCCGTCGGTCGTCACGATCAGCGCCGACATGGACGGTGGCCAGTCGGTCGGCACCGGAGTGATCGTCTCATCCGACGGCGAGATCCTCACCAACGGCCACGTGGTCAACGGTGCCACGCAGATCCGTGTCCGTCTGGCCGGCGAGACCGAACCGCGAGAGGCGCGCCTCCTGGCGACCGATCCCGGCAACGATCTCGCGCTGCTGCGCATGAGTGGCGACGGTTTCGATGCCGCGGTCTTCGCCGACCCCGACAGCATCCGGCTCGGTGACGAAGTCGTGGCGATCGGCTTCGCTCTCGGCCTCGACGGTGACCCATCGGTGACGCTCGGCATCATCTCGGCGCTCGACCGCACGATCGGTACGGAGGGGGCATTCCTCGACGGGCTCATCCAGACGGACGCAGCGATCTCGTCGGGCAACTCCGGTGGGCCCCTGGTCAATGCCCGCGGGGAAGTCGTGGGCATCAACACCGCAGTCGCGCGTGACACGGCGACCTCGGCGGCCACCAACATCGGATTCGCCATCAGTGTGAAAGAAGCGCTCCCCGTGATCGAGGAACTGCGCGCCCAGTCGGGCGGTGACCCTCGTGCGGAGGGCTACCTCGGCGTCGAGTTGGACGATCGCCGCGACGGCGGGCAGGGCGCGGTCGTCACCAGCGTGCAGGACGGCACGCCGGCCGCCGCCGCCGGAGTCGAGTCGGGTGACCTCGTCGTTGCCGCCGACGGCGCGGCGATCGACGGGGCGACCGGACTGATCGCGGCCATCCGCGACCTCCAGCCGGGCGATTCGACCACGATCACGGTGATGCGCGACGGCACTCGGATCGACCTCACCGTCACGCTGACCGTCCGACCGGAAGACTGAACGTCGCAAGCGTTCCTCCGGCATCGGCCCGCCGTACTGTGACGGCGATGGACTTCGACACGATGCTCGGCGATGCCCGTCCGTTCGGCCTCGGCTACTGGCCGCTCCCGCAGGACGATCCCGGCGTGGCCGTGCAGCGCGAGGCGGTGCGGCTGGTGTCACCGGACGGAGCGCTCGTGCGCGGGGTGTTGTGGACGCCGCCTGTCGGGACCGCCTGGAAGACGGCGGTGATCCTGTCGCATCCCCGCGGTGACTTCAGCGTCCACTACGCGTGTCCGTTGCTGGCGGCCGCCGGCTATGCGGTCCTCGGGTTCGGCACGCGCTACATGAACAACGACACCGACTGCCTCCACGAGGCCTGCATCACCGACGTGCACACCGCCCACGACGAGATGATCCGACGTGGTGCCGAAGCCGTCGTGCTGCTCGGCAACTCGGGCGGCGGCTCGTTGATGGCCATGGCGAACACCGAGCTGGGCATCGGCGACGGATGGGTCGGCATGGCCGCGCACCCGGGTGAAGGCGTGTTCATGCTGCAGGTGATCGACCCGTCGGTCGCCGACGAGGCCGATCCCTTCTCCACCGTCGCGGAACTCGACATGTACCACCCGGACAACGGGTGGCGCCCCTGGCCGGCGCCCTGTTCGTACGATCCGGCGTGGCTCGAGACCTACCGGGCAGCGCAGGTGGCCCGCGTGGCGCGCATCGATGCGCTCGCCGAGGCCTCGATTGCCGACGCGGCGAGCGTCGCACCGGAACTGCGTCGCACCGACAAGGAGGTCGACCCGATTCGGTGGCGCGAGTTGCGTCGGAGGGCGGTGTTCACGAAGTACCTCACGATCAATCGGACACTCGCCGACCCGGCCTACCTCGATCTGTCGATCGATCCAGATGATCGGCCGATGGGTTCACTGTTCGCGTTCCCCGACCCGTTCGACGCCAACTACGGGCGAGGCGGTCTGGCGCGCACGATGACCGCCCGGGGATGGTTGAGCACGTGGTCGGGCCTGTCGAGTCACGCGAAGCTCGCCGACACGATGCCGAAGCTGACCGTGCCGACGATGCTCGTGCACCCGAGCGCCGACACCGAGATCAGGCTGTGGCAGGCGAAGGAGATCGTCGACGCCGCCGGCGCCGACGACGTCACCTATCTCGAGATGCAGGGCGCGCCGCACTACCTCGAAGGGCACCGGCGCGAGGCGATCGACGCGGTCGCCGAATGGATCGCCGCGCGATTCCCCTGATCACTCGCGGCGGCTGATCGCCAGCCGCACGCCCAGCGCTGCGATCGCGAGGCCGCCCGCGCCACCGAGACGTTCGAGCCGGCGCGGCGACCGGGCGAACCACGACCGAGCCGTCCCCGCCGCCAAGCCCCACACGCTGTCGGACGCGAGGGCCACGGCCACGAAGACGAGTCCGAGCAGTGCCATCTGCAACGACGCCGGCGCGGCGTCCGCGCGCACGTACTGCGGGAGGACCGCAGCGAAGAAGACGATCGTCTTCGGGTTGGAGATGCCGACGACGAAGCCGTCGAGGACGATGGAACCGTGGGGTTGGATCTCGGTGGCATCCGACACCTGTGCGAGTTCACGGCGCCGGCGAAATGTCTGCACGCCGAGCCACACCAGGTAGAGCGCGCCGACGAACTTCACCGCGTTGTACGCGACGATCGATCGTTCGAGCAGGGCTCCGACGCCGATCGCGACCAGCAGCACCTGCATGTAGAACCCGGCTGCGTTGCCCACGACGGTGAGCAGGGCCGCTCGGCGGCCGTATGCCAACGCTCTGCTGATGACGAACATCACGCTCGGCCCGGGAATGACGATGATGGCGAAGGCGATGATGGCGAACCCCAGCAGGGCGTCGGGCGGTGGCACGGTCGCATCATGATCGACCGGCCGCACTCGACACCACTCGATTGCCGCCGCCGTCACCGCAGCGAGCAGGTAGACAGTCGACCGTGATCGTCGACGGCAGAACCCGGGGCGCGCTGGGGTGTGCCGTGGTGGTCGTCGCCGTCGTGCTCATCGGCTGGTTGCTCTGGAGCGTCGACAGTGGGCGCGGGCTCGCGCGATGGGACCAGGGCCTCGCGGACTGGGGCTCGGCCCACGCGACGGAGCGTTCGACCGACTTCTGGAGAGCGGTGACGCAGCTCGGCAGTGCCTACGTCCTGGTACCTGTGATGTCGATCGTGGCGGTGGTCGATTGGCGCCGCTGTCGCGACGTCCGCACGATCGTGTTCCTCGCCGTCGTCGGCATCGGCGGGACGCTGGTGAACAATCTCACCAAACTGCTGGTCGACCGCGACCGGCCGCCCGTCGTGCACCTGGTCGATGCGGCCGGTTCGTCGTTTCCGTCCGGCCATTCCACAGCTGCCGCGTCGTGCTGGCTGGCGATCGCTCTCGTCGCTCGCCGGTGGTCGGGGCGCCACGGGTGGATCATGATCGTCGCCGCCATCGTGGTGGGCTGCACCGTCGCCCTCAGTCGCACGATCCTCGGCGTGCATTGGCTGACCGACGTCGTCGCCGGACTGATCGTGGGCTGGTCGTGGTGCCTGTTGTGGGCGATCGTCCTGGGGATCACGCCGAAGGGGTTGGAAGCCCGCACCGACGCCCATAGCATTGCATGGCCGTGATCGGAAGGCATTCCGATCATCAAACCATTCAGCAACCGATGTCTGAGTAGGCCGCCCGCACCGATCGGGACCGGAACCGCCCAGCAACAACATGATCTCGTGCTCCGCACGCTCGTCCCTCGTGATGTAGCGGCGGAGCATTTGCGTGGATAGCCGTTCGTCAACAGCCGAGCGGCTCGATCAACTCAAGAGGAAACGCCGCCATGGCACAACAATCGATCGTCGGCGAAAAAGTCGGCATGACACAGACGTGGGTGGACGACAAGGTCGTTCCGGTCACCGTCCTGCGCGTCGAACCGATGCGCATCGTCCAGATCAAGACCAACGAGCGCGACGGCTACACCGCCCTGCAGGTGACCTACGGGCACCGCAAGGCGAACAAGCTGACCAAGCCTGCGCTCGGCCACTTCGAGAAGGCGGGTGTCGACCCCGGCAAGCGCCTCGTCGAACTGCGCCTCGACTCCGTCGACGGCTTCGAGGTCGGCCAGGAGCTGACCGTCGAGCAGATCCCCGCGGGCACGATGGTCGACGTCACCGGCACCAGCCGGGGCAAGGGCTTCGCCGGCGTCATGAAGCGTCACAACTTCAAGGGCCAGCCCGCGTCGCACGGTAACAACAAGAGCCACCGCAAGCCTGGTGCCATCGGATCGTGTGCCTTTCCGGCACGCGTGTTCAAGGGCCAGCGCATGGCGGGGCACATGGGCCACGAGCAGGTCACGACACAGAACCTGCAGGTCGTCCAGTCGGATGCCGAGCGCAACCTGTTGCTGATCAAGGGTTCGGTGCCCGGTCCGGCCGGCGGCGTGGTGCTCGTGCGCAACGCCGTGAAGTTCGCAGGAAAGGCAGGCTGACCATGGCCGATCTCACCCTCAAGACCGCAGCCGGCAAGGACAGCGGAACGATCGAGCTCTCCGACGAGGTCTTCGGCGTTCAGCCGAACGTCCCGTTGATGCACCAGGTCGTCACCGCCCAACTCGCCGCTCGCCGCTCGGGCACACAGAGCACCAAGACCCGCTCGGACGTCTCCGGTGGTGGTCGCAAGCCCTACGCCCAGAAGGGCACCGGCAACGCCCGCCAGGGCTCGATCCGGGCGCCGCACTTCGTCGGCGGTGGTGTGGCCCTCGGCCCGAAGCCTCGCAAGTACGACCAGAAGACCCCGAAGAAGATGGTGAAGGCCGCACTGCGTTCGGCACTGTCCGACCGTGCCGCCGACGGCAAGATCGTCGTCGTCGACAGCTGGGGCTTCGACGCCCCCAAGACCAAGAACGCCAAGGTTGCGCTCGACGCACTCGGCATCACCGGCACCGCGCTCGTGGTCGTCGGTCGTGACGACGCTGCGGCGGCGCTGAGCTTCCGCAACCTCCCGAAGGTGCAGCTCATCGGCCCGGGTGAACTCAACGCCTACGACGTGCTCTGCAACGAGTGGGTCGTGTTCACCAAGGACGTCCTGCCCGCCGGCACGCCGACCCAGGCCCCCGCCGAGCCGGTTGCCGAGGCCGAGAAGCCGGCCACCGCCAAGAAGCCGGCAGCGAAGCCGAAGAAGCCGGTTGCGGCCGCCGAGGGAAGCGCCAGCGACGAGGCCGGCGTCTCGGCCGACCAAGAGGGTGCAGCACCCACGTCCGGTGAGGCCGAGACAGGAGAAACGTCATGAAGGATCCCCGCGACATCATCATTGCTCCGGTCGTGTCGGAGAAGAGTTACGCCCTCATCGAGACGGGCGTCTACACGTTCAAGGTGAGCCCCAAGGCATCCAAGCCCGAGATCCGCGACGCCGTCGAGGCGATCTGGGGCGTCGAAGTCCTCAAGGTCAACACCCTGAACCGCAACGGCAAGCGCAAGCGCACCCGTGGCACCAACCGCATCGGTACCCGGCCCGACACGAAGCGGGCCATCGTCACCCTGGCAGCGGGCGAAATCCCGTTGTTCGAGAACTGAGCTGATCATGGCCATTCGTTCCCGTAAGCCCACCAGCCCCGGCCGTCGCTTCCAGACGAGCTCCGACTTCAGCGAGATCACCAAGACCACGCCGGAGAAGTCACTGCTCGTCAAGAAGTCGAAGACCGGCGGACGCAACAGCTACGGCCGCAAGACCGCCCGCCATCGCGGCGGCGGTCACAAGCAGCAGTACCGCATCATCGACTTCAAGCGGGTCAAGGACGGCGTGACCGCCAAGGTCGCCGCCATCGAATACGACCCGAACCGCACGTGTCGCATCGCGCTGCTCCACTACAACGACGGCGTCAAGGCCTACATCCTCGCCCCGCGTGGACTCAACGTCGGCGACGTCGTCGAGAGTGGCCAGGGCGCCGACATCAAGCCGGGCAACGCCCTGCCGCTGCGCTACATCCCCGTCGGCACCACCGTGCACAACGTCGAGCTGCGCCCAGGCCAGGGCGGCAAGATCGGCCGTTCGGCCGGCATCGCCGTCCAGCTCGTCGCCAAGGAGGGTGACTACGCCACGTTGCGTATGCCCTCCACCGAGATGCGCCGAGTGATGATCGACTGCCGCGCAACCGTCGGCGAAGTCGGCAACAGCCAGCACGAACTGGTCAAGATCGGCAAGGCCGGCCGCAACCGCTGGAAGGGCAAGAAGCCCCAGACGCGTGGCGTCGCCATGAACCCGGTCGACCATCCACTCGGCGGTGGCGAAGGCCGCACCTCCGGTGGTCGTCCCGCTGTGTCGCCGTGGGGCAAGCCCGAGGGACGCACCCGGAACAAGAAGAAGGCGAGCCAGCAGTTGATCATCCGTCGCCGCCGTACGAGCAAGGGTCGCCGCTGACGCGGCAAGGAAGGTAACTCCGCATGTCTCGCAGTCTCAAGAAGGGCCCGTTCGTCGACGAGCATCTGCTCAAGAAGATCGACGCCCAGAACGCCGCCGGAGAGCGCAAGGTCGTCAAGACCTGGTCGCGTCGCTCCACCATCATCCCCGACATGGTCGGCCACACCATCGCCGTCCACGACGGTCGCAAGCACGTCCCGGTGTATGTCACCGAGTCGATGGTCGGCCACAAGCTCGGCGAATTCAGCCCCACCCGCACGTTCAAGTTCCACGCGGGCATGGAGCGCAACTCGAAGGGTCGCCGCTGATGACCGGACCGAAGCTCAACGAGAAGTCGTTCGTCGCCGGCGAGCGTTCCGGCACGAAGGCCACCGCGAAGTACGTGCGGGCGTCGGCCTCGAAGGCCCGTGTCGTGCTCGACCTGATCCGCGGCCTCGATGTCCGCAGCGCCGACGAGGTGCTGCAGTTCACCGATCGCCACATCGCCCGTGACATTCGCAAGGTGCTCGCCAGCGCCGTTGCCAACGCCGTCAACAACGACGACCAGGACGCCGACGAGTTGTACGTCGTCGCCTGCTTCGCCGACGAGGGCCCGACGCTCAAGCGGTTCCGCCCCCGAGCTCGCGGTCGTGCGACGCGCATCAACAAGCGCAGCTGCCACATCACCGTCATCGTCGCCCGCATGAGCGACGACCGCATCGCCATCATCCAGGCCCGCCAGGAGCGCGCCGGTGGCAGTACCGGCCGTGGCCGTCCGACCTCGAGCGCGGCCAGCCGCCGCGCCCGAGTCGAGCGCAGCCGCAAGCAGGCCGCCGGCGCCGAAGAAGTCATCGATGCGATCGACGCCGATGAGGAGATCCTCGACGCCGAGATCGCCGACGACGAGACGACCGACGCGGTCGACTCCGAGCTCGACGAGTCAGCAGAGGCTCTCGAAGCCGATGCGGTGGAGGTCACCGACGACACCACCGACGAGGCGACGGAAGTTGCCGAAGACGTAGCAGAGACCGAAGACGACGCCGCCGAGGGAAGCGCCAGCGACGAGGCTGGCCCCGAGGCCGACCAAGTGGATGACGCTGAAACCAGCGGAGAGGCCGAGGAAAAGTAATGGGTCAGAAGATCAATCCGTACGGCTTCCGTCTGGGAGTGACCACCGACTGGAAGTCGCGTTGGTTCTCCGAGCGTGAGTACAAGCAGTACCTCACCGAGGACTGGACGATCCGCCGCGAGATCATGACTCGACTCGAGTCTGCAGCGATCAGCCGCATCGAGGTCGAGCGCACCCGTGACAAGCTCCGTGTCGACGTGCACACCGCTCGTCCGGGCATCGTCATCGGTCGTCGCGGCGCCCAGGCCGACGAACTCCGCCAGCTGATCACCAAGATCACGGGCAACCCGAAGATCCAGCTCAACATCGTCGAGATCAAGAACCCCGAACTCGACGCCGCGCTGATCGCCCAGGGCGTTGCCGACCAGCTCGTCAACCGCATCGCGTTCCGCCGGGCGATGAAGCGTGCCGTGCAGAACGCCCAGCGCGCCGGTGCCCTCGGCATCAAGGTGCAGTGCTCGGGTCGCCTCGGCGGCGCCGAGATGAGCCGCACCGAGTGGTACCGCGAAGGCCGGGTGCCGTTGCACACGCTGCGTGCCGACATCGATTACGGCATGCGTGAGGCCAAGACCACGAGTGGTCGTGTCGGCGTCAAGGTGTGGATCTACAAGGGCGACATCCTGCCCTACAAGAAGCTCAACGAGGACAAGATCGCCCGCGAGGCCGCCATGGCCGTCGGCGAGACGTCCGGCCAGGGTGGACCCCGCAAGGTCGTGTCGTCGGGTGGACCCCGCGACGCAATGCCTGCTGCCGAGACCCAGCCGCTCGTCCGTGAGGCCGATCCGGAACTCGAGAAATTGCTCGACGAAGAAGAGGCAATCGCCAAGCGCACCGCGCAGGGCGAGGGCCACGACACGCCGCACTTCCGCGGCGAGGACTGAAAGGGGACCGAACCATGCTGATGCCTCGCAAGGTCGCCCATCGCAAGCACCACCGCGGCCGCACCAAAGGCCTCACGAAGGGCGGCTCCGGCCTGAACTTCGGTGAATACGGGATCCAGGCGCTCGAGCCCGGTTGGCTGACCGCCCGTCAGATCGAAGCTGCCCGTATCGCCATGACCCGCTCGATCAAGCGCGGCGGCAAGGTGTGGATCAACGTGTTCCCGGACAAGCCGGTCACGAAGAAGCCGGCCGAGACCCGGATGGGTTCCGGCAAGGGCAACCCCGAATTCTGGGTGGCCGTCGTCAAGCCGGGTCGCACGCTCTTCGAGCTGTCGTACCCGAACGAGGACCTCGCCAAGGAAGCGCTGAACAAGGCGATCCAGAAGCTCCCCATCAAGGCCCGCATCATCACTCGTGAGGAGGAGATCTGACATGGCCAAGAAGAACGACCTCGTCGAACTCAGCCTCGGCGAACTGATCGACGAACTCAGGGCGACCAAGCAGGAGGCGCTCAACCTGCGCTTCCGCAACGCGACCGGCCAGCTCGAGAACACCGCCGAAATCGGCAAGGTGCGCAAGCAGGTCGCTCGTATCAACACCCTCATCCGTCAGCGCGAAATCGCTGCGGCCGAGGCCGGACAGTGACGGTGACAGACATGCCTGAAGCAACAGCAACTCCGACCGAGACCCCCGAGCGCGCGGCCCGCAAGACCCGTGAAGGCACGGTCGTCTCGAACGCGATGGACAAGACGGTCGTCGTGGCCGTCGTCGACCGTGTGCGTCACGCCAAGTACAACAAGTTCATCCTGCGTACCAAGAAGCTGTACGCCCACGACGAGACCAACGACGCCAACGTCGGCGACAAGGTCCGCGTGATGGAAACCCGTCCGCTCAGCAAGAACAAGCGCTGGCGCATCACCGACATCCTGGAGCGTGCGAAGTGAGCCTGCGAACCGAAAAGAAGGTGGCACAGTGATCCAGCAGGAGTCGCGCCTCCGCGTCGCCGACAATTCCGGCGCCAAAGAAGTGCTGTGCATCAAAGTCCTCGGCGGTACCCGTCGTCGCTACGCCTCGATCGGCGACATCTTCGTCGCCACGGTCAAGGACGCGATGCCCGGTGCCGGCGTCAAGAAGGGCGAAGTCGTCAAGTGCGTCGTCGTTCGCGTGAAGAAGGAGAAGCGCCGTCCCGACGGCAGCTACATCCGCTTCGACGAGAACGCTGCCGTGCTCATCAAGGACGACCTGACGCCCCGCGGCACCCGCATCTTCGGCCCGGTCGGGCGCGAACTGCGTGACCGCAAGTTCATGCGAATCGTGTCGCTGGCCCCGGAGGTGTTGTGAGATGAAGCTCAAGAAGGGTGACACCGTCGAGGTGATCACCGGCAAGGACAAGGGCAAGCAGGGCGAGATCGCCTTCGTCTTCCCGAAGACCAACAAGATCATCGTGAACGGCGTCAACGTGGCGTCGAAGCACCAGAAGACCCAGCGAGCCAACGAGGCGGGCGGCATCATCGAAAAGGACATGCCGCTCGACGCCAGCAACGTGATGCTGGTCCACAAGGGCAAGAAGGTTCGCGTCGGCTATCAGACCAAGGACGACGGCACCAAGGTGCGTATCGCCCGCCCGAGCGGAGAGGTCATCGGATGAGCACCGCCACCGCAAGCCCAGAGACGGCAACCGACATTCCGCGCCTCAAGGCGCGTTACAACGACGAGATCAAGGCGAAGCTGCAAGAGGAACTGGGCATCCAGAACGTCATGCAGGTGCCGAATCTCGAGAAGATCGTCATCAACATGGGCGTCGGCCGTGCCGCCGGCCAGCCGTCGCTCATCGAGGGATGCGTCGCCGACCTCACCGTGATCTCGGGCCAGAAGCCCGTCGTCACGAAGGCCCGCACGTCGATCGCCAACTTCAAGCTCCGCGAGGGGCAGGCCATCGGCGTCAAGGTGACGCTGCGCGGTGACCGGATGTGGGAGTTCCTCGACCGACTGATCTCGGTCGCCATCCCCCGTATCCGCGACTTCCGCGGCCTCCCGGCAAATTCCTGGGACGGCCACGGCAATTACACGTTCGGACTCAACGAGCAGACGATGTTCGCGGAGATCGACCCCGACAAGGCCGACCAGCCTCGTGGCATGGACATCACGATCGTGACGACCGCCCACGACAACGACACCGGCAAGGCACTCCTCGAGGCGTATGGCTTCCCCTTCAAGAAGGGCGCCGATGCCGACAACGAGCCGCGCAAGAAGAAGAACCGTGGCCCCCGCTACGGCGGCAAGAAGTGAACTGAGGCGACGACATGGCAAAGAAAGCTCTGATCAACAAGGCCAACGCGAAGCCGAAGTTCAAGGTTCGCGGTTACACACGCTGCCGCCGCTGCGGCCGTGCCCGTTCGGTCTACCGCAAGTTCGGCCTCTGCCGCTTGTGCCTGCGAGAGCTCGCACACGCCGGCGAGATCCCCGGTCTGACGAAGTCGAGCTGGTGAGGAGACAACCATCATGATGACCGATCCCATCGCCGACATGCTCACGCGTGTACGCAACGCGAACACCGCCAAGCACGACGAGGTGCGCATGCCCTCGTCCAAGCAGAAGGTCGCGCTCGCTGAGGTCCTCCGCAAGGAGGGCTACATCTCGAGCTTCGAGACCGCTCCGTCACCCAAGGGTGTCGGTGAGGTGCTCACGATCCACATGAAGTACTCGCCCGATCGTGACCGCACGATCATGGGCCTGCGTCGCATCTCGACGCCGGGCCTGCGCGTGTACCGCAACGCCGGCACCGTCCCCCGAGTTCTCGGTGGCCTCGGTGTTGCAGTCCTGTCCACCTCCCACGGCCTCATGACCGACCGCGAAGCGCGCAAGCGCAACGTCGGCGGCGAGGTCATGTGTTACGTCTGGTGACCCGGACCGGATCGAAGGAGAAGTAGGAACGACATGTCCCGCATCGGAAAGGCACCCATCACGGTGCCAGCAGGCGTCGACGTCAAGCTCGACGGTCGCAACATCTCGGTCAAGGGGCCCAAGGGCACCCTCGAACGCGTGATCCCCGGCACCATCACGATCACCCAGGACGGCGACACACTCGTGTGTGAACGCCCGAACGACGAGAACAAGACCAAGGCCATGCACGGGCTCACCCGCAGCCTGGTGAACAACATGGTCATCGGCGTCACCGAGGGCTTCAAGAAGCAGCTCGAGATCGTCGGCGTCGGCTATCGCGCGGAGGCCCAGGGCCCGAACGCGCTGCGTCTGAACCTGGGGTTCAGCCACTCGGTCGACGTGAAGGCGCCCGAGGGCATCTCGTTCGAAGTGCCCGTGCAGACCCAGGTGGTCGTGTTGGGTATCGACAAGGAAGTGGTCGGCCAGGTGGCCGCCAACATCCGCAGCATCCGCAAGCCCGAGCCGTACAAGGGCAAGGGTGTCCGCTACGCGGGCGAGCGAGTGCTGCGCAAGGCCGGCAAGGCCGGAAAGAAGTAACGGAGCGTCTCATGACCAAGATCGCCGAAGCCCGTCGCACTGGCCGCATCCGCCGCCATCGTCGCGTCCGCAAGAAGATCCACGGCACAGCGGTTCGTCCGCGCCTGGCCGTGTTCCGCTCGAACAAGCACCTGTCCGTACAGGTGATCGACGACGATGCCGGCACCACGCTCGCAGCGGCGTCGACCAATGAAGCCGACCTGCGTGCAGCGGGTTCGGGTTCCAGTGTCGAGGCAGCAGCCCGAGTGGGCCAACTGATCGCCGAGCGCGCCAAGGCCGCTGGTGTCGACAAGGTCGTGTTCGACCGCGGTGGGTTCGCCTACCACGGCCGTATCGCTGCCGTTGCATCTGCCGCCCGTGAAGCAGGACTGGAGTTCTGATGTCGTTCCCCATGAACAGTGACAACCGTGGCGGTGGCCGTGACGGCCGCGGCCGTGACAGCCGTGACGGCGACGACAGCGGATTGCGCGAGTCGCGAGTCATCACGATCAACCGCGTGGCCAAGGTGGTCAAGGGCGGTCGCCGGTTCTCGTTCACCGCGCTCGTCGTGATCGGTGACGGCAATGGCCGCGTCGGCCTCGGCTACGGCAAGGCGAAGGAAGTCCCGTTGGCCATCCAGAAGGGCACCGAGGAAGCCAAGCGCAACCTCTTCGAAGTGCCGATGGCCGGCAGCACGATCATCCACCCCGTCCTCGGCACGACCGGCGGCGGCAAGGTCATGATGAAGCCGGCAGCCCCCGGTACCGGCGTGATCGCCGGCGGTGCCGCTCGCGTCATCCTCGAGGAGGCCGGCGTGCACGACGTGCTCTGCAAGTCGCTCGGCTCCGCCAACCACATCAACGTCGCCCGCGCCACCGTCGCCGGGCTCAAGTCGCTGCAGCGGCCCGACCAGATCGCGGCTCGCCGCGGGCTGCCGGCCGAGGACTTCGTGCCCAAGGGTCTGCTCAACGCCTACAACGAGCGTCAGAAGACCCACGCTGGCGCAGCCGCCACCACTGCCGGGAGCGCAGAATGAGCGAAGCAACCATCACCGTGACGCAGGTCAAGTCGTCGATCGGCACCAAGCCCAAGCACCGCGGCACGCTCCGCGCGCTCGGCCTCGGCAAGATCGGTTCGTCGAACACTCTGCCTGACCGGCCCGAGATCCGCGGCATGATCGCCCGGGTTCCGCACCTCATCGACGTCGAAGACAACGCCAGCGCAGCCGAGTCGGCCGCCCAGAAAGAGAGCTGACCATGCAGGTCCACGATCTCGCGCCGTCGCCCGGCGCAACCAAGAGCGCCAAGCGCGTCGGTCGCGGTACCGGCGGCAAGGGCGGCAAGACAGCCGGCCGCGGCAGCAAGGGCCAGCGCGCCCGCAACACGGTCGCCCGAGGCTTCGAAGGTGGCCAGACGCCGCTCAAGCAGCGCGTGCCGAAGCTGAAGGGGTTCAACAACCCGTTCCGCGTCGAGTACCAGGCGGTCAACCTCCACACGCTCGGTGACCTCGTCGAGAAGACCGGCAACGCCAAGGTCGACCCCGAGGTGCTCGTCGCCAACGGCGTCGTTCGCAAGAAGTCGTTCGTCAAGGTGCTCGCCCGCGGCGAGATCTCCACCAAAGTCGACCTGCACGTCCACGCGATCTCATCGGCAGCCGAGGCTGCGGTGACGGCCGCAGGCGGTACGGTCACCCTGATCGAGCTTCCCTTCCGTGAAGAAGGAAAGGCCGGGCGACCGGCGGTCAAGGGCAACCAGTTCGCCAACCGCTGATCCGATCAGCAACCACCCGCAGCACGACGTGAAGAAGGACCTCCCCGCGTGATCTCGAGCCTGTTGAACATCTTCAAGGTCCATGACCTTCGGAACAAGGTCTTCTTCGTCATCGTGATGGTGGCCGTGTACCGCCTCGGTGTCGCCATCCGGGTCCCGGGTGTCGACCCGATCGCGATCGAGCAGCTCCGCGAATCTGCGGGCCAGCAGGGTGCGCTCGGGTTCTTGAACCTGTTCTCCGGTGGCGCGTTCGAGAGCTTCTCGATCTTCGCGCTCGGCATCATGCCGTACATCACGGCGAGCATCATCATGCAGGTCCTCGGCGTGGTCATCCCGAAGCTCGAGGAACTCCAGAACGAGGGCGCGGTCGGCCAGCGAAAGATCACGCAGTACACGCGCTATCTCACCATCGGGCTCGCGACGCTGCAGGCGACCGGGCTGGTGTTCATCTTCGGTACCGGCCGTGGAACGGCGTTCTTCTCGGCTGCCAGCGCCGCGCCGACGGTGCCGCTGCTCCCCGACGGGGTGTGGCCGCGTGGGTACCTGATCATTCCGACGCTCGTCGCCGGAACCGCCGTGCTCATGTGGATGGCCGAGATGATCTCGCAGCGCGGGATCGGCAACGGCATGTCGATGATCATCTTCGCGTCGGTCGTGTCGTCGCTGCCGGGCGGGTTCTGGAGCATCCTGCAGTTGAACGGCATGTTCTGGTTCGTGTCGATGGTGCTGCTGACGTTGTTCATCATCGTGTCGGTCGTGTACGTCGAACTCGGGCAGAGACGAATCCCCGTGCAGTTCGCGAAACGTGTCGTCGGCCGCCGGATGATGGGCGGCCAGAACACCTACATCCCGTTGAAGGTGAACCAGTCCGGCGTGATCCCGATCATCTTCGCCAGCTCGATCCTGCTGCTCCCCGTGATCGTCACTCAGTTCATGGGTTCCGGCGAAGGGTGGCGGGGCGACATCGCCAGCTTCGTCGACAAGTACATCGTCAATCCGCAGAACTTCGTCTACATCACGATCTTCGGGCTCTTGATCATCGCCTTCGCATACTTCTACAACTCGATCGCGTTCGACCCGGTGCGCCAGGCCGACCAGCTGCGTCGACAGGGTGGATTCATCCCCGGCGTCCGCCCGGGCCCACAGACCGAGCGCTACCTCTCGAAGGCCGTCAACCGCATCACGTTGCCCGGCGCCGTGTTCATCGCGGTCATCGCCATCCTGCCGTACATCTTGTTGATCGTCGCCGGCGTGCGGACCTTCGGGTTCGCCGGTACCAGCGTGCTCATCTCCGTCGGCGTGGCCCTGGAACTGATGCGCCAGATCGACAGCCAGTTGACGCTGCGCAACTACGAGGGATTCCTCAAGTAGGTACGTCGTGATCCCCGGCGCCCGGCTCATCATTCTCGGGCGACAGGGTGCCGGCAAGGGCACGCAGTGCGTGCGATTGTCACGGCACTTCGTCGTCCCCCACATCTCGACGGGCGACATGCTGCGCGCCGCGGTGCGTGAGGGGACCGAACTCGGCGTGCTGGCCAAGCGGGTGATGGACGCCGGCGGCCTCGTCGGTGACGACGTCATGATCGGACTCGTCGACGAGCGGCTGTCGGCCGCCGACGCCTCGACCCGCGGGTACATCCTCGACGGGTTTCCCCGAACGATCGAGCAGGCCGACGCGCTGGATGCCATCGCCGACGTCCGTCCCATCGACGTGGTGCTCGATCTCAACGTGCCGCGCGAGATCGTGCTCGAACGGATCTCGGCGCGCCGGGTGTGCCGTGACTGCGGCACCAACTACACGTCGAGGGGCAACGACCCGGACCCGTGGATCTGTGACGTGTGCGGCGGCGATGTGAAGCAGCGCGCCGACGACACGCCCGAGTCGGTCAATCGACGCCTCGACCTGTACGAGGAGCAGACCTTCCCGCTGATCAAGCACTACGGCGACCAGAACCGCCTCGTCGTCGTCAACGGCATCGGGCACCCCGACGACGTGTTCGTCCGGCTGGTCAAGGCCGTCGAAGCCAACCGCAACTGACGCTCGCCGACGCGGGCTCCGGTGGGAGGACCGTCGGTGCTCGGGGTGATACTGGCGCATGGTGGAAGTCACGCCCACGAGCACTCGGCGCAGGGGCCGCCCGCCTGCCACCGACTCGGCCGACACCAGGCAGAACATCTTCGACTGCGCGCGCCGGCTGTTCGCCGAACGGGGCTACGGGGCCGTCACCAACAAGGACGTCGCCGAAGCCGCCGGCATCACGACCGGGGCGTTGTACCACTACGTGGACTCGAAGCTCGACCTGTACGTGGAGGTGCACCGCGACATGCAGCGCAGGGTGTACGGCCGCTTCATCGACGCATCGGCGTCGTCCGACACGTTCATCGGCAAGCTCGACGGCGTCCTGGAGGCCGCGCACCAACTGAACCTCGAGGACCCGACGTTGGCGCTGTTCATCGGCACGGTCCGCACCGACATGCGCCGGTTCCCCGAGGTCGCGGAGCGGCTCGAACGGAGTGTCGCGGGTCGTGACGACTTCTTCGCGTCGATCGTCGATGCGGGTGTGGCGTCGGGGGAGGTGCGCCCCGTCGATCGTGAGCTCGTCGTCGAGTTCGTGCGCATCCTCCTGATCGGGTTGACCGAGGGAGGGTCGGAGACGCCGGAACGCCATCGCCGCGCGATCGACTCGATTCGTGCGCTCCTGCGCAACGAACTCATCGTCGACGTCTCAGAACCAGCCGGTGAGCATCGCGACGCCGAACGCGGCAAACAACACAGCTGAGGCCACATCGACCGCGCGCGTCGAGATCCGATGACCGATCGACCGCCCGGCCACGGCACCGACCATGCCGCTCGACGCGGCGCCGAGAGTCGCCCCGATCCAGATTGCGACGGGAGGTGCCTGCGACGCGAGCGTGGCGGTCGTGATCTGGGTCTTGTCGCCCATCTCGGCGATGGCGATCGCCAGCGCGATCGACGCGACGAGCTTCGGTTTCGTCGACGCCTTCGCCACGTCGAGCGACTCGAGGTCTTCCTCGTCGACGTCGTCATCGCGTCGTAGTGCCAGGAATGCAAAGACCAGGAACACGAGCCCGCTGACGATCTGAATCGGACGTTGTGGGAGTGCGGCGCCGAGGATGCCACCGACGATCACGGCGAGGAGGTTGGCCGCGGCGTAGCCGAGTGTGAGGCCGACAGCGACCAGTCGGAGCGAGTGCTGCGCTCCGAAACCGAGTGCCAGCAGTTGGGTCTTGTCACCGAGCTCGGCGACGAAGACGACGCCGAACGAGGTGATGATCGCCGCGATGATCTCGAACACAGAGCCGCGCGGTCAGCGGCGACCGCGTTGGAGGCGCCCGGGTCGGGCCCCCGTGAGCTCGCCGTGTTCGGCGATGACCTGGCCGCGCTTGACCGTGGCGACATAGCCGTCGGCAACCTGGAGCAGGCGGGTGCCGCCCGCGGGGAGGTCGGCGACGAGTTGCGGCGGGTGGAGCGTGAGGCGATCGAGGTCGATCACGTTCAGATCCGCGAGGTGGCCCGGCGCCACGACACCGCGATCGGTCCAGCCGACGTGCCGTGCGGTGCGTTGCGTCTGTTGGTGCACGACCTGCTCCAGGCCGAGGCGGTCGCCGCGTGTGCGGTCGCGGGTCCAGTGGGTGATCGCCGTCGTGGGGAACGTGCCGTCACAGATCGAGTTGCAGTGCGCGCCGGCGTCGGACAGGCCGAACATCGCGTTCGGCGACGTGAGCATCTCGCGTACGTCGTCGAGGCTCCCGTGGGCGTAGTTCATCAGCGGGATGTAGAGCAGGCGGCCACCGTCGTCGTCGAGCAGGAGGTCGTACAGCACCTCGTCGGCCGACGCACCTGCGGCCGCGGCGCGGCCGGCGACGCTGTCGGCAGGTGTGGGCTCGTAGTCGGGCGGGTCGGTCAGCGGGTACATGCGGTCGTAACCCGAATGCAGGATGCCTGCGAAACCCGACGGGCTCGACGCCGCGTGTTCGTCGAGCAGCACCCGGCGCATCTCCGGGTCGCGCAGCCGTGCGAGTCGTTCGGCGGGGTTGAGCGTGTGGAGTTGTCGATACGACGGGCAGAACATGAACGGGTTCGCCGTCGCCTGCAGACCGATCAGCACACCGATCGGTCGGACCGCCACCTGTGCCTTCACATCGGCCCCGGCCGCGTTCCAGCGCTCGATCGCCGCCAACAGTTCGCGGAAGCGTTCGGGTGTGTCGTCGTTCTGCTGGACCGTGAAACTCAACGGTCGGCCGACCTCGGTGGCGATGCGGCCGAGGAGTTCGATCTCGTTGGCGACCAGTTCGTCGTCGGTCGACTGATACGCGTCCGAGATCAGCTGGATGACGCCGGCATCGGCGCGGCGCAGTGCCGTCGCGATGCCGAGTACCTCGTCGGCGCCTGCGCGCAGCGTGCCGATCTGCTGGCCACGCGACGTGCGGTGCACATATGTGCGTGACGTGGTGAACCCGAGCGCGCCGGCGCGGATCGCCTCCTCGCAGAGCGCCGACATCGAGGCGATCTCGTCAGGGGAGGCAACCGCCTCGACATCGGCGCCGCGTTCGCCCATCACGTAGGTGCGCAGTGCGGCGTGGGGGACCTGCGTGCCGACGTCGATGCTCCAACGCAGGGTGTCCAGCAGATCGAGGTACTCCGGGAACGTCTCCCAGCCCCACGTCATCCCTTCGGTCAGGGCGGTGCCCGGGATGTCCTCGACACCCTCGAGCAGTTCGATCAGGAACCGGTGACGATCGGGGGCGACCGGAGCGAATCCGACACCGCAGTTGCCGACGAGGATCGAGGTGACACCGTTGACCGACGACGGGGCGAGGTCAGGGTCCCAGGTGACCTGGCCGTCGTAGTGCGTGTGGATGTCGACCCAACCAGGGGTCACGATCAGCCCGTCGGCGTCGATCTCGCGCCGACCCGGCCCGATCGGCTCGTCGCCCGGTTCGCCAACCGCGACGATTCGCTCACCGTCGACGGCCACGTCGGCGCGGAACCGCCCCGCCCCGGTTCCGTCGACCACAACGCCACCCCGAATCACCAGATCGTGCATGGGGGAACGGTAGTCGTGGTGGTGTCACACTTCGGGACCGGGCGTCGTCGTATGTGTATGGAGCATGCAGAGATCCACGTCATCGGCGGCGGGTTGGGCGGGCTGGCCGCCGCCGCGTTCGTCGCACGGTCAGGACATTCGGTCGTCGTTCACGAGCGTCGGAGGCGCCTCGGCGGGCGGGCGACGACCGACGAGCGTCACGGGTACAGGTTCAATCAGGGCCCCCACGCGCTCTACACGGGCGGCGACGCGATCCGGATCCTCGATGAGCTGCGGATCTCACCGCGAGGGAGCGCGCCACCGACCGGGAACGCGCGCATGGTCGCCGGCGGCGACCTGTACCTGGCTCCCGGCGGGCCGGGGTCACTGCTGCGGACCCGGATCATCGGCGCGAGGGACAAGGTGGAACTGGCGTCGCTGATGGCCCGGCTCCCGCGCCTCACTCCGCAGACGTTCGCCGATCGGACGGTGAACGAGTGGCTCGACGATCTGACCGATCGGGTGCAGGTCCGCGCGCTGCTGCAGGCCATCGTTCGGCTCGCGACCTACACCAACGACCCCGATCGGCTCAGCGCCGAGGTCGGGATCCAGCAGGTTCAGCTCGCTCTCGGGAGTGGCGTGCGGTACCTCGACGGCGGTTGGGAGCGCCTCGTCGACGAGCTTGCCGGTGTCGTCACCGCCAGCGGTGGTGTGATCCGTCGCGATGACGGAACGAACGCCCTCCCCGATGCGGCCGCAGTGATCGTCGCCGTCGGCGGCCCGGTCCAGACCGCGTCGGTCACGGGTCATCCGTATCCGCCTGGTGTCAGCGCGGAGGTTGCGGTGCTCGACCTCGCGTTGACGCGGGCGCCGGCCCATCGCTTCGTGATCGGCGTCGACGAGCCGATCTACCTGTCCGACCATGGCAGCGTGGACGGTATGTGTCCCCGGGGTCGCGCCAGCGTCTCGCTCGCCCAGTACTTGACGCCGGGGGAGGCGCCGGAACGGGGTCGGCTCGAGGCGTTCGCGCGCCACGCCGGGATCGTGTCGGGTGACATCGTGGACGAGCGCTACCTTCATCGCATGACCACCGTGTCCGCGATCGCCACCGCGGCCTCCGGGGGGCTGACGGGGCGACCATCGGTCGTGGTTCCCGATCGCGCTGGTGTGTACGTGGTCGGTGACTGGGTGGGCCCGAGGGGCCATCTCGCGGATGCGGTACTGGCCAGCGCCCGCGCCGCCGCGAGCGCGGCGGTCACGCACCTGTCGACGCTCCGACGGGTCCCGTGAACTCGCCCCACGACGATCAGGCGCGGTTCGACGTGGAACGCCGGCGGCTCACGTCGCTCGCGTACCGGATGACCGGCACCCCTGACGACGCTGACGACGTGGTGCAGGAGGTGTGGATCCGCTGGCAGCGGGCCGATCGCTCCTCGATCGACAACGAGGCTGCGTGGTTGACGACGGTGACGACCCGGGTGGCCATCGATCGCCTGACGTCGGCGCAGGTCCGACGCGAGCAATACGTGGGACCCTGGCTCCCCGAGCCGCTGGCGGACCCGATCGGCGATCCGGCCGAAACGGTTGCGTCCGCGGAGTCGCTCACCCTGGGCTTTCTCCGGGTCATGGAGACGCTCGAGCCGGCCGAGCGGGCGGTGTTCCTCCTGCACGACGTCTTCGCCGTTCCATTTGCCGAGGTCGCGGTCGCGGTCGGCCGCAACGAGGCCGCCACGCGTCAGATGGCACGACGGGCGCGCGAGCGCGTTCGTGACGGGCGCCCCCGGCTGACGCCGCCGCCCGCCGAGGTCCGTGAGCTGTCCGATGCGTTCCTCGCGGCGATCCTGGAGGGCGATGTCGATCGTCTGACCACGATGCTGACCGACGATGTGGTCCACATCTCCGACGGTGGCCCCGATCATCATGCGGCGCGTCGGCCCGTACGGGGCTCGGCCAAGGTGGCGCGGTTGTTCGTCAACCTCGCCAGACGCGAGTGGCTCCCCACCGACGAGTTCCACTGGGTCGAGGTCAACGGCCAGCCGGGCGCGTACGTGGTGCGCGGCGGTGAGCCGTACCTGTTGACCGTGCTCGGTTGGCGCGACGGCAAGGTCGCGGAAGCCATCGCGATCGTCAACCCCGACAAGCTCCGCCATTTCCACGAGTCGTGGAGCGCGACGGAACGATCGTCGTGAAATCGACGGAAACGGGCCGTACGCTGCGAGAACGAGGGTGACTCGGGCGGCATAGCACACCGTTGGAGAATTCAGGCGGACCACCCATTGGTTCTCCGAAAAGGCGCCGCTAGCATGACACGCCGGTCTGTTCGCAGACCTCGATGTCTGTGTCGGCGCCTGCGCCGGAGCAAGCGTCGCAGAGCAATGTCGTCATCCCGGTGCCGTCAGCGGTCAGCTGTCGTGCCCCGGTCCGGATCCAGAAGAGTGAGGAGAAGCCCCTGCCAAAGCCAAAGGAAGACGCGATCGTGCTGGAAGGCAAGATCCTCGAATCGCTTCCGAATGCCATGTTCAAGGTCGCGCTCGACAACGGCCATGAAGTACTGGCGCACATCTCCGGCAAGATGCGGATGCACTACATCCGCATCCTTCCCGGCGACAAGGTGCAGGTGGAACTCACCCCCTACGACCTCACCCGGGGTCGCATCACGTACAGATACAAATAAGCACGAGTAGAGAGCAACCATGAAAGTACGACCCAGCGTCAAGCCGATGTGCGACAACTGCAAGGTGATCCGTCGCCATCGCCGCATCATGGTCATCTGCACCAATCCCCGCCACAAGCAGCGTCAGGGCTGAGGGGCACAGGAGAAATCACATGGCACGTATCGCCGGCGTCGACATTCCCCGCGAAAAGCGGTTGGAGATCTCGCTCACCTACATCTTCGGAATCGGTCTCCCCACGTCGCAGAAGATCTGCGCGGACCTGGAGCTCGATCCCGACACCAAGGTGTCCAATCTGACGGAGGACGAGGTCAACCGGATCCGTTCCTACATCGATCAGAACCTCAAGATCGAAGGCGACCTGCGCCGTGACGTGCAGGGCGACATCAAGCGCAAGATCGAGATCGGCTGCCTCCAGGGCGTCCGTCACCGCAAGGGCCTGCCGGTGCGCGGGCAGCGCACCCACACCAACGCCCGCACCCGCAAGGGCCCGAAGCGCACGGTGGCCAACAAGAAGAAGGCAGTGAGGAAGTAATGGCGAAGCCAACCGCGAGCCGCCGTCCGCGCAAGCGCGACCGCAAGAACGTCAGCACGGGCATCGTGCACATCAAGAGCTCGTTCAACAACACGATCGTCTCGATCACCGACACCGAGGGCAACGTCATCTCGTGGGCGTCCTCCGGCGCCGTCGGATTCAAGGGCAGCCGCAAGAGCACGCCGTACGCCGCTCAGCAGGCCGCCGAGAAGGCCGGCAAGGCCGCCATCGAGCACGGCCTGCGCCGCGCCGAAGTCCAGGTCAAGGGCCCGGGTTCGGGCCGCGACACCGCCGTCCGCTCCATCCAGCAGACGGGCATCGAGGTCACCTCGATCAAAGACGTCACACCGGTTCCCCACAACGGGTGCCGCCAGCCGAAGCGTCGGCGCGGTTAAGGAGAAGGACTGACCATGGCTCGTTACACCGGACCCAAGGTGCGCATCTCGCGTCGCCTGTCGGTCAACATCTTCGAAAATGAGAAGGGTCGCCAGGCGCTCGAGCGCCGTCCCTTCCCGCCGGGCCAGCACGGCCGCACCCGCCGCCGCAACGCCGGCAGCGAGTACCTCGCCCAGATGCAGGAGAAGCAGAAGGCGAAGTACATCTACGGCGTCCTCGAGAAGCAGTTCCACAAGACGTACGTCGAGGCCCAGCGTCAGCCGGGACCGACCGGCGAGATCCTGCTGCGTTTCCTCGAGCAGCGCCTCGACAACGTCGTCTACCGCGCCGGCTGGGCATCGAGCCGTCCGCAGGCCCGTCAGTTCGTGAACCACGGCCTGATCCAGGTCGACGGCAAGCGCGTCGACATCGCCAGCTTCCGCTGCAAGAAGGGCCAGGTCGTCTCGCTGTCGCCGAAGGCACAGAAGATGATCGTGATCCAGCACAACATCGACACGCTCGACCGCTCGCTCGTCGGGTGGCTCGAAGCGGGCGATGGGGGCAAGGCCGTCACGGTCCGCAGCCTCCCCGAGCGTGAGCACATCGACGTGCCCGTTCGTGAGTCGCTCATCGTCGAGCTCTACTCCAAGTAATCCCACCTCGCAATCTCGTTTCGAATCCCCTGTCGTTGAAAGGTCCTGGCACAAATGCTCGTCATGCAGCGCCCCACCATCGAAGCTCTCGGTGAGGAGTCCGACAATCGCCAGCGTTTCGCCGTCGGTCCACTCGAGCCCGGCTTCGGTCACACGCTCGGCAACTCCCTGCGTCGCACCCTGCTGTCGTCGATCCCTGGCGCAGCGATCACCACGGTGCGTTTCGACGACTCGCTCCACGAGTTCGACACCATCGCCGGTGTCGCCGAGGACGTCACCGACATCATCTTGAACCTCAAGGACATCGTCGTCACCTCGGTCTCCGAGGAAGCGGTCACGATGCGTCTCGACGCCCGTGGCGCCGGCGCGGTCACCGCTGCCGACATCGAGTGCCCGTCGGACGTCGAGGTGCTCAACAAGGACCTGCACATCGCCACGCTCAACACCAAGGGCCGTCTCGCGATCGACCTCACGGTCGAGCAGGGCCGTGGATACATCTCGAGCAACCGCGAAGACGACAACCGGGTGATCGGCGTCATCCCGATCGACGCGATCTTCAGCCCGGTCCGTCGCGTGTCCTTCCAGGTCGAGCCGACCCGCGTCGAGCAGTCGACGAACTACGACCGCCTCGTCATCGAGATCGAGACCGACGGTTCGATCACGCCGTCGGACGCACTCGCCTCGGCGGGCGCCACGCTGCGCTCGCTCGTCGACCTCGTCGCCACGATGTCGGACGAGCCCCGCGGCCTCGAACTCGGCGAACTCATCGACGCCACGGTCAGCTCGCCTGACCTCGATCTCCCGATCGAGGACCTCGACCTGTCCGAGCGCCCCAACAACTGCCTCAAGCGGGCCCAGGTCAACACGGTCGGCGAACTGCTGACCAAGACCGAGGACGACCTGTTGAACATCACCAACTTCGGCCAGAAGAGCCTCGACGAAGTGAAGGCCAAGCTCGACGAGCGCGGCCTGTCACTGCGCGGCTGATCGCCGAGACACGAAAGACGGACTGACCCATGCCCACGCCACGCCGCTCCCGCCGCTTCGGAAGCTCTGCTTCCCATCAGCGCCTCATGATGGCCAACCTCGCCGCGTCACTGTTCGCCGCCGAGGCCATCACCACGTCGGAGGCCAAGGCCAAGCACTTGCGCCCGATCGCCGAGAAGCTCATCACCAAGGCCAAGAAGGCTCAGGAAGAGGGCCCGATGCAGGTCCACCGGATCCGTCAGATCCAGTCCTTCCTCGGTGACAAGGAGATGACGTACAAGCTCGTCCACGAGGTTGCACCGCGTTACTCCGAGCGCAACGGTGGGTACACCCGAATCCTGAAGATGGGTCCCCGCTCAGGCGACAACGCCCAGATGGCTCGCATCGAGCTCGTCTGAGTCGAACAACCCGGTCGTGGCCGCCCCGCGCAACGTCCGCTTGACGCTCGCATACGACGGAACCGACTTCCACGGCTTCGCGGAGAGCGAGGGCGTTCGCAGTGTGCTGGGCGACCTTCGCGGCGCGGTCGAGACCGTGGTCGGTTGCCCCGTCGAGTTGACCGGTGCCGGACGAACCGATACCGGTGTCCATGCCTGGGGCCAGGTCGTATCCGGATTGCTGCCCGACGACACCGATCTGCGTCGCCTGACGCGAAGTGTCAACGCGATGTGCGCACCGGCATTGTCGGTGCGAGACGTCGAATGGGTCGAAGCCGACTTCTCGGCCCGCTTCTCGGCCACCGCTCGGACGTATCGCTATGCGGTGTGGAACGACGCGTCGCCGAATCCGCTCCTCGCCCGCTCGACGTGGCACGTGCCCCAACCCCTCGATCTCGACGCGATGAACAGCGGCGCCGAGCTGCTCCTCGGCGAACACGACTTCTCGTCGTTCTGTCGCCGTCCGAAGCCTGCTGACGGTGCGCCCGTGCCAAGTCTCGTTCGGCGGTTGCAGCGAGCCCATTGGACCACCGTCGACGACGAGGCGTGGGGCCCCGGGCTGCTCCGGTTCGAGATCCGCGCCTCGTCGTTCTGTCATCAGATGGTGCGCAGCGTCGTCGGGACGCTCGTCGACGTCGGGCGCGCTCGTCGCCCGGCGCAGTCGATCACGGAGACGTTGCTCGCACTCGATCGCAATGCCGCCGGGACTGTGGCTCCGCCGACGGGGCTCGTGTTGTTCGCTGTCGACTACAGCGGCGTGCGCTGGGACGCCTGATCGACGGGGCCGAGGTTGAGGCCCGACTCCAGCATCGTGAGGACCTCGGTGCTCGCGATCGCCGCCGAGTACAACCAGCCCTGGTAGGCGCGACAGCCGAGTTCGACGAGACGATCACGTTGGTAAGGCTGCTCGACGCCCTCTGCCACGCACGACAGCTTGAGGCTCTCGCTGAGGCCGATGATCGCCGTGGTCAGGTTCGTCGCTGCGGGGTCGACATCGATCCCGGCGATGAAGCGGCGGTCGATCTTCACGCCGTCGACCGGGAGCTCGAGGAGGTGCGCGAGGCTCGAATAGCCGGTACCGAAGTCGTCGATCGAGACATGGATCCCGGCGAAACGCAGTTTCTGCATGTTCGCGAGCGATGCGGCGCCCGGTGACAGCAGGTCGGTCTCGGTGATCTCGACGACGAGCTGCGACGGCTCCGCACCACGACGATGGCAGCGGTCGAGGAACGTCGCGCCGAAGGCCGGTCGGGCGATGACCTTGGGGTCGATGTTGACGTGGACCTCGATGTCGCCGCGACCGAGATCGGCCAGGGCGACGGCGAACTGCAGGGCCTGATCGAGCACGCAGTCGTCGACGGCCTCGGCCAGCCCGGCCATCTGTGCCAGGGGGAGGATCTCGCCGGCACCGAGGATGCCGCGCAGCGGATGGACCCACCGCACGAGGGCCTCGACGGCGGTGATGTCGCCGTCACTCGTGCAGATCGGCTGGAAGAACGGCTGGATCTCGCCGGCGTTCAGGGCGTGGCGGAGATGGTCGACCTGGCGGCGGCGTTGGTTGATCGCGTCGACCGAGATCGCACCGGAGTCGGGGTCGGCGAACCGCTTCGCCGACATCAGATCGTTGCTCGCCGTCACCAGGAGTGCATCGAGCACCTGCGGCTTGGGCTCGAACGCGAGCGCCGTGCGGATGTCGAAGTTGACCTCCTGGCCGTCGATGACGACCGATCGGGCCACGTCGCGGCGTACCCGTTCGCGCAGCATCTCCACGGTGCCTGCACTGGCACCGCGGACGGCGAGCACGAACTCGTCGCCACCGAATCTGGCGGTGATCAGGTCGGGCCAACGAATCTGGTCGATCCGGTCCGCAACCGCGGACAGGACGGCGTCGCCGACAGGCTCGCCGTACAGCTCGTTCACCGAACGGAAGTGGACGATGTCGACGATCAGGATCCCGAGGCCGCCGCCCGACTGCATCATCGCGGTCGCGGCGCGCATGAAGCCATCGCGGTTGAGCAACCCGGTGCGACCGTCGTGCAACGCGAGGAACTCGGCGCGTTCGCGCGCATCGGCGAGCGCGGTGGCGATCTGGGCGCTGATCACGTAACTGTTGACGACCGGATCGTCGAGGAGATTGTTGACCGTGAACTCGCAGACGATCGGATCGCCATCGAGTCGCATCACCCGCGCGTCGAGTGTGATCGATTCCTGAGGACCGAGCGACTGCGCGGCGTCGAGGACCTGGTCGCGGTCGTCCAGGTGGAGGTAGTCGAGAATCGAACGTCCCCGCACGAGTTCCGGATCGTGACCGAGAATCCGGGTGACGGCTCCGTTGACCGTGCGGACGAGACCGCTGCGGTCGGCGAGCACCACCATCCCGTGCATGTTGGCCATGACGGCCCGCAACACCTCGGTGTCGCCCTGGTCGAACTCCAGGCGATGGCGATCGGTGACGTCGCGGGCCACGATCATGATCAGCCCGGACAGCGGATCCTCGGGCGCCGGGCTGTGGTAGACCCCGCGAAGCTCGAGATAGCGCCAGGTGCCATGACCGGTCCGGATGCGCAGTGCGATGAGATCCCCCACCGACTTGGCGACGACGGTCTGCAGCGCGGCGAAGGCGAGGTTGACGTCGTCGGGGTGCACCAACTCGAGCACCGACGTGCCGATCAGGTCGACAGCATCCCAGCCCAGAACTTCGGAGGCGGTGTCGTTCGCGTAGTGCAGAACGCCGTCCTGGTCGACGGCGAGCACCGGATCGGCGAGACCGTCGACGGAGAGCGCGCCGACACGATGCAGGTCACCCTGTGTCGAGTCGGCGGAACTCATGTGCCTTCATCGGTCGGTTCGGTCTCGCACTTGAGCACTTTGTCGGAACCACTTTCGGGGCGACCGTCGTTTCGTCTGGTGACGGCGCGACGTGGGATTCGTTCCACCGTAGTCGTGCGGGCAACGGGAATACCCGGAGGGTGCGTCGCGTTTGGACCCGTGTGCAACCGCTTCGCGTGCTCATCGCCTCGACACCGGTCGGTCCGCTCGGTTCGGGCGTCGGCGGTGGCGTCGAACTGACGCTGCACAGTCTCGTGTACGGCCTGAGCGGTCTCGGCCACTCCGTCGAGGTGGTCGCGCCCGCAGGATCGCTGCACGTCGGTGCTCGCGTGCACCAGATCGAGGGCGCACTCCAGGCCAGCAGCCAGTTGGCCGATCGCCGCGCCCCGGTCGAACTTCCCGCCGATTCGGCGCTCGTCGCCATGTGGGACCGGATCGCGGAGTTGCAGGGCGACTTCGACGTCGTCGTCAACCTCGCGTACGACTGGCTGCCGTTGTATCTCACGCGTTGGCTGGACGTGCCGGTCGTGCACTTCATCTCGATGGGGTCGCTGAACGACGCGATGGACGCAGCGATCCACGATCTCGCGCGCCGCCACCCCGATCGCCTCGGTGCACACACCCGAGCGCAGGCGGTGACCTTCGACCGGACCGTCGACGGCGTCGTCGAGACGGTGCCGTTCAGGCTGCTCGGCAGCGGCGTCATCACCGACCGGTACGACGTCCACGTCACCGCCGACCATGGCCCAGACAGTCCGGCCCACCTCGGTGCGGTCGGCCGGATCTCCCCGGAGAAGGGCCTCGAGGACGTCGCCGAGCTGTCGGCGCGAAGCGGTTGGCCCGTCAAGGTGTGGGGAATGATGCAGGATCCCGCGTACTGGCAGCGGGTGTGCGATCGGCATCCCGACGCCCAGCTCGAGTACTGCGGCTTCCTGCCCACCGACGATCTCCAGGCGGCGCTCGGTCGATGCACAGCCGTGGTGATGACGCCGAAATGGGTCGAGGCCTTCGGAAACGTCGCGATCGAGGCGATGGCGACGGGTGTTCCGGTGATCACCTACGACCGTGGGGGCCCATCGGAGATCGTGCGCGACGGCGAGACCGGTTTCGTGGTGCCCCCCGACGACGTCGGAGCGCTCGTCGATGCGGTCGGCCGGATCGACAGGATCGATCGGATCATGTGCCGTCAGCGTGTCGAGGAGGAATACTCCACCGAGGCGCTGGCGCTGCGGGTCGACGAATGGCTCCGAGACGTGGTCGCGGCCGCCGATCGCGAACCAGCGCGTCGACGCTGAACCGAGACGGGTCGCGCCGGCGGGTTGGATGCCGGGGCGGCGGACCGTATCATTTCACGGTTCCCCGTCGAGTGACCCTCGGCGGCACCGACCGATGACCAAGGATGACCGAACGGTGCATCCACAGACTGAGCAGAGATTGCGGCATGCCTACGTACACCCCGAAAGCCAGTGAGATCCAGCGTGAATGGCACGTTGTCGACGCCGATGGACTCGTACTCGGCCGCCTCTGCACCGAGGTCGCCCGGGTGTTGCGCGGCAAGCACAAGCCGACGTTCGCACCGCACATCGACACCGGCGACCACGTGATCATCATCAACGCCGAAAAGATCGTGATGACGGCCGGCAAGGCCGATCGCACCATGGTGTACCGCCACAGCGGCTACCCGGGCGGCATCAAGTCCGAGACCTACGCTCACCTGCACGCCCGCAAGCCCGAAGAGGCGCTGCGCAAGTCGATCCGCGGCATGCTCCCCAAGGGCCCGCTCGGCCGTCAGCAGATCCTCAAGCTGCAGGTCTACGCCGGCCCGACGCATCCCCACGCCGCCCAGACGCCCAAGACGCTCGAGATCCCCGGCGCCAAGGCCCGTTGAACGTTCCGTACGCAGAATCGCTGAGAGAAGACACCGACACCATGGGAACCGTACCGCTCACCCAGACCACCGGCCGCCGCAAGGAGGCCGTCGCCCGCGCCCAGGTTCGTCCTGGCTCCGGGCAGTTCCTGATCAACGGCAAGACGCTCGAGGCGTACTTCCCGACGGCTGTCTCGCAGATGGTGGTGTCCGAGGCCCTCACGGTCACCGACACCCGTGAGAACTACGACGTGACCGCGTCGATCCATGGCGGCGGCGTCAGTGGACAGGCCGGGGCGTTGCGCCTTGCGATCGCCCGCTCGCTCGTCGAGATCGATCCGGAAAGCCGTGGCGCACTCAAGAAGGCCGGCCTCCTCACGCGTGACTCGCGTAAGAAGGAGAGCAAGAAGTACGGCCTCAAGAAGGCTCGCAAGGCACCGCAGTTCACCAAGCGCTGATCGCGCTGGTCGAATGAAGTTCGGCACCGACGGCGTCCGTGGCGCCGCGGGGATCGAGCTCACCACGGAGTTCGCTGCTCGACTCGGGCGCGCCGCCGCGCGCGTCCTCGGCACCGAGAGCTCCGTCGCAACCGTCGTCATCGGTGGCGACACCCGCGAATCGACACCATCGCTCGACCACGCGCTGTCGGCCGGATTCCGTGCCGAAGGCATCTCCGTCGTGTCGCTCGGAGTCGCGCCGACGCCGATGGTTGCCTTCGAGGCCCAGCGCCGTGGCGCACTCGGTGCTGTCGTGTCGGCCTCGCACAACCCGTTCTACGACAACGGGATCAAGCTGTTCGCCGCCGGCGGACTCAAGCTGACCGACGACGTCGAGCAACGGATCGAGACCGAACTCGAACGCATCGGGCCCGGTGCAGACCCGGCGCCGTCGACGGTCGCAGCTCCCGCGGCCGATCACTCCGCGTACGTCGACCATGTGGTGCGCTACCTCGAAGGTCGGCGTCTCGATGGTCTGCGCGTGGTGCTCGACGCCGCGAACGGGGCGGCATCGGTGGTCGGACCCGACGTGCTGCGCGCCGCAGGCGCCGAGGTGATCGTGATCTCGGCCGACCCCACGGGGCGCAACATCAACGACGGATGCGGGGCCACGGTTCCGGCCAACGTCGCCGCCGCCGTGCTCGAGCACGGCGCCGACGTCGGCGTGGCGCTCGACGGAGACGCCGACCGACTGATCGCCGTGGACCACAGGGGTTCGGTGGTCGACGGCGACCACATCATCGCGATCGTCGCGTCCGACCTGCTGTCGAAGCGGGAACTCCGCCACGACACGGTCGTCGTGACCGTGATGACCAACCTCGGCTTCCGGATCGCGATGCGACAGGCCGGGATCGACGTCGTCGAGACAGCGGTCGGGGACCGGTATGTGCTCGAGGCGCTCGCCGCGGGCGGTTACTCGCTGGGAGGCGAGCAGTCGGGCCACGTCATCTTCGCCGATCATGCGACCACCGGTGACGGCGTGCTGTCGGCGCTCGCGCTGCTCGACGCCGTGAACCGATCGGGAAAGCAGTTGTCGGAGCTGGCGGCGCTCGCCATGACATCGTTGCCGCAGGTCCTCGTCAACGTACGCGTGGCGCGTCGGGCGCCCGACGTCGCCGAACGGCTCGCCGCCGACATCGCTCGCGTAGAGACGTCGCTCGGCGACGCAGGCCGAGTGCTGGTCCGCGCGAGCGGCACCGAACCGCTCGTGCGCGTCATGGTCGAAGCGCCGACACACGATGCCGCGCAGGCTGCCGCCGACGATCTCGCGGCCGTCGCTCATCAGCACTTCGGCTGAACGGCCGCACGACCGACCGTTCGGTAGCCTGAACAGCCATGTGTGGCATCATCGGTATCGTCAGCCGCCCACCCACCAGGCCGACGCCCGCCGTCTCCGAGCTGGTCGGCGGTCTCGACCGGGCCGTGGATGCCGTGCCGCTCGTCGTCGAGGTCACCACGGCGGTCAACGAGGTGGATCGGGCCCTGCGGGGACTTCCCGGTGTGCTCGCACTGGCGGGTCGAATCGACGTCGTGGCGACGATCAACTCGAGGCTCGATCGACTCGACGTTTTCGCGGCCGAGATCGAAGAGGGCCTCGATGGGAACACCGCCGGGCTCGATGCCGAGGCCCTCGAGGTGGCCAACGCCGAGCTGATCGATCTCAAGGACGCACTCTGGGCCGTACGCCACGACCGGTTGCGTTCCATCGCCGCGATCGAGGCGCTCGCAGGTCGCGACGCGTCGCCGGCCGAGCTGGGCGGCTATCTCGCCGTCCAGCAGGCGCTCGGCGGCATCGACCGCCTCGAGGTGCGCGGGCGTGACTCGGCCGGTCTGCACGTGTTCGTGTGGGGCCACGATGTCGAGGAGTCGGCCCTGCAGGCGTTGCTCGACACGCGAGGCACCGATCCACTGTTCCAGTCCGGCGCGGTCGTCGGGGCCAACGGATGCCTGTCGTTCGTCTACAAAGCAGCAGCCGAGATCGGCGAACTCGGCGACAACACGGCCGCGCTGCGGGCCACGCTGTCGGCCGACCCGCTGTTGCGCCGTGCGCTCCGGTCGCCGGGCGTACGCGTGGCCATACTCGGACACACCCGATGGGCGAGCGTCGGCATCATCAGTGAGCCGAACACCCACCCGCTGAACTCCCTCGAGCTCGAACAGGCAGCGGGCACGCTGCCCCCATACGTCGTCGCCGCGCTCAACGGCGACGTCGACAACCACGCCGACTTGCGTGAGACGTACGGACTGCGAATCGCGTCCACGATCACGACCGATGCGAAGGTCATCCCGACGCTGGTCGCCCGTCACGCCGCGACGGCGCCGCTCGCCGAGGCCTTCCGACGCACGGTGTCGGAGTTCGAGGGGTCGGTGGCGATCGGCGTCGCCAGCGCCGAGGCACCGTCGAAGCTCTTCCTCGCGCTGCGCGGAAGCGGGCAGGGGCTCTACGTCGGGCTCGCCGACGATTGCTACATCGTGGCGAGCGAGCCCTACGGAGTCGTCGAGGAGACCGCCGAATACATCCGCATGGACGGCGAACACGGCGGTGAGATCGTGATCCTCGATGGTGATCATTCCGGCGAGCTCGCCGGTGTCGTGCGGCTCGGGTACGACGGTTCCGACCACCCGATCTCGGAGATCGACGTGGTCCGTGCCGAGGTGACGACGCGTGACATCAATCGCGGCGATGCGCCGCACTTCCTGCTCAAGGAGATCACCGAAGCGCCGTTGAGCTTCGCCAAGACGCTGCGCGGCAAGATCGTCGAACGCGATGGCCGACTGCGCGCCGACATCGGCGAGCGGGCGTTGCCGCCCGCCATCGCCGACCGCTTGGCTGCCGGCACGATCACCCGGATTCGAGTGATCGGGCAGGGGACCGCAGCGGTTGCAGGCCAGAGCACCGCGGCGATCCTCGACGAACTCATCGACGCCCGACTCGACGTCGATGCCATCACCGCAACCGAACTCTCCGGTTTCGGGATGCGCCTCGACATGTCCGACACGTTGGCGATCGCAGTCAGTCAGTCCGGGACGACGACCGACACGAATCGCACCGTCGACCTGTTGCGCGCCCGCGGCGCCGCCGTGATCGGGATCGTCAATCGGCGCGGCAGCGACCTCACCGACAAGTCCGATGGGGTGCTCTACACCTCCGATGGCCGCGACGTGGAGATGAGCGTCGCCTCGACCAAGGCCTTCTATGCGCAAGTAGCGGCCGGAGCACTGCTGTCGTGCGCGATCGCCGAGGCGGCGGGCTTGGGCGACGCCGCTCGTCGTCATGAGTTGCTGTCGTCGTTGCGGGAGATGCCCGCCGCGATGCGAGAGGTGCTCGGGCGTCGTTCCGTGGTGGCCGACGCTGCTCGTCTTGCCCCCTCCAAGCGGTACTGGGCCGTCGTCGGAAACGGCCCGAACAAGGTCGCCGCCGAGGAGGTCAGGATCAAGCTCAGCGAACTCTGTTACAAGTCGATGGCGTGCGACTCGACGGAGGACAAGAAGCACATCGACCTGTCGTCGGAGCCGCTCATCCTCGTGTGCGCTGCCGGGCTGGTCGGATCGACGGCCGACGACGTCGCCAAGGAAGTGGCGATCTTCAAGGCGCACAAAGCGACACCGGTCGTGATCGCGACCGATGGCGAGACGCGCTTTCACGCCGATGCGACGATCGAGGTGCCTGCGGTCGATCCGGCGCTCGGTTTCGTGCTGTCGGCGATGGCCGGTCACCTGTTCGGCTACGAGGCGGCCCTGGCGATCGACGCCTCGGCGCGCCCGCTGCGTGAGGCCCGTGAAGCCGTCGAGCGTCTGGTGGCGGCCGGCCTGTCCGGCGATCAGGTCGTGGCTCGTCTGTCCGCCGAACTTCGGCCGTCGGTGGAGCGATTCGACGACGGCCTGCGCTCGGGTGTCTACGACGGCCAACTCGAGGCGTCGACGGCGACCAGGTTGCATGGGCTGTTCCGCGATGTCCTGTCGGACCGACCGGTCGAGGCATACCAGCACGCGTCCGGCAAGGTGGGCACGCCAGCGGTGCTGATCGACGACCTCGTCACGGCGTTGACGCGTGGCATCGACGAACTCACGCGGCCGATCGACACGATCAAGCACCAGGCGAAGACCGTGACTGTGGGCATCTCGCGCAGCGACGAAGGCGTCATCGATCGTGCACTGGTGCAAGCGGTGCTCGCCGCCGGTGCTGGACGCGACGTGCTGAGCTATCGCACGCTCAAGGTCCTCGCTGACGTCGATCCTGCAGTGGCCGCCGTTCGCGGCTACACCCGCTACCGGGTCGACGGGGAGTCGATCTCGATCATCGACCGCGGTGGCATCTCACGCGACCTGCCGAGTCGGGTCGAGCACAACGCTGCGCTCCGGGGCACCAAACACCGCGTGGCGTCCGAGCGTGAAGTGCTGATCGGGGTCGGTCGCAGCGACGGTCGCACGGTCATGTTCGTGCCGGAGGTGAAGGGCGGTGAGACCACCGGTATCACGCTGTTGCACCTCTCGTTCCACGGACGCCTCCCTGCCGAGGTGATGCGCGGCGTGCTGCAGGGCTACGACCGGCGTTACGACCGTCTCGTCGACTGGGTCACGGAGACCGAAGGCAGTTTCGACGACAGCCTGCTCGGTGAACTGCCGGTCGCCGATCTGCTGATCGGTCCGATTTCCGACACCGCCGACCACTGGCGCCGATGACGCTCGGATCATGATCGGAATCGGCATCGATCTCGTCGACATCGAGCGATTCCGCAGGTCGCTCGAACGGACGCCGACGATGCGGACGCGACTGTTCACCGACGTCGAATTGGCCTACGTCGCACCGCAGATCGACCCGGTTCCGTCGCTGGCCGCAAGGTTCGCAGCGCGCGAAGCCGTGATGAAGGCGCTCGGGGTCGGACTCGGCGCGTTCGGGTTCCACGACGTGTGGGTCGAGCGATCGGTGTCGGGTCAACCGTGGCTGGCCTTCGCCGGTCGCGCCGCCGAACTGTCGAAGGAGGCCGGTGTCGTCACCTGGCATCTGTCGCTGACACACACGGACCTCACCGCGGCTGCGTACGTGGTCGCCGACTAGGAGATTGCTCATCGGCGCTGCGATCATGCTCGCCATGATCGAAGAGTTCCAAGCGGCGTGGGAAGAACTGACAGCACCGGGGGCGCAGTTCGCGACCAAGGTGATCGACGTGCGGGGCGTGCCGATCAAGGTCTTCGAGAACTCGCTCCCGACGATGCGCACGGTCTGGGAACTCGCCCGGGGCTATGCCGACCGCGACTACATCGTCTACGAGGACGAGCGCTACACGTACGGCGAGGCCGACGCCATCGTGCGGGCCCTCGCCGCCCGCCTCGTCGACGAGTACGGCGTCCGCCCGGGTGATCGGGTGGCGATCGCGATGCGCAACTACCCCGAGTGGGTGTTGGGCTACTGGGCGATCGTCTCGATCGGGGCCGCGTGCGTCGGTATGAATGCCTGGTGGACCTCCGAGGAGATGGAGTACGGCCTGTCCGACTCCCGACCCAAGGTCCTGATCGCCGACGCCGAACGGGTGCAGCGGGTGCTGCCGGTGCTCGACGGACTTCGCGCCGCCGCGCCGCTGCACCTGATGACGGTGCGCTACGACGGTGAGCTCCCTGCCGATGCCGACCGCTGGGACGACGTCATCGATCCCGAGTCGGCTCCCGCCGAACTGCCGACCGTCGACATCGACCCCGACGACGACGCGTGCATCTTCTACACGTCGGGAACGACCGGGTTCCCCAAGGGTGCGCAGCTCACGCACCGCGGATCGGTCCACAACCTGTTGAACCTCGCGTTCATGGCGGCCGCCTCCGGCCTCGCGGCCACGAAGGCGGGCACGGTCGCCGCCCCGCCGACGAACGCCGATGGCCAGCCCAGGCAGAACGTGTTCATGGCGCCGACCCCACTGTTCCACGTCACCGCGAACAACTGCCTGTTGCACCCGGCGACGATCTCCGGCTCGCGCATCGTGTTCACGTACAAGTGGGACGCGGGGCGAGCGCTCGAACTGATCGAGCGCGAGGGCGTCACGAACTTCTCCGGTGTGCCGACGATGAGCCGCGAGCTGCTGATGCATCCCGATTGGGAGCGGCGCAACACGTCGACGCTGGCAGGTATGGGAGGTGGCGGCGCACCGCTGCAGCCCGACCTCGTCGACAAGATCGACAAGTCGCTCGCCGGTGGTGCTCCGAGCACCGGGTACGGACTCACCGAGACCCATGGCATCGTGACGGCGAACTCCGGCAGCCTCTTCGTCGCCAAGCCGTCGTCGTGCGGTCGCGTCGTGCCGACGCTCGAGGCGAAACTCGTCGACGAGTTCGACAACGAGGTGCCGCCGGGCGCGACCGGTGAACTGTGCGTGCGCGGGGCGATCGTCATCAAGGGCTATCTCAACCGCACCGACGCGACCGCTGACGCGATTCGCGACGGCTGGTTCCACACAGGAGACGTCGCGCACATCGACGAGGACGGCTTCGTGTTCATCGTCGACCGCATCAAGGACATGGTGTTGCGCGGCGGCGAGAACGTCTACTGCTCGGAGGTCGAGGCCGCGATCTACGAACTCGACGGGGTCGCCGAGGTCGCGGTGTTCGGCGTGCCCGACGATCGTCTCGGTGAGATCGTCGGGGCAGCGGTCGTGCTGGCACCTGATGCCACGATGACCGAGGACGCGCTGCGGGGCCTGCTCGTCGAACGCCTGGCGAAGTTCAAGATCCCCGAACGGGTGTGGTTCCTCAACGAGTCGTTGCCGCGCAACGCCAATGGGAAGTTCGTCAAGCGCGACCTCAAGGAGTCGCTGCTCGGGTCCTGACCGTGCCTCGGTCGTTACGCTGGCGTCGGTGATCCCGATCGTCACACCCGCGGAGATGGGCGCAGTCGACGCGGCGGCGCCCGAACCCGTGGAGGAACTGATCGGCCGGGCCGGTCGAGCGGTGGCGCGTGAGGCGCTGGCGATGCTCGCAGGAACGTACGGCAGAGTGGTCACGGTGATCGCCGGCGGGGGTAACAACGGTGCCGACGGGCGCACCGCCGCCGATCGGTTGGCCCGTCGAGGGGTCAAGGTGCGCGTCGTCGACGCCGTCATGCGACCGCCGATCCTGCCGCGCAGTGACCTCGTGATCGATGCCGCGTTCGGCACCGGATTTCGCGGTGAATGGATCGCCCCGGACCTGCGCGGGCTCGACGGCGAACGACCGATGGTGCTGGCGGTCGACATCCCCAGTGGGGTGAATGCGCTCACGGGCGAAGCGGGCGCCGGGGTGCTCGCGGCCGATCGAACCGTCACCTTCCAGGCGCTCAAGCCCGGGCTCGTGTTCGGTGAGGGCCGTCGGTTGGCAGGCGAGGTCGTGGTGGCCGACATCGGCCTCGATGTCTCGAGTGCCGAGCAGTGGCTGGTCGAGGGCGGAGATGTCGCCGACTGGTGGCCGGTCCGGGCGACCGATGCTCACAAGTGGAAGGGTGCCGTGCGCATCGTCGCCGGCAGTCCCGGCATGCTCGGCGCCGGTCAACTCTGCGCTGCCGCGGCTGCCCGTTCAGGCGCGGGCCTCGTCGCGCTGTCGAGTCCCGGGGCCGACCCGCAGGCGCGCAGCGAGATCATCCAGCGCCCGATCCCGGCCGAGGGATTCGACGACACCGTGCTCGGTGACCTCGACCGGTTCGGATCCCTGGTCGTCGGTCCAGGGCTCGGGCGCGCGGAGTCGACGATCGCCGGTGTGCGGCGGCTGATCGCGGACGCGATGGTGCCGATCGTGATCGACGGTGACGGCATCTTCGCTGCTGCGTGGAGCGCCGACAGCGCCGCGCCGCTGCTGCGCTCGCGAGGGCTGCCGACGGTGATCACGCCCCACGATGGCGAGTTCGCCCTCCTGCACGGTGCTGCGCCCGGCGCCGACCGCGTGGCAGCTGCGCGCAGGCTTGCCCAAGATCTGCAGTGCACGGTGCTGTTGAAGGGACCGACCACCGTGGTTGCGGATCCTGATGGCCGCGTGCTCGTCGTCGATCACGGCGACGAGCGGCTGGCCACGGCGGGGTCGGGCGACGTGCTCTCCGGAATGATCGGCGCATTGTTGGCGGCGGGCGCGCCGCCGGCGCGAGCGGCTGCGGCTGCTGCCTGGCTCCATGCCCATGCTGCCGGCCTGGGTCCGGCGCGTGGCCTGCTCGCAGGTGACATCGTCGATCTGATTCCAGCGGCGCTGTCGTCGTTGTCATGAGCACCGAACCACAGCGTTGGGCGTGGGTCGACGTCGACCTCGACGCAGTGCGCCACAACGTCGAGTTGCTCCGCGCGATCGTGGCGCCGAGCGACGTCTGGGCGGTGGTCAAGGCCGATGGGTACGGCCACGGAGCGATCGAGGTGGCGCGCGCCGTGCTCGATGCCGGCGCCGCAGGGCTGTGCGTGGCGCTCGTCCAGGAAGGCGCTGCACTGCGACACCACGGCATCGTCGCTCCGATCCTGGTGCTCAGCGAACAGCCCCCCGAACAGGCGGGCGCGATCGTCGATCACGACCTCACGCCGACGGTGTACACCACGACGTTCATCGATGCGCTCGCCGATGCCGTGCTCGCTGCCGGCGGGTCGGGTCGTGGCGTTCACGTCAAGGTCGACACGGGGATGCAGCGCGTCGGCGCTCGGCCCGGTGATGTCGCCGCCCTCGTCGAGCGGATCGCCCTGAGGTCGCCGGCGCTGGTGCTGGCCGGGGTGTTCACCCATCTCGCGGTCGCCGACGAGCCGGCGGACGTGTTCACCGCGCTCCAACTGGAGCGTTTCGACGCGGTTCTTGCCGACATCGGGGTGGGCCCCGACGTGCTCGTCCACGCGGCGAATTCCGCCGGGGCGCTCGCGCACGTCGATGCGCGACGGTCGCTCGTTCGGGCAGGGATCGCGGTGTACGGAATCTCGCCCGGCCATGGCGTCGACGAGTTGTGCGCCGGGTTGCGACCTGCGCTCTCACTGCGATCCCGCGTCTCGTTCGTCAAGACGGTTCGCGCCGGGACGCGGATCTCCTACGGACTGCGGCACACCTTCGAACGTGACACCACGGTTGCCACCGTGCCGATCGGATATGCCGACGGCGTGCCGCGTCGACTGTCGTCGACGGGCGGCGAGGTGCTCATCGGTGGGCGGCGTCGACCGATCGTGGGCGTGGTCACGATGGATCAGTTGATGGTCGACTGTGGACCTGCCGGCGACATCGCGGTGGGTGACGAGGTCGTGCTCATCGGCGAGCAGGTCGGCCCCGACGGACCCGAGCGCGTGCGTGCCGAGGAGTGGGCCGATCGCCTGGGAACCATCGGCTACGAGATCGTCTGTGGCATCGGCACTCGCGTGCCTCGTATCCCGGGTCGTAACATCGGGTCCTGAATGGTGGTGTGCTGAGATGTTGGAGCTGCGAGTCGACTCGCTCGTCGGGACGCACGCGGTCGCGACCGCAGTTGCGGCGCTGGCCCGCGGTGGCGATCTGATCGTGCTGTCGGGCGAGATGGGCGCCGGCAAGACCGCCTTCGCTCAGGGGTTCGGCGCGGCGCTGGGCGTCACCGAGCCGATCACGTCACCCACGTTCACGCTCGTGCACAGTTACGACCTGCCGACCGGCGTTCGCGGGGCTGACGTGCTCCACCACGCCGATCTGTATCGACTCGAACGCACCACCGAGGTCTCCGATCTCGCCCTCGAGGAACTCGCCGACGGTGATGGCATCGTCCTCGTCGAATGGGGCGATGTGGTCGAGGCGCTGTTCGGCGATCATCTCGACGTGCACCTCGAAGTCGACGACGACCCGGATGAGGATCTCGACGACCTTGCCGCGCCGACCGTGCGCCGCGTGGAGATCGCCGCGGTGGGCCCGTCGTGGGCTGCCCGATGGAGCCGGCTGGTCGAAGCGTGCGAGGCCTTCGCGTGCTGATCCTCGGCATCGAGACCGCGACGGAGCGGGTGAGCGTGGCTGTCGGCGGTCACGAGGGGGTGATCGGCCTGTTCGAGATCACCAAGGGCCGTCGTCACGTCGAGACGCTCGTGCCGGCGATCGACTTCATGCTGAAGCAGGCCGACATCGATCTCGACGAGATCAGCGTCGTTGCCGTCGACGTCGGGCCGGGGCTGTTCACCGGGATGCGGGTCGGACTCGCTGGCGCCAAGGCGATCGCGCAGGCGCTGCGCATTCCGATGATCGGGATCTCGTCGCTCGATCTGCTCGCGTTCCCGTCTCGCCACACCGACCGTCTCGTCGTGCCGGTCATCGACGCCCGCAAGGGCGAGGTGTTCTACGCGATGTACCGCCAGGTTCCCGGTGGGGTGCAGCAGGTCGTCGAACCCACGGTCGGGCCGGTCGACGACCTCGTCGCCGACCTGCTTGCACGCAGCCAGGACGTGCTGTGCGTTGGCGACGGTGCGCTGCGCTATCGCGAGGAGATCCTCGACGGGTACCGCTGCGAGTTCGGCGGCGATGCGCATCCGTCAGCGGCGCCGCTGGTGCAGCTCGCGCATGCCCGAGCGTTGCGTGAGGACTGGGTGAACCCGTGGGAGATCGAGCCGATCTACCTGCGCGCTCCCGACGCGCAGATCAACTGGTCGACGCGGGCGGGCCGATGAGCGTCATCGAACGGTTGCTGCGGCGCGAGGGCGAGGACACGTCGACCACCATCGGCGGTGTCACGATCGAGCCGATGCGGCGACGCGATCTGCGTCACGGCGTGATGGACATCGAGGCGGTCAGCTACCCGCGGCCGTGGTCGCAGGGTGTGTTCGAGAGCGAGATCGCCCAGGTCCGATCGGGCGGCCGTCGCTATCTGGTCGCTCGTCGATCATCTGATGGCGGTGGTCGACGGGGGCCCGTCGTCGGGTACGCCGGGCTGTGGTTCGCCGCAGGTGAGGGCCATGTCACCAACGTCGCGGTCGCACCGGGGCACCAACGTCGCGGTGTCGCCACCGCGCTCCTGCTCGGCCTGGCCGAGGACGCCCGACGGCGGGGGTGCACTGCGTGGACGCTCGAAGTTCGTGTGTCGAGCACCGGGGCGCAGGAGCTGTATCGCCGTTTCGGCTTCGCCCCGGCCGGTGTGCGCACCCGCTACTACGAGAACACCGAGGACGCGATCGTGATGTGGTGCAACGACATCCAGGAGGCGGACTACGCAGAGCTCCTCGAGACGATCCGCAGGGAGCTGGATCGATGACCGAGCTCGTTGTCGACGAGTCGACGCTGGTGCTCGGGATCGAGACCAGTTGCGACGAGACCGCGGCCGCGCTGGTGCTCGGTGGATTCGACGTCGTGTCGAATGTGGTCTCCACGCAGGTCGACCTGCACAGCGACTTCGGCGGCGTCGTTCCGGAGATCGCGTCGCGGGCTCACCTCGACGTCCTCAATCCGGTGATCGCCCGCACGATCGTCGAGGCAGGCATCGACGATGAGCGCATCGATGCGGTGGCGTGCACGGTCGGGCCGGGACTCATCGGCGCCCTGCTCGTCGGGGTGTCGGCGGCCAAGTCGTTGGCGATGGCGTGGGATGTGCCGTTCGTCGGGGTGAATCACATGGAGGCGCACCTGTACGCCGCGTCGTTGGAGGACCCCACGCTCGAGTTTCCGCTGTTGGTGATGCTGGTGTCGGGAGGGCACACGATGCTCATCGAGATGCAGGGCCACGGCCGGTACCGGCTGGTGGGCCAGACGATCGACGACGCGGCCGGCGAGGCGTTCGACAAGGTGGCCCGATTCCTCGATCTCGGATACCCGGGCGGTCCCGCGATCGACCTCGCGGCGCTCGACGGCGATCCGGAGGCGATCCGCTTCCCGCGGGCGATGATGGACGACGGGTACGACTTCTCGTTCAGCGGGCTCAAGACATCGGTGATGAACTATGTGCGCAAGCACCCCGACGTCTCCTCGGAGGACGTTGCCGCCTCGTTCCAGGCAGCGGTCGTCGACGTCCTGGTCACCAAGGCGCGGCGCGCGGCCGCCGACATCGGTGCGACCGGCATCGTGCTCGGCGGCGGGGTCGCGGCCAACTCATTGCTGCGCGAGCAGGTGCTCGACGTCTGCGGTCGCGATGGCATCCAAGGATTCCTGCCGAGTCGCTCGATGTGCACCGACAACGCCGCGATGATCGCCGCGGCCGGCTGGCATCGCCTGCGCTCCGATGGCCCGACGCCACTCGACGTCGGGGCCACGCCGAACCTGCGCCTCCCGTTCATCGACTGACGTTCACGCCAACCGACAACAGGGTTCAGACCCGTGTTGTCCTGGATACCGTGGGGGAGTCATGTCGTTCACGATCGGCCCGTACGAGCTGTCGGCTCCCGTGGTGCTCGCCCCGATGGCGGGCGTCACCAACGCGCCGTTCCGCACGATGTGTCGGCGGTTCGCGCCGGGGTTGGTGTACGTCAACGAGATGGTGATGGCCACTCCGGTCGTCCACGCCAACGCAAAGACCGATCGGATGATCAGCTTCGCCGAGGACGAGCACCCTCGCAGCCTGCAGCTGTACGGCAGCGATCCCGAGATCATGGGTCGAGCCGTTTCCAAGCTGTGCGACGCCGGCAGGGTCGACCACATCGACATCAACTTCGGATGCCCGGCCGCGAAGGTGACCCGTCGGGGCGGTGGAGCCGCGGTGCCCGCACGGCCGGAACTGCTCCGCGCGATCCTGCGGGCGGCGGTGTCGAACGCCTCACCGTACGGGGTGCCCGTGACGGCCAAGTTCCGTATGGGCCTGTTCGACGACTGGCTGACCCACATCCGCACCGGTGAGGTGTGTGCCGAGGAGGGCGTCGCGTCGATCGCACTGCATGCACGCACCGTGCAGCAGCACTATTCGGGCGAGGCCCGTTGGGAGGCGATCGGCGAACTGAAGCAGGCGGTCGGATCGATCCCGGTCCTCGGCAACGGCGACATCTGGGAAGCGTCCGATGCCGTGCGGATGATGGCCGAGACCGGCTGCGACGGTGTGGTGATCGGACGGGGATGTCTGGGTCGCCCGTGGCTGTTCGGCGATCTCGTCGAGGCGCTGGCTGGTCGACCGGTCCCGCCCAGCCGTGTACTGGGCGAGGTGTGCGCGGTGATGGTCGAGCACGCTCGTTTGCTGGTGGAGCATCTCGGTGAGAACCATGCGATGCGCGACTTCCGCAAACACACCGGTTGGTACATGAGCGGCTATCCCGTCGGGCCGGAGGTTCGGCGCCGGTTCTCGATGGTCAAGAGCCTGATGGAGCTCGAGGACATCGTGGCGGGGCTCGATCCGGCTGCGCAGATCGTCGAGGGCGGCGAGCGGATCAAGCGGGGGCACACGAATGGCCCGATCAAGGTGAGCCTGCCCGATGGCTGGCTCGACGGTCACCGCCGTGAGGAGTTGCTCGATGACGTCACGGTTCCCGACGACGACCAGGTCATGGCGCTCTCCGGCGGCTGACCGTCACACGGTGCCGGGTCAAACGTGACGTTCCTGGATCATCCCGACCGCCGACTGGTGCTGGCATCGGCATCGCCCCGTCGTGCCGATCTGCTGCGGTCGGTCGGCCTCGACTTCGAGGTGGTTCCGGCGGACATCGACGAATCGGTGCTGCCCGGCGAGACGCCCGCCGAGTACGTCGAACGGTTGTCGGTCGGCAAGGCGCGAGTGGTCGCGGAGCGTCTCGATGCGGTGTCGACCGTGATCGCGGCCGACACGACGGTCGACGTCGACGGCCAGATCCTCGAGAAGCCCGTCGACGATGCCGACGCTCGCCGCATGCTCGGGCTGTTGTCGGGGCGTGTCCATCTCGTGCACACCGGCGTGACCGTTGTCGGCTCCGACGGATCGCACAGCCAGGTCGTCGAGACCGCGGTGGAGTTCGTGACGCTGTCGTCCGAGGTGATCGACTGGTACATCGCAACAGGGGAACCGTTCGGCAAGGCGGGTGCCTACGCGATCCAGGGCGCCGGTGGTGCGCTCGTGCGGCGGCTGGACGGCAGCGTCACCAACGTGATCGGGCTCCCGCTCGCCGAGACCCTCGAACTGATCGCCCGTCGTCCTCACCTCTGAAATTTCTCCTGGTGCGGCGCGTCGGGTGCACATCGCCAGGACGTATTCGGGCCGGATGGCGTTAGCACTCTCGGTCGGCGGTTGCTAACGGTGTGGTCACGCGCCTAACCTTGGCACTCGCCGAGTTCGAGTGCTAACTCCCTCTCGGCCATCAGAACCATCGGGACTCGAGACTTTCGAGCCATTCCGTGAGCAAGCCAATGGAGGCTTACACCATGAACCTGAAGCCGCTGGATGACCGCATCGTGGTCCGGCCGAACGAGGCCGAGACGCAGACCGCATCAGGTCTCGTCATTCCCGACACCGCCAAGGAGAAGCCGCAGCAGGGCGAAGTGCTCGCTGTCGGTCCGGGCAAGCGCTCCGACACCTCGGGCGAACTGATCCCCGTCGACATCAAGGTCGGCGACACGGTCCTGTACTCGAAGTACGGCGGCACGGAAGTCGCCGCGAACGGCGAGGACCTGCTCGTGCTCAACAGTCGCGACGTGCTCGCCATCGTCGAGAACTGAACCGTCGCTGTCGCGACATCAGATCTGAACCAACCATTCGAAAGCCGGAGAGGAACCCCCAATGGCAAAAGTACTGAAGTTCGACGACGAGGCGCGCCGCGCACTCGAAGCCGGAGTCAACAAGCTCGCTGACGCCGTCCGCGTGACGATCGGCCCCAAGGGCCGCAACGTCGTGCTCGACAAGAAGTTCGGCGCCCCGACGATCACCAACGACGGCGTCTCGATCGCCAAGGAGATCGAGCTCGAGGACCCGTTCGAGAACATGGGCGCCCAGCTCGTCAAGGAAGTCGCCACCAAGACCGACGACATCGCCGGTGACGGCACCACCACCGCCACCGTGCTGGCCCAGGCAATGGTGCACGTCGGCATGAAGAACGTCGCCGCCGGTGCCAACCCGATGGCCGTCAAGAAGGGCATCGAGAAGGCCGTCGCCGCGGCGGTTGCATCGATCGCCAGCCAGGCGAAGGAAGTCGACGACAAGTCCGACATCGCCAGCGTCGCCACCATCTCGGCCGCTGATGCGTCGATCGGCGAGGTCATCGCCGACGCCATCGACAAGGTCGGCAAGGATGGCGTGGTCACCGTCGAGGAGTCGAACACGTTCGGCACCGAACTCGACTTCACCGAGGGCATGCAGTTCGACAAGGGCTACCTGTCGCCGTACTTCGTGACCGACACCGAGCGCCAGGAAGTCGTCCTCGAGGACGCCTACATCCTGCTCAACAGCGCGAAGATCTCGACCGTTCAGGCCATGCTGCCGACGCTCGAGGCCGTCATGCAGACCGGCAAGCCGCTCGTCATCATCGCCGAGGACATCGAGGGTGAAGCCCTTGCGACCCTCGTCGTGAACAAGATCCGTGGCACGTTCAACGCCGCCGCGGTGAAGGCCCCCGGTTTCGGCGACCGCCGCAAGGCGATGCTGCAGGACATGGCCGTGCTCACCGGTGGCCAGGTCATCAGCGAGGAAGTCGGTCTCAAGCTCGAGAACGTCACCCTCGACCTGCTCGGCACCGCCAAGCGCGTCGTGATCACCAAGGACAACACCACCATCGTCGATGGTGGCGGGACCGAGGACGACATCGCCGGCCGCATCAACCAGATCAAGGCCGAGATCGAGAACACCGACTCCGACTGGGATCGTGAGAAGCTCCAGGAGCGCCTCGCGAAGCTGGCCGGCGGAGTGGCGCTGATCAAGGTCGGCGCCGCCACCGAGGTGGAGCTCAAGGAGAAGAAGCACCGCATCGAAGACGCCGTGTCGTCGGTTCGCGCAGCCATCGAGGAAGGCGTGGTCGCCGGTGGCGGCACCGCCCTCATCCGGGCTCGTGGCGCCGTGGAGGCAGTCGTCGACTCGCTGGAAGGCGACGAGCGGACCGGCGCCAAGACGGTGTGGGAAGCGCTCACCGCGCCGGCCCGCAACATCGCCAACAACGCCGGCCTCGAAGGCTCGGTCGTGGTTCGCGAGATCGAGGCCGCTGAGGGATCGATCGGCATGAACGCCGCGACGGGCGAGATGATGGACCTGCTCGCCGCAGGCATCATCGACCCGGCCAAGGTGACCCGTGCGGGTCTCCAGAACGCCGCGTCGATCGCCGCGATGGTGCTCACCACCGAGTGCCTCGTCGCCGACGAGCCCGAAGACGAGCCCGCCGGCATGCCCGGCGGCGGCATGGGTGGCATGGGTGGAATGATGTGATGCGGTGGTGACGGCTGTGCCGCCACCACCGCATCACATGCCGCCTGCGGCGGCTCGCCGGCTTCGCCGGCCATCCACGTTCTCGCCCGGGATCGACATCGAGTCGATCCCGGGCGAGGCCCGTTTTCGGGCCCGATGCTCGGTCGCGTCCCGGTACTCTCACGCTGTGGAGATCGAGCGTGCACGTCGTCCGTTCTGGATGCACCAGATCGTCGAGTACCTGGTGGGGATCGGGCTCATCAGCGCCTCGGTCCAGCTGCCGAATCCCGCGGTGCCGTCGCTGCTGGGGCTGTTGATCATCCTGAACGCCGCGATCGCAAAGGGATCGGCGGGCGCGTTCCGCCTCGTCGGCCGACGGCTGCACCGGGTGCTCGACCTCGTGGTGCTCGCGTTCTTGGTGTTCGTCGCCTTCCAGCCATGGGTGTCGATCGACATCACTGGCCGAGCGCTGATCGGCAGCATCGCCTTCATCCTGTTGTTCGTGTGGTTCTACACGGACTTCGCCGAGCAGCAGACCCGAGCGGAGCGCAAGGCCGCGCGGGCGACGGACAGGGCCGCGGCGGGCCCGACCGACAGCACCGAGATCGGCCGTCGTGCAGGACGCTTCGTCGGTGGCACGGTCAACTCGGCGAAGCGGTGGAAGGACGGGTTGACCGACACCCCGGCGAACGACGTTGCGTCGCCGGCCGGATGGGAACCACCGACTCCTCCGCAGTAGCGGCCCGTAGGATTGCGTCCATGACGTTCGAGCAGCCCGCACCCGATCTCGCGAAGATCATCGCCGCACTCGACGAGTGGGAGAAGGGCGACGAGACCCCGGGTCGGACGTTGGCGAACATGAAGACCGCCGGCCTCTCGCGGGTGCTCGCTCAGCTCGCCGCCGAGGGCTGGACGCCGTCGGAGTGAACACCGGTCGGCGCGGCGGGAACCAACAGATTCCGCGGCCCGACACCTGGTCCGAGCACCACGATCCGCCGTGGTCCGCCGAATCGACGTGGTCGATCGACGATCTCGTGGGTCGTGTTCCGGAGCATGCGGCGCCGCTGTTGCCGTCGTTCCCCGACGCGCGCGTGTCGGCGGTGTTGATCGCACTGGTGGCGGGCCATGCCGGCCCCGAGGTGCTGCTGACCCGACGCTCGATGGAGATGCGCAACCACCGCGGTGAGGTCAGCTTCCCCGGAGGTCGGCTCGATCCGGGTGAGACGCCGATCGACGCAGCGTTGCGTGAAGCGCACGAGGAGGTCGGCCTCGACCCATCCGCGCCGGTGGTCGTCGGCGAACTCGCCCACCTGAACACGATCGTGAGTCGCAGCTACATCGTGCCGATCGTCTCGGTCCTCGACCGCCGCCCGGATCTCGAACCTCGCACCGGTGAGGTCGACCGAGTGTTCTGGACGCCGATCGTCGAGCTGACCCGGCCGGGCACGTATCGCATGGAGCGGTGGGGGAGCCCGCCGATGGATCGCCCGCTGCACTTCTTCGAACTCGACGACGAGACCGTGTGGGGGGCGACCGCCCACATGCTCGTCGATCTGCTCACGTACTCCAGCCGCCGCTGAAGCTGAAGAACTGGCCGGTCTGGAAACGACTGGTCCCGTCGAGCAGGACGCTGGTGAACGATGCGAGTTCCTCCATCGTGCCGAGCTTGCGCATCGGCACCTGGGCCTCGATCGCGGCTCGCCGTTCGGGGTCGGTGTCCGCGCGTGATGCCTTGAGGAATCCGGGGAAGTCCATGTAGTTGGTGCCGACCGCGTTGACCTGGATGCCGGCGCGGGCGTACTCCAACCCGACGGCGCGCACGAGACCGTTGGCGCCGGCACGGGTGCCGCCGTAGATCGACGTGATCGGGTCGGGCCGAGCCCCGGTCGCAGACGTGAAGACGACCACCTGACCGCTGCGTGCGTCGACCATCGGCGGCAGGACCGCTTGGAGGCCGTGGAACACCATGTCGAGGTTCATGCGCTTGACGCGCTCCCACTGGTCGATCGTCATGTCGAGGAACTTGCCGACGACGATCAGCCCGGTGACGAGGCATGCCGAATCGAGTCGTCCGAAGCGGTTGAGCGTTCGAGCGACGAGCGTCTGATTCCCCTCGGCCGTGCTCAGGTCGACGTCGGTGACGGTCATCACCGCTGCTCCGAGCGCCTCGAGCGCGGGCACCTGGTCGGCAAACGGCACCTCGACGCCGACCATCTCGTCGGCATCGTCGGTGCCCTGCAGCACCAGGTCGAAACCTCGGGCCGCCAGCGACCGGGCAAGTGCCGGGCCGACGTATCCGCTGGCCATCGTGATCAATGCAACCGGACGATGATCGGTCATGCCGATCATCCTGCCACCTCATGAGACGCGGGGTCTGACCCGCGTCCCATTCAGGCGAGGGTGGTGAGGAGGTTCCAGGCGGCGTCGACGTGGTGGCGCTCGGTCGCGCGCGCACCGATGGAGACACGCAGCACCGAGCGGCCGTCGAGGACGGTGCGCGTGAAGAGCGCGTCGCCGGTCGCGTTCGCGGCATCGATCAGGCGGTCGGTCGCCGCGCCCGAGTCGCCATCGGAGCGGACGGCGAGGCAGAGCAGGTTGAGGGGGTGTGGTGCGACGATCTCGAAGCGGTCGTCGGCGGTGACGAGCGCGGCGAGGTCGTGGGTGAGTTCGACGTGGCGCCGGATCATCGTCTGGAACGCTGCAACGCCCTCGCAGCGGATCGCGAACCACAGCTTGAGGGCCCGAAAGCGTCGACCGAGCGGGATCTGCCAGTCGCGGTAGTCGATCACGGCGCCGGCCTCGGCGGCCTGTGAACGCAGGTACTCGGGCAGGATGCTCAGCGCGCCGAGCAGGGCCGTGCGGTCGGCGGTCCAATACAGGTTGCAGTCGAAGTTGACGCCCATCCACTTGTGGGGGTTGGTGCAGTAGGAGTCGGCGTACCCCATGCCGTCGTTGACCCATCGGTGCTCCGGTGCCAGCGCGGCGATGCCGGACATCGCGGCGTCGACGTGGAGCCAGATGCCCTCACGTTCGCAGATGGGCCCGATCGCCGACGTGGGATCGAAGGCCATCGACGACGTGGTGCCGTGTGTCGAGCACACGAAGAATGGGACCAGACCGGCGGCGCGGTCTGCGGTGATCATCTCCTCGAGTGCGTCGGTGCGCATCGCGAACGATTCGTCGTGTGCCACGACCCGGATGCGTTCGGTGCCGACCCCGGCGATCCGCAGGCCCTTCTCGATGCTCGAGTGGGCCTGGGACGTGGCATACGCGACGAGTTTCGTCGTGTTGCCGTCGGCGTTGACGGCGCCAGCGGTCGCCCGCCAGCGCGCCGACAGGATCGCCACCAACGTCGCTTCGCTCGCCGTGCCCTGGATGACGCCGCCGCCGTTGTCGCTGCGGGAATCGAAGCGCTCCGGCAGATCGAGCAACTCGCGCATCCAATCGAGCATCAGGGTCTCGACCTCGGTGCAGGCCGGGGAGGTCACCCAACTCATGCCCTGGACGCCCAGCCCCGCCGACAACAGCTCACCGAGGATCGACGGGTACGACGTGTTCGACGGGAAGTAGGCGAAGAATCCGGGGTGCTGCCACTGGGTGAGGCCGGGGACGACGATCTGCTCGACGTCGGCCATGACGGCGTCGAACGACTCTGGTTCGGTCGGCGGGTGTTCGGGCAGTCGTGATCGCACGTCGCCGGGCTCGACCATCGCACCCACCGGCCGTTCCTCGACGTCTTCGACGTAGTCGGCGATCCAGTCGATGAGTGCGTGGCCGTGGATTCTGAACTCTTCCGGTGTCACGGCGTGGAGGCTATGTCGCTGTCGTCGTCCTGCCGATTCCGTGCCACGCCCCACGCGACTCGGCCGAAGATGATGAGCAGTCCGCCGATCATGGCGATCGCCACGAGGTCCTGGTGCCAACCGCCGCGCTCGCGGCTGCCGCAGCCGGGGCGTTGGAGCGTGCCGACGCAGGCGGTGAGGTCGGCGTCTTCGGGAAGGAACGGATTCGCGGTGTCGACCGGCACGTCGGTGTCGACCGGGACGTCCGTGGCGACCAGGACGTCGGTGGCGACCGGCGGCGGGTCGTTGTCGGCGGCGACGGAAGCGATCCGCGGGGCGAGCGACAAGGCACCCAGGATCACGACCGCGGCGATCAGGATGCGGACCACCGACGACGCTGATCTACGATTCACGGTCTTGAGTCAACCTCCCCATCACGACCGCCCCACCGTCCTCGTCGTCGACTTCGGTGCTCAGTACGCCCAATTGATCGCCCGCCGTGTGCGCGAGCTGAAGGTGTACTCCGAGATCGTCCCCCACCGCATCACCGCCGCGCAGGTCGCCGAGCGCGCGCCGGCGGCCATCGTGCTGTCCGGTGGGCCCAAGAGCGTGCACGTCGACGGTGCGCCATCGCTCGATCCGGCGATCTACGACCTCGGCGTCCCGATCCTCGGCATCTGCTACGGCGCGCAGCTGATCGGCCAACAGCTCGGCGGCGTCGTCGGTCGCGGCATGCAGGGCGAGTACGGGCGCGCCCGGATGACGCGGACCGGCCCGTCGTTGCTGCTTCCCGACGAGGCGCCCGAGTCCCATGACGTCTGGATGAGCCATTTCGACGGCATCACCGACGCGCCCGACGGATTCACGGTCACCGCGACGACGCCGGGTGCGCCGGTCGCCATGCTGGAGAACGACGAGCGGCGCATCTACGGCGTGCAGTTCCATCCGGAGGTCGTGCACTCTCCGCACGGCATGGCGGTGCTCGCCCGGTTCCTGCACGAACGCGCCGGCATCGGCGCCGACTGGGAGATGTCGTCGGTCATCGACGAACAGGTCGAGTCGATCCGCGAGCGCGTGGGCTCCGACCGGGTGATCTGCGGACTGTCGGGCGGCGTCGATTCATCGGTTGCCGCAGCACTGGTGCACAAGGCGATCGGCCATCAGCTCACCTGCATCTACGTCGACACCGGCTTGATGCGCAAGGGAGAGAGCGGCCAGGTCGTCGAGACGTTCCGGCGCAATCTCGGCATCGAGCTGATCCACGTCGACGCCGGCTGGCGGTTCTTCGCCGCGCTGGAGGGCATCACCGATCCCGAGGCGAAGCGCAAGGCGATCGGCGAGCAGTTCATCAGGGTGTTCGAGGAGAACACGGGCGGGCTCACCGATGCCCGGTTCCTCGTGCAGGGCACGCTGTACCCGGACCTGATCGAGAGTGGAGGCACCGACGGCACCGCATCGGTGATCAAGAGCCACCACAATGTGGGCGGCCTTCCGGACGACATGACGTTGGAGCTGATCGAGCCGCTGCGCGAGTTGTTCAAGGACGAAGTCCGCAAGCTCGGCACCGAACTCGGGCTTCCCGATGAGATGGTGTGGCGCCAGCCGTTCCCCGGACCCGGCCTCGGTGTGCGGATCATCGGTGAGGTGACCCCCGAGCGGGTGGCGCTGCTCCAGGAAGCAGATGCGATCGTGCGCGAGGAGTTGCGTCTCGCCGGGCTCGAGCGGGAGATCTGGCAGTCGTTCGCCGTGCTCGCCGACATCCGCTCGGTCGGTGTGATGGGCGACGAGCGCACCTACGGCCATCCGATCATCATCAGGGCCGTGACCAGCGATGATGCGATGACCGCGGACTGGGCGCGCATCCCGTACGACGTGTTGGAGACCATGTCGCAGCGCATCATCAACGAGGTGCCCGGCATCAATCGCGTTGCCTACGACATCACCTCGAAGCCGCCTGGCACGATCGAATGGGAGTGATCCGCTTCCTGGCTGTGTGACGCGCGTCACGGAAGTTTCGTCAGGCTTTCGCAACACATTCGTCATATTCGCTAGGCTGCGGTCTTGCACCTATGAGCCATCTCTCCGTCCGTCGACTCCTGATCCCGATTGCACTCGTGGCGGCGACGCTCGTCCCTGCGGTGACCCCGACGGTCGTGCAGGCCCAGTCGGTCGACCAGCAACGCCAGAAGGTCTCCGACATCGTCGATCAGCTCGATCGCCTCGAACAGCAGGCACTGCAGATCGGCGACGAGTACAACAACGCGATCGACGACAAGAACCAGCTCGATGTCGCCATCGCCGATGCCGAGCAGCGCATCGGAGCGAAGGAAGCCGAGCTCGCGCAGCTCCGGTCGAATCTCAGCGAGATGGCACTGCGTTCGTTCGTGGGCGGTGGCGGTGCTCCGCTCGGACCGCTCTTCGAGGACGCGGCGAACATGAACGACTCGCTCAAGCGCGAGGAACTCGCCAAGGTCGCATTGAGTGCGGGCGATGTCACGACCGACGAACTCGACGCGCTCGTCGCCGACATCAACGATGAGCGCAAGGCGCTCGACAAGCAGAAGCAGCAGGCCGAACAGCTCGCGGCGTCGCTGGTCGACGCCAAGGCCAAGACCGAGAAGCTGACCGCTGAGTACACCTCGGCCCGCGCCGACGCGGAGTCGAAGCTCGGCCAGCTCATCGCCCAGGAAGAGGCGAGACGCGCCGCGGAATCCGCTCGGCGCATCCAGGAGCAGGCCAGCCAGGCCGCCGCATCGAGTGGCCGAGGCGGGAACTCGAGCAGCTCGGGCAGCAGCAGTTCGTCGAACGGAAACTCCTCATCCGGTGGGAACTCCTCGTCGGGTGGGAATTCCTCGTCCGGTGGCACCTCGTCGGGTTCCGGCGGTGGCTACAGCGTCCCCGCGGTGTCGTCGCGGTCTGGCCTCGCCGTGCAGGCAGCACTTGCGCAGCAGGGCACCCCGTACCACTACGCCACCTCGACCCCTGGGGTCGGCTTCGACTGCTCGGGTCTCACCGCCTATGCGTGGGGTCAGGCCGGCGTCGGGCTGCCGCACCAGTCCCGGGCGCAGTTCGCGTCGACACCGCACGTGCCGATCAGCCAGGCGCAGCCCGGCGACCTGCTGTTCTTCTACAGCCCGATCAGCCATGTGAGCATCTACCTCGGCAATGGCATGCAGGTGCACGCTCCGGCCACCGGCAAGACGGTCAGCGTTGCCTCGGTCAACTGGGGCAAGGTCGTCGGCGTCGGTCGACCCGGCTGACCGGTCCACGATGTGCCTGGCACATCGTGCGCAGCGGGCTCGTCGGACTACGGTCGACGTCCGTGCAGGAACCGATTCACGGAATCGATCGTGAACGGGTCACCGAGTGGCTCGTCGCGAACATCGACGGCGCCACGGCCCCGTTCGAGTTCGGCCTGATCACCGGCGGACGTTCCAACCTCACGTTCACGGTCACCGACGCCAATGGCACGAAGTACGTGTTGCGCCGCCCCCCGACCGGGGCGGTACTCGCCACCGCCCACGACATGGCTCGCGAGTACAAGATCATCTCGGCGGTCGGGCTGACCGACGTGCCGGTGCCGCCTGCGCTCGGCGTCTGTGTCGACGAGGCGGTGAACGGTGCCCCATTCTACGTGATGGGTTTCGTCGACGGCGTCGTGCTCGACAGCGCCGACAAGGGCGCGGCGATGGCGCCCGAGCTGCGTCGCAGCGCCGGGTTGCACCTGATCGACGTGCTGGCCGACCTCCACGCCGTCGACGTCGACGAAGTGGGCCTGGGTGACCTCGCCAAGCGGGAGGGGTACATCGAACGGCAGGTGAAGCGCTGGAGCACGCAGTGGGACAAGTCGAAGACCCGCGATCTGCCGGCTGTCGACGAAGTCGCCCGGCGGCTCGCGCAACGCATGCCCACCCAGCAGGGTGTGTCGATCGCCCATGGCGACTACCGGTTCGGGAACGTGCTCACCGACACCGCTCGGGGCCGCGTTGCCGCGGTGCTCGACTGGGAGCTGTGCACCCTGGGTGATCCACTCGCGGATGTCGGCTACATCGGTGTGTACTGGGCCGATCCCGGAACGGTGCAGCCCCGTCCGAACGATCCGACGGGTATCGATGGATTCCCGGCCTATTCGGAACTGCTCGAGCGTTATGCCACGCGGACTGGGCGCGACCTGTCGGAGATCGACTACTACATCGCCTTCGGATCGTGGCGTCTCGCGGTGATCTCCGAGGGTGTCTACGCCCGGTATCTCCATGGCGCCATGGGCGACCAGGGGATCAGCGACGAGCAGTTGAACGCCTTCAAGCACGGCACCGAGACCCTCGCGGCGTCGGCGCTCGACGCGATGCAACGGCTGTGAACCGAACGAACCGACGAGGAGCCGACGATGAGTCCGAAACCTGAGCACGCCGCTGTTCTCGAGGGGTGGGAGCCGGGCGAGTTCACTTCCGCAGGCATCACGCATCCCACCTACCGGCGTGGGTCGGGCCCGGCTGTCGTGGTGATCCACGAGGTGCCGAACATCACGCCGCTCGTCACGAAGTTCGCGAACGAGGTGGTCGATCGCGGCTTCACGGTCGTGATGCCGTCGCTGTTCGGCACGCCCGGCAAACCG
>JAHENF010000005.1:54933-83352 GCA_024643255.1 Ilumatobacteraceae bacterium
TGTCGTGGTGATCCACGAGGTGCCGAACATCACGCCGCTCGTCACGAAGTTCGCGAACGAGGTGGTCGATCGCGGCTTCACGGTCGTGATGCCGTCGCTGTTCGGCACGCCCGGCAAACCGCCGTCGAATGCCAGCGCGCTCGGGGCGATCGCGCGGGGCTGCGTCGTCAAGGAGTTCACCGCGTTGGCGCTGAACCAGACGGCGCCGGTCGTCGCCTGGTTGCGGGCGCTCGCGCGCAATCTTCATCAGGATGTCGGCGGGCCGGGCGTCGGCGCCGTCGGTATGTGCTTCACGGGCGGATTCGCCCTCGGGATGATGGTCGACGACATCATGCTGGCTCCGGTGTTGTCGCAACCCTCGGCCCCGCTGCCCTTCGGGGCGGCCCGCCGGGCGGATCTGAACCTGTCACCTGACGATCTCGCCGTCGTGGTCGAACGCGCCGCGCAGGGATGTCAGGTGCTGGGGTTGCGCTATGCCGACGACTTCTCGGTCGGTGATCGGTTCGCGACGTTGCGCGACCTGCTCGGCGACGCGTTCATCGCCGTGGAACTGCCGAGCACGTCCAAGCGGGACCACTCGGTGTTGACCGAGCAGCGCGACGACGCGAGCGTCGAACGCGTGCTCGACTTCTTCGCCGAGAAATTGCTCTGACACCCCTCGCCGTCTCGGGCTCGCCCGTCGTTGACATGTGACCAAATAGTCACATATGATCGCCGGGTGGACGATCTCGACGATGTCTTTCGGGCGCTGGCCGACCCGACTCGTCGACGGCTCCTCGACCGGCTGCGCGATGCGGACGGACAGACGCTCGCGGCACTGGTCGACGAGCACGAGGAGATGACCCGCTTCGGAGTGATGAAGCACCTGCGGGTGCTCGAAGCCGCCCATCTGGTGGTCACCGAGAAGGTCGGGCGCGAGAAGTTCCACTACCTCAATCCCGTCCCGATCCGCGAGATCCACGACCGATGGATCTCCCGTTTCGCCGAACCGCACGTCGCCGGGCTGCTCGCCCTGCGACAGCACGTCGAAGGAGCCTGACATGCCCGCTGCAGCACACGTGTACGAGATCTTCGTGAAGGCGCCGCCGGAGCGGGTCTGGCAGGCGCTGATCGACCCCGAGTTCACCCGGCAGTACTTCCACGGCACGCGGTTCGAGTCGGAGTTCGGGTCGGGAGCGCCATATCGCAACGTGCTCGATGACGGACGGCTCGCGGTCGACGGCGTCATCGAGGAGTTCGATCCTCCGCACCGTCTGGTGATGACGTGGCACGTCCTGTACGACGCCGCGATGGCCGCCGAGCCGCCCGGACGCGTCGAATGGCTGTTGCGGCCCGCCAACGACGACGCCTCGGTCACCCGGGTGACCCTGCGCCACGGCGATCTCGCTCTCAGCCCGCTCACCTGGGAACACGTTCGGCTCGGCTGGGTCGAGATCATCGACGGTCTCAAGACGCTGCTGGAGACCGGGGAGGCGATGCCGGGTGTGGACGCGCGGGCCGATGCGATCACCGACGTCGAAGGCCACTGGCATCGCACGCAGGGGATCGCCGCGTTCAACTCGGTCTGGGAATTGCTCGAGGATCCGATCGGGTCACCACCCGACGTCGACGAGTTGTTGTCGCGTGCCTACGCATCTGCGTACCACTGGTCACGAGCGAGTGGACGCGGTCCGGAGAACGCCGCGCGGGCATCGTGGATCCTCTCGCGCTGTCACGTCGTCCTCGGCCACGGCGACCTCGCGTTGCATCATGCCGATCGCTGCATGGCCGTCGTCCTCGAGGCCGGCCTCGAGGACTTCGATCGGGGCTACGCGCACGAGGCGCGGGCTCGGGCGCTGGCGCTGCTCGGTCGACTCGACGACGCGGCGACCGAACTCGACGCTGCGCGCACGACGACGATCGACGATCCCGAGGACCGGGCCATCTTCGAGGGCGACCTGGCGGCACCGCCGTGGTTCGACCTCCCCGTGGGGTGACCGTCAGCCGGGAGGTGCCTCGGCGTGTTCCTTGGCGCGGCGGTAGTCGGCCTTGCCGTTCGGGGCGCGGGGGACGTGGTCGACGAAGACGACCGATTTCGGGGCCTTGTAGCCGGCGAGATCCTGCTTGACCGACGCGATGATGGATGCTTCGTCGCAGTCGGCGCCGTCGTCGAGGGAGACCACCGCGGTGACCGCTTGGCCGAACTTCTCGTTCTCCAGGCCGACGACCAGGCAGTCACGAACGCCGGAGACGCGCTTGACGGCTTCCTCGACCTCCTCGGGGAAGACCTTCTCGCCGCCGGTGTTGATGACCTGGCTGCCGCGTCCGAGCAGGATGAGCGAGCCGTCCGCCGCGACCTTCGCGAAGTCGCCGGGGAATGAGTAGCGCACGCCGCCGATCACCCGGAACGTGCGCGCCGTCTTCGCCTCGTCCTTGTAGTAGCCGATCGGGACGTTGCCGCCGGCGGCGACCATCCCGACCGCATCCGATCCGGGCTCGACCTCACGGTCGTCGTCGGTGAACACCTTGGTTTCGGGGGTCTTGGTGAACTTGGCAGTCTCGGTCGGCACGCCCTTCATCGTGATCTGGGTGCCCATCGACCCTTCGGTCGATCCGATGGCGTCGACGAGTACCGCCTGTTCGATGCGGTCGAGCAGTTGCTGCTTGACCTCCGACGTCCACATCACGCCGGACGAGATGAACATGCCGATCGACGACGTGTCGTAGGAGCCGTCGCCAGGCTTGCCTTCGTCGAGCGCCCGGATGATCGGCTTGGCGAAGCTGTCGCCGACGATCGTGATCGACGTCGCCCGGTGCCGTTCGGCGGTCGCGAGCAGCTCGTGGGCGTCGAGACTCCTGCTCTCGAGGGTGACCACGTGACCGCCGGCGAGGTGCGGGATGAACCAGCCGAGCCAGCAGCCGGTGCCGTGCATGAGCGGTGCCGAGGGGATCGACGTCAGGGTCGGCCCGTTGGCCGAGGCGCCCTTGATCATCCCGGCGACCTCGGCGGCGTCGGACGGTGCGGCCATGCCGAGCATCGGGAGTCCCAGCGTGACGAACCCTCCGGTGAGACCACCCATGTCGTACATCACGCCCTTGGGCATCCCGGTCGTGCCGCCGGTGTAGAGCATGTAGAGATCGTCCTCCGACCGTTCGATCCGAGGCATCGGGTCGGTTGTGGCGACCACCTCGTCGTACGGCCGTGCGTTGGGGACCTGTCCTGCGCCGCCGTCGTCGACCTCGATGAGCAGTTTCAGCTTCGGAAGCCGGTCGGCCACGCGAGCCACTCGATCGCCGAGTGACGAGTGGAAGATGATCGCCTCGGAGTCGGAGTTGTCGAGCAGGTACCAGAGCTCGTCGTCGAGGTAGCGGTAGTTGACGTTGATCGGCACGCCGCGGAGCTTGAACGCGCCGTACTGCGATTCCATGTACTCGTTGCAGTTGTACATGAAGAGCGCGACCTTCGAGTCGTGGCCGAGCCCCGCTGCTTCCAGTGCTCCGGCCACCCGTGCCGCCCGATCGTCGTAGTCGGCCCATGAGCGGGTGACGTCGCCGTGCGTCACCGCCGGGAGCTCGGGGATCGCGTCGGCGATCGATTCCCAGACGGTGGCGAAGTGCATCTCCATGCGCTCAGAGTAGCGATGTGGGTCTTCGCGCTGTCAGGCGGACCGCAGCGTCAGCGTGGTCCGCCGTCGACGTCGATCACGGTGCCGGTCGTGTACGACGACGCGTCGCCGGCGAGGTAGAGCGCCGTTCCGACGATCTCGTCGGGCTCACCGCCACGTCCCAGCGAGTACGCCGCCGCGGCCGACCGTTCGAACGCGTCGAGGTCCCACGCCTTGGAGATGTCGGTGAGGAACGGGCCGGGAGCGATGCAGTTCACCCGGACCCTTGGCCCCAGTGTTCGCGCCAGCCCGTAGGTGAGGTTGTTGATGCCGGCCTTGGCGGCGCCGTAGACCAGCTCGTTGGGACCGGGACGGTGCGAGGCGATCGACGACACGAAGATGATCGAGCCGCCGTTGCTACCACCGTGGTCGGCGCCGGCCATGCGGGTGCCGACCAGGGCGGACAGGCGGAACGGGCCCTTCAGATTGACGTCGATCACCTTGTCGAACAGGGCCTCGTCGATCGCGTCGACACTCGGGTACAGCGGCGACATCCCGGCGTTGTTGACGAGAATGTCGCAACGACCGAACTCGGCGTACACGGAGTCGTACAGGCGTCGGCTGTCGTCCCACACACCCGCGTGGTACGCGATCGGCAGCGCCCGCCGACCGAGCCGCTCGACCTCGCGGGCGGTTGCCTCGCAGGCATCGAGCTTGCGGCTCGCGATGACGACGTCGGCACCGCGCTCGGCGAACGCGAGCACCATCGCCCGGCCGAGGCCCCGCGAGCCGCCGGTCACGACGGCCACCCGTCCTGTCAGGTCGAACAGATCGCTCTCCATGGGATCCGAGTGTGTCAGGGACGCCTACTGTCGATCCCCATGGGGGAATCTCGGAACGGGAGCGACGTCGCGAGCAGCGAGCTCCAGCCGGAGCATCTGCTCGCTCCCGGCGATCCGAGTTCCGTGGCGATCATCGGGCCGGGACGATCATTGACGTGGAAGCAGGTGGAGCGACGCGCTCGCCGGCTGGCCCGCGCCCTCGACGGTGCCGGTATCGGAGTCGGCGACGTCTGGGGCGTACTCGCCCGAAATCGTTGCGAATGGGCCGAGTTCCAGATCGGCAATGCACGTGCCGGAAGTCGCGTCGTGCCGCTGAACTGGCACCTCACGCCGGTCGAACTCACTGCGCTGATCGACGACAGCGGGTGTCGGCTGCTCGTCGTCGATCCGGACCTGCGGGCCGCGGCCGAGCAGGCCGCCGCCGGGACGACCGTGACGACGATCGTCGAACTCGGTGCCGACTACGAGTCGTGGCTCGCAGACGCCGGCGACGCGCTGTTGACGACGCGCGCCGCGGGTACCGCGTTGATGTTCACCGGGGGGACGACCGGCAAGTCGAAGGGTGTCACCCGCCCCGAGCTCGGTGCGCCCGTCGAGCGGTACGCCGCACTGTGGTCGGGGTGGGGTCGCCTCGTGCGCATGCCCGAACACGGCGTGACGCTCATCACGACGCCGCTCTACCACGCGCTCGGCAGTGCCGTGCTGGGCGCGTCGCTGTCGTTCGGCGTCCCCGTCGTGGTCGCCGGCCGGTTCGACCCGCACGAGACGTTGGCCCTCATCGAGCGTCATCGGGTCACCGCATCGCCGATGGTGCCGACGCAGTTCATCCGGCTGCTCAAGCTCGACGATGCCGAGCGCTCCGCACATGATCTCTCCTCGCTCGAGTGGATCCTGCACACGGCGGCGCCGTGCCCGACGTGGGCGAAGGTGGCGATGATCGAGTGGCTCGGCCCGGTGATCTTCGAGATGTACGGCTCGTCGGAGGGCACCGGGCCGGCGATCTGTGACAGCCATGAGTGGCTCGCGCATCCGGGCACCGTCGGCAAGGCATCAGCGCGGATCGAGTACTCGATCGTCGACGACGACGGCAACGACCTGCCTGTCGGGGAGGTCGGCACGATCTACTGCCGGCGGTCCGACGGCGCGCCCGAGTACTACGGCGATCCCGACAAGACCGCCTCGATCCGGCTCCCCGACGGCCGCTTCACCGTCGGCGATCTCGGCTGGCTCGACGACGACGGATTCCTCTACCTCGCGGATCGGCGTGTGGACCTGATTCTGGTCGCCGGCTCGAACGTGTACCCGGCCGAGATCGAGGCGGTGCTCAGTGAGCATCCGTCGGTTGCCGATGTCGCGGTGTTCGGCATCCCCGATCCTGAATGGGGCGAGCAGGTCAAGGCGGTGATCGAAACGTCGGGTGAGGTCGACCTCGACGACGTGCGGGCCTTCGCCGCGACTCGGCTGGCGGCCTACAAGTTGCCGAAGTCGTACGACGTGGTCGAGCGGCTGCCTCGTGAGGCGCACGGCAAACTCAAGAAGCGGTTGCTCCGCGATCCGTACTGGGCCGACGCCGACTGACGATCGCCGTCAGGACGAGGTCGAGTCCGAAGTCGAACTCGTCGCCGTAGCGGTAGCCCGGTTGCAGGACGACGTCCGTGGTCAGTTCGGTCAGATGGGGGTACGCCTCGGCCATCTCGGGAGGCATGATCGTGTCGACGAGTGCGCCCAGGTCGTCGCCGTCGTCGAACGGGAGATTGATCTCCTGGAGGACGAAGCCGTAGATGTAGCTGTCGATCAGCGAGAAGGCGTGGGCGGTCATCTCGACCGTGAATCCGGCGCGACGGCAACACCCGATGACGGCGTCGTGGTGCCGCAGCGTCGCAGGCCCGGGCGCCACTCGCGACTCCATGAGACCGATTGCCCAGCGGTGGCGGGTGAGCGCTGCGCGCACCGATCTCGCCCGATCGACCATGGCGGTCGTCCAGTCGGCGGCGGCGTCGGGGAGTTCGATCTCGGCGAAGACCATGTCGATCATGCCGTCGAGGATGTCGCTCTTGTTGGCGACGTGGTGGTACAGCGACATCGCCTCGACACCGAGTGCCTGCGCGAGTTTGCGCATCGTCAGCGACTCGATCCCGTCGGTGTCGGCGATCGCCACGGCGGCTTCGAGCGCCCGTTGTCGACTGAGCGGCTCGCGTGCCGGTGTGTGTGCTGGTGTGCCTGCTGGTGATTTCATCGAAGTCCTCGGTTGTGAACCTTACAACGTATGTCTAGGATTTGGATCGTTACCTTACAACGTAAGCAAGCCGGCTCGAGCCGGATCGAGGAGCAGTGATGAAGACTCAGGAACCCAGTGGTACGGACACGAACGACCCGGCGGTTGTCGACGCGACGATGCGAGCGATCGTCCAGACCAGCTACGGCAGCGCAGACGAACTCCGGCTCGGCGAGGCCCCTCGGCCGAGCATCGCGGCCGACGAGGTGTTGGTGCGTGTCGCCGGCGCTGGACTCGATCGAGGAACGTGGCACCTGATGGCCGGTCTGCCGTACGTCGTGCGCCTCGGCTTCGGTCTGCGGCGCCCGAAGACGTCGGTCCCGGGCCTCGACCTCGCCGGTACCGTCTCCGCTGTCGGAAGCGCCGTGACCCGGTTCGAGGTCGGCGACGAGGTGTTCGGCATCGGCCGGGGTTCGTTCGCCGAGTTCGCAGCGGCGAAGGAGTCGAAGCTTGCACGGATGCCGTCGAACCTGTCGTTCGACCGATCGGCGGCGGTCGCGGTGTCCGGCCTCACCGCCCTGCAGGCGGTGCGCGATGTCGCACGGATCGCGGCCGGCCAACGAGTGCTGGTCATCGGTGCGTCGGGTGGTGTCGGAACCTTCGCTGTGCAGCTCGCCAAGGCTCACGGTGCTCACGTGACCGGCGTGTGCAGCGCGCCGAAAGCCGACCTCGTGCGGTCGCTCGGCGCGGACGCCGTCATCGACTACCGCACGGAGGACCTCGACGCACGGGGCGTTTCGTACGACGCGATTCTCGACATCGGCGGCAACACGCCGCTCGGCCGCCTGCGCCGTCTGCTCGCATCGTCCGGCACGCTGGTGATCGTCGGGGGCGAGGAAGGCGGACGATGGATCGGCGGGGTCGATCGGCAGCTCCGTGCCATGGCGATCTCACCGTTCGTCAGCCAGCGACTCACGTCGTTCATCTCCAAGGAGAGCCACGCCGATCTCGACACGCTGCGGGAGCTGATCGAGGCCGGAACGCTGACCGTGGCCGTCGAGCAGACCTTCGCCCTCGATGCGGCGCCCGAGGCGATGCGTCGGCTCGAGCGTGGGGAGGTGCGGGGCAAGGTCGTGATCACGCCGACGGAGGCCTGATCACCGCTCCTGGCGCACTGCCCACACCGTGGCCAGCACCGCGGCGGCAACGGCTCCGGCAGCGATGACTGCCGAGCGCCGCCAGTCGCCGAGCTCACGTTGCGCGCCGTCGGAGCCGATCGAGCCGGCGGAACCGATCGAGGAGATCGAACCCGACGACCCGATGGAGGCGATCGACCCGGCCGAACCGATCGACAGGATCGAGCCGCTGGAGCCGATCGACAGGATCGAACCCACCGAGCCGATCGACAGGATCGAACCCGCCGACCAGATCGACCCGACCGACGCGATCGACGCCACCGAGCGGATCGAGCGCATCGATCCGACAGAGACCACGATGTCGCCCATCAGATCGACAATGCCGCTCGTCGAGCTTCGAGGACCGCTTCGTGCACCGTGCGCGGCGCGACGGCATCGCCGATCTGGATTGCGCCGCCGATCGGTGCGGTCGGCACCCTGAATCCGCAGTCGACGACGGCGACGCACTCGATCGTGCGCCGTTCGCCGCTGTAGCGATCCTCGACCTCCACGCCCTCGGCCGTCACGGTGCGCAGCAGCGTCCTGCGCTCGATCGTGACGCCCTGCTGTGCCAGTCGGGTGTTCGCCGGTGCGAGGTCTCCGGTTCGGGCCAGCTCGTTGCCGGCGATGTTGTCCTGGGTGATCAGCACGGCGCGCGCCCCGAGTTCCTCGGCGAGCGCCACCGCAATCGGGCCGCCGATCGGATCGAACAGCACGACCGTTCCCGCGTCCGGCAATTGTGACCTGCCCGCACGAACGTCGAGGATGTCGACCACCGTCGCGTCGGGCCCGGTCTCGTACGGACGCGGGCCGGGCAGTGACCCGGTCGCCTGGACGACGACGGTTCGTTCGTCGGTCTCCCAGGTGTCGGACCCGAGCCTGATGTCGGTGCCGAGCCGTTCGTGCTCGCGCTCCCACCAGTCGACGAGCGCACCATTCGGCCCGGCAATGCGTGCCGATCCACCCACGCGGTCGCCTCGCTCGACCACCGTCACGTGGTGGCCACGGAGTGCGGCAACCCGGGCGGCCTCGAGCCCCGCGGGGCCGGCGCCGACGACGACCACGTCACGGGGATGCGTCGCCGGCACGTACCAGTCGGCGTCTTCGGTTTCGCGCCCGCTCGTCGGCTCACCGATGCAGGTGACGATCGGATTGCGGGCATCGCGGACCTGACAGGTCTGGTTGCATCGCGTGCAGGGTCGGATGCGGTCGGTGTCGCCCTCGACGAGCTTGGCGACCAGGTCGGGATCGGCGATCTGGGCACGGGTCATCTCCACCGCATCGCACAGCGCAGGGTCGTCGTAGCCGCCGAGCGCCCACTCACCCTGTCCGATCTCGACGATCGAGCCCTGCAGGATCACCGGCACGTCCGGCGCCATCTCGTGCACCGCGGCGCGCACCGCACGACACACGTCGATGTTGAACCCGGTCGGCTCGTGGAAGTCCGGACGGGTCTTCTCCACGGTGTAGATCGACCCCCGGGTCACGACGAGATAGTCGAGCCCGGCCTCGACGAGGCCGACTGCGATCTCGGGGGCCATCTCGGGAGTGATCCCGGCCCACGGAGCGAGTTCGTCGCACGACAGTCGCAGCCCGACGATCCGATCGCCCGCCGCGGCTCGAACCGCCTCGATCACCTGACGGGCGAACAGCAGTCGATCGTGCCCCCACTGGTCGTCGCGCTGGTTCGTGAGGCCTGACAGGAACTGGCGCACGAGGCTGTGCTGGCCGGCGTTGATCTCGACACCGTCGAGATCGGCCGTGACCGCAATCCTGGTGGCAGCCGAGAATCCGTCGACGACGACGGCGATGTCACCGGGTTCCATCCACTTCGGCACCTCGCGGCTGTTGACCTCGGGGACGCGCGACGGTGCCAGCAACGGTGCCTGGCTGTATGCGGACGAACCCTGGCCTCCGGCGTGATCGAGCGAGGCGATCACGAGCGAACCGTGGGGCCGGCAAGCGGCCACGACGTCGGCCCAACCCCGACCGCAACGCTCCGCGAGCGGCGCTCGTTCGTACGGCCAGTCGGAAGCATGGACCGACGCTCCCTCGATCACGATCGTGCCGCACCCGCCCCGCGCACGACGGGCGTAGTACGCCACCTGGCGAGCCGGGATCGAGCGGTCGTCGGCGCCGAGGTTGGTGACGTGCGGCCCGAACACCACGCGGTTCGGCGCGGTTCGTGACGCGACGGTGATGGGCGACAACAACTGCATCAGGGCATCAATTCTGGCTGAGCGCGTGCTCTTCTCGCCGAATCAGCCGCTTGATGTTGCTCGAGTGCTTCAGCAGGATGAGCACGCACACCCCGCCGACGGCGATCAGCTCCCATCGCGGCTGATCCATCACGACGATGCCGATCGGGACGAGCGCGACGGCGATCACCGATCCCAACGCGGCCTTCCCGGTCGCCCTCGTGATGACCCACCAGAGCCCGACGGCGAGCGGGGCGAGGACCGGTTGGAGCACCAGCAGCGCGCCCGAGCCCGTTGCCACGCCCTTGCCGCCCTTGAAGTGTCGGAACACGGGGAACATGTGGCCGACGATCGCGGCAGCTGCACACCAGTAGGCGACCGGCCGGCCCTCGACGGCCAGGCCGAGTCCTGTCGCGAGTGCTCCCTTGCCGGCGTCGAGCAGGTAGACCCACATCCCCTTGCGCCACCCGAGTGCGCGGGTGACGTTGGAGGCGCCGGGATTGCCCGACCCGAACGTCGAGATGTCGATGCCGTTCGCGCGGGCGATGAGGATGGCACTCGGAAACGTGCCGATGACGTACGCGACCAGCACCAGGATGAACACGAACGATGATCCTTGCAGCATCCGGTCCGAAACGTGCACCGGGCCGCCGAGGAGATGCCGCTAGCTTGGCTGGCCCCGTGCACGCCGACCTGTTTCCCGAGCTCGATGTCGAGCGAGATCGGCTGGCGTTCGCGCGGACATCGCGCGACCGGATGATCGTCCGTCTCGAGGCGGTCGACCCCGAGGGCGCGGCCGACGAGATCACCAAGGAGTACATCGAGGTCACCGTTGCCGATGCGTTGGACGACCTGCGTGGTCCCGGCGCCGGGGACTTCTTCGGCCGGATCGACGAGTGGTACATCGGTCGTCGTCACATCGAGGACGATCAGCACGATCCGGTCGTGGTCGACTGGCGGGCGCCGATCGCCGCACCGTTCTACCGCGCGACGTCGGTCGACCCGCTGGGCGTGGCGTTCCGGAGGCGGTTCACACTCGACGACGGCGACATCATCGCCTACCTCGACGAGCACCTCGACGACCCCGACGAAGGCGAGGTGGCGGGGGGAATCCCCGATCCGGTGCTGGCCGAGATCGGTGCCGAACGATCGGGCGAGATGCGCGAGATCGTGTCGACCATCCAGGCGGAGCAGGACCTCGTGATCCGCGCCCCGATCGACCAGGTGCTCGTCGTGCAGGGCGGCCCGGGAACCGGCAAGACCGCGGTGGCGTTGCACCGGGCCGCGTACCTGCTCTTCGAGCACCGGGGCCGTCTGGCGCGTGATGGCGTCCTGGTGGTCGGACCGAACAAGGCGTTTCTCGACTACATCGGCAACGTCCTCCCGTCGCTCGGTGAGCGTTCGGTTCGCCAGGTCACGGTCGACGAATTGTGCATTCCCCGGGTCGAACTGACGGGCGAGGACGATGTCGAGACGGCGCGCTGGAAGGGTGCTGCCGACCGGCTCGACGACCTCGAGGCCCTGGCATTGTCGGCGATCCAGCCACCGGACGACGACGTGCGAATCCCCATCGGAGCTCGGATCCACGTGGTCACGCGCGAGCAGTTCGCCGGGTGGTTGGAGATCGCGAAGTCGGGAACGAGCCCGCTCAATCAGCGTCGTGAGCGGATGCGTTCGCTGGCGCAGCGTGAACTGCTCCAACGCACCGGGTCGGAGGAGGCCTGGGCCAAGGCTGCGGCGCTCAAGACCGCGATCAACAAGGCCTGGCCGACGCAGAAGCCGGTGCGGCTCGTCGATCGATTGCTGCCTGGGGTGTCGGGCAAGCGGCGCGCCTGGACCCGTGCCGACCAGTTGCTGGTCGACGAGGCGAACTCGATGCTCAACGGCTCGCCGTTCACCTACGGCCATGTGATCGTCGACGAGGCGCAGGACCACTCGGCGGTCGCGCTGCGGGTGATCGGGCGGCGCAGCCCGACCGGCTCGATGACCTTGGTGGGCGATGTCGCCCAGTCGACCACGCCGGCGGGGCAGGAACGTTGGTCGGCGGTGTTCGAGCATCTCACCGCACGCGATCGTCCGGCGGGGACCGTCGCCGACCTCACCATCGGCTATCGGGTACCCGAGCCGATCCTCGTGGTGGCCAACCGCCTGCTGCCGTTCACCGGCGTCGACGCCACCGAGAGCCGGAGCGTGCGCCGTGCGGGTCAGGCACCGACGTGGCTGCGGGTGACGTCGTCGGCATTGGCCGTGGCGGTTGCCGAGCTTGCAGTCGCCACCAAGCAGCGCCGGCGGATCAGTGCGGTGGTCGCGCCGCCCGCGTTGCACCAGGCGATCGCCGCCGAGCTCCTGGCGCATGGGCTCGTCGCCGTCGATCACGTGCACGAGCTCGACCCGGCGGAGCTTCCCGTGTTCGGCCCCGAAGCGGTGAAGGGCCTCGAGTTCGATGGGGTGATCGTCGTCAATCCTCACGAGATCCTGAGTGAGGAGACCGACGTGGCGGTCACCGAGCGCGGCGCCCGGCTGCTCTACGTGGCGATGACCAGAGCCGTGCAGGAACTCCACTTCGTCACCGCCGCCGATCCGCCGCCCGTGCTCGCCGTGGGCCCGGATGCGCTCGCTCAGGCCGAGTAATACAAGTAAGATACAAGCCGTGTCCGCCGGCCCCGACCTCCCGTCGAGCGCATGGGATCCGCAGCAGTACCGCCGGTTCGCGGCAGAGCGCTCACAGCCGTTCCACGACCTGCTGGACAAACTCGGCTCCGATCCGGTCGGACGGGCAGTCGACCTCGGCTGCGGCCCCGGTGAGCTGACGGCGCTGGCCGCCCGGCGGCTCTCGATCGGTCACATCACCGGCGTCGACAACTCGCCGGACATGCTCGCCTCGGCGGCCGAACACGCCGGAGCCGGCGTGAGGTTCGAGTCCGGTGACATCGCGGCGTGGACCTCGGATGGGGATCACGACCTGCTGCTCGCCGCCGCGAGCCTCCAGTGGGTGCCCGATCATGCCGGCGTGCTCGCACGCTGGACCACCGCACTGCGTCCGGGTGGGCGTATCGCCGTGCAGGTCCCCGCAAATGCTCACGCGCCGACCCACGTCGTCGCCGCGCGTCTCGCCGACACCGAGCCACACAGGTCGGCGTTCGGTCTGGCCGGGCCGCCGCCCGACCCGGTGGCGCGCAACGTGCTCGCACCGCACGACTACGCCCGGATCCTTCACGAACTCGGCTACGTCGACATCGACGTCGATCTCCACGTGTACCCGCACGTCCTGCCCTCGACTCGCCACGCCGTCGAGTGGGTCAAGGGGACCACGCTCACCCGATTCCGTTCGGTGCTGCCCCAGGCCGCATACGAGTCACTGCTCGTCGACTACGAACGCGAACTGCTCGCCGAACTGGGTGACGAAGGGCCGTGCTTCTTCCCCTTCGACCGGATCCTGTTCGTCGCCCGTCGACCCGAGCGCTGACGTGTGACAGCGTGGGTCGTGACAGTGCGGGGGCTGATCGTCGCGAACTACCGTGGGCCGGTCGACGCCCGTCGGCGCGGATGGGGGGGTTGCCATGGAGATGATCGCCAATCCCGAAGCAGCAGGCTTCGACGCCGACCGGCTCGCTCGCATCGACGAACACTTCCGCACCGCGTATGTGGAGCCCGGCAAGATCGCAGGGTTCCAGGTCGCGGTCGGTCGGCGCGGGCACCTCGCTCACCGCAGCACGGTCGGCGCCATGGACCTCGAGTCGGGCGAGGCGCTCCACGACCAGACCATCTGGCGCCTGTACTCGATGACCAAACCGATCACGGGAGTCGCCCTGCTCTCGCTGATGGAGCGGGCGAAGGTGAAGTTGAACGATCCGATCCACCGGTTCCTTCCCGAGTGGCGCGACGTCAGGGTGGGCGTCAAGCGCGCCGACGGCAGCGTCGAACTCGTCGACACGGAGCAACCGATCAGCGTGAAGCATGCGTTGATGCACATGACCGGCATCGGCACCGGCCCGAAGGAGGCGCGTCTCAATCTCGAGGCACTCGTCGACGGCGGCGGGGCCCGGTCGCTCGACCCCTCGGTGACGCTCGCCGATCTCAGCCGCCTGCTCGCCACCGAGCCGTTGTGGTTCCAGCCTGGTGCGCATTGGTACTACTCGTGGTCGTCGGACATCTGTGCCCGTCTGGTCGAGGTGATTGCGGATGAGCCGTTCGACGACTACCTCCGCCGAGCGATCTTCGACCCGCTCGGCATGGTCGACACAGCGTTCCACGTGCCCGAATCCGAGGCGCACCGCGTGCCGTCGCTGTACGCCCGGACCGCCCGCAAGGAGATGCGTCTCCTCGACGATCGCTCGAAACAGCGCCTCTGTCGCGAGCCGGCGCTGCAGTCCGGCGGCGGAGGGTTGCTCGGATCGCTCGATGACTACGCCCGATTCTGCGCCGCGCTCACGGCGGGCGGCGCGCTCGACGGCTCACGGGTCCTCGGTCGGCCGACCGTCGAGTTGATGCGCACCAATCATCTCCCCGGGAGCGGCGATCTCCGTGACTTCGCCATGCCGGGCGGCTATGGCGAGGTCGGTTTCGAAGGCAACGGATTCGGCTTGCAGGTCGCCGTCGGTCTCGGTCCCGCGGCAACCGCTGGTGTGGGACCGGCCGACGACTTCATGTGGGGTGGCGCGGCGTCGACGGTGTTCTGGGTCGACCCGACCGAGGAGTTGTGGGCGGTCTTCATGACCCAGCTCATTCCGAGTGGCGCTTTCGACTTCCGCGGCCAGCTCCGCTCGATCGTGTACGGCGCGATCGACGACTGATCACCGACCGCGCCGGAGCGCGCTGGTCACGCGATGGTGCGGTACCGGGCGATGTCGTCAGCGTCGATGGTCGACCCGGCGGCGATCGCTGCGGCCTGGATGTCGGGATCCATCAGCGAGGCCGTGTCGAAATAGTCGGCGGCGTACGTGAACAGGCCGTCGTCACCGCGACGCCGCACGCTGGTGCCCCGCGTCACGAACACCCGGCGTCCGTCGGGCTGGACGGCCATCTGCTGCCACTCCTGCACCGTGGTGGAACCGTCGTCGAGTTCGGGCCCGAGCGGTTCGAACACCATGTTGCCGACCTTGCCCATGATGTCGACGAGCCAGGTGCGGATCGCCTCGCGACCGCGGATCTCTCCGAAGATCGGGTCGTGGTACACCGAGTCGGTGGGATGGAACCGGTCGGCGTCAGCGCTGAAGTCGACTTCGGCCGCGATCGTCTCCGCCACGTCGGGGTCGGCCCGCCACACCGTGCGCGGCCAGTCCGGGATCGGGGCCGCCTCGATGCCTGCCTCGGGTGGTGGCGGTACACGGAACGGACCGGTGTCGTAGACATCGCATGCCCAGGTGATCCACCCGTCGCGATACCGCCGCACGCTCACACCGCGCGACAGCGGCATGCGGTCATCGCCGATCACGGCGACCATCTGCCACTCGTCGAGCGAGGTGCCACCGAGTCCGTCGTCGAACAGTGCGGGCTCGCCGGTCGGGACGAACTCGATGAAGTCGATCGTCGCCATCGTCGGGATCAGCCAGTTGCGAATCGCGACCTGGCCGTCGAATGCGCCGTAGATCGCGTCGTAGTACACCGAACCGGTGGGTGCCATGAAGTCCGACATCATCTGCAACGCGGTCGGCTGACGGCCCGGTTCGGTGTACCGAGGGTCGCCGAGCGCGGCGAGCATCCCAGCGGCGTCGAGGCCGGCGGGCTCGGTCGCGACCCGGTCGAGGTCCTGCTCCCGCCCGTCGTTGGCCTCGAGGTACGACTCCACGAACTTCTCTGGACTCACGGTGGACACCCCCTTGTCGATCGGCGATCGAGCGTAGCCGAGGTCGTTGCCGGCTCCGCTCGGAGTGGTCGTCAGTGTGTTCCCCAGGTGTCTCGGTGGATCATCGTCTCGGCGGGAAGCCGGTGTGCGGGCTGGAAGTCGTCGCCCGTGTAGTAGGCGACCGGGAACAGCGCCGTCTGCGTCCAGTCCTGGGGGATGCCGAGCAGCTCGCTGACCTCGTCGTGGTGGAACAGGTGGATGGTCGTCCATGCCGTTCCGAGGCCTCGTGCGCGAGCGGCGAGCATGAAGCTCCAGGCCGCCGGGAGGATCGAACCGTAGGTGGAAGCCTGCGCGACGATCATCGGCACCGACTCCATTCGGCCCTGCACGCACGGGATCACGAACACGGGCACCTGCTCGAGGACCCCGCCGAGGTACGACGCGCTCTCCATCACCTTCGGCATGACGTGCTCGCGGGGGTCGCCGTCGGGCAGCGGCGGCGGGTAGCCGGAGCCGGCCATCGTCTCACCGGCCTGCCGATAGAAGTTGGCGATCGCCTGCTTCTTTGCCGGGTCGGTCACGACGACGAACGACCAGTTCTGCGCGTTCGTCCCGGTCGGTGCCTGCATGGCGATCTCGATGCACTCGTCGATGAGCTCCATCGGCACGTCGCGGGTGAGATCGAGGCGCTTGCGCACCGAACGTGTCGTGGTGAGGAGCTTGTCGGCGGCAGCGCGATCGATCGTCATGAGCCGACTGTAGGCCCGGCGCTCGACCCGGTCCGGAGCGGAGTGGCGCGCGGGCGGTCAGCTGCTCATCGACGCATCGCCAGCACCGCGACGAGGAAGTCGGAGTCGGTGGTGAACGGTCGGAGATCCCAGGTCGACAGCCGTAGATCGACGGTCAGCCCCACCGACTCGACATCGTCGAAGAACTCGTCGAACGGGTAGTCGTGCCCCGCTCCGAAGCCCGTCACGATCCGCCCGTCGGCCGCCAGCACGCCCGCCAGGTGTTGGAGGACGATGCGCCGGGTGTCGGGATCGAGGAAGCCCATGACGTTGCCGGCGCTGACGACGACGTCGAACCCGGCCTCGATCCCCTGAGACGGGAGGTCCAGTTCGCTGAGATCGGCGACGAGCCACGTCGGGCCCGGGTGATCGACCTCGGCGGCGGCGATCAGCACGGGGTCGAGGTCGACCCCCACGACGTCATGACCCAACCGCGCAAGCTCTCCACCGACGCGGCCCGGTCCGCATCCTGCGTCGAGCACCCTCGAGTTCCGTGGCACCATGGTGTCGACCAGCCGCGCTTCGCCGTGCAGATCCACTCCCTCGGCGGCCATCTTGCGGAACCGATCGACGTACCACGACGAGTGATCGGGATGCTCCTCGAGCTTGTCGATCCACCGATTGCCGGCCATCGACGGAGTGTTCCACACGAGACGGTCGCGTGGACGGCGTCTCGCGTCGGAGATCAGCGGCGACCGATGGTGACCGGGATCCGCTCGGGTGCGGCGACCTTGACCGGCTTGGAGTGGTCCATCATCGGCCGGGGACGCTCGGCCGACGCGGCGAGCATCGCGGCTTCGCCATGGCCGCTCACGCATTCGGGGTCGGGGCCGTCGAGTGGGATGCCGACGAAGAACTTCGCTGCCATGCAACCGCCCTGGCAGGCGTCGTAACTGCCACATGAGGTGCACGCGCCTGCCGATTGCGGCTCACGGAGCTCTGCGAACAAGTCGCTGTGCTTCCACACCTTGGCGAACCCGCCGAGGTCGCGGACCGAGCCCGCCTTGAACTCGTCGTGGATCACGAACGGGCAGGCGTAGACGTCGCCGATCGGGTCGATCAGGCACACCACCCGACCCGCGCCGCACATGTTGAGACCGGGCAGTGGTTCTTCGCCGAGCGCATTGAGGTGGAAGAACGAGTCGCCGGTGAGCACGTTGTCGCCGTGGGCGAGCAGCCACTCATAGATCTGGCGTTGCTGGGCGTTGGTCGGATGCAGGTCGTGCCACGAATCGGCGCCGCGACCGGAGGGGCGCAGGCGGGTGATGCGCAGTTGGGCGCCGAAGGAGTCGGCGAGCGCCTTGAATTCGTCGAGTTGGTCGACGTTGTGGCGTGTCACGACCACCGAGATCTTGAACTCGCCGAAGCCCGCGTCGCGCAGATGATTCATCGCGCGGATCGCTGTGTCGTACGACCCCTCGCCGCGGACCGCGTCATTGGTGATCGCGTCGGTGCCGTCGAGGCTGATCTGGATGTCGAGGTAGTCCATCGACGCGAGGCGGCGGGCCTTGTCGGCATCGATGAACGCACCGTTCGTCGAGAACTTCACGCCGATGCCCCGACCGATCGAGTACTCGAGCAGCTCGAAGAAGTCGCGGCGGATCATCGGTTCGCCGCCACCGATGTTGATGTAGAAGACCTGGAGATCGTGCAGCTCGTCGAGTACGGCCTTGGCTTCGGCGGTGGTCAGCTCGCGAGGGTCACGGCGCCCCGACGACGACAGGCAGTGGACGCACTCGAGGTTGCAGGCGTAGGTGAGTTCCCAGGTGAGACAGATCGGGGCGTCGAGGCCACCCTTGAGTTGTTCAACCAGTCGCGACGGGTTGGTGCTCATGGAGCATCTCCGATTCGGTGAGGGCGGTCAGGGCGGATTCGAAGGCCGGCCAGCGGGCCTCGTCGATCTCGCACGAGCGCAACACGTCGGCGAGCGTGTCGTGACCGTCGAGTGATCGGACGACTCGAACCACGTCGGGGTGCTTCAGGAAGATCAGCTTGCGATTGCCGTAGTGATAGGCCAGCGCTCCGAACGGCTCGGGACGCAACGCGACCCGTGGGTCGAGTTCGAGGCGGCGATCGAGCATCGTCAGTAGACGCCGCACATCCCGTCGATCGAGATCTCCTCGACGAGCAGTTCCTCGGCGAGTTCCGTCTCGGCGACGTCGTGCTCGGTCTCGGTGGCAACGGCGGTTTCTTCCATGCGCCGAGACTAGCGAAGCGCCGCCCCACCATCCACGGCCCACTGGTGACGCCGGTGCCAGGCACCGGCGTCACCAGTCAGCGGGCCGGGACGATGGCGGCGAACAGTTCGGGCCCTCGATTGCGCCAACGGGCGGCCGCGAGTGCGGTTCCACCCTTCAACACCAGCAGTCCGGCACCGAGCGTGGCGATCGCGAACATGGTGACGAGGAGCAGCGACTGCCGATCGAGCGCCCACAGCATCGCCAACGCCACCGGCAGCGTGAGGATCGCCAGCGACACCAGGACCGCACCGAGCATCAGGGCGGCGAACCATCCCTTGCCGGAATCGCCACTCGCGAGCGGGTTGTCGCTGTCGGGGATGGCGATCGGGACCAGCGAGGATTGGACCATCGCGCCGCCGGCCCCGGCGAGCAGCCCGCCGGCCCCCACGGCGAAACCCGCCGGCAGGTAGTTCCACTCGGTCGTGATCGTGGCGGCGATCAGTGGCCCGATGACGGCGATCGGCGACGCCGACACGATCACCGAGCGCGCCTTGGCGCGCACGAGGACGGCCGGGTCGACGCCGGTCAGGAGTTCGCCCGACAGGGCCGGCCCGTCGGAGCCGAAGCTGTTGCCGGCCATGAACAGCACCGCCAGCTGCACGGCGCCACCGACGAGGACCGCGCCGGCGCCGGCCTCACGCCCTGTCAGCACGGGCACGAGCACGATCGCCAGCCCGACGCCTCCGCCGGTGAACGTCTCGAGCGCCGTGCGTGGCGTTCGGAACCGGGTGAGCACGCCACGCCAGGCCACGGCACCGACAGCGCCGGAGCCGCACATGCGTCGAACGCCCGATCGGAGTCGATGACGCCGCTCGCTCTTCGTCGCGCGCTTGGTGTTCGCACCTTTCACCGATGTCACGAGACGCCTGGTCGACCAGGTGAACAGCCAGGCCAGCGGTACGAGCCAGGCTGCGCCGATCGCCGTGTGGACGATGGCGACGAGGGGCCGTTCGGACGCGTCGGCGAGCGCTCGACCGAGCTGGCCCATGGGCGTCCAGGCGAGCATGTCGGCGAGCCGGTTGCGGCCGGCGTCGTCGAGATCGGCGACCAGGCGAGGGGCGATCTGGAACGCCGCGTAGAACGCCAGGCTGCCAACACCGACGATGGCCTGGCCGATTCGAGGGTGGCGTGTGGTGACCAGACCGAGCGCGTTGATCATCGTGCGCGACGCCAGGAGCAGCGTGGCCAGCACCGCGCCGGCCGCCAGTGCTGTCGGGAGGATCGACCCGAGCCCACCGACTGCGCCTGCGAACAGACCGACGCCGAACAGCAGCGCCGACAGCCCGGGCGGTCCGGCGGCCGAGGCGGCCAGCAGGCCGACGCCGAGTTGACGCTCGGACAAGGGCTCGGTGGCCAGCACCCGTGGGTCGACCGGTTGGGTGACCCCCGCGATCACGCCGATCATCATCACGACGAGGACGGACGCCGTCGTCGCTGCTACGAACACGGTGTCGGGGTCGTCGCTCGTTCGGCCGGCGACGAAGACGACCGCCCCGGCCACCGAACCGACGAGCGCGGAGGCGACGATGCCGACGGCGACCGCCCACTTCTGCGCGCCGTCGGAGGCGAGCGCCCCGCGCAGCATCTTCCAGCGCAGCCGGGCGAACAGCGCGACGACGGTGACATCGCTCACGACGTCAGCTCAACCATTCGAGCGCCTGATCATCGACGTCCGATGCGCCGACGACGTCGATGAAGGCGTCCTCGAGCCGGCGCCCGGCGCGCAGTTCGTCGATCGGGCCCGACGCGACCAGGCGCCCTCGGTGGATCACGCCGACGTGATCGCAGACGCGTTCGACGATGTCCATCACGTGGGTCGAGAGCACCACGGTGCCGCCGCCCTCGCGGAATCGGTCGAGCATGCGTCGCATCGCGCGCGTCGACACCGGGTCGACGCCTTCGAACGGTTCGTCGAGCATCACGAGACGCGGTCGGGCGAGGAGCGCCGCGGCGAGCGCGGTCTTCTTGCGCATGCCGTGGGAGTACCCCGAGATGGGCCGGTCGGCATCGTCGAGCAGGTCGAGCACGCCGAACAGATCGCCGGCGCGCGCTCGGGCCGTCTCGGCGTCGAGATCGCGCAGCGTGCCGATCGTCTCGACGAACTCCCACGCCGTCAGTCGGTCGAAGAGTTGCAGCGGGTCGAGCATCACGCCCATCGCCTTGCGCGTGGTGAGCACGTCGACATCGACCCTGGTGCCGCACACCTCGATGACGCCGGCGTCGGGTCGCACCAGCCCGCAGACGGCGCGCATCGTGGTCGACTTCCCACTGCCGTTCGGCCCGACCAGCCCGTAACACGCGCCCTGCGGCACATCGAGGGTGAGGCCGTCGATCGCGGTCGTCGTGCCGAACTTCTTCGTCAGCCCGATGATCCGCAGTGGCGACAGGACCGGCGGGGGAAGTTCCACGCCGTGCAGTCTGCCGGATGCTCGATCGTCCGACGTCGCTGTGGTCGGGTCAGCGTTGGTCGCCGATCACCAGGTCGGTTCGGGCGGCGACCGGCGTCAGCGCGCGCACGAATTCGAACGCGGCGACGGCGCCGATGACGATGACCGCGGGGGAGTCGACGTCGATGTCGCCGAGTTCGCCGAGCGTGCACCTGTCGACCAGTTGTGCATCGGTGGTCGCCGACTGGATCGCCGCGACCGGGGTCGTCGGTGAGAGGCCGCCGGCGATGAGTTCGGTGGCGATGCCGGCGCGCTGGGCGACACCCATCAGGACCACGATGGTTCCGCCGACCGCTGCCAGCGAACGCCAGTCGACATCGGGTTCGCCCGGGCGGCGGTGGCCGGTGACGACCGTGAACGCGGCGGACACGCCGCGATGGGTGACGGGGATCCCTGCGGCGGCCGGCGCGGCGACGGACGAGGTGATGCCGGGCACGACCTCGAACGCGACGCCGGCCTCGGCGAGCGCCGCCGCCTCCTCGCCGCCGCGGCCGAACACGAACGGGTCGCCGCCCTTGAGACGCACCACGCGCTTGCCCTGGCGTCCGAGTTCGACGAGCAGTGCGGAGATCATCTCCTGCGGCGTCGGCCTGCCCGGGCGCTTGCCGACGTCGATGCGCTCTGCCGTTGCCGGGATCAGCGCGAGGACCCCGTCGCCCACCAACGCATCGTGCACGACGACATCGGCGCTTGCGAGCAGCCGGGCCGCCTTGATCGTCAGCAGGTCGGGATCGCCGGGCCCGGCCCCGACCAATGCGACCGTCATCCGACCCCCATTCCCATCTGCGTTTGTGGCGCGTTGTGGTTGGGCCGGGTCAACACATGTGCGCCACAAACGGGGAGGTGGCGGGGGAGGGGGAGGGGGAGGGTGCATGGCGTTTGTGGCGCGTTGTGGTTGGGCCGGGTCAACACAACTGCGCCGCAAACGGGGAGGTGGCGGGGGAGGGGGAGGCGGAGGTGGGTGGGGTCAGAGGCGGGCACGGCGGCGACCTGTCGGTGTGGGCAGGAGGGCCTCCAATGACGACCAATCCTGGGCGATGCACCAGTCGCCGAAGCTGTCGTCGCTGCTCGAGCGGCCGAAGGCATCGAGGAGCGGCCGAAGCAGTTCGGGCACCTCGGTCAACGGGACGTCGGCTCGCAGCAGACGAGCCAGGCGGTCGCCGGCAGGAGAACCACCGACGTAGATGTCGTAGTTCGTCTTCGTTCGGCCGACGATGCCGAGTTCGGCGGCATAGGGCCGGGAGCACCCGTTGGGGCAGCCGGTCATGTTCAGGCGCAGTGCCAAGCCCGTGTTGCCGGTGTCGGCGAGCACCTTCTCAAGACGATCGACCACGTCGGGCAGCACCCGTTCTGCCTCGCCGAGCGCCTTGGTGCACGTGGGGAGCGCGGGACACGCGATCGCCAGATTTCGCGTCGGACTCTGGTCGTCGGCCAGCCGCACGCCGTTGGCGCGCAGCACGTTCTCGACCGCCTCGGTGTCGCCGACGCCGAGCAGGAGGAGGTCCTGGCGCGGTGTCACGCGCAGCCCGCGCACGGTGCCGTCGGCGACCAGACGCCGCAGTGCGAGTCGCAATCCGCCCGACACCTTGCCGGACGGGACGGGGAGGCCGAGGGCCCGCGAGCCGCCCTGCTCGCCGTCGATGTCATGCCATCCGTGGTGCGCACCGACTTCCCAGTCGGGCAGCTCGACCGGGGCGGCGAGGGGGCGACCGGTGCGCTGCTCGACCTGTGTTCGCAACCAGTCGATGCCGCGCTCCTCCACCAGGTACTTCAGCCGGGCGCGCGAGCGGTCCTCGCGGTTGCCGAAGTCGCGCTGGGTCGTCACGATCGCCTCGACCACGTCGCCGACCTCGCCGGGTGGCACCCACCCGAGCGGCTGGGCGAGCAGCGGGTAGGTGTCGTCGGGTCGATTGTGGGCCATGCCCATGCCGCCGCCGGCCACGACGACGTAACCGGTCAGCTCGCCGGAGGTCCCGTTGGCGAGCGTCGGCACGATGCCGACGTCGTTGGTGTAGATGTCGACGCAGTTGTCGCCCGGCCAGGCGATCGCGATCTTGAACTTCCGTGGGAGGTATGCCGCGCCGTAGATCGGCTCGATCTCGTCGATCGGGTCGAGCGCCACGGGTGGGGGTTCCGCTGACACCGCCCGCTCACCGTCGACCCACAACTCCCAGTAGCTCTCGGTCTGGGGACGAAAGCGGGCAACGATGTCGGCCACGAGCGGGTCGATCACGCGGGTGCGCTCGGGGTGCGGGAGGGGGCAGGCCATGACGTTGCGCACGACGTCACCGCATGCTCCGAGTGTGGTGAGCAACGAGGCGTTGATCCCGGCGACCAACTCGTGGAGTTCGCCCTTGTGGACCACGTGGTACTGGACGCCCTGGCGGGTGGTCAGGCGCAGCTTGTGGTCCGCGAGGGCGGCGACGCGGTCGAGTGCGAGCCACTGCTCGTTCGTGATTCCGCCGCCCGGTACCGACGCGCGGACCATGCACGAGTAGTCGAGGGGCAGCTTCAGCTGGGTGCGGGCGCGGCGGACGTCGCGGTCGTCCTGTTGGTAGATGCCGTGGAACTTGAGGAGCAACTCGGCGTCGTGGTCGAAGTCGTCACGTTCGTTCGTGAGTTCGTCTCCGATCGTGCCGCCGAGGTAGTTGCTCTCGATCTTGATCGTCTCGGCGCTCACTGGTGCAGCCCGCATTCGGTCTTGCCCGAGCCTGCCCATCGGCCCGATCGTTGGTCCTCGCCGTCGCGCACGGGTCGGGTGCACGGCCAGCACCCGATCGACGCGAAGCCCCGATCGGCGAGGGGATGGTCGGGCAGTCCGTAGGCAGCCACGTACGTCACCACGTGGGCATCGGTCCAGCCCGCCAGCGGGTTGATCTTCACGACGTTGCGCAGGAGATCGTGGTGGACGAATGGAGCAGTCCGCCTCGATGGCGAATCCGACCGGCGCAGGCCGGTCACCCAGCTCGTCCGGCCGAGCAGCGCCCGGTTGAGCGGTTCGACCTTGCGGGCGGCGCAGCACGCGTCGGTGTCGGTCTGCCAGACGTTCTTCGGGAGGTCGGCGTCGGGGCGGACGATCCTCACGTCGAGCGCGAACCGCTGGCGAAGGTCGTCGGCGAACCACTCGGTCTCGGCAAACAGGTAGCCCGTGTCGAGCAGGGTGATCTCGACGCCGGGGATGGCCTCGCTCGCGACGTGGGCGAGCACGGCGTCACCGAAGCTCGCGGTGACACAGAGCTGCCGTCCGAACCGGCGGTGTGCCCATTGCAGGACGCGATGTGCGTCCCGGATCGGGTCGTCGGTTTCGGCCGGTCGGTCGTCGAGATCGGCCGGCACAACAGTGGCGAGCGTGTTGGTCACGGAGACATTCAATCAAATTCCGACCAAATTGATCAACTTTGTAGAGAATTAGGTTCCTACACTCCTTGCATGCACGAATCGGAACCAGTGGACGAACTCGGTGCCCGCCATCCGAAGTTCGCATATCCCGTGATGCTCGACCTGCACGACGTGTCGGTTCTGGTGGTCGGCGGGGGCCGAATCGGTGCTCGCAAGGCGGCGGGTCTCGCGGCGGCGGGCGCCCGTGTGCGACTGGTCGCCACCGAGGTGTCCGAGCACGTCGCCTCCGCGGAGATCGAGGACGTGCGCGTCGGGGCCTTCGAGCCGAGCGACCTCGACGACATCCGTCTCGTCGTCGCCGCGACCGGCGATGCCGGCGTCGACGCGGCGATCTCGGCCGCCGCTCGTCAGCGAGGGATCTGGACCAATGCCGCGGATCAACCGGTCGACTGCGAGTTCATCCTGCCCGCCATCGCACGCACCGGACGCGTGACCGTCGCGGTCAGCACCGACGGCGCGAGTCCGGCACTCGCCCGAGAGCTGCGCAACGTCATCGCCGAGCTGCTCACCGACGAGGTCGGGAGGCTCGCCGAGGACCTGGCTGGCGAGCGTCTTGCCATGCAGCGAGGCGGTCGTTCGACCGAGGACGTCGACTGGACGCCGCGTGTGCGAGGTGGCATCGCGGCGGCGCTCGGGGGCCGTAGTCTCGCTCCGTGATCAACCTCGGGCGGGCGCGACATCTTCGACGGTGGGGCGCGACGATCGTCGTTGCCGGGCTCGTCACCGCTGGCTGTACCTCCGGCAAGAACGACGTCGTCGAAGTCGAATCCAACTCCGGCCCCGCCGCGTCGGTCGCGCCGGCCAGCACGCTGTCACCCAGCGCGATCGACGGCTCCACACCGGTCACGGCCCCGGACCCGAACGGATTGCCGTCGGTTTCCGAGCCCGACCCGGCGATCGTCGTCGGTCGACTCGACAACGGGCTGCGCTATCTGATCCGCAAGAACGACAGTCCCGGCGGGCGCGCCGAGATGCGGCTCGTGGTCGATGCCGGCTCGGCCCTCGAGGACGATGCTCAGACCGGCGGTGCGCACTTCCTCGAACACATGCTGTTCAACGGCACCGAGCAGTTCCCCGAGAACGAGCTGATCGCTGTGCTCCGCAGTTTCGGGGCGGCATTCGGCGCCGACATCAACGCCTACACCAGCTACGACGAGACGGTGTACGAGCTGACGATGCCGACCGCCGACGACAAGGTCGTCGACACCGGGCTCGACGTGCTCGAGCAGTGGTTGTCGGCGGCGACGATCGACCAGGCGCAGGTCACGGCCGAACGCGGTGTCGTCCTCGACGAGTGGCGTGGCTCCGAGGCGAGTTCCGACGGCCGGATCTTCGACGGCCTGGAAAAGCTCTTCCTGACCGGTTCGCCGTACGCGGGTCACGATCCGATCGGCAACGACGCAGCGATCAACGCGATGGTCTCGCCGCCGCTGCGCAGCTTCTACGACGACTGGTACCGCCCCGACAACGCGGCGGTCGTCATCGTCGGTGACATCGACCCAGGCAAGATCGAGCAGGGCCTCATCGACCGTTTCGGCGGGCTCACCGCCCGCGGTTCCTCGCCCGAGCGTCCCGACCTCGTCGTCGAGCCGTCGACGGATCCGCGAGCGCTCATCGTGTCGGATCCCGACGTCGCCCAGGGCTTCGCGCAGGTGACGCTGCCGACGACCCCGGTCGACGATCTCTCTCCCGAGGCCGCGCTGCAGGCATCGATGCTCGACTCGATGGCCTTCGACATCGTTGCGACGCGCCTGGGCAACGACGCGCTGCGCGGCGACGCGCCTTTCGACGATGCCCGCGTCGACTCCAGTGCCTTCGTTCGCGGGCTCGATGCTCCCGAGATCGTCGTGTCGGCCGACGGCGACGCGCTCGAGGCGTCGACGCAGGCCGTCTTCGACGAGTACGAACGCGTTCGGCGCTTCGGGTTCACCCAGTCCGAGGTCGATCGTGCGGTGTCGTCGATCAGGTCGTCGACCGACTCGCTGTACGAGGGGCGTGACTCGCGCCAGGACGCGGACTACGCCGAGGAGTACGTGCGTCACGTCCTCACCGACGAGCCGATCCCGAGCGCGGACGACTGGTATGCGCTCGTCAACGCGATCCTCGATCGGGCGACCCCCGAGACGATCGCCTACGGGTTGGTCCAACGGCTCGCGTCGACCGGGCCACACGTGATGGTCGTCGTGCCCGACAACGAGGCCGACGCTCTGCCCGACGAGGCCGCCTTCGTCGCGCAGGCCAACGGGATGCGCGACCGTGTCCTCGAGCGTCGCCCTGCGGATGCCGGTGTCGAGGGCGACCTGATGACGGCACCCGATCCGGTCGAGGAGACCTCGACCCGGGCGCTCGACGACGGCAGCTCGGTGTCGTTCGTCGCGCCCTTGGTGCTCGAATTCGACAACGGCGTGAGCGTGTCGCTGAACACGACCAGCATCGTCGACGGACAGGTGGCGATGGAGGCTCGGAGCCCGGGTGGGTTGGCGGTGCTCGACGATGCCGACATCGCCGATGCCGACGCCGCAGGAACGGTGGTCGGCACGAGCGGTGTCGCCACCTACGACCCGGTGTCGCTCGACGCGTTCCTCGCCGACAAGGACGTGGCGTTGCAGCTCCAGATCGACACGTTCACCGAGGGGATGTACGGCTCGGCCGCCACGTCCGACCTCGAGGTGTTGTTCCAGCTGATCCACCTGTACATGACGCAGCCACGCGTCGATTCGGTCGCGCTCGCACAGTACGTCGACGACCAGTTGGCCTACGCGAGCGACCCGTCGATCGAGCCCAGTTACGCCGAGTACAAGGCGCTCCTCGATGCGCGCTACGACGATCCGGCGTTTCTGCTCCCGACCGTCGAGTCGTTGAACTCGGTGACCGCCGATGGCATCGACCAAGTGTTCCGTGATCGATTCGGGGATGCATCCGACTTCTCGTTCGCGTTCAGCGGTGACTTCGACCGTGACCAGGCGATCGAGCTGGCGCGCCGGTACCTGGGAACCCTGCCGTCGACAGGGCGGACCGATGCCGTCGACTACGTCGAGCCGCCGCCGCCGGCCGGGGTCGTCGAGGACGAGACGAACGCCGGCGACGGTGAACAGGCGAGCGTGTCGCTGTTGTACACGGCGCCCGCGAGCACCGACCGCCGTGACGACGTGATGGCGAGCGTCGTGCAGGAGCTGATCTCGAATCGGTTGACCGACACGATTCGCGAGGAACTCGGCGACTCCTACTCGCCGTACGCGGTCGTCGAGATCGGGCCCGGCGCGACGCCGTACGCACAGACGTACATCTCGAACACGACGGGCTCGGACCTCGTCGACGAGGTGGAACTGGCGGTGCTCGCACAGCTCGACGATCTCCGACGCAACGGCCCGACCGACGCCGAGTACGCGGCGGCGACCGAGACGATTCGCCAGCAGCTCGACCTCTTCGGCAACGAGCAGATCAACGGCGAGGTGCTCGACCTGCTCACCGATCCCGGCGGCACCGCGTCGTTCGACGACTTCGTGAACCAGGCATTCCTGCTGCGAGGCATCAGCGCCGACGACGTGCGGGCGGCCCTCGACGCCTGGCTCCCCGCGAATCAGTACATCGAAGTCCGCGTCCTGCCCCGCTGACGCCCCCATCCCCCGACTCCCACCACCCGACAAACCCAAAATTCGGAGCGGATCTTGCGCTCAGCGCAAGGATCGCTCCGAATTTCGGGTTGGGAGTCGGGTTGGGAGTCGGGTTGGGAGTCGGGTTGGGAG
>JAHENF010000005.1:83452-102941 GCA_024643255.1 Ilumatobacteraceae bacterium
CAGGCCCGAGTCCCACACCCAGACGTCGTCGACGCTGACGAACCGGCAGCGATGGCTGGTCTTCGACTTCGACACCATCCCGCCGGGACAGACGATGACGCTGCCCTCGACCCACGGCAGCACCCCGAGCCCGTCGCGTCCGAAGCCGGACTCGAAGCCGGCAGCGATGATCGCGTCATGGTCGCCGTTGTCGATCGCCCGCTCGATCTGGACCTGCCGCACGACCTCGGCGAGCTGGTGCAGATCGTCGTCGGCGAGGGCCCGGACGAACGAGACGACGGACTCGGGATCGGGTGACGAACCAGGGTCGGAAACGGTCATCGGGCCAGTGTGTCCGATGCCGTGGCCGATCGGCACCTGACCTATCGTTCGGACCATGCAGACCAAGGCAGCAGTACTCAGGGACATCGGCCAGGAATGGAGTGTCGAGGACATCGAACTCGATCCGCCGAAAGCCGGTGAGGTACTGGTCCAGATCAAGGCGTCGGGCATGTGCCACTCCGACGAGCACCTCGTGACCGGCGACCTCGCGGGGGCCACGTCGCCGATGCCGTTGATCGGTGGCCACGAGGGCGCCGGCATCGTGCTGGAGGTCGGCCCGAACGTCGTCGGCCTCGAGCCCGGCGATCACGTGGTGTTCGGGTTCATCCCGGCCTGCGGGCGCTGCCCGAGCTGTGCATCGGGTCACTCGAACCTCTGTGACGTCGGCGGCGCGGCGTTCCCGACGGGGCGTCAGATCTCCGACGGCACCGCCCGACACCACACCGCCGCCGGTGAGGATCTCGGCCTGATGTGTCTCCTCGGCACCTTCGCCAACCACACCGTGGTGCACGAGTCGAGCTGCGTGAAGATCGACAAGGACCTCCCGCTCGACCGGGCCTGCCTGCTCGGCTGTGGCGTCGTGACCGGCTGGGGATCGGCTGTCTACGCCGCCGAAGTCGGCCCCGGCGACTTCGTCGCGGTCGTCGGTGCCGGTGGCATCGGCGCCAACGCAGTGCAGGGAGCGAAGCTCGCCGGCGCCCGCGTGATCGCGGCGATCGATCCGGTCGAGTTCAAGCGTGAGACCGCGATGCAGCTCGGAGCCACCCACACCTACGCGTCGGTCGGCGAGGCGATGGAGGCCTTGGGCGACTCCACCTGGGGTCGTGGGTTCGACAAGGTGATCATGACGATGGGCGTCGGCAACGGCGACGCGCTCGGTGAGGCGTTCCACCTCGGCGGCAAGCGTGCGAAGATCGTCGTCACGAACATCCATCCGACGGCCGAGGCGTCGATCGCCGTGCCCGGGGCATTCCTGACATTGTTCGAGAAGCAGCTCGTCGGCTCGCTGTTCGGCTCGGCGAACATCCGCAAGGACATCCCGGCACTGCTCGAGCTGTACACCCAGGGCCAGCTCGATCTCGACACGCTGGTGACCAACACCTACACCCTCGACGAGATCAACCAGGGCTTCGAGGACATGCGCAACGGCAAGAACATCCGCGGCGTCCTCGTCTTCGACTGAGGGAGCCAGTGGGACAACACGGGTCTGACCCGTATTGTCCCATCCATCATCGATCGGGGGATCGACATGAAGAGCAGAGCAGCAGTACTCCACGGCACCGACCAGGAATGGCGGGTCGAGGAGATCGAGGTCGATCCGCCGAAGGCCGGTGAGGTACTCGTCGAGTGGAAGGCCGCCGGGCTGTGCCACTCCGACGAGCACATGGTCACCGGCGACATGGTGCCGCCGCAGGAGGCCTGGCCGTTGCTGGGCATCGACGATCTGTGGCCGGTCGTCGGCGGGCACGAGGGCGCCGGTGTGGTGTCCGAGGTCGGACCCGGTGTCACGAGCGTCGCCGTCGGCGATCACGTGTCGGCGTCGTTCGTCCCGTCGTGCGGCCGCTGTCGTTACTGCTCGACGGGTCGCCAGAACCTGTGCGACGCGGGAGCCGGCGCGTTCCTCAAGGGGATGATCACCGATGGCACCAGCCGTCACCGCATGGCCGGCGGCGGCCCGGAGTTGACGCTGTTCGCAAAACTCGGCACGTTCTCGCAGTACTCCGTCGTTTCCGAGGACCAGGTGATCAAGGTCGACACCGACTTCCCGCTCGAAGCCGTTGCACTCGTCTCGTGTGGCGTGGCGACGGGTTGGGGCTCGGCCACCAATCGCGCCGCGGTCTCTCCCGGTGACACGGTCGTCGTCGTCGGCATCGGGGGCATCGGCATCAACGCCGTGCAGGGCGCGGCCATGGCCGGTGCTCGCCACGTGATCGCTGTCGATCCCATCGAGTTCAAGCGCGAGAAGGCGATGGAGTTCGGTGCGACGCACACGTTCTCCTCGATGGAGGAGGCATTCCCGTCGGTGATGGAGATGACCGAGGGCATGATGGCCGACAAGGTGATCATGACGCCGGGCGTGCTGTACGGCGACCTGATGGCTCTCGGCACGCAGCTCGCGGGCAAGGGCGGCACGATCGTCGTCACCGGTGTCGCGCCGATGACCCAGACCGAGTCATCGGTCAACCTCTTCGAGTTGGCGATGTGGAACAAGGAGATCAAGGGCACGATCTTCGGCTCGCTGAACCCGCGCGCCGACATTCCCAGGCTGCTCAACCTGTACCGCGACGGCCAGTTGAAGCTCGACGAGTTGATCACGAACCGTTACACGCTCGACGAGATCAACGACGGGTACCAGGCGATGCGCGACGGTTCGAACATCCGAGGTGTCGTCGTCCACGGCTGACGTTGCAACTGGGGTCTCACCCCTGATGCACGGCTAGGTTCGACGTCGACGTGAGTGCCATGACCAACACCTCCCCGAATGGTGCCTCGCCTGCACCGGCCCAGCTCGTCGCGTCGATCGGATCGACCGTCGTCGGCCGTCGCCGGGAGATCGAACTCGTCGTCGCCGCGCTCGTCGCGGATCGACACATCGTGATCGAAGGGCCGCCGGGCACCGGAAAGTCGACGTTGCTGCGCACGGTCGCCCACGAGCTCGGCGTCGGCTTCGAGTTCGTCGAGGGCAATGCGGAGCTGACGCCGTCGCGTCTCGTCGGACACTTCGATCCCGCTCGTGTCCTCGCCGAGGGCTACGACGCCGACGTGTTCGTCGACGGACCCCTCGCTGCGGCGCTGCGTGACGGCTCGCTGCTGTATGTCGAGGAGATCAATCGTGTCCCCGAGGAGACGCTCAACGTCCTGATCACCGTGATGAGCGAGGGTGAGCTCCACGTGCCGCGACTCGGCCGGCTCGCCGCGGCTCCCGGCTTCCGGCTGGTGGCGGCGATGAATCCGTTCGATGCGATCGGCACCGCCCGGATCTCCGGGGCGGTGTACGACCGGGTCTGTCGTCTCGCCGTCGACTATCAGACGGCCACCGACGAACAGCTGATCACCGAGCGTGCGTCAGGTGTCGACGCACTCGACCCGGACTGGGTCGCCAAGGTGGTCGAACTCGTGCGTCGCACACGTTCGCACGGCGATCTGCGTGTGGGATCGTCGGTGCGCGGCGCGATCGACATGTGCGCCGTCGCCTCGTCGTTGGCCGCGGTGCGCGACTCGTCGGTGGTGGCGGGTGACGTGTCGCTCGACGCCGCGCTCGTCGCGCTGTCGGGTCGCGTCCGCCTGCGCGAGGGCTCGACGCGCTCGACGGAGGACATCGTGCGCGAGCTGTGGCTCGACGTGTTCGGACGCAAGGATGACGACGGGCCGAGCAAGGGAAAAGCGGACGCCCCGAACGGGGCGACAACGGCAGCCTGAACGCACCGCCTCCGGCGAAGGAGGGCGATGACGCTGACGAAGAGGTCAGCAAGGCGCGTCGCAAGACCACGTCGCGACGAGCGCTCGAGCAGCAGCTGAACTTCGACGAGATCTCGCCGGAGGTCGGCGAACTCGACGAGGAGGCACTCGAGTCGGCGATGGAGGAGAACCCCGACGACACGCTGGCGCTGCTTGCCGACCTGACGGGTGCGACCGACGCCAAGCTGCGTGAACTCGCCCGTCGTCTCGCGGGACGTCTCTTTCTCGACCTGTCGCGACGCGGTCCGGCGACCCCTCGCGGCGTCGGCCAACTCCGGACCCGGCGGTATCGGCCCGACGGCGGCGATCTCGATGTCGACGCGAGCATTGATGCGCTCGTCGCCGCACGGGCGCAGCACAGCGCGGTCGACCCCGACGACCTCCGCGTGCGTGGTTGGTCGACGCCGGGCACGGCGATCTGCCTGCTGGTCGACCGGAGTGGGTCGATGACCGGCCGCCCACTCGCGACTGCGGCGGTCTCCGCGGCCGCGGTGGCCTGGCGCAGTCCCGAGGACTACTCGGTGCTCTCGTTCGGTCAGGACGTCATCGCCGCCAAATCGCAGGACGTCCCGAAATCGAACGAGCGGGTGATCGACGCGGTGCTCGCACTCCGAGGTTTCGGAACCACCGATGTGGCCGGCGCGCTCACCGCGGCGGCCGAACAGCTGTCGCGTTCGCGGGCCGGTCGCAAGATCACCGTGCTGCTGTCCGACTGTCGAGCCACGGCGCCGGGCGACGTCGTCGGTGCAGCGCGTCGGCTCGAGGAGCTGGTGATCGTCGCGCCGGAATCGGACGACGTCGAGGCACGAGAGCTGGCCGAACTCGTCGGCGCGAGGTTCACCACTGTGTCGGGTCCGTCCGACGCGGCCGCGGCGCTCGGCCGCGTGCTCGACGCCTGACGATCGTTTCACTTGGGGTCAGACCCCAAGTGAAACGTCAGCAGGAGATGTTCTTGTCGGGGACGACGCCGAAGATGTTCTGGTCGGCGATGACCGATGGCACGGTCGTGGCCGTGGGTGGTACCGACCCGGCGGGCGGGTCGGTGGGCGCCGCCGTGGTTGTCGGTGTGCCGGCGGGTGGTGTGGTTGTGACGTCGGTCGGCAGTGGTGCGTCGGTGCCGAAGACCTGATCGGGGATCTCGGCGAGCGTCGCCTCGCCCCGGAAGACCGACAGGATCGCCTGCATGTTGTCGCCCCCGATGTTGGGCACCAGCACCGCATTGCCCTGGATCGTGCGGGGCGTCGCCTCGATCTGATACGTCGTGATCGCGGTCGGGTCGACGCCGCTGAGGACTCCGGCGAACTCGAGCATCTTGCCCGGGGTGAGCTCGGGATCGGTGACGATGTACTCCGACACGGTCTGGATGAGACCACCCGCCACGTCGGGGTTGTACGCACCCTTGGCGAGCAGCCGTTGCACGGTGCGGCGCAGGAAGTCCTGTTGACGTGAGATCCGTCCGAGGTCGGACGTCGGGTCCTTCTTCCACTCCCCGTTCGCGTCGAGGTACTCGAGCTTGCGCGAGCGTACGTAGGCCAGCGCATGATCGCCGGTGAACGTGTAGCAGCCCGCCTCCGGAACGTTGAGCCCGGTGTTCGGGTCGCGAACGGGCGTGGCGAACGGCACGGCGACACCGTTGACGGCGTTGACGAGCGTCTGGAAGGCGCAGAAGTCGACCTGGACGAAGTGGTCGGTGGTGATGCCGAAGTTCTGGTAGATCGTGTCGATCAACTTCTGGGGGTTGTCGCGCTGGTACGCCTCGTTGATGCGGCCCTTGCGCGACGATCCGGCGATGTCGACGAACAGGTCGCGCGGGAACGACAGCACGGCGACCTGCGACGTGGCCGGGTTGACCCGCCACATCATGATCGTGTCGCTGCGCTCGCCGAAGCTGCTGCGATCACCGAAGGCCGGCGCGTACGGCGAGGTGGGGTCGACGCAGGCGTTGTTGTCGGCGCCGGTGATCAGGAAGTTCTTGGCGCCGGGTTCCGCGGGTGGAAACGTCGCTGGCGGAGAGGTCAGCGGCACCGTCGCACCGGCGGCGTCGACCGACGCTGCCGGGAGCGTCGTCGACTGGGCGGGATCGACGATCGCCGGAGCGAGGTTGCGGTCCTCGATCACCCGTTGGCCGGCGTAGAGACCGCCTGCGGCGCCGAACGCGCCGAGCGCGAGCGCGAAGACGGCCACGATCGTGAGCCGCTGCGGCCACGTACGTCGCACCTTCGGTGTGGGCGGATTGGGTGGCTGGTCCGACATGACGGGTCGACGTTATCCGCCGGGTCGGCGGACGTGAGGTCGCTCAGGGTGTGACGACGACGACCGTGCCGATGCCGGCCCAGTTCCACATCCACACGGCGTCGGGCACCGACTGACGGACGCAACCCCCCGACAACGGCTGGCCGAGCTGGGCGATCGACTGCACGGGCCGGCCATATTGGCTCGGGATCTCGTGCAGCCCGATGTTGCCGCCCCTCGCGCCCTTTGCGAAGCGGATCATGTAGCCCCACGTGATCGAGGGGTTGTTGATCGAGTACGTGTAACGCGACCGCGACCAGACGCTGTACACGCCAGGCGCCGGGTCGAACGGTGTCTGCTTGCCCGAGACGCGGTGGACCTTGATCACCGTGTTGTTGGCGTCGAGCGCCCACACGGTCTGTTGTGACTTCGAGTAGACGACGCGGCGTCCGGATCCGGAATTCGCCGGAAGCCGGTACGGATCCCACGCCGGCAACGTGGGTGGCGGTGGTGGCGGTTTGGTGATCTGGATCTGCTTGCCCCGCTGCGGTAGCGGCTGCCCGGCCGTGGCCGGTCGCACCGCCGTGGCTGGGTCGAGCTGCGCCGATGACGTGATCGACGGCACCGCAGTGGTCGTGGTGGTCGATGTCGACGTCGTGGTGGTGGTCGTCGACGTCGTGGTGGTCGCCACCGTCACGTCGGTGGTCGTCGTTGCCGGGGGATCCGTCGGTGTGGTCTGCGCGACGGCAGGCGCGCTCGACAGGAGCAGGCAGGCAAGCACCGCCGCCGGCAATCCCAACTTCGCTGGCACGAGGGCAGATGTTAGCGAGCCGAGGGTGTGACGTGGGTCACCAACCACGAGAATTCACGACTCGTCGGCGAGCGTGACCGCGGTGGTGAGAGCGTCACCCTCGAGCAGGGTCAACGATTCGACCGAACCGGCGTCGAGTAGGTCGGCGCGCCCTGCTTCGAGCGCGGCGAGCAAGCCGGTGGGCGCCGTGACGACGACGGCGTCGACGACGGCGCGCTGGCTGCGCTTGGCCTCGGTCTTGGCTCGGCGGACCTGTGTCAACACCTCGATCGTCGCGTCGACGAGCGTCGGGTCGCCGAAGGGTGAGCCGTCGACGCCTGGCGATGCGCTCGGCCACGGCGCGACGTGGATGCTCGAGTCGTTCCACCAGCTCCACGCCTCCTCGGTGGCGAACGGCAGGACCGGAGCGAACAGACGCTGGACGGTGCTCAGCGCGGCGCGCAACGCGCGCTTGGCGGAGTCGGCGGCCTCCGGGCGGGCTTCGTCGTAGGTGCGGCCCTTCACCAACTCGACGTAGTTGTCGCAGAACCACCAGAAGAACGCCTCGGTGCGTTCCAACGCTCGGGCGTAGTCGAATGCGGCGAACGCGTCGGTGGCCTCGATCACGACGTCGTCGAGCTTGGCCAGCATCGACCGGTCGATCGGATCGGTCACGCCGTCGTTCAGCGACCGATCGTCCGACGGTGCGCCGAACTGGAGGACGAACTTGGTGACATTCAGCAGCTTGTTGGCGAGCTTGCGACCGACCTTCATCTGGTCTTCGCTGAACGCGGTGTCGACGCCAGGGCGTGCGGAGCCCGCCCAGTAGCGCACGGCGTCGGTGCCGTAGGTCTCGAAGAGATCCATGGGCGTGACGACGTTGCCCTTCGACTTCGACATCTTCTTGCGGTCGGGGTCGAGGATCCAGCCCGACAGTGCCGCATGACTCCAAGGCGCACACCCGAACTCGTGGTGGCTGCGGGTGATCGTGGAGAACAGCCAGGTGCGGATGATGTCGTGCGCCTGGGGGCGCATGTCCATCGGGAAGACGTGATCGAAGAGGTCGCCGTCGTCCTCCCAGCGGCCTGCGATCATCGGCGTCAGCGACGACGTCGCCCAGGTGTCGAGGATGTCGGGGTCGCCGACGAACCCGCCGGGTTCGCCGCGCTGGTTCTCGGTGTACCCGTCGGGCACGTCGGTCGAGGGGTCGATCGGGAGGCGAGTCTCGTCGGGGAGCAGCGGCGTGTCGTAGCGGGGTTCGCCGTGTTCGTCGAGGGCGTACCAGATGGGGATCGGCACCCCGAAGAAACGTTGGCGGCTGACGAGCCAGTCGCCATTGAGGCCCTCGACCCAGTTGTCGTAGCGGTGCTGCATGTGGGCGGGATGCCACGTGACCTCGGCGCCCCGCGCCACGAGCGCGGCGCGCAGGTCGGCGTCGCGCCCACCGTTGCGGATGTACCACTGGCGTGAGGTGACGATCTCGAGCGGGCGGTCGCCGCGCTCGTAGAACTTCACCGGATGTTGGATGCCGCGCGGCTCACCGATCAGGAGGTCGGCCTCGATGAGCTGTTCGATCACTTTGGCCTGGGCCTGCTTCACCGTGAGTCCGGCGATCGCGGCGTAGGCGTCGGGGTCGACGTCGTGGGGAGCGTCGGCGAGGAGGCGCCCGTCGCGTCCGACGATCGCGCGCATCGGCAGGTTCAGCTCTCGCCACCAGGTGACGTCGGTGGTGTCACCGAACGTACAGATCATCGCAATGCCGGTGCCCTTGTCGGGTTGCGCGAGTTCGTGGGCGACGATCGGCACCTCGACGCCGTACAGCGGGGTGCGCACCGTGGTGCCGAAATGGGGCTGGTAGCGCTCGTCGTCGGGATGGGCGACGAGGGCCACGCAGGCGGCGAGCAGCTCGGGGCGGGTGGTGTCGATCTCGATGGCGCCGTTTCCGTCGGAACGGGCGAACGGAATCTTGTGGTACGCGCCGGGCCGGTCGCGATCCTCCATCTCGGCCTGGGCGACGGCCGTGCGGAAGTCGATGTCCCACAGGGTGGGCGCTTCCTGGCTGTAGGCCTCGCCGCGGGCGATGTTGCGCAGGAAGGCGCGTTGGCTGGCGCGGCGCGACCGTTCGTCGATGGTGGCGTAGTGGTAGTTCCAGTCGACCGACAGACCGAGGCGCTTGAACAGGTCCTCGAAGATCTGTTCGTCGATCTCGACGAGTTCGTCGCACAGTTCGAGGAAGTTGGGCCGCGAGATGGGCACCGCGTGGTGGTTCTTCGGCGGGTCGCCGCGGAATGGGGGCTCGAAGCCCTCGACGTAGTGCTGCGTGGGGTCGCAACGCACGCCGTAGTAGTTCTGCACGCGCCGCTCGGTGGGCAGGCCGTTGTCGTCCCAGCCCATCGGATAGAACACGGCCTTGCCCGACATCCGCTGGAAGCGGGCGATCGTGTCGGTGTGGGTGTAGCTGAACACGTGGCCCATGTGGAGCGATCCGCTGACCGTGGGCGGTGGCGTGTCGATGGAGAAGACACCCTCGCGAGGTACCGATGCGTCGAAGCGATACGTGCCATCGGACTCCCACTGGGCGGCCCAGTGTGCCTCGATGCCGTCGAGCGTCGGCTTGTCGGGGATGTTCGCCATAGAGCGCCGAGGCTACCGACCCCTCCATTCCCTTTGCGGCGCAGTTTGGTTGACCCGTCCCAACAGAAGTGCGCCGCAAGCGGGGTGGGGGTGGTGCTGTTGCGCAGCTGCGCTCTTGCGTTTGCGGCGCGGTTTGGTTGACCCGCCCCAACAGAAGCGCGCCACAAGCCAGATTGGGCTTGCGCTGTTGCGTTTGTGGCGCAGTTTGGTTGACCCGCACCAACGCTTTCGCGCCGCAAACGGGATGGGGATGGGAGGGTGGGAAAGGTGGCCGGGCGGGTCGGGGTGGCGCTCGTAGACTCGTGCACCGTGCTGCACCTCTATGACACCGCGACTCGATCGGTCCGCGAGTTGGCTCTGCGCGAGCCGGGCAAGGTCAGCATCTACCTGTGTGGCCCCACCGTGTACGGCCCGCCCCACCTCGGCCACGGCCGCGCGACGCTGGTGTACGACATCCTGCGTCGCTACCTCGAGTGGACGGGTCTCGACGTGCGCCTCGTGTCGAACATCACCGACATCGAGGACAAGATCATCGAACGCGCGCTGCGGGAGGATCGTCCGTGGCAGGACATCACCACCAAGTGCGAGGCCGTGTGGTGGGAGGCGATGGACGCGGTCAACTTCGAGCGGCCGACCGACACCCCGCATGCCACGGAGTACGTCGACGAGATGGTGGAGATGATCGGCGAGCTGATCGCGTCCGAACATGCCTATGTCACCGACGACGGCGTGTACATGTCGGTCGAGTCGGTCGACGACTACGGCCTGCTCGCGCATCAGTCGGTCGACGACATGCGATCGGGCGGCGGCGATCGTGAAGTCGTCGGAGCCGCCGGCAAGCGTCATCCGGCCGACTTCGTGTTGTGGAAGTTCGCCACCGGTCCTGCAACCGAGAGCGATCCGTCGTGGCCGTCGCCGTGGGGTGCCGGACGGCCGGGCTGGCACTCCGAGTGCGTCGTGATGAGCCTCGACCTGCTGGGCGAAGGGTTCGATCTGCACTGCGGGGGCCAGGACCTCCGCTTCCCGCACCACGAGAACGAACGGGCCCAGGCGGTGGCGCTCGGCAAGACGTTCGCCAACCACTGGATGCACAACGGCTTCGTGGTCGACGCCGAGGGCGAGAAGATGTCGAAGAGTCTCGGCAACGTGTCGAACCTGCTCGACCTGATCGAGCTCTACGATCCGCGCGCCTACCGCATGGTGCTGCTGCAGTCGCACTACCGCAGCCCCGTGAAGATCACCCAGGACAACATCGACGGCGCCGTCAAGGCACTCGCCGGGCTCGACGCGTTCGCGGCGCGCACCGCCGATCTCGCCGCCGGTGCCGCGCCGGATGCCGGTGTACTCGCCGACTTCGGGCTGGCGATGGACGACGATCTCGACACGCCGAAGGCCACCGCGCTGCTGTTCGACACGGTGCGCCGTGCCAACGCGGCACTCGATGCGGGGTCCGGTGAGTCGGCGCGGCTCGCGGCGGCGGCGCACGTCATCGCGTCGACGTTCGGGCTCGAACTCGCGGTGGCCTCGGAGATCGACGGCGAGGCACTGGCGCTCGCCCAGGCGCTCGACGATGCCCGCACCGCGAAGGACTTCGCCACCGCCGATGCGTTACGAGTCGAACTCCAGGCCGCCGGTTGGACGGTCGAGACCACCCGCGACGGCACGTCGTTGCGACGGTGACCACGGTCGTCGACACCCCGGGCCGACCGGCCCCGAGGGCCGTCACCCGCCCGGCGCCGACGTCGGTGACCGGCGACGCGCCTGCCGCGAATCCACCGTCGTTCCCGGCGATGGGCTATCAGCCCTCACTCGACGGGTTGCGGGCGCTCTCGGTCGCGGTCGTGTTGCTGTATCACGCAGGTTTCTCGTGGATGCACGGCGGATTCTTCGGCGTCGAGGTGTTCTTCGTCGTCTCGGGCTTCCTGATCACGTCGCTCCTGATCGACGAGCACGATCGCAACCACCGTGTGGCGTTCGGCAAGTTCTGGAACCGCCGCGCCCGTCGCCTGTTCCCTGCGCTCTATGCCGTCCTGCTCACCGTCACCGTCTGGGCGGCCATCGAGGGCACGGCCGAGCAGCAGTCGCAGCTGCGTCGCGACACGGTGTGGTCGATCTTCTACGTCAACAACTGGGGCCAGATCCTCGGCGACGTCCCGTATTTCGCCGGCGAGGCCCCACTGCTGCGGCACCTGTGGAGCCTTGCGGTGGAAGAGCAGTGGTACCTGATCTGGCCGCTGCTGTTCGTGGCGATCATGCGGATCCGTCTCCCGCGTCACGTGCTCGGAAGCTTCGTGATCGGCGCGGCGTTCGTCGTGTTCGCCTACATGTTCTGGATGCAGACCCGCGCTCCGTCGACGCTCGGCGGGCCACCCGGAGTCCTCGACGGTGTCGACCGGACGAACTACCTCTATCTCTCGACGATCACGAGGTCGGGCGGCCTGCTGCTCGGGGCGGGGGCGGCATTCGTGTGGCGACCCTGGCGGTGGAAGCACGCCGCCGACGCGCCCGCGGGACGCATCCTCGACCCGCTCGGTGCCGCGGCGGTCGCCGCAGTCGGCTGTGCGGCCGCCGTCGCGTCGATCACGGCGGGCTACGTCTATCAGTGGTTGCTTCCGCTCGTGTCGATTCTGTCGCTGGTGGCCGTGATGGTCGCAGTGCATCCCTCGGCGGTCGGCTTCCGGCGGATCATGAGCTGGATGCCGCTGGTCGTGGTCGGCAAGCGCAGTTACGGCCTCTATCTGTGGAGCTGGCCGATCTTCGTGATCGTCGGCGCCACGTCCGGTTCGGTGTCGAAGTTCGTGTGGGCGATGTTCCTGACGGTGATCGTGGCCGAAGCGTCGTACCGCTTCCTCGAGTCACCGGTCCGCAAGGGGATCATCGGCCGCTGGTGGAGCGACCGGGCGTCGATCACCTATTGGCCGCTCGCCGGTGGCGCGTTGCTGGTGGGAGCCCTGGTGCTGTTCTACGTGAACGTCGATCAGTTCAACCGATTCGAGGGCGGCGACGCGGCGGTGTTCGAACTCGCCACCGCACCGGTCGATCCGGCAGTCGTCGTGTCGTCGACGCCGTCCGAGGAGCCCGACTCCGCGACGGTGTCGGTCCCCGTGACCAGCTTGGTGCCTACGACGAGCGCCGCGGTGATCGCCCCTGCGGCCTCGGCCCGGCTGGCGATCGTCGGTGATTCGCAGGCGAACGCCCTGGCAATCAACCTTCCCGACGGCATCGACGCGGTGTTCCCGAGCGTCGTCAACGGCAGCGTCGACGGGTGCAGCGTCTACGACTCGGGTTCGGTGAAGAGTGCGGTGAGCTTCGGGAACAACTTCGCCATCTGCGACGGCTGGCAGAGCCAGTGGGCGCAGGCCGCCGTGGGGACGGATGTCGCGCTGGTCGTCGTCGGCGCCTGGGACGTGTTCGACATCGTCGACGGCGACACCACCTACACGTTCGGCACACCAGCCGCCGACGATCTGTTCGTGACGAACCTGAGGTCGGGAATCGACGCGATGCTCGCCGAGGGCACCAACGTCGGCCTGCTCGAAGTCGCCTGCATGCGGCCCCAGGACGTGAAGGGTGCCGGCGTTCGGGCCCTGCCGGAGCGGGGCGACGATGCACGCGTTGCGCACGTCAACGAATTGCTCCGCGAGACGGCGGCGTCGTATCAGGCGGCGGGCGAGGCCGGTGTGCAGTTCGTCGAGGGGCCCACCGAGTGGTGCACCGATGAGGCGATCGCCGCGGACCTCGGCTACCGCTGGGATGGCGTCCACGTGTACAAGCCCGGCGCGAACCTGATCTACACCACCGTGGCGCCAGATCTGCTGCAGCTCGCGGCGATCTGAGCGCGGTTCAGTCGCGGTCGAGCTGATCGTCGGCGATCACTGTGCGCAGGCGCTCCCGGGCACTGGCGAGATTCGATTTCACCGCGCCTTCGCTGGTTTCGAGGATCGATGCGATCTCGCTGACCGTGCGGTCGTCGACGTAGTAGAGCGCAGCGGCCTCGCGTTGGCGCCGGGGGAGTCGTTCGAGCAGGGCCTTCGCGAAGGCGTCGCCGACGATGTCGTCGGCATGTGACGAGCTGGCGGCTGCGTGGACGGTTCGCTCGCGCTTCTGGCGTCGCTGTTCGGACTTGAACTCGTCGTTGCTCACGTTGATGGCGATGCGCCGGACCCACGCGCCCGGCGAGTCGTAGGTGCGCACGATGTCCCAGCGGGCGTGGGCCCGGATGAATGCCTCCTGTGTGGCGTCGACGGCGCGCTCACGATTGCCGGTGGTGACGGTGAGGAGCCGGATCACGTCGTCGCGGTTGGCCAGGAAGAACTGCTCGAACTCGCGCTCGGTCACGGTCGCAACGTAGCCCGCACGGCAGCGCCGACGCCGGACGCCGAGAACGCTCGAAATCGATGCCGATTCAGCGGTTCGATTCGGAGAGCATGCCGCCGAGGTCGTCGGCATTCAGCTCCTTGGCGCGGGCGATCTCGTCGGCCTCGGTCGGCGCGATCGTCGCGAACCGCAACGACACCGTCGTGCCGGCCTCCGGCGACGAGTCGATCTGGATCGACCCACCGCAGCGGTCGACGATCCGCCACACCGTGGGGAGGCCGTACCCGCCGTGCGCCCCGGCCTTGGTGGTGAAGTCGGCCTCGAAGGCCCGCTCGAGGGCTTCGCGAGTGAATCCGGTGCCGTCGTCGGTGACGATGATCGATGTGGTGGGTGCCGGATCGCCGTTTGCCGACACCGAGCGTGGGAATCGAACGGCGATGTGGCCGGTGCCGTCGATGGCGTCAGCGGCGTTGGCGACGAGATTCATGAGGACCTGGCTGAGGCCGACCCGATCGATGCGTACGAACGACGAACGTTCGGGGATCTCGACCCGAAGCGTGATCCCGGGGCGGACCATCCGTCGTAGCAACGGCTCGATCTGGCGGATCGCGAGACCCAGGTCGGTGCTGCGTACCTCCTCGTTCTGGTGTCGTGCGAGCCGCAGCAGATCGTCGATGATCGCAAGGCCCCGGTCGGCGGCGAGGCCGAGGTCGGCGAGACAGGAGTAGACGTGTTCGTTGACCTTGCCCTCACCGTCGCGGGCGGTGATCGTGACGTCATGGCTGTCGAGATCGTCGGCGCATCCCTTGATGACGACGAACACGTTGCGGAGATCGTGTGCCAGGCCGGTGCTCGCCCGACCGATCAGCTCGCGGCGTTGGGCGTCCTCGAGCTGCTGGTGGAGCGCCTCGTGTTCGAGTTCGGTGCGCTCTTCCAGTTCGGCGTGCGCCATCTCGGCCTGTCGAGCGGCCCGGGCGCGGGCCTGGGCAACGAGGTAGACGAGGATCAGTACGAGCGTGAGCAGCGGAAGCTCGGAGAGTTCGTCGGAGGGGGTGTCGAGTGAGGTCACCGCCCAGATGACGAGTCCGCTCGTGATCGCCATCCACACCACCAGGCGCACGACGAACTGGCGGAACGGCAGCATCAGGGCTGCCACCACGAGGAGCACGAAGATCACGTGGAACCACAGCACGACTTCCCGGGTGACGAGGGCGGCCACGAGCGCTCCGACGAGGCCGAGATCGAGCGGGAGATTCGATACATGGTCGGACGCCAGCCAATCGCCGACGCGCCGCGACGCCCGTCCGACGCCCGCGCGATGTGCTCGCACGGTCCCAACATCCGTTTCGGTCTTCACCGTCATGTCAAACCCGCCCGCCTGGCTCGTTTACACGTAAGTTCAAAATCTAGGTCTCGTCGCGGTTGGAGGCAACAGAAAGTTCCTCATGAAACCGTCAGGACTGCCGATGCAGAACGTATGGTCCCTTCGATGTCCGCGTCACGGCGTTCGCCGTCGGTGCTGCTCGTCGACGACGACGAGCACATTCGTGCCTTCGTGCGGCCGCGCCTCGAGGCGCGCAACATCGAGGTGACCGAGGCGTCCTCCGGTGAGGAGGCGCTGCGGCTGATCGACGATTCGTTCGATCTGGTGATCCTCGACATCGGGCTTCCGGGCATCGACGGATTCACCGTGGTGCGCGCGATTCGCGAGCGTTTCCAGATCCCGATCATCGTGGTCAGCGGACAGGACGACGAGGCCGATCGCGTGCTCGGTCTGGAGATCGGCGCCGACGACTACGTGGTGAAACCGTTCCTGCCGCGCGAGCTGATCGCGAGGGTCCAGGTCCAGCTCAGAAGGGTCGCGCAGCGTGCGGAGACGCCGGCCCCCGAGCATCGGATCGCGTTCGACGACATCGTGCTCGACGGCAACGCGATGGAGGCTCGTCGCGATGGTCACGTGCTGCCGCTGACCAACAAGGAGTTCGATCTCCTGCTGTACTTCGCGTCGTCGCCGCGCCAGGCGTTCTCGCGTGATCAGTTGCTCCGCCAGGTGTGGCAGACCGAGCCCGGTTGGCAGGATCCTGCGACGGTCACCGAGCACGTCCACCGCCTCCGGCGGATCATCGAGGACGACCCTGCGAATCCGCGCCACCTCGTCACCGTGCGCGGTGTCGGCTACCGCTTCGATCCCTGACCTCGCGGGTGTCACAACCCCCGATACTCGGTCACGCACCGTGCCGATTACGCCACCGCGCGTTCACGCTGCGTTGATCAACGGTTGACCACCGGTTGTGCCGCGTCCGAGATGCGCCGTCTTCAATCGTGCAGATGGAAATTTCGTCGGGAACGAACGGCAAGCCAGTGGAGAGCGCTCCGCGCCGTTCGTCGCGACTCGGGCGAAGGGATCACAGCATGGGTTCGATCGTTGAAGGTCGGGAAACGTCACGGGCGACTCGTACGACGAGGCACGCCAGGAAAGTGGACGCAGGCGTCTATCGGCGCCGCCGCATCGGACTGGGAGCAGCACTGGTGCTGCTTCTCGGCACCGTGTTCGCCGTGATCGACACCGGTCCCGCGTCGATCGTCCAGGCGGCGACGACGAACACCCTGTCGGACGCCAACTTCAGCGTGATCGTCGATGATGGCACGAACACTGCACTCCCGAATTTCCAGTACATCATCAACGAGGACAACACGGGTACGACCGAGCAGCGCTCGCCGAGCGACGGTTGTTCACCCTCGTATGTCCCCCCTGCCGGTCAGCCCGGCTACCCCGACTCCTGCAATTGGACGTCCATGGGCATCGCAAGTAAGAGCCCGGTCGTCACGCAGGGCGATCAGTCCGACTTCGCCGGCGGCGGTTTCGACCTCCCCGACGGCCGCTACCTGATCTCGGTGCAGGCCGAAGGTTTCAAGCTCGATGGACAGCACTTCACGATGCCGCTCTCGGACACCGACCAGGTCGTTGTCCAGGTCACCGAGCCGCCACTGCCGACCACCACGGTCCAGGCTGCGGTCTTCGAGGACATCTCGCCGGTCAACGGCGCCCCCGATCTTCCGGCCGAGCACGGTCTCGCCGGATTCTCCGGTGTCGTGCGCGACACCCTGGGCGAGGTCACCACCGACGTCTTCGGTAGCCCCCTGTGCGGCAACGGCGTGTGCCTCAGCTACTGCTACGTCGTCAACAACGGCATTGATGTCGGCGTCACCGCGCCGATCGACGCCTCGGGCGCTTGCCCGAACGAGCCGACGTTCCCGGCTTTCGACCCCGACACCGGCGAAGCCATCCCTGGCGCTCCCCGCAGCATGTACCCACTGAACGGAGCGGAGATTCCGCCCAACGGTGCCCTCGACTACAACATGGCCCTGGTCCCGAACGGCGCGGCCATCGAGGGCAAGGTGAAGATCCCCGATCTCGGCACCAACCGCTTCACGTTGACCGTCACCCCGCCCGACGCCACGAACTTCATCCAGACGACCACCCTCGAGGGCAACCACGACTGGGACTCGTGGGTGATGGAAGGCGCGACGGGCCTCGACACCGAGTTCGTCGTCGCCGGCGAGCCCTTCCCGGCGATCATCTTCGGTTACGTCCAGCCGACCGACCAGCTCGTTGACGCCACCGTCACCGGCAGCATCACGGGCACCGTCGAGGCCTACAAGACCTACGTGCCGGCCCTCGGTGGTTCCATCGGTGGTGAGCCGATGACCGGAGCGAAGCCCGACAAGCCCATCGCGAACGCATGGGTCTCGCTGTCTGATCTCAGCGCCGGTGACACCGCCGTGTGGACCGGTCAGGCCAACGCTGACGGTGTCTTCGACATCCAGAACGTGCCCGACGGTACCTACACCTTGACGTGGTGGGACGAGCCGCAGGACTACATCCTCAACCTACAGAACGTCACGGTCACCAATGGCGAGCTGGTCGACATGGGCCTGCTGGCGCTGAACGGTTGGTGGGCGCAGTACAGCGGCTTCGTGTTCAACGACGCCAACCGCAACGGTCGGATGGACTGGACCGACGTCAACAACGACGGGTGCCCGCAGGCCAACGAAGGTGAAACCGGCGTTCCCAACTACACGATCACGCTTCGTCGGCGTGAGAACACCTTGATGGACCGTGGCACGAACGTCGTCGGCACCGATGCCTGCGGCCGCTACTACTTCGAGAGCGGCTACCCGATGACCCAGTGGCTGGTCATGGAGGCCTACAACGACCTGTACTACACCACCGGTGTCACCTATCAGGCCGACAACCAGCCGACCCCGACGACGGTGCTCGGCGCCGGCGTGGACGTGAACACGCTGCCGATCATCGGCCTGTCGGGCACGCTCGACTGGGGCGTGCACTCGTACGACCCGCTGAACAAGACCAACGGTGTCGACCCGCAGAACGGCGGCATCGTCGGCAGCGTGTCCTACGACACGACCCGCAACGAACTCGATCCACGCTACGCGGCGGTCGAGGACTGGCAGCCCGGCGTTCCCGATCTCACCGTCGAGCTCTACGAGCCGGTCGACTGTGGCACCAACGCTGGTGCGCCCTGTGATGCCGACGGGTACTACGAACTCAACGCGGACGGTTCCTACAAGTTCGGCCAGAAGCTGAACACCTACCTCACCGAGACGTGGGCTGCGCCCGGCGCCGACAACAACGCCAACGCGGACGGTGACTGCGTCCCGCGTAGTGTCGATGGCACCCCGTTGGCCTACCCGGCCGACCAGGAGATCACGAACTCGGCGACCGACTGCTTCGAGGCGCCCCTGATGGGTATCCAGTTCCAGAACGGCTACTCCACCGTCGACGGCAACTTCGGCTTCGGTGACGGCTGCTTCGCCCCGAACCATCTCGATCCAGCGGCCCCGGTCGACGCGCCGGTCTGCCTGAAGCCGGACAACACTGCGGCGGAGTTCGAGACTCTGCCCGGTGCGTCGGACTACCTCGTCCACATCGCCGTCCCGAACGACGGCATTCACGGCAAGCCGTTCTACAAGTTCACTCGTGAAGAAGACATCAACATCGGCAACGGTGACGAATTCATCGCCCCCGCCGTCCCGCCGCCGGCCTGCGCCGGTGCGCTGCACACCGTCGACGTCGAAGGCATCCTTCCTGATGGACCCGACGCGACGTACAACCCGACGTTCGTCGACATCGGCGGCTCTCCCTACGAGGGCATGCAGAAGCCGATCTGCGACACCAAGCTGGTGCCGCTGGCCAATGGCAAGTCGACGGCTCCGTTGTTCAACGTCTTCACCGACGTGCCGATCCCCGGTCACTTCTGGGGTCTGCTCGTCGACGACCTGAACTTCTCGAGCAACCCACAGTCGTTCAGTTATGGCGAGAAGGCAGGCGTCCCGTTCGCCCCCGTCGGCATCTACGACTACAAGAACCGGCTCGTCCAGACGGTCGAGTCCGACTACAACGGCCTGTTCGACGTGCTCATGCCGTCGACCGACCGCATCAACTGCCCGACCCCGTCGGGTATCTGCGCCAACGTGTACCGCTTCGTCGGCAACGACCCAGGGGTGCCAGGGGCGCTCAACCTCAACTACAAGCCGGACTACCGGACCATCGCGGCCGAGTTCGAGTCGATTGCGGGCAACACCGTCCCCGCCGACCTCGCACCGACCCAGGTGGGCGTGTCCGTGCAGATCCCCGGTGGCCAGGCGGTCGCCGTGGAATGCGCAACTCCGGCCACTCAGCCGCAACTCTTCGCCGTGTCGAAGCCGTACGTG